>NZ_MAXF01000083.1 GCF_001704635.1 Streptomyces sparsogenes | reverse complement strand
ACCTCACCCAGCACCGCGACCTCTCCCTGACCGCGATCGGACTCGGCGCGCACATCCAGTCGCTGCCCGACGGCGCGGCTGTGGACATCCGGACGCTGTCCGGGAAGTTCGCGGAGGGGCGGGACCGAATCGCCGCCGCACTGCGGGAGTTGGAAGACCACGGGTACATCAAGCGGATCCGGGAGCGTACGCCCGAGGGGCGCATCGTCACGCGGACGCTCTCGTACAACGTTCCCCGAATCGACAGCGACCGCCACGCGGCGGAGCCCGTGGCCGGGCCCACGGTCGAGCCGGTCGCCGAGCAGCCCGCCCCGCCCGCGCCCGAACCCGTCGTACGGCCCCCGGCGACCACCCCGCCGCCACCGCCAAGCAGCAACACCACCCCCGCACCCCCACCCGCGCGGCCCCACCGCCCCGCACCGCCCCCGCTCCCCGAGCCCACCGCCCCCGTCCCGGAGCGCCACCGTCTCGCCGCCGCGCTCCTCGCCGAACTGCGCCGCGACGACGCCCGGTTACTGCTCGCCGAGCGCGACGTACGCCGCCTCGCGCCGGGCGTGGCCGCCTGGCTGGAGCGCGGCGCCGCCCCCGACGCCGTGCGCCGCACCCTGGCCACGGCCCTTCCCCCGGACCTGCGCCATCCCGTCGCCCTCCTCGCCCACCGACTCACCGCGCTACTCCCGCCACCCCTCCCGGCAGCCACCAAGCCCAGGCCGGGGCCCGTCCCCCTCCAGAACTGCGACGGCTGCGACCGCGCCTTCCGCGCGCCCCGCGCCGGCCTCTGCCGCGACTGCCGGATGACATCCCCTGCACACGGGCCCGCAGCCGCGTAACCGACGTCCAACGAGGGCGTCAGGCCAGCGCGAGGGGCGTCGTGGGGGCCACTGAGCGACTGGACAGTACGAGCAGCAGATCGCCCACCGTGGCCCCGCTACCGAGGCCCAGCTCCGACACGGGTACCGCGTGGGGCAATGCTCGGGAGGCGACGCCCAGCAGGTGAAGCGTGGTGTCCTCGCCGCGCACGGCGAGCAACGCCGACGCGTCGTCCGGCGCGATCTGGTCGAGCACGGCGCTCAACCGGTCCTGGACCACAGCACACACCACGGTCAGCCGATCTGGCTCACTCCACGGCAGCGCGCACATGGTCCGCACAGTCTCCGGCTGCCCGAGCGCGTGCTCCAGCGTCTGCATCACCGCAGTGCGCTCGGCCCGCCATTCGTCCTGGGCGCAGAGGATCTTCACCAGTGGCAGACCCTCGTCCAGGTCTCGCTGCCATTGCGGCAGCATCAGGTCGATCAGCAACGCCTCCTCGCGGAGAGGGGCGCTCGACCCGTCCCCCACGTCGATCAGGTTGAGCCACTGATTCACTTCGGCCCAGCGCCATACCTGCGACCGCCCCACCGAACCTTCGGGCTCGGGGAACGGCTGGTCGCCGCGCCGCTCGCCGCCGACCCACTGGAGCACGTTCTGCCTGCTGCGCTCGGTCCGCTCGGCGATGTCACCCACGCCCACCAGCTCCGGGTCCAGCCGGATGATCCGAAGGCCAGGCAGTGCACGGCGGAGGCGGGCGACGATGCGGTGTGCGGCCTCGATGGCGTCCGCTCCGGTTTCGGCGACATCCAGCAGGTGCCGGTCGCGGTGCCTGGTCAGCAGGCCGTCGAACTGGTCGAAGACGATACCCACCGCTTGGTCGTCATCGACAGAGATGCCTTCCACGACGAACAGAAACTCATACTCCATGGCGCCCACTCCCCCAAACTCGTGCCGTACGAACGGCCGTGTCAGCGTTCGCCGCCCCCTCACTGGCAGCGTTACCCAGCCCAGCCGTGTTGTCAAACGACAACAAGCCTTACGGGGTACGGCGCGGGTCCCCCTCAGGCAGCGGGCAGAGCGCGGCGCGCGCCGCGATTCTCCGGGCCGCGCGGTCGGCGTTCTGGGGGGTACCGGGCACGGGAATGGTCAGGCAGCGACCCTCGCACGGGCAGTACAGCCGCCCCCAGTGCCCTTCCTTCCTGATCGTCCACCCCCGGGCCACCAGCCGCTCGAGCGCCATCCGGACCTCCTTCTTCGGATGATCCGCGGCAGACAGCTCCCGCCCGACCATGCACGCCCTCCCCAACCGCCTTGGGGCACCCTCCGGGGCCATCGGGGAGCAAGGGGCAGCCCTCAGCTCAGGAGTTGCTCAACAAACGCGGGAGGTGATTCACGGCCGGAAACGCCCCGGCTAGCCTCCGGTGCAACTCCTCCGCAGCGCAGGCCCGTTGATGTGGTCTGTCCGGAGAAAATCAAGGAGCACCACATGCCCAAGCTTCGGAAACCCACCAGGGGAACCGTCCTGCGAGCGGGCGCGGCCATCGCCGCCGCCGTCGCGCTGCCGGTCCTGGCCTCGCCGAACGCCCACGCCGTCGCTTGGGACCACACGATGCACTCGGACGACGGGGACCCCGGTGCCCGTCTGCGGTTCGAGGCCAACGGCGACATCGTCGAAATCTGCGACATCGAGGCCGACGGCTTCGCCGCCTACGCGGAGATCTACGACTACAAGACCGGTCAGAGCCGCACGCTCACCGTCGGTGGCAACGGCAACTGCAAGCGCCGCGACGCCTCCGACTACGGATGGAACCTCGTCGAGGGCCGCAAATACGGCTTCACGGTGGCCCTGACGGAGGGCACCTACATCGCCTACCCGGACAACGCCGACTGGACGGCCTGACCCGCTCCCCTCCCCGGACTCCCCGCGACCGCTACCCGGCCGAGCCCTGACGGCCGGCGCCCCTCACGCGGCCGCCGGGGTCCGGCTGAGGAAGTCCACGACCGTACGGGCCAGCGCGAGGCGGTGGTCGGCGAGGCGGGGGCCAGCCCGGCGAGCCTCCAGGCGGCGCCGGCCGTCTCCATCGCCGCAGCGCCCACTTCAAGCGTCAAAAACCCCATTGTTTGCCCGGAGCGGGCGTCCGCAAACCTTTTCTTGCCCGATTCGTGACCGACAACATGCCGCAAACGGACAACCTTCGAAGATCACCAGCCGTCCCTTAGCACGGAGAAGCAGCCGGGGACAACGTGCTGCACAACGGGACGGGGTCACCAGGTTGAACATTCGAGCCTCCGCACCTGCCGACACAAGCAGGACCACCAGCAGGACCGCAGACGGTTCCACAGGCGGGCCGACAGGCCGGCCCACGCGCCGGCACACGCTCGCCGCGCTGGCCGCGGTCACCGCTGCCACCGCCGCGGCCACGACGGCCTGCAGCGGGTCCCCGGGCGCCCCGACCGCCTCGGCCATCCCGGCCCGGCCGCTGTCCCCGCGCGCCGCGGAGTCCTTCGCGGGCACCGAGAACGCGCTGCTGCTGCAGATCCTCGCCCACCCCGACGACGACCTGTACTTCATGAACCCGGACGCCGAGCACATGCTGCGCGCCGGCGTGCCCGTGGTCTGCGTGTACGTCACGGCGGGCGAGGCGGTCGGGCTCAACCGGGTGGCCGGCGCGCCCCTGCCGCGCCCCGACAAGCCCGCCTACTCCGCCGCCCGCCACCAGGGGCTGCGCCAGGCGTACGCCCAGATGCTCGGGCTCGACAAGTTCACCCGCTGGCGGCGCTCCGTGCTGCGGCTGCCCGGCGGCGTCACGGCGGAGACCAACGTACTGGGGAACGCCGGCCGCAGCGTGCGGCTGGTCTTCCTCAACATCGCCATGCTGTCGCAGGGGAACGTGCGCCTCCCCCACCTGTGGGACGTCCCGGGCATCCTCATGCGCACGCTCGTCGCCGCCGACTCCCCGGTCAGGACGACCAGCACGTACAGCCACCAGACCCTCGTCGAGGTGCTCGCCTCGATCATGGACCGCTACCGGCCCACCGTGATCCACACCCTGGACCCGGACCCCGACTTCCAGGTGCACGACGCCCGGCACCCCCGCGACAACGACCAGCCGGGCTGCTCCGACCACCGGGACCACACCCCGGTCGCGCTGTTCGCCTGGAAGGCCATCGCGCAGTGGGCGGACGACGTGGCGCGTCGGGAGAAGCGGGCGCCGCGCTTCACGACCACTTCCTTCCGCGGCTACTACAACCAGCGCTGGCCGCACAACCTGCCGCCCGCCGTGCTCGCGCAGAAGGCCAGGGCCGTGGCGGCGTACGGCGGCAGCCCGGTGTGGAACTGCGGCAACCAGGCGGGCTGCGGCGACTACAGCCAGGGCGGCACCCGGCCGCTGACCAACCGCAAGGGCTGGATCCGCTCCACCCACTACCGCTACCCCAGCGCCCTGCCCACGCCCCTCACCGACCCCGACGGCCGCCTGGTCGCGTACGGCGTGCTGGGCGCCCAGGCCGTCCGCTGGCGCGAGACCGCGCCCGGCAGCGGGCGCTTCGGCGCCCCGCAGGGCCTGGGCGGCGGGCCGCTGGCCCCGGCGCTGTGCGCGGTGCGGGACTCCCGCGGCCGCCAGGTGGTGGTCGCGCTGCGGTTCTCCGCGCTGGACGGGCAGGGCGGCGCCAACACCCGCGAGCTGGTGGCGCTCGAACAGCACACCCCGAACGGGTCGTTCCGCGCCTGGACGGGCCTCGGCACCCCCGAGCCCGACTCCGAGCGGGGGCGCCGGGTCGGCGCTCCGGCGGCCGTGGCCACCCCCGACGGGCGGGTCCACCTCTTCGTACGCACCGCCGACAAGGGCCTGGCCACCCGGGTGCGGGACGCGGCCGGGCACTGGGGCCCCTGGCAGCGGCTGGGCGGCGGCGAGATCCAGGACGGCCTGACCGTGCTGCTGGACCGGCAGGCCCGGGTGCACGTCGTCGCGGCGGGCCGGGACACCGTGCACCACTGGGCCCAGGACCGGCCGGGCGGCCCGGTCGCGCTCCGGCCGCTCGCGGACCTGCCGGTGCCGGGCGAGCAGCCGGGCGCCGTGCTCGCCCCGGACGGTTCGGTCGCGGTCGTCTACCGCTCCCCCGCCGCCGCGGTGCCCTACCTCCACGGCGACGGCGCCTCCGTACCGCTGCCCCACTTCGAGGGCTACGGCCCGGTCGCCGCCCACACCCCCGCCCCGTCCGGCGGTCGCCGGGCCCCGGTGGTACTGCTGAGCCGGGACATGGACGGCGGGGTCCAGGTGCAGTACGGCACGGGCGCCCACGCCAGGCCGCTGCGCCCGGCGAGCCGGCTGGTCCCGGTCGGGACACCCGCGCTGCTGGCGGGTGAGGGCGCGCAGGTGCACGTGGTGGGGATGTCCCCCGGCGCCACGCCCTGGATCTGGCACCCACGCCCGACCTCCCGCGCCTGACCGCCCCCCGGGCCGGCCCCCCACCCGCGCCTGACCGGCCCCCGGGCCGGCCCCTGGCCGACGTACCGTCCGGGCCGGCCCCCGGTCCGACGCACCGCGCCTTGACTCCCCGGCCGGGGCGGCCCCCGCGGTGGGCCGGCCCGGCCGCCCCCGCCCCGGCGGGAAACGCGGGCACGTCAAAGGCCCCGCGCCACCGTCCTCGCGGACGGGGTGCGGGGCCTTCGAACAGCCCGCTCCGAAGAGCTTCAGGTCACTTGATGATCTTGGTGACCTGGCCGGCGCCGACGGTCCGGCCACCCTCACGGATGGCGAACTTCAGGCCCTCCTCCATGGCGACCGGCTGGATCAGCTGGACCGACATCTCGGTGTTGTCGCCCGGCATGACCATCTCGGTGCCCTCGGGGAGGGTCACAACGCCCGTCACGTCCGTGGTACGGAAGTAGAACTGCGGACGGTAGTTGTTGAAGAACGGGGTGTGGCGACCACCCTCGTCCTTCGACAGGATGTAGGCCTGGGCCTCGAACTCGGTGTGCGGGGTGACCGAACCGGGCTTGATGATGACCTGGCCGCGCTCGACGTCCTCGCGCTTGATGCCGCGGAGCAGCAGACCGACGTTCTCACCGGCCTGGCCCTCGTCGAGCAGCTTGCGGAACATCTCGATGCCGGTGACCGTGGTGGAGGTCTTCTCCGGCTTGATGCCGATGATGTCGACGTTCTCGTTGACCTTCAGCACACCGCGCTCGATACGGCCGGTAACGACCGTACCGCGACCGGTGATGGTGAAGACGTCCTCGATCGGCATCAGGAACGGCTTGTCGACGTCGCGCTCCGGCTGCGGGATGGCCTCGTCGACGGCGTTCATCAGGTTGAGGACGGACTCGCCCCACTCCTTGTCGCCCTCGAGCGCCTTGAGCGCCGAGACCTTCACGACCGGGACGTCGTCGCCCGGGAACTCGTACTCGGAGAGGAGCTCACGCACCTCGAGCTCGACGAGCTCCAGGATCTCCTCGTCGTCCACCATGTCGGCCTTGTTCAGGGCGACGACGATGTACGGAACGCCGACCTGGCGGGCCAGGAGCACGTGCTCCTTGGTCTGCGGCATCGGGCCGTCGGTGGCGGCGACCACCAGGATGGCGCCGTCCATCTGCGCCGCACCGGTGATCATGTTCTTGATGTAGTCCGCGTGACCGGGGCAGTCGACGTGCGCGTAGTGGCGCGACTCCGTCTGGTACTCGACGTGCGCGATGGAGATGGTGATACCGCGCTGACGCTCCTCAGGAGCCTTGTCGATCTGATCGAAGGCCGAGGCCTCGTTCAGGTCCGGGTACTTGTCGTGCAGCACCTTGGTGATCGCCGCGGTAAGGGTCGTCTTACCGTGGTCGATGTGACCGATGGTGCCGATGTTGACGTGCGGCTTAGTCCGCTCGAACTTCGCCTTCGCCACTGGGGTCCTCCTGTGGAGTGGTTCTGTACGCATCCACATTTTGCGGATGGGTTCAGGTGGTCTTACCGAACCGGCCAGGACCCCGAGGGGGATGCCCTTCGCCGTATTCGTTTGGGGGCCGGCGGCCGGGGCCCGTCACAGACGCCACGATGAGCGATCTGTGACGGATTGCCCCGATGCCTTTGCTCCAGCCTAAAGGGTGGGAAACGCGGATGAACCCGCCTTACTCGCCCTTGGCCTTCGCGATGATCTCCTCGGCGACGTTCTTGGGAACCTCGGCGTAGGAGTCGAACTGCATGGAGTAGCTGGCACGACCGGAGGTCTTGCTCCGGAGGTCGCCCACGTAACCGAACATCTCCGACAGCGGAACCAGGCCGGTGACCAGCTTGGCGCCACTGCGGTCCTCCATGGACTGGATCTGTCCACGGCGGGAGTTGATGTCACCGATCACGTCGCCCATGTAGTCCTCGGGCGTGGTGACCTCGACCTTCATCATCGGCTCGAGCAGGGCCGGGGAGGCCTTGCGGGCGGCCTCCTTGAAGGCCATCGAACCGGCGATCTTGAAGGCCATCTCGGAGGAGTCGACCTCGTGGTACGCACCGTCGAGGAGCGTGACCTTGACACCGGTCAGCGGGTAGCCCGCGAGCACGCCGAACTCCATGGCCTCCTGGCAGCCCGCGTCCACGGACGGGATGTACTCCCGCGGGATGCGGCCACCGGTGACCTTGTTCTCGAACTCGTAGCCGTCGCCCTCGAGCGGCGCGATGGCGATCTGGACCTTCGCGAACTGGCCCGAACCACCGGTCTGCTTCTTGTGGGTGTAGTCCACCCGGTCGACGCTCTTGCGGAGCGTCTCGCGGTAGGCCACCTGCGGCTTGCCGACGTTGGCCTCGACCTTGAACTCACGCTTCATACGGTCGACCAGCACGTCGAGGTGCAGCTCGCCCATACCCGCGATGATGGTCTGGCCGGTCTCCTCGTTGGTCTTGACCCGGAACGACGGGTCCTCCTCAGCGAGGCGCTGGATCGCCACACCCAGCTTCTCCTGGTCGCCCTTCGACTTGGGCTCGATGGCGACCTCGATGACCGGGGCCGGGAAGTCCATCGACTCCAGGATCACCGGGTTCGCCGGGTCGCAGAGGGTCTCACCGGTGGTGGTCTGCTTCAGACCCATGACGGCGACGATGTCGCCGGCACCCACCGAGTCGATCTCCTCACGCTTGTTGGCGTGCATCCGGTAGATCTTGCCGATGCGCTCCTTCTTGCCCTTCACGGAGTTCTGCACCTGGGTGCCGGTCTCCATGCGGCCCGAGTAGACCCGGACGAAGGTGAGCTTGCCGAGGTGCGGGTCGCTCATGATCTTGAACGCCAGGCCCGCGAAGGGCTCGTCGTCCGACGGCTTGCGCTTGATGACCTCGTCGGGGTCCTTCACCGAGTGGCCCTCGACGGCCTCGATGTCCAGCGGCGAGGGGAGGTAGCGCACGACCGCGTCCAGCAGCGGCTGAACACCCTTGTTCTTGAAGGCGGTGCCACAGAACACGGGGGTGATCGTCGGCGAGCCCTCGGTGCCGGTCGAGGCGATGGTGATACGGCGGATCGCCGCGTACAGCTGCTCCACGGTGGGCTCCTCGCCCTCCAGGTACAGCTCCATCATCTGCTCGTCGTTCTCGGCGACGGCCTCGAGGAGCTTGCCGCGCCACTCGTCGGCGGCCTCGAGGTGGGTGTCCGGGATGTCGACGGTGTCGTACATCTCGCCCTTGGTCGCCTCGGCGGACCAGACCAGCGCCTTCATGGTGACGAGGTCGACGACACCCTTGAAGTCGGCCTCGGTACCGATCGGCAGCTGCATGACCAGCGGCACCGCGCCCAGGCGGTCCACGATCATGTCCACACAGCGGTGGAACTCGGCACCGGTGCGGTCGAGCTTGTTGACGAAGCAGATGCGCGGCACGTTGTAACGGTCCGCCTGACGCCACACAGTCTCGGACTGCGGCTCCACACCGGCCACACCGTCGAACACCGTCACGGCGCCGTCGAGCACGCGCAGCGAGCGCTCCACCTCGACGGTGAAGTCGACGTGGCCCGGGGTGTCGATGATGTTGATGGTGTGATCGACGTTCTCGAGCGGCCAGTGACAGGTCGTCGCGGCCGACGTGATCGTGATGCCGCGCTCCTGCTCCTGCTCCATCCAGTCCATGGTGGCAGCGCCGTCGTGGACCTCACCGATCTTGTAGCTCACGCCGGTGTAGAACAGGATCCGCTCGGTGGTGGTCGTCTTGCCCGCGTCGATGTGGGCCATGATCCCGATGTTGCGGACCTTGGCCAGGTCAAGTGAAGTGGTGGCCATATGGCTCAGTCTTCTCTCGGTTCTCGATGGGGTAGCGACTACCAGCGGTAGTGCGCGAAGGCCTTGTTGGACTCGGCCATCTTGTGAGTGTCCTCGCGACGCTTGACGGACGCGCCCAGACCGTTGCTGGCGTCCAGCAGCTCGTTCATCAGACGCTCGGTCATGGTCTTCTCGCGACGGGCGCGGGAGTAGCCCACGAGCCAGCGCAGCGCGAGGGTGGAGGAGCGGCCGGGGCGGACCTCGACCGGGACCTGGTAGGTGGCGCCACCGACACGACGGGAGCGGACCTCGAGGGTCGGCTTCACGTTCTCCAGCGCGCGCTTGAGCGTGATGACCGGGTCGTTGCCGGTCTTCTCGCGCAGACCCTCCATGGCGCCGTAGACGATGCGCTCGGCGGTGGAGCGCTTGCCGTTCAGCAGCACCTTGTTGATGAGGGAGGTCACCAGAGGAGAGTTGTAGACCGGGTCGATGATGACCGGACGCTTCGGGGCGGGGCCCTTACGAGGCATTCTTACTTCTCCTTCTTGGCGCCGTAGCGGCTGCGAGCCTGCTTGCGGTTCTTGACGCCCTGCGTGTCGAGGGAGCCGCGGATGATCTTGTAACGAACACCCGGCAGGTCCTTCACACGACCGCCACGCACCAGCACGATGGAGTGCTCCTGCAGGTTGTGGCCCTCACCCGGGATGTAAGCGGTGACCTCGATGCCGCTGGTCAGACGCACACGCGCGACCTTACGCAGGGCCGAGTTCGGCTTCTTCGGGGTGGTCGTGAACACGCGCGTGCAGACGCCACGGCGCTGGGGGGAACCCTCGAGCGCGGGCGTCTTGTTCTTCTCGACCTTGTCCTGCCGGCCCTTGCGGACCAGCTGCTGGATCGTAGGCACCGTTTCTCCGGTTTCTGTGTGCCAGTCTCGATAAAGCTAACCTGGGGTTTCTCCGACCCACGCGGTCGGGTGTGTCGCGCACTGCAGACCCCCGCGCGAAGTGCGGGAGAGTGCAGATTTCGGTGTCGACACCTCGGTCCCCCGCGGAAGGCCCCTCCCGGCCGTGGAGCCGGTGACGAGAGCGCATACGGGAGCCCAGGGACACCCCAGGCACAAGGTCAGAGCGTACCTACCGCATCGGCTCCGGTCAAAACAAATGCACACGCGGCAGGACACACCGAACCCGCAGCATAGCCGCAGGGCGGCCACCCCGCCATGGGGTGACCGCCCTGCGAACGTCGGGCCTCGTCCCGGGATACCCGTGACCTGGCCGTACGACCTACTGGTTGTACGGGCCGTAGTCGTAGTCCTCCAGCGGGACCGCCTGGCCGGAGCCCGTGCCGAAGGGCGAGTAGTCGATGTCGTCGTAACCGACGGCCGAGTACATCGCGGCCTTCGCCTCCTCGGTCGGCTCGACCCGGATGTTGCGGTAGCGGGACAGGCCCGTACCGGCCGGGATGAGCTTACCGATGATCACGTTCTCCTTGAGGCCGATCAGGGAGTCCGACTTGGCGTTGATCGCCGCGTCGGTGAGCACCCGGGTCGTCTCCTGGAAGGACGCCGCCGACAGCCAGGACTCGGTCGCCAGCGAGGCCTTGGTGATACCCATCAGCTGGGGACGGCCGGAGGCCGGGTGGCCGCCTTCCTGGACCACGCGACGGTTCTCGGACTCGAAGCGCGAGCGCTCCACCAGCTCGCCCGGCAGCAGCTCCGCGTCGCCGGACTCGATGATCGTCACCCGGCGCAGCATCTGCCGGATGATGATCTCGATGTGCTTGTCGTGGATCGACACACCCTGCGAGTTGTAGACCTTCTGGACCTCGCCGACCAGGTGGACCTGGACGGCGCGCTGGCCGAGGATCCGCAGCACGTCGTGCGGGTTGGTGGCACCCACGGTCAGCGGCTGGCCGACCTCGACGTGGTCGCCCTCCTCCACCAGCAGACGGGCTCGCTTGGAGACGCCGTAGGACGTCTCGTCGGAGCCGTCGTCCGGGGTGACGACGATCTTCTTGGTCTTCTCGGTCTCCTCGATCCGGACGCGGCCGGCCGCCTCCGAGATCGGGGCGACACCCTTGGGCGTACGGGCCTCGAAGAGCTCGACGACACGCGGCAGACCCTGCGTGATGTCCTCACCGGCCACACCACCGGTGTGGAAGGTACGCATCGTCAGCTGGGTGCCGGGCTCACCGATGGACTGGGCGGCGATGATGCCGACCGCCTCGCCGATGTCCACCAGCTTGCCGGTCGCCAGCGAGCGGCCGTAGCACATGGCGCAGGTGCCGACGGCGGACTCGCAGGTGAGCACCGAGCGGGTCTTGACGGTCTCGACGCCGTGGCGGACCAGCTCGTCGATGAGCACGTCGCCCAGGTCGGTACCGGCCGGGGCCAGCACCTTGCCGTCGACGACGATGTCCTCGGCGAGGCAGCGCGCGTACACGCTGGTCTCGACGTCGTCCGCCTTGCGCAGCACGCCGTCCGCGCCCTTGGCCGCGATCGCCAGCTTGAGGCCGCGGTCGGTGCCGCAGTCCTCCTCGCGGATGATCACGTCCTGGGAGACGTCCACCAGACGACGGGTCAGGTAACCCGAGTCGGCGGTGCGCAGCGCGGTGTCCGCGAGACCCTTACGGGCACCGTGGGTGGAGATGAAGTACTCCAGCACGGAGAGACCCTCACGGAACGACGCCTTGATGGGCCGCGGGATGGTCTCGTTCTTCGCGTTGGACACCAGACCACGCATACCGGCGATCTGACGCATCTGCATCATGTTTCCGCGCGCGCCCGAGTCGACCATCATGAAGATCGGGTTGGTCTTCGGGAAGTTCGCGTTCATCGCCTCGGCGACCTCGTTGGTCGCCTTGGTCCAGATCGCGATGAGCTCCTGGGTGCGCTCGTCCTTGGTGATCAGACCGCGCTCGTACTGCTTCTGGACCTTCTCGTCCTGCGCCTCGTAGCCCTCGATGATGGCCTTCTTGGCCTCGGGGACGACGACGTCGGAGATCGCGACGGTGACACCGGAGCGGGTGGCCCAGTGGAAACCGGCCGCCTTCAGGTTGTCCAGGGTCGCCGCGACGATGACCTTCGGGTAGCGCTCGGCGAGGTCGTTGACGATCTCGGAGAGCTGCTTCTTGCCCACCGAGTAGTCGACGAACGGGTAGTCCTCGGGCAGCAGCTCGTTGAAGAGCGCGCGGCCCAGGGTGGTGCGCAGCCGGAAGCTGTCACCCGGGGTCCAGGCGGGCTCGCCCTCATCCGGAACCGGCGGCGTCCAGCCGCGCGGCGGGACGGTGCCGATCGGGAAGCGGATGTCGATCTTCGCCTGGAGCGAGAGCTCCCGGGCGTCGAACGCCATGATCGCTTCGGCGACCGAGGCGAAGGACCGGCCCTCGCCGCGGACCTCGCGCTCCTCCTCGTCGGTGGTGAGGAAGAAGAGGCCGAGCACCATGTCCTGGGTGGGCATGGTCACCGGGCGGCCGTCGGCCGGCTTGAGGATGTTGTTCGAGGACAGCATCAGGATGCGGGCCTCGGCCTGGGCCTCCGCGGACAGCGGCAGGTGCACGGCCATCTGGTCACCGTCGAAGTCCGCGTTGAACGCGGTGCACACGAGCGGGTGGATCTGGATGGCCTTGCCCTCGACCAGCTGCGGCTCGAAGGCCTGGATGCCCAGGCGGTGCAGGGTCGGCGCACGGTTCAGCAGCACCGGGTGCTCGGCGATGACCTCTTCGAGCACGTCGTACACGACCGTGCGGCCGCGCTCGACCATGCGCTTGGCCGACTTGATGTTCTGCGCGTGGTTCAGGTCCACCAGGCGCTTCATCACGAACGGCTTGAAGAGCTCCAGCGCCATGGCCTTGGGCAGACCGCACTGGTGGAGCTTGAGCTGCGGGCCGACGACGATGACCGAACGGGCCGAGTAGTCGACTCGCTTGCCGAGCAGGTTCTGACGGAAACGACCCTGCTTACCCTTCAGCATGTCGCTGAGGGACTTCAGCGGGCGGTTACCGGGGCCGGTCACCGGGCGGCCGCGGCGGCCGTTGTCGAACAGCGCGTCGACGGCCTCCTGCAGCATCCGCTTCTCGTTGTTCACGATGATCTCGGGCGCGCCGAGGTCAAGGAGACGCTTGAGGCGGTTGTTGCGGTTGATGACGCGGCGGTACAGGTCGTTCAGGTCGGAGGTCGCGAAGCGGCCACCGTCCAGCTGCACCATCGGACGCAGGTCCGGCGGGATCACCGGGATGCAGTCCAGCACCATGCCGTTGGGGCTGTTGCGGGTCTGCAGGAAGGCGGAGACGACCTTGAGGCGCTTGAGGGCGCGGGTCTTCTTCTGGCCCTTGCCGGTCCGGATGATCTCGCGGAGCTTCTCGGCCTCCTCGTCGAGGTCGAAGGACTCCAGGCGCTTCTGCAGGGCAGCGGCGCCCATGCCGCCCATGAAGTACGTGCCGAAGCGGTCGCGCAGCTCGCGGTAGAGCAGCTCGTCGCCCTCCAGGTCCTGGACCTTGAGGTTCTTGAAGCGGTTCCACACCTCGTCGAGCCGGTCGATCTCGCGCTGGGAGCGGTCGCGCAGCTGCTTCATCTCGCGCTCGGCGCCCTCGCGCACCTTGCGGCGCACATCGGCCTTGGCGCCCTCGGCCTCCAGCTCGGCGAGGTCCGCCTCGAGCTTCTTGGCGCGGGCCTCCAGGTCGGCGTCGCGGCGCTGCTCGATCTGCTGGCGCTCGACGGAGACATGGGCCTCCAGCGAGGGCAGGTCGCGCGTACGGCGCTCCTCGTCCACCCACGTGATCATGTAGGCGGCGAAGTAGATGACCTTCTCGAGGTCCTTCGGGGCGAGGTCGAGCAGGTAGCCCAGGCGCGACGGGACGCCCTTGAAGTACCAGATGTGGGTGACGGGGGCGGCCAGCTCGATGTGGCCCATCCGCTCACGGCGCACCTTGGCGCGCGTGACCTCGACGCCACAGCGCTCGCAGATGATGCCCTTGAAGCGGACGCGCTTGTACTTGCCGCAGTAGCACTCCCAGTCCCGGGTCGGACCGAAGATCTTCTCGCAGAAGAGTCCGTCCTTTTCGGGCTTGAGGGTGCGGTAGTTGATGGTCTCCGGCTTCTTGACCTCACCGTGGGACCACTGGCGGATGTCGTCAGCGGTGGCGAGGCCGATCCGCAGCTCGTCGAAGAAGTTGACGTCGAGCACTTGTCGTCAATCCCTCTTTCAGGGTCGTGTCTTCGGGTCTGACTGGGGGTCCGGGGAGAGGCCGGGGCGGTCGCGGTGGTCGACCGCCCCAGCCAGACCCGTCAGACCTCTTCGACGCTGCTCGGCTCGCGCCGGGACAGGTCGATACCGAGCTCCTCCGCAGCGCGGAAGACGTCCTCGTCGGTGTCGCGCATCTCGATGGACATGCCGTCGGACGACAGCACCTCCACGTTGAGGCACAGGGACTGCATCTCCTTGATGAGCACCTTGAAGGACTCGGGGATGCCGGGCTCGGGGATGTTCTCGCCCTTGACGATGGCCTCGTAGACCTTCACGCGACCGGTGACGTCGTCGGACTTGATGGTCAGCAGCTCCTGGAGGGCGTAGGCGGCGCCGTAGGCCTCGAGCGCCCACACCTCCATCTCACCGAAGCGCTGGCCACCGAACTGAGCCTTACCACCCAGCGGCTGCTGGGTGATCATCGAGTACGGACCGGTGGAGCGGGCGTGCAGCTTGTCGTCCACCAGGTGGTGCAGCTTGAGGATGTACATGTAGCCGATCGAGATCGGGTCCGGGAACGGCTCGCCGGAGCGGCCGTCGTACAGCCGGGCCTTGCCCGAGGGCAGCACCATGCGCTCGCCGTCCCGGTTCGGCACGGTGTGCTCGAACAGGCCGGCCAGCTCGTCCTCGCGGGCGCCGTCGAAGACCGGGGTCGCGACGTTGGTGCCGGGCTGCACCTCGTCGGCGCCGATGGCCCTCAGACGCTGCATCCACTCCTCGTCGCCGTCGACCTTCCAGCCCTGGGAGGCCAGCCAGCCGAGGTGGATCTCCAGGACCTGTCCCGGGTTCATTCGGGACGGGACACCCAGCGGGTTGAGGATGATGTCGACCGGGGTGCCGTCCTCCAGGAACGGCATGTCCTCGACCGGCAGGATCTTGGAGATGACGCCCTTGTTGCCGTGGCGGCCGGCGAGCTTGTCACCGTCGGTGATCTTGCGCTTCTGCGCCACATAGACGCGGACCAGCTGGTTCACGCCCGGCGGCAGCTCGTCGCCCTCCTCGCGGTCGAAGACGCGCACGCCGATGACCTTGCCGATCTCACCGTGCGGCACCTTCAGCGAGGTGTCACGGACCTCACGGGCCTTCTCACCGAAGATCGCGCGCAGCAGGCGCTCCTCCGGGGTCAGCTCGGTCTCACCCTTCGGGGTGACCTTGCCGACCAGGATGTCCCCGGCCACGACCTCGGCACCGATGCGGATGATGCCGCGCTCGTCGAGGTCGGCCAGGACCTCCTCGGACACGTTCGGGATGTCCCGGGTGATCTCCTCGGGGCCGAGCTTGGTGTCACGGGCGTCGACCTCGTGCTCCTCGATGTGGATCGAGGAGAGGACGTCGTCCTGCACCAGACGCTGGCTGAGGATGATCGCGTCCTCGTAGTTGTGGCCCTCCCACGGCATGAACGCCACCAGGAGGTTCTTGCCGAGCGCCATCTCGCCGTCCTCGGTGGACGGGCCGTCGGCCAGCACCTGGCCGGCGATCACCCGAGCGCCCTCGTCCACGACGACCTTCTGGTTGAAGGAGGTGCCCTGGTTGGAGCGGGAGAACTTGGCCACCCGGTAGGTGTTGTAGGTGCCGTCGTCGTTGGCCACCGTCACGTAGTCGGCGGAGACCTCCTGGACGACACCGTCCTTCTCGGCCTTGATGACGTCGCCGGCGTCGACCGCGCAGCGGTATTCCATGCCGGTGCCGACGAGCGGGGACTCCGCCTTGATCAGCGGCACGGCCTGGCGCATCATGTTCGAGCCCATGAGCGCGCGGTTGGCGTCGTCGTGCTCGAGGAAGGGGATCATCGCGGTCGCGACCGACACCATCTGGCGCGGCGAGACGTCCATGTAGTCGACGTCGTCGCCCGGGATGTAGTCGACCTCGCCGCCACGGCGGCGGACCAGGACGCGGTTCTCGGCGAAGCGCAGGTCGTTCGTCAGCGGCGCGTTGGCCTGCGCGATGACGAAGCGGTCCTCCTCGTCGGCCGTCAGGTAGTCGACCTCGTCGGTGACGACGCCGTCCACGACCTTGCGGTACGGGGTCTCGATGAAGCCGAACGCGTTGACCCGGCCGTACGAGGCGAGCGAGCCGATCAGACCGATGTTCGGGCCTTCGGGCGTCTCGATCGGGCACATGCGGCCGTAGTGCGACGGGTGCACGTCTCGGACCTCGAAGCCCGCCCGCTCACGAGAGAGACCACCGGGGCCGAGCGCGTTCAGACGGCGCTTGTGGGTCAGACCCGACAGCGGGTTCGTCTGGTCCATGAACTGCGACAGCTGGCTGGTGCCGAAGAACTCCTTGATGGAGGCGACGACCGGCCGGATGTTGATCAGGGTCTGCGGCGTGATCGCCTCGACGTCCTGAGTCGTCATCCGCTCGCGGACGACGCGCTCCATACGGGCCAGACCCGTGCGGACCTGGTTCTGGATCAGCTCGCCGACGTTGCGGATGCGGCGGTTGCCGAAGTGGTCGATGTCGTCGGTCTCGACGACGATCGTCTGCCCGTTCTCGCCGACCGTCTCGGTCTCGCCGGCGTGCAGCTTCACCAGGTACTTGATCGAGGCGATGATGTCCTCGACCGTCAGGACGCCCGCGTCCAGCGGAGCGGCGGCGCCCAGCTTCTTGTTGACCTTGTAGCGGCCGACCTTGGCCAGGTCGTAGCGCTTCGGGTTGAAGTAGAGGTTCTCCAGCAGCGTCTGCGCGGCCTCACGCGTCGGGGGCTCGCCCGGGCGCAGCTTGCGGTAGATGTCGAGCAGCGCGTCGTCCTGGCCCTGGGTGTGGTCCTTCTCCAGGGTGGCGCGCATGGACTCGTACTCGCCGAACTCCTCGAGGATCTGCTCGGTGGTCCAGCCGAGCGCCTTCAGGAGGACGGTCACGGACTGCTTGCGCTTGCGGTCGATGCGCACACCGACCATGTCGCGCTTGTCGATCTCCATCTCCAGCCAGGCGCCCCGGGAGGGGATGACCTTGACGGAGAAGATGTCCTTGTCGGACGTCTTGTCGATGCTGGAGTCGAAGTACACACCCGGCGAGCGCACCAGCTGGGACACCACGACACGCTCGGTGCCGTTGATGACGAAGGTGCCCTTGTTGGTCATGAGCGGGAAGTCGCCCATGAAGACCGTCTGGGACTTGATCTCACCGGTCTCGTTGTTGGTGAACTCGGCCGTGACGAAGAGCGGCGCGGCGTAGGTGAAGTCGCGCTCCTTGCACTCGTCGATCGAGTTCTTCGGGGGCTCGAAGCGGTGATCGCGGAAGGTCAGGGACATCGACCCGGAGAAGTCCTCGATCGGGGAGATCTCCTCGAAGATCTCTTCCAGACCGGACTTGGTGGGGACGTCCTGACCACTGTCCAGCGCAGCCTCGACGCGAGCCTTCCACGCGGCATTGCCGAGCAGCCAATCGAAGCTCTCGGTCTGCAGCGCGAGGAGATTCGGAACCTCGAGAGGCTCCTTGATCTTCGCAAAGGAGATGCGCAGCGGGGCGGTGCTGGCGCCGTTGTTCGTATTGGCAGTCGAGGCGTTGCGCGAGGCGGCCAAGAGGGGGTCCTTCCGAGGGCTCGGACTCACTACGCGCGTGCCGGTCCCACCTTGGGCGTCGCCCGGAAACCCCTGGTCAGAGAGATTTCCTCGGCAGTGCTTCAGGATGGGCAGCCCCTGGTGACGGGCAGGAGGCAGCTAACAGGCAGCGCAAAGGGTCAGTGTAGCCACAAGGCACACTGATGTCCAGCTCCGAGTTTCTGAGACCGGCAGCGCCAATCTCTCCCTCCGGTGAGGGGGCCGCTCCCCCTCGGTATCTTCTCGTGTTTTCGAACGCCTACAGCCGACCACGCGCCTCAGGCGCATATCGATACTGCCCGCTTCGCCGACGATCCATGCCTCGGACTTGGATCGGTGTGACGTCGCGTCCTGAGAATTGCGCGCTGCGTGCCGTTCGTCAAGGCCCCCCACTCCGGCGAGATCGTCACAGGGCGTGGCGACGGGCAACGAAGATCACCATACCCGCAGGCGGGGACAAGGCAACGCAGCCGTGACGGAAGCGCCGAAGGGCGACCACCCCAACGGGTGATCGCCCTTACGGAACGGAGCGGGTCAGCGGGCCCTGCGGGGCCCGTGAGCCCCTGCCCCTGAGGTCACTTGACCTCGACGGAGGCGCCGGCACCCTTGAGGGACTCGGCGGCCTTCTCGGCCTGCTCCTTGTTGACCTTCTCCAGAACCGGCTTCGGGGTGCCGTCGACGAGGTCCTTGGCCTCCTTCAGACCCAGCGAGGTCAGCTCACGCACGACCTTGATGACCTGGATCTTCTTGTCGCCGGCGCCGGTGAGGATGACGTCGAACTCGTCCTTCTCTTCCTCGGCCTCGGCCGGGGCGCCCGGGGCACCCGCGGCGACGGCCACGGCGGCCGGGGCGGCGGCGGTGACGTCGAACTTCTCCTCGAAGGCCTTCACGAACTCGGAGAGCTCGATGAGGGTCATCTCCTCGAACTGCGCGAGCAGGTCTTCCTGGCTGAGCTTCGCCATGATGGCGGTCCTTCCACTAAATCGGCTGGTGCCGGATGTACATGTCGGCGGGCACGGGCCCGCTGGGCAGCGGGAGAGTTACTCCGCGGCCTCGGCGGGAGCCGGCTCGCCGGCACCGCCCTGCTCTTCCTTCTTGACGCGAAGCGCCTCCGCCGTGCGGACGAACTTCGACGGGAGCGCCTGGAAGAGCGCCGCAGCCTGGGACTGCTTGCCCTTCATGGCGCCCGCCAGCTTGGCGAGCAGCACCTCGCGGGACTCGAGGTCCGCGAGCTTCTTGATCTCGTCGGCGGACAGCGCCTTGCCGTCAAGGACACCGCCCTTGATGACGAGAGCGGGGTTCTCCTTGGCGAAGTCACGGAGACCCTTCGCCGCCTCGACCGGGTCACCGGTCACGAAGGCGACGGCCGACGAACCCGCGAACAGGTCGTCGAGCGTGGTGATCCCGGCCTCGTTGGCCGCGATCTTGGTCAGCGTGTTCTTCACCACACGGTACTGAGCGTTCTCACCGAGCGAACGACGCAGCTCCTTGAGCTGCGCCACGGTGAGACCGGTGTACGCGGTCACAACAGCAGCGTTGGAGGTGCGGAACTTGTCCGTCATCTCCTCGACGGCTGCGACCTTGTCAGGCCTCGCCATGAGCCTCGGCCTCCTTCCGGGTGATGAGGACCGCATCGGCCTGGGAAAGGAGGCTGAACAAAACGAAACGCCCCGGCGCAGGCGCTCGGGGCGTGACTCGACCGCACGGGCTCGGCGGCCCGATCGGGAGTCCATCCACAATCACCTGCGCAGGTCGTCCGCAGCTAGCGGATCCTTCGGCCGCCGCACCCCCTGTGGAGGCACAGCAGCGACCAGCGGTCTTTGGCTTCTGTGGCAGATTACGCGAACGGGCCGCGGCCAGGCAAATCAGCTCGCAGCGGGGGTCACTGCTGCTTCATGGCGTCCTCGAAGTTCATGGTGTCCGAGGCCGGCGGCTCGGTGACCGTGACGTCGGTGCCGTAGTCCGAGTAGAAGACCGTCGAGTCGTACTTGCCGTTGTTGCTGTCGGCCTGCTCCCGCTTCTTGACCAGCAGGTTGTTGCCGTCGATCCACAGGTCGATGGTCTCGGTCTCCATGCCGGAGGTCTGGAGCTGCTTCTGCAGCGACTCCAGGTCCGACTTGCTGAGGTCCTTGGACTGCATCTCGGCCAGCTCGGAGACCTTCACCGTGCCGGTGTAGTGGGTCGCCTTGACGCCCTTGACCGACTCCGAGCCCACGCTCTTGACCTTGCCGGTGGCGATCAGCAGCTGCACCGCGCGCGCCGGGTCGGTGTTCTGCATCTGGTCCTTGAGGAACTCGCCGGAGGCGCCGGCCTGCTTGGCCAGGGTGTCGTAGTCGTACTTCATCCAGTGCTTGCCGCCGGCCTGGGCCGCGAACTCGTCACCGAGGTTCATGAACATCGCGTCGGGCGTGTACCGGGCCTCCATGGGCTTGCCGGCCAGCGGCGAGTTCTGGACCGCCCCGCCCTTCTGCGTGATGGTCATGTTGGCGTGCATGCCGTTCGCCCAGTCCATCGCGCCGGACATGCTCGAGTTCTGCGGGCCCATCTGGGTGGTGCCCTCGACCTTGGCGGAGTGCTGCTGGTCCGTCTTCTGCGAGGCGAGCTTCAGCGCTGCCAGCGGGCTGCCCACCGACTCGGCGGCCTTGTCGGACTTGTCACCGCCCTTGTCACTGTCGGACTTGTCGCTCCCACAGGCGGTGACTCCCGCCACCAGGACGACACCACTGAGCACCGCCGCACACCGGGCAGCGAAACGAGTACCGCGCACAGGTCCCCCTATGTCTTTGCTTCTTATGCAGCTTTTACGACTGCTGCGACTGTATCTGAGGGGACGCACAACGCGGAGAGCCGGGTTCCGGCACTTCACGGGGGAAGTGCCGGAACCCGGCTCTCACAGCGCTCAGAGACGCTCAGAGCACGCTCGGAAAGCGCCTCAGACGGCCTCTTCCTCGACCAGCAGGTTGCGGGTGCGGTTGGCGTCCAGCGGGATGCCAGGACCCATCGTGGTGGTCAGGGTCGCCTTCTTGATGTAGCGGCCCTTCGCGGCGGACGGCTTGAGACGGTTGATCTCCTCGAGCGCCGCGGCGTAGTTCTCCACCAGCTTGGCCTCGTCGAAGGAGACCTTGCCGATGATGAAGTGCAGGTTCGCGTGCTTGTCGACACGGAACTCGATCTTGCCGCCCTTGATGTCGGTGACGGCCTTGGCCACGTCGGGGGTGACGGTGCCGGTCTTCGGGTTCGGCATCAGACCACGCGGACCGAGCACCCGGCCCAGACGGCCGACCTTGCCCATCAGGTCCGGGGTGGCGACGACGGCGTCGAAGTCCAGCCGGCCCTTGGACACCTCGTCGATCAGCTCGTCGGAGCCGACGATGTCGGCGCCGGCGGCCTCCGCGGCCGCAGCACGGTCACCGGTCGCGAAGACCAGGACCCGGGCGGTCTTACCGGTGCCGTGCGGAAGGTTCACGGTGCCGCGGACCATCTGGTCGGCCTTGCGCGGGTCGACGCCCAGACGCATGGCCACCTCGACGGTCGCGTCGAACTTGGTCGTGGTGGTCTCCTTGGCGAGCCGGACCGCCTCGAGCGGGGGGTACACGCGCTCCCGGTCGATCTTGGCGTCCGCGCTGCGGAAAGTCTTGCTGCGCTTCACTGCTGCTCCTGAAATGTCGTGGAGTTCGTGGTCCGGGCCGCGCATGGCCCTGCCACCTTTTTTGTGCTCGCTCGCCTCCGGGCGCTCGTACCCGGTGTCGACGCTCTTCGACGCTGCGCGGTCGCTACGCGACCCTTGCTCTCATCGCTTTCACAGCATCGATCAGCGCCTTCGGCGCGGGCGGCGCGCCCTTCGGCTCGCTCACGGGGTGAACGAGAACAGGCGAGCCCTTCAGCCCTCGACCGTGATGCCCATGGAACGGGCGGTGCCGGCGATGATCTTCTCCGCGGCGTCCAGGTCGTTGGCGTTCAGGTCGGGCATCTTGGTGGTGGCGATCTCGCGGACCTGGTCGCGGGTGATCTTGGCGACCTTGGTCTTGTGCGGCTCGCCGGAGCCCTTCTCCACACCCGCGGCCTTGAGGATCAGCTTGGCGGCCGGCGGAGTCTTGGTGACGAAGGTGAAGGAACGGTCCTCGTAGACCGTGATCTCCACCGGCACGACCATGCCGCGCTGCGACTCGGTCGCGGCGTTGTAGGCCTTGCAGAACTCCATGATGTTGACGCCGTGCTGGCCCAGCGCGGGGCCGACCGGCGGGGCCGGGTTCGCGGCACCGGCCTGGATCTGGAGCTTGATCAGCCCCGTGACCTTCTTCTTCTTGGGAGGCATGCTCTCTCCGGGTCCTAGTGAGAGGTGGTTCGCCGCCATACCGGATCATCCGGATGGAGGCATACCGCACAACGATAACGGGTATACCTGCGCGGCCTAAAACCGAGCAGGTCAGACAGGCCGCGAAAGCCCGTCTGACCTGATCGGAAGGTTCGTATGGTCAGTTCTTCTGGATCTGGTCGAAGCTCAGCTCGACCGGGGTCTCCCGGCCGAAGATCTCCACCAGGCCCTTGACCTTCTTCGAGTCGGCGTTGATCTCGTTGATCGTCGCCTGCAGCGTCGCGAAGGGGCCGTCGGTGACCGTGACCGAGTCGCCCACCTCGAAGTCCAGCACCTGGACCTCGACCTTGCGGCTCGGCGTCGGCAGGCCCGCCTCCTCGGCGGCGGCCTTGGCGGCCTTCTCCTCGGCCTCCGGGGCGAGCATCTTGACGATCTCGTCCAGGGTCAGCGGGTACGGGTCATACGCGTTGCCCACGAAGCCGGTGACGCCCGGGGTGTTGCGGACCACGCCCCAGGACTCGTTCGTCAGGTCCATGCGCACCAGCACATAGCCGGGCAGCTTGTTCTGGCGCACGGTGCGACGGTCGCCGTTCTTGATCTGGACGACCTCTTCCTGCGGCACCTCGGCCTGGAAGATGTAGTCCTCGACGTTCAGCGAGACGGCGCGCTGCTCGAGGTTGGTCTTCACGCGGTTCTCGTACCCCGCGTAGGTGTGGATGACGTACCACTCGCCGGGGAGGGTACGCAGCTCCTCACGCAGGGCCTCGACCGGGTCGACGACGGCTTCCTCGGCCTCGTCGGCCTCTCCGGCCTCTTCTGCGTCGGCCTCGGCGGCGTCCCCGGCCCCCGGGACAGCGTCCTCGTCCTCAACGTGGACCGCGTCCTGCTCGGCCGGCTCGCCCGCCTCAGCCTCGGCAGCCTCGGCCTGGTCCTCATCGGCAGCCTCGACGATGTCGAGCTCGTCCTCAACGGACTCGACGGCCTCGGCGGCCTCGTTCAGGTTCGGGTCAGACACGGTGGCTGCTTCTTCCTGGCTACAAGGGGGTGGAACGTGCGAAGGGGCAACTCGGAGACAGCGCCACCCTTCGAGGGTCAGCCGAAGACGTACGTGACGGCATGGTTGAACCCAAAGTCAATCACGGTAACGATACCGATCATGATCAGCACAAAGACGATCACCACAGTGGTGTACGTCGACAGCTGGCCACGCGTGGGCCACACGACCTTGCGCAGCTCAGCGATGATCTGGCGGTAGAAGAGCGCGAGCCTGCCGAGGGGGCCCTTCTTGGCGCGCTTGCCACCGCGACGGCCCTTCTTGGCCGCCACCTCGTCTTCGGGACGACCGCTCTCAGGCGTCGCGGTGGAGCCAAGGGCTTCCGTCACTCGTCCTCACCTGAATCCGGGTCGTGGCCGTGCCGCGTCCGGCCCGGCCGCACAGCGGTGCATTCTTAGTACGCGCGCACGCACCCTGGTAAATGTGCGTGTAGCAGGGCCGGAGGGACTTGAACCCCCAACCGCTGGTTTTGGAGACCAGTGCTCTACCAATTGAGCTACGACCCTTTGCGGCTCCACCCAACCTACCGCATCCACCCGGCTCCATGGAGTGCGCGGGCGGAATGGCTGTTGAGCGGCCAACGACGGTTGAGTGTACGTGCTCGAAGGCCGGGCGTCGAACGAGAAGCGCCCATGGCGCTCCAACGCCCCCCATCACTACCGCCCCCGGGCCGTAAACCCCCGTGCCGCGCCCTTCGGCCGTCTGGGACGATGCACATATGACCGCTGCTACTCCCCCCGTACAGTCCCCGACGGAGCGCCGCGTCTCCGCCCGCATCGGGTCCATCTCCGAGTCCGCCACCCTCGCCGTCGACGCCAAGGCCAAGGCCCTCAAGGCCGCCGGGCGTCCGGTGATCGGCTTCGGCGCGGGCGAGCCCGACTTCCCCACGCCCGACTACATCGTCGAGGCGGCGGTGGCGGCCTGCCGCGACCCGAAGTACCACCGCTACACCCCGGCCGGCGGGCTGCCCGAGCTCAAGGCGGCGATCGCCGCGAAGACGCTGCGCGACAGCGGCTACGAGATCGAGGCGGCGCAGGTCCTGGTGACCAACGGCGGCAAGCAGGCGATCTACGAGGCGTTCGCGGCGATCCTGGACCCGGGCGACGAGGTCATCGTCCCCGCCCCGTACTGGACCACCTACCCGGAGTCGATCCGGCTCGCGGGCGGCGTCCCGGTCGAGGTGGTCGCCGACGAGACCACCGGCTACCGGGTCTCCGTGGAGCAGCTCGAGGCGGCCCGCACCCCGCACACCAAGGTGCTGCTCTTCGTCTCCCCGTCCAACCCCACGGGCGCCGTCTACTCGCGCGAGCAGGTCGAGGCGATCGGGCGCTGGGCGGCCGAGCACGGGCTGTGGGTGCTCACCGACGAGATCTACGAGCACCTGGTCTACGGGGACGCGCGGTTCCACTCGCTGCCGGTCGTGGTGCCCGAGCTGCGGGACAAGTGCATCGTGGTCAACGGTGTGGCGAAGACGTACGCGATGACCGGCTGGCGCGTGGGATGGGTCATCGGCCCCAAGGACGTCGTCAAGGCCGCGACCAACCTCCAGTCGCACGCCACCTCGAACGTGAGCAATGTCGCACAGGCCGCCGCCGTGGCCGCCGTCTCGGGCGACCTGGACGCCGTGGCCGCGATGCGCGAGGCCTTCGACCGCCGCCGCCGCACCATCGTGCGGATGCTCAACGAGATCGACGGCGTGGAGTGCCCCGAGCCCGAGGGCGCCTTCTACGTCTACCCGTCGGTGAAGGCCCTGATCGGCAAGGAGATCCGCGGCAAGCGGCCGCAGAGCTCCGTGGAGCTGGCCGAGCTGATCCTGGAGGAGGCCGAGGTCGCGGTCGTCCCGGGTGAGGCCTTCGGCACGCCGGGCTACCTGCGGCTCTCCTACGCGCTGGGCGACGAGGACCTCGTCGAGGGCGTCTCCCGGCTGCAGAAGCTGCTGGGCGAGGCGCGGGCGTAAGGGCCCTCCCGGAAAACGCGGGGGCCCCGGAGAACGCGTAAGGGGTACCCCGGAAAAACCGGGCGGGTCGGGCGTGCCGAGCGGGCACACCCGGCCCGCCCGGCGTTTTCCCGCGGGCCCCGCCCCGCCCTTCCGCATTCATGTGCGGGCAAGCCCCCGTTCGGCGAAAGCGGTACCGGCGCGCGCCGGGCTGGGGCAGTATCTCCAGATGGCACGTGACGTACATCTGCTCCCCAAAGCGCATCTGCATCTGCACTTCACCGGCTCGATGCGCCCCGCCACGCTGCTCGAACTGGCCGACAAGTACGGCGTCCACCTCCCGGAGGCGCTCAGCGGCGGCGAGCCCCCCAGGCTGCGGGCCACCGACGAGCGCGGCTGGTTCCGGTTCCAGCGGCTGTACGACATCGCGCGGTCCTGTCTGCGGGAGCCCGAGGACATCCAGCGGCTGGTGCGCGAGGCCGCCGAGGAGGACGTCCGGGACGGCTCCGGGTGGCTGGAGATCCAGGTCGACCCCACCTCGTACGCCCCTCGGCTCGGCGGCCTGATCCCGGCGCTGGAGATCATCCTGGACGCGGTGGAGACCGCCTCCCGGGACACCGGCCTGGGCATGCGGGTGCTGGTCGCCGCCAACCGCATGAAGCACCCCCTGGAGGCCCGCACGCTGGCCCGGCTGGCGGTCCGCTACGCCGACCGGGGTGTCATCGGCTTCGGGCTCTCCAACGACGAGCGGCGCGGCTTCGCCCGCGACTTCGACCGTGCCTTCGCCATCGCCCGGGACGGCGGCCTGCTGGCGGCGCCGCACGGCGGCGAGCTGTCCGGCCCGGGCAGCGTGCGCGACTGCCTGGACGACCTCGGCGCGCGGCGGGTGGGGCACGGCGTACGGGCCGCCGAGGACCCCCGGCTGCTGCGCCGGCTCGCCGAGCGGCAGGTCACCTGCGAGGTGTGCCCGGCCTCCAACGTGGCCCTGGGCGTGTACGAGAAGCCGGAGGACGTGCCGCTGCGCACCCTGTACGAGGCCGGGGTGCCCATGGCGCTGGGCGCCGACGACCCGCTGCTGTTCGGGTCGCGGCTGGCGGCTCAGTACGAGCTGGCGCGCGAGCACCACGGCTTCACGGACGCCGAGCTGGCCGAGCTGGCCCGGCAGTCCGTCCGCGGCTCGGCGGCCCCGGAGGACGTGGCCGCGCGGCTGCTGGCCGACATCGACGCGTGGCTGGCGGCGGCCGGGTAGCGGACGGTCGGGGGACGGACGCGAGGGGGCGCCGTGGGGCGCCGGGGAACGTGCCGTCAGAGGCTGACGCCGACCGTCACCGGCTCGTTGACGAGCGTGATGCCGAACGCGGCCTCGACGCCCGCGACGACCTCGCGGGCGAGCGCGAGCAGGTCCTCGGTCGTGGCCTCGCCGCGGTTGGTCAGGGCCAGGGTGTGCTTGGTGGAGATGCGGGCCGGGCCGGTGCCGTAGCCCTTGGTGAACCCCGCCTTGTCGATCAGCCAGGCGGCGGAGGTCTTGACCAGCCCCTCCCCCGCCGGGTAGGCGGGCGGGGTGACGCCGGGGCCCAGGCGCTCGGCGACGCGGGCCAGGAAGGCGGCGTAGGCGTCCTCGGACAGGACCGGGTTGGTGAAGAAGGAGCCCGCCGACCAGGTGTCGTGGTCCGCCGGGTCGAGGACCATGCCCTTGCCCGCGCGGAGCCGCAGGACCGTTTCGCGGGCGGCGGCGACGGGCACCCGCTCCCCCACCGCCACCCCGAGCGTGCGGGCGGTCTCGGCGTACTTGACCGGCGCGGACAGGCCTCCCGCGTCCTCCAGCGCGAAGCGCACCCGCAGCACCACATAGCGCCGCGGATCGGCCTTGAAGCGGCTGTGGCGATAGGCGAAGCCGCAGTCGGCGTTCGGGAGGGTCACGACGGTCTCGGCGCGCCGGTCGTAGGCGACGACCTCGGTGATCGTGGTCGAGACCTCCTGGCCGTACGCGCCCACGTTCTGGATGGGGGTCGCGCCCGCCGAGCCGGGGATTCCGGCCAGGCACTCGATGCCGGCGAGGCCTGCCTCGACCGTGCGGGCCACGGCGTCGGACCAGTTCTCGCCCGCGGCCAGCTCCAGCCGGTCGCCGTCGAGGGTGAAGCCGCTGGTCGCGATGCGCAGGGCGGTGCCGTCGAAGCCCTTGTCGGCGATGACCAGATTGCTGCCGCCGCCTATGACCAGCAGCGGGGTACCGGCCGCGTCGGCCTCGCGGACCGCCGCGATCACCTCGTCGTCGGTGGTGGCCGTGAGCAGCCGGCCCGCCGGGCCGCCGAGGCGGAAGGTGGTGTACGGGGCCAGGGGCGCGTCGTGGAGTTCCTGCACGGGCTCAAGAGTACGGGGGCGCCCCGGCGGGGCCCGGCGGCGGTGCCAGGCCCCGCGGGGGACGCGCCTTTCGTTCCCCGCGGGCGGCCGGGCTCCGGCCTTCTTCGGGCGCCGCGGCCCCAGGGGGTGTCCTGGGGTGTCTCAGGCGCCGCGGCCCCAGGGGGTGTCTCAGGCGAGGCGGACGACGGCGCGGGACCGGCCGAGCACCTTCTGGTCCGCGCTGGTCGCTGTGATGTCGACCCGCACCGTACGGGCCTCGTCGTCCAGCTTGGCGGCGACCTTCGCGGTCACCTCGATGACCGAGCCCTTCTCGTCGTTGGGCACGACGACCGGCTTGGTGAAGCGCACCCCGTACTCCACGACGGCCGCCGGGTCGCCGACCCAGTCGGTCACCACACGGCCCGCCTCGGCCATGGTGAACATGCCGTGCGCGATGACGTCGGGGAGGCCGACCTCCTTGGCGAACTTCTCGTTCCAGTGGATCGGGTTGAAGTCGCCCGAGGCGCCCGCGTACCGGACGAGGGTGGCGCGGGTCACCGGGAATTCCTGTGCCGGCAGCTCGGTGCCGACCTCGACGTCGTCGTAGGAGACCTTGGCTGTCATCTGGCGTCCTCCGCTGCCGGGGCTTCCTGGGCCGCCGCCGGGGTGTCCTGGGCCGGGGTGGCGCGGGCCACGAGGGTCGTGTGGGCGGTCACCACGTGCTCACCGTTCTCGTCGTGCACCTCGCCGCGGACGGAGAGGACCTCGTTGCCGGCCAGCGACTTGATCGAGTCGATCGTGGAGGTGACCGTGAGCCGGTCCCCGGCGCGCACCGGGCGGGTGTAGACGAACTTCTGGTCGCCGTGCACCACCCTGCTGAAGTCCAGGCCCAGCTGCGGGTCCTTGATCACCTGCTCCCCGGCGGCCTTGAAGGTGATCGCGAAGACGAAGGTCGGCGGGGCGATCACATCGGGGTGATCCAGCGCCCTGGCCGCCTCCGGATCGACGTACACCGGATTGGTGTCACCGATCGCCTCGGCGAATTCGCGGATCTTCTCCCGGCCGACCTCGTAGGGCGCGGTGGGCGGGTAGGACCGCCCGACGAACGACTGGTCGAGCGCCATCGACTCGGCACCTCCTGCGGTGGTCTGAGTGTCCTGAGGATCTTTTAGAGACGCCTTGTGAACGAAACAAGGCCGCCCCCGCGTGTGGGGGCGACCTTGAATGCGATCTTTCAGATCGTCGCTTTATCGCGTCTCGCGGTGCGCGGTGTGCGCGTTGCAACGCGGGCAGTGCTTCTTCAGCTCAAGACGATCCGGGTCGTTGCGCCGGTTCTTCTTGGTGATGTAGTTCCGCTCCTTGCACTCCACGCAGGCCAGCGTGATCTTCGGGCGGACGTCGGTGGCAGCCACGTGAGTGCTCCTTGACGAACGGATAGATGAACGCAGAAATAGTAGCCGATCGAAGGACCGACCCCACAATCGGCTACAGTGAGTAGCGGTGACCGGACTTGAACCGGTGACACAGCGATTATGAGCCGCTTGCTCTACCGACTGAGCTACACCGCTGCGATGCAATCGGCCCCCCACCCGACCGAAGTCGAGCGGGACACCTCTCACACCAGAGCCCCAATACGGAATCGAACCGTAGACCTTCTCCTTACCATGGAGACGCTCTGCCGACTGAGCTATTGGGGCGAGCGATGAAGACATTACACGCTCGGGCGCCGAAGGTGAAATCCGTATCGGAGCGCCGTCGGTGTGTCCCTGACGGTGTGCGTCGCCGCCCGCCCAGGCACCACACCGGTACGACTATTCGGCTCCTCCCGGACGCCGCCCGCGGCGCGTCCTAGGGTCGGCGGCAGGCCCCGCTCGGCCCGGATCACGTCCAGCGATCTCGAGAGTCGAGCGATCTCGAGACAGGACATCCCCAGGACATCCAGGAGCGCGATGCCCGACAGCCACCCGCAGCAGCAGCCTCCCACGCACGGCGGCGCGGCGCCCGAGGCCGCCCCCGCGCTGGTGCTCGGCGGCGTCCGGCTCGCCGACGGCCGCACCGTGGACGTCCGGGTCCGCGGCGGGTGTATCGAGGCGGTCGGCACGGCGGGCAGCCTGATCCCCGGTACCCGCCTCGACCTCGATGGCTATCTGCTGCTCCCCGCCCCCGCCGAGCCGCACGCCCATTGCGACACCGCCCTCACCGCCGACGCCGCCGGGCCCGTCTCCCACGCCCCCGAGGACGTCCAGCGCCGCACCATCGAGGCCGCTCTCCAGCACCTCGGCCACGGGGCCACCGCCCTGCGCACCCACGTGCCCATCGGCGGGGTGCACGGGCTGCGGTCCATGGAGGCCGTCCTGCGGGCCCGGGAGGCCCTGAGCGGGCTCACCGAGCTGTCCTCCGTGGCGGTGCCGCGCGTGCTGACCGGCACGGCCGGGGCGGACGGCCTGGCGATGCTGCGGGACGCCGTGCGGATGGGCGCAGTGGTCATCGGCGGCTGCCCCGACCTCGACCCCGACCCCACCGGCCATGTGGAGGCCGTCCTCGACATCGCCGCCCGCCACGGCTGCGCCGTCGACCTGCACACGGACGGCGACGACCCGGCCCGGCTGGCCCGGCTCGCGGCGATGGCCGGCGGGCTGCGGCCGGGCGTGACGATCGGCCCCTGCGGGGGGCTGGCGCGGCTGCCGCGCGAGGTGGTGGCGCGGGTGGCGGAGCGGCTCGCGGCGGCCGGGGTCACCGTCGTATGCCTGCCCCAGGGCGACTGCGTCGGCCTCGAGGACCGGCGCGCGCGAGCGGCGCACCCGCCGGGCTGCGCGCCGGTGCGGCTGCTGCGCTCGGCCGGGGTGAAGGTCGCCGCGGGCAGCGGGGCGCTGCGGGACGCCGCCAACCCGGTGGGGCGGGGCGACCCGCTGGAGGCCGCCTTCCTCCTCGCCTCGCGGGGCGAGGCGGAGCCGGAGGAGGCGTACGAGGCGGTCTGCGAGCGCGCCCGGGCCGCGCTGGGGCTGCCCGAGGTGCGGGTGGAGGCCGGTTTCCCGGCGGAGCTGCTCGCGGTGCGCGGCGACGGCCTGCCGGGCGTGCTCTCGCTCGCCTACAGCCGGGTGGTGGTGCACCAGGGGCGCGTGGTGGCGCGCACCAGCGCGGTGCGGGAGTACTGCGCCTCGGCGGCCGCGGCGGCGCTGGACCTGCCGCGGCAGACCCGCCCGGCGCGCACGGACCCCGGCGGCCGGCCGCAGCAGCCGCCGGACTAGCCGCCGGCCGCCGCGGTCACAAGGCTGCGAGCCGAGGAGCCCTACGCATCGCCCTCAATGGTGAAGTTGTCCCCGGAGATGGCATCGGCGTCGGCGTCGCCGCCGGCCTCGAAGCCGCCCATCATCGCGTCCATCATCCCGGCGATGTCGAGCTCGGTGGCGCCCGAGGGGACGGCGATCTTCCCGCCCTCGCCGAACGTCAGGGTGACCGGCAGCTTGTCACCCTTCTTCAGCCCCTCGGCGAGCGGGGCGAAGTCCGTGCTGGCCTTGGCGAGCGTGCCGTTCTTGATCGCGAAATCGACCGCGATCTTCTTGTTCGGCAGGTCCTTGAAGTCCTTGGCGGTCGGCAGGTCCTCGGCGCCCGGGATCTCGTCGGTGAACGGCCGCAGCTCGTCGAATATCCCGGTCAGCAGGGTCCTGACCGGCCCGGTGGCCACCACGTGGTCCGCCCCGTCACGGCTGCCGGTGTCCTTGAGGGTGACCTCGCGCGCGAAGAGCTTCTTCAGCGACTTGGTGATCTTCTTGCTGGTCTCGGGGGAGAGCTCGGGGCCGCCGGACGCCTTCTTGCCGCCCGGGCCGCCGACCTCCGCGCGGGCCTTCTCCATCTCGGCGGTGTCGACCTTGACCCACCCGCCCTCGAGGATCTTCCGCAGCGCCTTGCCGCCCGGCATGGACTCGGGCATCTCGTCGGCGGACGGCACCGGTTCGCCGCTCAGCTCGCCGAACGCCCGCATGTCCAGCCGTACGTACGCGGTCTTGCCCATGACCCGGTACTCGGCGAGCACCCCGTCCGGCCCGCTGAGCTTCAGCTGGGTCGCGACCAGATCCTTGTCCTTGGCCTCCGCCAGCGGCTTCTTGGCCTGCACGGCCACGCTGACCTTCACCCCGGCCAGCGCCTCGGCCGCCTCGCGCGGCATCGGCTCCGAGGCGCCGTCACTCTTGGAGAGCGCGATGAGCTGCTCGGGCGTCACGTCGAGGTCCAGCTCCATCGACATTGACCGGCGCTCGCCGAGCTTGTCCGTCGCGTTCTCCAGCTTCTTGCCCGCCGAGATGTTCTCGATGGCGCCGCACGCGGTGGCACCGGTGACCAGCGCGGTGGTGCAGCCGACCGCGACCAGGGGCTTGATCAGGGACTTCGCCAGGGGCTTACGGATGGGGGACATGGCGGTAATCGGGACTCCTCCGGATGGCTGATCAGACTAAGCACCTGATCTGTCGGTCAGACTCCCGAATGCCTCGGAGGGTTGCACGGCGTACGGTCGGGATCATGCGCATTGTCATCGCTGGAGGACACGGTCAGATCGCGCTGCGGCTGGAGCGGCTGCTCGCCAGGCGCGGAGACGAGGTCGCGGGCATCATCCGACGCCCCGAACAGGCGGGCGACCTGCTGGCGGCCGGGGCGGAACCGGTCGTGCGCGATCTGGAGGAGGCGTCCGTGGACGACGTCGCCCAGCACCTGGAGGCCGCCGACGCCGCGGTCTTCGCGGCCGGCGCGGGCCCCGGCAGCGGCGAGGCCCGCAAGGAGACAGTCGACCACGCCGCCGCCGTGCTCTTCGCGGACGCGGCCGAGCGGGCCGGCGTACGGCGGTTCCTCGTCGTCTCCTCCATGGGCGCCGACCGCGAGATCCCTCTGGACACCGACCCGGTCTTCGCCGCCTACCTACGCGCCAAGACCGAGGCTGACGCGGCCGTACGGGCCCGCCTGGCCCTCGACTGGACCATCCTGCGCCCGGGCCGCCTGACGAACGACCCGGGCACCGGCCGGGTGACCCTGGCCGAGCACGTCGACTACGGCTCGGTCACCCGCGACGACGTGGCCGCCGTCCTGCTCGCCCTCCTCGACGAGCCCCGCACGGCGGGCCGCACCCTGGAACTGGTGGGCGGCGGGACGCCGATCGCCGAGGCGGTGTCGGCCTCGGTCGGATAGCGGATCGGGCGGCGCGCCGCGTACCGCCGGTCGGCTGCCCCGGACAGCCGGCCTGTCCGGATCGGCCGGCCGATCCGGACAGGCGGCCGATCCGGTCGGCCGGCCGGTCCGGTCGGCCGGCTCCAGGCGGCGCGGCGCCTAGAAGTCCACCCGCGTGGTCTCGTCGGCCCGGGCCACGGACTCCTGGGCGTACCGCCGCTCGTAGGTGTCCCGGATCCGCTCGATCCGCGCGTCCTGCGCCCGCGCCTCGGACACCGGATACAGCAGGATCAGCTCGTACGACCGCTCCCGCTCGATCGTCCCGTTCTGGTCCCGCCACTGCCCCCGCCCGTCCTGGATCGTCAGCCCCGAGGGGAAGCTCGGGGTGACCTCCTCGTCGACGAAGGCCATGAACTGCTCGTCGGTCACGGGCGGCCCGCCGTCGGGTCGCTGGGTCCCGAAGAACAGCCGGGTCTCGACATACGGCTTGCCCCGGCTGACGGCGGAGGCGGGAGCCGAGGCGGCGGAGGCGGGAGCCGAGGCGGCGGAGGCGGGCTCGTCGTCGAGCGCGGCGTACGCGGCGACAGGCGTGGCCGCGGCGAGGACGAAGGCCGCCCCGACGGCGGCGAGCCGCACGCGCGGCTTCAAGGTCAACATCCCTGGATGATCGCGTCCGGCCGCACCCCGCGCCAGGGCGCCTCATGACGCCTCGGAACCCCCACGGGGGGCTGCGAACTCCTGGGCACCCGCCAGCCGTTCGGGCGTCTCTTTCCACGCGAATTCACGGCTTGCGCGCGACAAAATCCATCCCCCGAAGGTAGGGGTGCGTTCCCATGCCGTCGGGGGAGGTGCGTCGCCGATGACCGGCGCACAGTGGAGGCGAGGGAAGGATGGAGATATGAGCCTGCACTCATCGCGGTTTACCTCGCGTCGTTCCGCGCTCATTATCGGCGTATTCTTCGCGGTGGTCGCCTTGATCGCGCTCGCGATCCTCTTCTACGCCTCGGGCGGAGATTCCACACCTGGATCGACCACTCCACGGGAATCCCATTCCTCGACCAAATCGCCGAGCCCATCCAAAACCAAGCACAAATCTCACAAACACCGGTCCGAGTCGGCCACCCCTCCCGAGGCGCAGCAGTCCACGCCGGAGACGATTCCGTCTGATCAGCCGTCGGATCAGCCGTCGGATCAGCCGTCGAACCCCCAGCCACCGCCGGACACCCAGCAGCAACCCGACCCGAACCAGTCCCAACCGGACCCGAACCAACAGCAGCAGCCGCAGCCGGACCCCAACCAGTCCCAACCGGACCCCAATCAACAGCAGCAGCCGCAGCCCGACCCGAACCAACAGCAGCCGCCGCCTCAGCCGGACCCCAACCAGTCCCAACCGGACCCCAATCAACAGCAGCAGCCGCAGCCCGACCCGAACCAACAGCAGCCGCCGCCTCAGCCGGACCCCAACCAGTCCCAACCGGACCCCAATCAACAGCAGCAGCCGCAGCCCGACCCGAACCAACAGCAGCCGCCGCCTCAGCCGGACCCCAACCAGTCCCAACCGGACCCCAATCAACAGCAGCAGCCGCAGCCCGACCCGAACCAACAGCAGCCGCCGCCTCAGCCGGACCCCAACCAGTCCCAACCGGACCCCAATCAACAGCAGCAGCCGCAGCCCGACCCGAACCAACAGCAGCCGCCGCCTCAGCCGGACCCCAACCAGTCCCAACCGGACCCCAATCAACAGCAGCAGCCGCAGCCCGACCCGAACCAACAGCAGCCGCCGCCTCAGCCGGACCCCAACCAGTCCCAACCGGACCCCAATCAACAGCAGCAGCCGCAGCCCGACCCGAACCAACAGCAGCCGCCGCCTCAGCCGGACCCCAACCAGTCCCAACCGGACCCCAATCAACAGCAGCAGCCGCAGCCCGACCCGAACCAACAGCAGCCGCCGCCTCAGCCGGACCCCAACCAGTCCCAGCCGCAGCCCGACCCCAACCAACAGCAGCAGCCGCAGCAACAGCCGCCGCCCCAGCAACCCCCGCCCCAGCCTCCGCCGCAGCAGCCGCCGCCTCAGCCTCC
>NZ_MAXF01000082.1 GCF_001704635.1 Streptomyces sparsogenes | reverse complement strand
CGCCTCAGCTCAGCCTCCGCCGCAGCAGCCGCCGACCGCGCCTTGACGCCCTGCCGCCCCGGCGCCGCCGGACACCGCGCGCCGTGCGTCATTTCCCCCGGGATTTCAGGCAGGTGGTGAAGACCAGCTCCGTACGGTCCCCCGGAAAAATGACGTCGGAGAATTCCACGACCCGGCCATCGATATCGAGGGAAATCTTCCTCAGGAGAATCACCGGGACACCCCCCTCCAGGCCGAGCTCCTCGACTTCCTCCGCGGTCGGCGGGCGGGCCGTGATCCGCTCCTCTATCCGGTCCAGCTCGATGCCGAGCGTATCGAGCTGGTTCTGCGTGCCGCCGGGCCATGGCTCGTTCGCGTCGTCGAGCAGATCCGGATTGGCCGCCGCCACCTCGTGGACGAGATAGGAGCGCACCAGCGCGAAGGGGAAGTCCTCGCGGCAGCGGGTGCGGTAAATGCGCTCCAGCAGCCGCGTGCCGACCGGCACGCCGAACAGCGCGGCGCGCTCCTCGTCGGCCACGGCCTCGCGGTACTCGGCGTGGAAGACGAGGTCGGCGGCCTCCAGCCCGGTGTCGTGTTCCGTGGAGCCGGTGCTCAGACGCTCGGCCCGCGACCGGCGCACCCGGTCCTTCTCCCACTGGTGCCGGTCGTTGTGCCGCTCCACCCGTCGGCGGGCCCTCGCGCGAACGCCCTGCCACGGGACGTCAGCGGACTGCTCGTGCTTCGCCATGGGGTGCTCACCGCCTTGTGCTCACCGGTCGGCCGGGATGTGCCGCTCCCTGAACGACAACGGCCCCTGACCGCGTTTCCGCAGATCAGGGGCCGTATCCCTTACGTGGCGGCGCCAGGATTCGAACCTGGGTAGGCTAAGCCGACGGATTTACAGTCCGCTCCCATTGGCCACTCGGGCACACCGCCTGGGATGTGACCAGGGGTTCCGTTCCCTTCGTGGGAACCCCCTGGCGACGACGTAAACAATACCCGATGACGGGGGGTGCTCCGCCACCGGGTTGTTCCCGTCTCGATCATGGCCGAGATGGCTAGGCTGGCCCGAGCGGTCCGGCGGGCCGTGCCCCTGACAGATCTATGTACGAGGAGCCAACTCAAGATGGCCGACTCCAGTTTCGACATCGTCTCGAAGGTCGAGCGGCAGGAGGTCGACAACGCTCTCAACCAGGCGAGCCGCGAGATCTCCCAGCGCTACGACTTCAAGAACGTCGGCGCCTCGATCGCGTGGTCGGGCGAGCGGATCGAGATGCGCGCGAACTCCGAGGAGCGGGTCAAGGCGATCCTCGATGTCTTCGAGTCCAAGCTGATCAAGCGCGGGATCTCACTGAAGGCGCTGGACGCGGGCGAGCCGCAGGCCTCGGGTAAGGAGTACAAGATCTTCGCCTCGCTGCAGGAGGGGATCTCCCAGGAGAACGCCAAGAAGATCGCCAAGATCATCCGTGATGAGGGCCCGAAGGGCGTCAAGGCGCAGGTGCAGGGCGATGAGCTGCGGGTGTCGTCCAAGAGCCGGGACGACCTTCAGGCCGTCATCGCGCTGATCAAGGGCAAGGACCTCGACTTCGCGGTGCAGTTCGTCAACTACCGGTAAGCGGGGTCGCGGCGGCACCGGCGGCCGCTTGTCCCAGGGCGGCGGGCAGCCTGTTTCGGGCCGCCCGCCCTCGGTGACTCCCCGCTTTCGGCTCCCGGCTCTCGGCTCTCGGCTCTCGGCTCTCGGCTCTCGGCTCTCGCTGAGGGTTTTACCAGCGGGGGGCCGCGAAGGGGCGGTCGGTGGAGACGATCTCGTGGCCCAGGGGGGTCAGGGAGATCGGGATCAGCTTGAAGTTCGCCAGGCCCAGCGGGATGCCGATGATCGTGAGGCAGAGGATCACGCCGGTGATGACGTGGCCGAGCGCCAGCCACCAGCCCGCGAGCACCAGCCACAGCACATTGCCGACGCAGGAGCCCGCGCCGGCGTCGGAGCGGGGGACCGCGGTGCGGCCGAAGGGCCAGAGGGCGAAGCCCGCGATGCGCCAGGAGGCGATCGCGAAGGGTATGCCGATGATCGTGACGAAGAGGAGCAGTCCGGCGATGAGGTAGGCGCAGGCGAGCCAGAAGCCGGAGAGGATGAGCCAGATCAGGTTCAGGATGGTCTTCATGGTTGCCGTCCTGCCATCTGCTCGAGGCGGGCGATGCGCTCCGCCATGGGCGGGTGGGTGGAGAAGAGTTTGGTCAGGCCGTCGCCCGCGCGGAACGGGTTGGCGATCATCATGTGGCTCGCGGTCTCCAGGCGGGGCTCGGGCGGCAGCGGGAGCTGCTGGGTGCCCGCCTCCAGCTTGCGGAGGGCGCTCGCCAGGGCGAGGGGGTCGCCGGTGAGCTGGGCGCCGGAAGCGTCGGCCTGGTACTCGCGGGAGCGGCTGACGGCGAGCTGGATGATGGTGGCCGCCAGCGGACCGAGGATCATGATCAGCAGCATGCCGAGGAAGCCGGGCCCCTCGTCGTCGTCGGACCGGCCGATCGGGATCAGCCAGGCGAAGTTGACCAGGAACATCACGACGCTGGCGAGCGCGCCGGCGATGGACGAGATGAGGATGTCGCGGTTGTAGACGTGGCTGAGTTCGTGGCCGAGGACGGCGCGCAACTCGCGCTCGTCCAGGAGCCGCAGGATGCCCTCGGTGCAGCAGACGGCCGCGTTGCGCGGGTTGCGACCGGTCGCGAAGGCGTTGGGGGCCTCGGTCGGGGAGATGTAGAGGCGCGGCATGGGCTGGCGGACGGCGGTGGAGAGCTCGCGGACCATGCGGTAGAGCTGCGGGGCCTCGAACTCGCTCACGGGCCGCGCGCGCATGGCGCGCAGAGCGAGCTTGTCGCTGTTCCAATACGCGTAGGCGTTCGTCCCCAGCGCCACAAGGACCGCCACGATCAGGCCCGTACGGCCGAAGAGGCTGCCGACGACGATGATGAGGGCGGACAGTGCCCCGAGGAGTACCGCGGTCCTGAGCCCGTTGTGCCGACGATGCACGGTGTGCCCTCCAAAACATGCCGCAAGGGAACCCTTTTTGGCGGTGTCTCCACCTTCCAGTGGACCCTTCCGCATTGGTCAACGCCATATGAGGGTCGCTGGTTCCCAAGTGCACACGTGGCGGGCCGCTGGGCCAGAGGGATGAGGCCTCAGGGCGAGGTCTCGGCCGAGTTCACAGCAGGGCGCCGGAGGCGAAGCGCAGGACGAGCTGCGGGGCTCCGGAGAGGGCGACGCCGAGCACGGCGGCGAGGCCGATGACCGCGGTGAGGGAGGCCGGGACCGCGCGGGTGGCGGGAGCCGCGGCCGCGGTGGCCGCCGTCCCGGTGGTCGGCTGGGCGGCCGGCTCGGGCGCGCGGAAGAGGACGGCCGTCCACTGGAGGTAGTAGTACAGCGCGATCACGACGTTCACCGCCATGACCACGGCGAGCCAGCCCAGCCCCGCGTCGACGGCCGCCGAGAAGACGGTGACCTTGGCGAACAGGCCGATGACCCCGGGCGGCAGCCCGGCCAGGCAGAGCAGGAAGAAGCCGAGGGCGAGGGCGGCCGCCGGGCGGGAGGCGTACAGGCCGCGGTAGTCGCTGAGGCGACCCGCCGGGTGGGTGCGGGTCACCAGGGCCGCGACGGCGAAGGCGCCGAGGTTCACGGCGGCGTACATGAGGGCGTACGCGACCGTGGAGCCGACGGCGTGGGCCGCGTCGCCGGAGGAGTCGGCGTATCCGGCGGCCGCGATCGGGACCAGCAGATAGCCCGCCTGGGCGACGGAGGACCAGGCCAGCAGGCGTACGGCGCTGTGGGCGCGGTCGGGGCGCTGGCGCAGCGCGGCGACGTTGCCCGCGGTCATGGTGAGCCCGGCCAGGACGGCGACGGCCGGGCCCCACACGTCGGCGTAGGCGGGGAAGGCGAGGACGGTGACCAGGATGAGGCCGGAGAAGCCGACCGCCTTGCCGATGACGGAGAGGTACGCGGCCACCGGCAGCGGGGCGCCGACGTAGGTGTCGGGGACCCAGAAGTGGAACGGCACGGCGGCGGTCTTGAAGGCGAAGCCGACCAGGGTGAGCACCACGCCGGCCTGGGCGAGCGTGTCCAGGCGCGGGTCGACGTGGCCGAGGGCGCCGGCGATCCGGGACAGGTGGAGGCTGCCGGTGGCGGCGTAGACGAAGCTGACGCCCATCAGCATGACGGCGGTCGCGGTGACCGAGGAGAGGAAGAACTTCAGGGCGGCCTCGGAGGAGAGGCGGTCCCCGCGGCGCAGCCCCACGAGCGCGAAGGCGGGGAGGGAGGCGACCTCCAGGGCGACGACGAGCGTGGCGAGGTCGCGGGAGGCGGGCAGGAGCGCCGCGCCTGCGGCGGAGGACAGCAGGAGGAACCAGAATTCGCCCGCGGGAACGTTGCCGCGCCCGCCGCGCCCCTCGCTTCCGGCTCGCCCGGCGTCTCCGCCGCGCCCCTCAGGGTCCGTGTCAGGGCCCTCGGGGGTGTTGTCGGCGCCGCGGTCGTGGACCTCGCTCATGGACAGCAGGGCCGTCAGAAGGGCTCCGCCGAGCACCAGGAGCTGGATGACGACGGCGAAATGGTCCGCCGTGTAGCTGCACGCTCCCCCGTCGGAGGTGAGGCAGAAGGTGCGGCGGTCCCCGTCGCGGAGCGGCAGCAGGAAGAGCGCGGCCAGGGCCAGTCCCCCGGTCGCGAGCCAGCCCAGGAGGGGTTTATTCCGCTCGGCGAGGAAAAGGTCGGCGACCAGGACGGCCAGCGCGGCCGCGGCGGTGATGGTGGGCGGGGCGATCGCGAGCCAGTCGACGGACTGGACGTAGCCTCCGGCGAGTGCGGTCATCAGTGGCCTCCCGCGAGGAGCTGCTGCACGGCCGGGTCGCTCAGCCCGAGGAGGGCCGCGGGCCACAGGCCGCCGAGGACGGTGAGGGCGACCAGTGGGGTCCAGGCGGCGAATTCGTAGCCGCGTACGTCCACCAGGGCGCGGCGGCCCGGCTCGGGGGACGCCCCGGTGAGCGTCCCGGGGATCTCCTCCTCGGGGTGCTCGCCCATGCAGACGCGGCGCACCACGAGGAGCAGGTACGCGGCGGTCAGCAGGGTGCCCAGGCCCGCGAGCGCCATGAAGGTGAGGAAGGCGGGGCGGCTGAGCCCGTCGGCGGGCCGGAACGCGCCGAACATGGCGAGCATCTCACCCCAGAATCCGGCGAGCCCCGGCAGCCCCAGGGAGGCGACGGCGCCGAAGGCGAGCAGGCCGCCCAGGCGGGGCGCCCTGCCGTACAGCGCCGCTCCTCCGGTGCCGGAGAGCTGGTCGAGGTCGGTGGTGCCGAAGCGGTCCTTCAGGGCGCCGACGAGGAAGAAGAGCAGGCCGGTGATCAGGCCGTGCGCGATGTTGGCGAACAGCGCGCCGTTGACCCCGGTGGGGGTGAGCGTGGCGATGCCGAGCAGGACGAAGCCCATATGGCCGACGGAGGAGTACGCGATCAGCCTCTTGAGGTCGCCCCTGCCTCCGGTGCGGACCAGGGCGAGGCAGGCCAGGGAGCCGTAGATGATGCCGACGGCGGCGAAGGCGGCGAGGTAGGGCGCGAGGGCGTGCGCCCCGTCGGGGGCGATGGGCAGCACGACGCGCACCAGCCCGTACGTGCCCATCTTGAGCAGCACGCCCGCGAGGAGGACGGAACCGACAGTGGGCGCGGCGGTGTGAGCGTCCGGGAGCCAGCTGTGCAGGGGCCACATGGGGGCCTTGACGGCGAGGCCGATGCCGATGGCGAGGACCGCGATGAGCTGGGTGGTGTGGCTGAGCTTCGAGCCGTTGTCCGAGGCGAGTGCCACCATGTCGAAGGTGCCGCCCTTGAGCCCGACGAGGAGGAGGCCGAGCAGCATGACGACGGAGCCGAGCAGCGTGTAGAGGATGAACCTCCAGGCGGCGCGCTCCCGCCCGGCGCCGCCCCACCGGTTGATGAGGAAGTACATCGGGATGAGCACCGTCTCGAACGCCAGGAAGAACAGCATCAGGTCGAGGACGGCGAAGGTGGCCAGGGTGCCGGCCTCCAGGAGCAGCAGCAGCGCGACGAACGCCTTCGGGGAGGGCCCGGCGGGCATGTTGAAGTAGCCGTAGAGGGCGCACAGGAAGGTCAGCAGCGCGGTCAGCACGAGGAGGGGCAGCGAGACGCCGTCCACCCCGAGGTGGATCCGGATGTCGAGCGCCGGGATCCAGCTGATGTCGGTCTGCGCCTGCATGGCGGCCGGGCGGTCGTGGTCGAAGCCCGCGGCGAGCGCGACGGCGGCGGCCAGGACGACGCCGGTGACCGTGACGCCGTGCCGGAGCACGGCCTGGTCCGGGCCGCGGCCGCGCAGCCCGGGCGGGGCGGGGAGGAGCGCGGCGAGCGAGCCGAGGAGCGGGAGGACGATCAGGGCCGCGAGGAGCGACTGCAGGGCGGTGTGGTTCACGGGTCAGGCTCCCGCTGCGACGAGGACGGCGACGGCCAGGACGAGCGAGCCCGCGATCAGCGCGCCGAGGTAGGTCTGCACATTGCCGGTCTGGGCGCGTCGTACGGCCGCGCCCAGCAGCCGGGGGCCGCCGCCCGCGCCGCGTACGTAGGTCTCCACGACCGCCCGGTCGAGGAAGCCGACCAGCCGGGCGGCGGCGCGCACGGGGCGTACGAACAGCGCGGCGTACAGGGCGTCGAGGTGGAAGCCCGCCGCCGCGTGGCGGTGCAGCGGGCCGAGGAGGAGGCGGCCGGGGTCCGCCGGGTCGTGGGCCGCCGCGATGTCGCCGTAGGCGAGCTCGTGGGTGGCGATGGCCTCGGCCTCGGAGAGCGCGGGCTCGGCGTCCGGGTGAGCGGCCACGGCGCCGAGCGGGGCGCGGGCGGCGAGGGCGGTGGTGTGCCGCCAGGTCCCGTAGGTGACGAGGACGCCGACGAGGGCCAGCCCGGTGCCGAGCACGGAGGTGGTGAGGGTCGGGGCGAGCGACCCGCCGTCGAACCAGTCCGGGAGCGCCCCGAAGGCGAGGCCGAGCGCCGCGGTGGGCACGAACAGCACCCACAGGACGGCGTTCATGGCGATGGGCTGCCGCCCGTGGTCGGGGGCGTCCGTGCCCTTGCCGCGGAAGGCGAGCAGCCACAGGCGGGTCGCGTAGCCGGCGGTGAGGAGGGCGGTGAGCAGCCCGGCGACCAGGACGGTCCAGCCGGCGGCCGCCGGGACGGCCGCGGCGTGCCCGGTGGCCGCGTGCTCGGCGGCGCCGAGGACGGCCTCCTTGGAGAAGAAGCCCGCGAAGGGCGGGATGGCGGCGAGCGCCAGCAGGGCGACCGTCATCGTCCAGTAGGCGTCGGGGACGCGCCCCGCGAGGCCGCTCATGCGGGACATCGCGGCCAGCGAGTTCGTCCCGGCCGCGTGGATGATCACACCGGCACCGAGGAACAGCAGGGCCTTGAACGCGCCGTGGCTCAGCAGGTGGAAGACGGCGGCGCCGCGGTCGTCGACGGCGAGCGCGCCGGTCATGTAGCCGAGCTGGCCGACGGTCGAGTAGGCGAGCACGCGCTTGATGTCGTCCTGGGCGAGTGCCGCGAGCGCGGAGCCGACCATGGTGACCGCCGCCATGACCGCGAGCACGGCGAGGGCCGCGGCGGAGGAGGCGAAGACGGGCAGCAGCCGGGCGATGAAGTACACGCCGGCGGCGACCATGGTGGCGGCGTGGATCAGCGCGGAGACCGGGGTGGGGCCGGCCATCGCGTCGGGCAGCCAGGTGTGCAGCGGGAACTGCGCCGACTTGCCCGCGACCCCGGCCAGCAGGAGCAGCGCGATCAGGGTGGGGTGGTCGAGCTGGAAGTGGGCGGCGGAGGAGGTCAGCCGGGTGTAGATGTGGCTGATCCGGAACGTGCCGGCGTCGGCGCCGAGCGCGAAGAGGCCGAACAGGAACGGCACGTCGCCGAGCTTGGTGACCAGGAACGCCTTGAGGGACGCGGAGCGCGCGGCGGCGGTCTCCCAGTAGTGGCCGACCAGGAAGTACGAGCAGATGCCCATCACCTCCCAGCCGACGAGCAGCACGATCAGGTCGTCGGCGTAGACGACCAGCAGCATCGCGGCGGTGAAGAGGGAGACGAGCGCGGCGTAGGAGGGGTAGCGGGGGTCGTCGCGCAGATAGCCGGTCGAGTAGATCTGCACACAGCACGCGACGACGCCGACGAGGACCGCGACCAGGGCGGCGAAGCCGTCGATGTGCAGCGCGAGGTCGATCGGCAGCGAGCCGGTGGGCGTGAGCCGGGTGGACGCGTCCACGGCGCCCGTGCCGCCGCCCGCTCCCCCGCCCTGCCGTACGGCCACGACCACGGCGAGGGCGGCCGCGGCGACGGTCGGCAGCACGGCGAGAGGCCGTACGAAGCCGGGGGCGCGGCGTCCCAGCAGCAGTCCGGCGAGGGCGCCGAGGAAGGGCAGGAGGGGGACGAGGACGGCGGCGGTCGTGGTCGTCACGCGGTCTGCCTCCGGGCGGGGATTCCCTGGTCGGCGCTGTTGTCCGGGCTGTTGTCAGTGGTGGGTGTCACGCTGTCATCGGTGGGCGGGGGCTCGGCGAGGCCCCGGAGCTTGTCGATGTCGGCGGTGCCGCGGTCGCGGTGGACGAGGAGGACGATGGCCAGCCCGATGCCGATCTCGGCAGCGGCGATGGCGATGACGAAGAGCGTGAGGGCCTGGCCCGCGTGCAGGGTGTCGCGGAGCCAGACGTCGAAGGCGACGAGGTTGAGGTTGACGGCGCCGAGCATCAGCTCGACGGACATCAGCACCAGGATCGCGTTGCGGCGGGCGAGGACGCCGTACAGGCCGGTGCAGAAGAGGAGGACGGCGAGCACGGCGGGGTAGGCGAGGTGCATCAGCCCTCCTTCTCGGCGGCTCCGGCGGGCCTGCCGGCGGGGGCCGGCGG
>NZ_MAXF01000081.1 GCF_001704635.1 Streptomyces sparsogenes | reverse complement strand
TTTCGGCGGCGGTGCGGGGGCCGGCGGCGGTGCGGGAGCCGGCCGCGCGGGGGGCCCGGGCGCCCGGGGACCGCGGCGTGGAGCGCAGCCGGGACAGCACGATCGCGCCGACCAGCGCCGCGAGCAGCAGCACGGACAGCGCTTCGAACGGCAGCACCCAGTGCCGGAAGAGGCTCTCACCGGAGACCTTGGTGGAGCCCTGCACCCCCGCGTCCACGTCGATCCAGGTGGCCCGGAAGGCGTCCACGACCACCCACACCAGGGCGGCCGCGGCGGCGACGGCCACCGCCAGGGCGGCCGGGCGGTTGCCCGAGTCGGCGTCCGGGGACCGCCCGATGGGCGCCTTGGTCAGCATCAGCCCGAACAGGATGAGGACGACGACGGACCCCACATAGATCAGCACCTGTACCCAGGCGATGAACTCCGCCGTCAGCAGCAGGAACTCGACCGCGAGCCCCCCGAGCGTGACCACCAGCCACAGCGCGGCGTGCACCAGCTGCTTGGTGGTGACGGTGACGAGGGCCCCGCCCAGGGTCATCACCGCGACGAGAAGGAAGGTGATCTCCACACCCGTCGGCGACAGAAAACCGTGCCCTGACGCCGCGAGCTGGGCGGCGGCACTCACGACGCCGCTCCGTCCCGGCCGGAGGGGCCGTCGGGCCCCGCCGCGTCCGTGGCCCGCGCGGCCTCGGCCGCCGCGATCTTGTCGGCTGCCTTGCGCGCGGCGGCGATCTCCTTCGGCTCCTCGGCGCCCGGGTCGAGCGCGGGCGGCGCGGGCACCGTCCACATCCACTCGCGGAGCTTGTCGCGCTCATGGGTGAGGTCGCGGATGTCCTCCTCCGCGTACTCGAACTCCGGCGACCAGAACAGCGCGTCGAAAGGACACACCTCGATGCAGATACCGCAGTACATGCACAGCGCGAAGTCGATGGCGAACCGGTCCAGCACATTACGGCTGCGCTCCCGCCCGCCGGGCGCGGCCGGCGGCACCGTCTCCTTGTGGGAGTCGATGTAGATGCACCAGTCCGGGCACTCGCGGGCGCAGAGCATGCAGACCGTGCAGTTCTCCTCGAACAGCCCGATCACTCCGCGGGTACGCGGCGGCAGCTCGGGCTGGACGTCCGGGTACTGCGCGGTGTGCGCCTTCCGTGTCATCGTGCGCAGGGTGACGGCCAAGCCCTTGGCCAGGCCGGAACCGGGGATGCCCATCAGGAGATCACCACCTTGACGACGCCGGTGAGGGCGATCTGGACCAGGGCGAGCGGGATGAGGCCGGTCCAGGCGAGCTTCTGCAGCTGGTCCTCGCGCAGCCGCGGATAGCTCACCCGCAGCCAGATCACCACGAAGGCCAGGACGGCCGTCTTCAGCAGCGTCCACACCCAGCCCAGGTCGTCCGCGAACGGGCCGTGCCACCCGCCCAGGAACAGCACGGTGGTCAGCCCGCAGAGGACCACGATCCCCGCGTACTCGGCCAGCAGGAACAGCGCGAAGCGCAGCCCGGTGTACTCGGTGTACGCGCCGAAGATGATCTCGGAGTCGGCGATCGGCGCGTCGAAGGGCGGGCGCTGCAGTTCGGCCAGCCCGGCCGTGAAGAACACCAGCCCCCCGACGATCTGCCACGGCACCCACCACCACTCGAACGCGTCGAGGATGCCGGGCAGCGACACGGTGCCTGCGGCCATCGCCACGGAGGCGGCGGCGAGCAGCATCGGCAGCTCGTACGCCATCAGCTGCGCGGCCGTGCGCAAACCCCCGAGGAGGGAGAACTTGTTCGCCGACGCCCAGCCCGCCATGAGCGAGCCCAGCACGCCGACGCCCATCACGGCGAGCACGAAGAAGATGCCGGCGTCGATGAACCGCCCGACGGCGCCGGGGGCGACCGGGATCGCGACCAGCACCAGCAGATACGGCAGCAGCGCGACGGCCGGCGCGAGCTGGAAGATCCGCCGGTCGGCCCCCGCCGGGACGACGTCCTCCTTCTGCGCGAACTTCACACCGTCCGCGACCAACTGCGCCCACCCGTGGAACCCGCCCGCGTACATCGGCCCGAGCCGGCCCTGCATATGGGCCATGACCTTGTGCTCGGTCTGCCCCACGACCAGGGGCAGCACGAGGAAGGCGAGCAGCAGGGCGAGCAGTCGCAGCGCGACGTCGAGGACGTCGTTCACGCGGTGCCTCCCGCCGTGTCGTCGGTGTTCGTGGCGTTGGTGTTCGTGTCGTCGGTGTTCGTGGCGTTGGCGTTCGTGTGGTCCGTGCCCGTGCCGTCGGGGCTCGTGTCGTCGGGGCTCGTGCCGGATGTCTCGGTGGTCGAGGCCGGGGCGGGCGTCGTGTCGGCTTCGGGCGCGGCTGAGGGCCGGGGGCCCTCGCCCGCGGCGTCCTGCGGCGCATGCGAAGCGCCCTGCGGCTCCTTCGGCTCCCGCCGCGGCCCGGCACCAGCGGCGGCACCCGCGCGCCCCGCCGACCCTTCGGCCGCCTCGGCGGCGGACTCCGGCCGCGCCGGTTCCTCGGCGCCCGGCGCCGCCGTCGGCTCGTCTCGTGCCGGGCGGGCGTGGTGCCAGGGGGCGTCGGTCGAGCGGGGGCGCGGGGCCGGTCGCTCGGGGCGCGCCGGGGCCTGTCCGCCCGTCGCGGCGCGCTGGCTCGCCGACCCCTCGCTCGCGCTGCGGGCACGACGCGCGGGCCGGGTGGCGCCGCCCGGCGCCTCCGAATCCGTGTCCGCCGCCTCCGCCCTCGTATCCCGCTGGCTCGCGGAACCCTCGCTCGCGGTGCGCGAGCGACGTGCGGGCCGAGCCGGGGTCGCCGCCTCGGCACCCGTGTCGGCGCGCTGGCTCGCGGAACCCTCGCTCACGCTGCGCGAGCGACGTGGGGGGCGCGCCGGGGCGGTGGGGGCCTCCCCGGGCGCGCCGACCGCCGCCTCGGCGTCCGTTGCGGCGCGCTGGCTCGCCGAGCCCGCGGACGCGCTGCGGGCGCGGCGGGCCGGGCGCTCGGTCGCGGCGCCCGCAGCCCGGGTCGCGCGGGCCGGCCGGGCGGGGGCAGCGGGAAGTTGGCCCTTGAGGGGGCCCCACTCGTTGGGGTCGGGGACGCCGGGCGGCAGCATCTGCCTCCGCCTGGGGCCGTGGGCGGCCTCGGACTCGCCCGGCTCCTTCGCGCCGGGCCATGCCTTGACGACCCGTGCCGCCAGGACGAAGTCCTTGCGCAGCGGATGTCCCTCGAAGCTGTCCGGGAGCAGCAGCGGCACGAGGTGGGGGTGGCCGGCGAAGTCGATGCCGAACATCTCGTGGGTCTCGCGCTCGTGCCAGGCCGCGCCCGCGTAGACGCCGGTCGCGGTCGGCAGGGCGGGCGCGTCGTGCGCCACGGTGGTGCGGACCAGGAGCCCGCGCACGGCGGGGGCGCCGGGGCCACCAGCGGCAGAGGCGCCGGGCTGGGCGGCGGCAGAGGTGTCGGGCTCGGCCGGGGCGGCGGCCGTCGCCGGCCCGAGGGCGACGACGTGCGCGGCCACGCGGAACCCCTCGCCGGGCTCGTCGACCGCGCTCAGCCAGTCGAAGTAGGTGCAGCCCAGGACGTCACGGGCGGTCTCCAGCGCGGGGAGCCACGCGTCGGCGGGGACGTCGACGGTGAGCAGCCCGTACGCCTCCTCCGCCGTCGCGCCGTCGCCGAACAGCTCGGCGGCAGGCCGCGGCAGCCAGCCGACCGGCGGCTGAGCGGCGGCGGCGGGGGCGGCCGGCGCGGCGGGGGCGGGCTCGACGCGCGGGGCGGACCCGGCCCCGACGGGCCGGTCGCGGTCGTCCGGCGTGGTCACGGCGTGCCCTCCCCCGCGGCAGGGCGCCCGCGACCTCGCCCGCGGCCAGACGACGCGGCAGGGGACGACGGGGCAGGGGACGGGCCGGAGGCCGGCTCGGGCGGTGCGACCAGCCCGCTGCGCAGCGCCGCGGCGGACGGCCGAGGCGCGCCGCCGTCGCGCCCGTACCGCTCGCCCAGGGACTCGCGCGCGATCTTCTCCTGCAGCTTCAGGATGCCCTGCAACAGGGCCTCGGGGCGGGGCGGGCAGCCGGGCACGTACACGTCGACGGGGATGATCTGGTCGACGCCCTTGGTGACGGCGTACGAGTCCCAGTACGGTCCGCCGCAGTTCGAGCAGGCGCCGAAGGAGATGACGTACTTCGGCTCGGGCATCTGCTCGTACAGCCGCCTGACCGCGGGGGCCATCTTGTCCGTCACCGTGCCGGACACCACCATGAGGTCGGCCTGGCGCGGCCCGGGGGCGAAGGGGATCACGCCGAGCCTGATGAAGTCGTGGCGGGCCATGGAGGCCGCGATGAACTCGATGGCGCAGCAGGCCAGCCCGAAGTTGAAGACCCACAGGCTGTAGCGGCGTCCCCAGTTCAGGACGACCTTCATCGGCTCGGGGGCCAGCCTGGCGAGCGCGCCGAGGCGGCGCGGCTCCGGGAGGTCCACGGGGGCGGGCGCGGGAGCCGGCGTGGGGGCGGGGGTCGGTGTCACGTCCATTCCAGGACGCCCTTCTTCCATGCGTACAGCAGGCCCACGGCGAGGAAGCCGAGGAAGACGAACATCTCCACCAGCGTCGTTCCGCCATAGCCCGGCGCGGCGAACACCGTCGCCCAGGGGAAGAGGAAGATCGAGTCCACCGCGAAAATCACATACAAGAAAGCGTAGACGTAGTAGCGGATCTGGGTGTGGGCCCAGCCCTCGCCGACGGGGTCGACCCCGCATTCGTAGGTCAGCAGCTTCTCCGGGGTCGGCACCACGGGCCGCAGCAGCCGACCGGCGCCGAAGGCCACGGCGACGAAGAGGACCCCGACCACCGCGAGGAGGCCGACCACCGAGTATCCCTCGTAGTAGCCGGCCGCGAGCGGCACGGCTGTGGTGTGCACGGTCGTCGCCTCCGGCACGTCCGCCCCTCGCTCCCTGTCCCGCCTGCTGTCCGTCGATGTCGTCTGTTCGACGCTGCGTACGCACGGGAGTGTAGGCCCTGCCGCCGCCCGGGTGAGCCGCCCGTCCGGGATGCGGTGGGGCTAACCCCACTCCGGCACGGCGACCTACCCCATGGCGGGGCGGGGGGCGGGCCCGGCAATCTTGCCCGTATGACCTCGAGTTCATCCGACGGGGGCGACGAGCGGCTGCCCCGGCCGCCCGCCTTCGGCTTTCCCCGGCAGACCTGGCGGGAGATCGCGCACCTGCTCGCCAATCTGCCCATGGGCATCCTCGGCTTCGTCTACGCCCTCATCTGGCTCGTGCTGGGCCTGGGACTGGCGATCACCGTGGTGGGGCTGCCGCTGCTGGCCCTGGGGCTGCGCGGCAGCCGGCTGTACGGGGCGCTGGAGCGGCGCCGCGCCCGCGCGCTGCTGACGGTGCGCGTCGACGAGCCGAGCCGGCTGTGGCACCCGGCGGACGGTGGCTTCTTCACCTGGCTGTGGGCGCGGCTGCGGGACCCGGTGGGCTGGCGGACCGCGCTGTACTCCTTCCTGCGGCTGCCCTGGGCGGTGCTCACCTTCTGCCTGACCCTGGTCTGCCTGTTCGTCGCCTGGCCGGTGCTGCCCTGGATCGCGCGGGGTCTGACGAACGCCGACCGGGCGATGGTGCGCGGGCTGCTGTCCCCCTCCGACGAGCTGGAGCGGCGGATCGCGGAGCTGGAGTCGGACCGTGGCACGGTGGTCGACACGGCGGCCGCGGACCTGCGCCGCATCGAGCGCGACCTGCACGACGGGGCACAGGCCCGGCTGGTCGCCCTCGCCATGGGCCTGGGCCTGGCGAAGGAGAAGGTGCTGGAGGATCCGGGGGCCGCGGCCGCGATGGTCGACGAGGCGCACGGCGAGGTGAAACTGGCCCTTCAGGAGCTGCGCGACCTCGCCCGCGGCATCCACCCGGCGGTGCTGACGGACCGGGGCCTGGACGCGGCGCTGTCGTCGGTCGCGGCGCGCTGCACCGTGCCGGTGCGGGTCTCCGTGGACCTGCCGGAGCGGCCGGCGGCCGCCATCGAGGGCATCGCCTACTTCACCGTCTCCGAGCTGCTCCAGAACATCAGCAAGCACAGCGGCGCCCGGACGGCCTCGG
>NZ_MAXF01000080.1 GCF_001704635.1 Streptomyces sparsogenes | reverse complement strand
GGGGGCCGGGCCGCGGCCGCGATGGTCGACGAGGCGCACGGCGAGGTGAAACTGGCCCTTCAGGAGCTGCGCGACCTCGCCCGCGGCATCCACCCGGCGGTGCTGACGGACCGGGGCCTGGACGCGGCGCTGTCGTCGGTCGCGGCGCGCTGCACCGTGCCGGTGCGGGTCTCCGTGGACCTGCCGGAGCGGCCGGCGGCCGCCATCGAGGGCATCGCCTACTTCACCGTCTCCGAGCTGCTCCAGAACATCAGCAAGCACAGCGGCGCCCGGACGGCCTCGGTCGAGGTGCGGCGGACGGATGAGCGGCTGCTGATCCAGGTACGGGACGACGGGCGCGGCGGCGCGAGCCCGGGCGGGGGCAGCGGCCTGGCCGGGCTGGCGGAGCGGCTCGGCTCGGTCGACGGCCTGTTCGTGGTGGACTCGCCGGTGGGCGGGCCGACGGCGGTGACCGCCGAGCTGCCATGGCGCGACCGCGAGGCGGTAGGCCCAGGCCTACCCCGGCGGTAGGGCTAGCCCCACGGTGAGGACGCCTACCTGCTCCATGGTCCGGCGCCGGGCGGTCCGGGAGCCTTGAGGTACACGACGCAGCACCACCGGAGACCACGCACCACCGGAGGCCACGCGCCAC
>NZ_MAXF01000008.1 GCF_001704635.1 Streptomyces sparsogenes | reverse complement strand
CTGCTCCTCTCCGCGGGCGTGGCCCTGCGCCCGGCCGGCCACGGCGCCCCACCCGCCCCACCCGAGGCGCCCGGCCGCCGCACGGAACCCTCGGCCGAGCCCCGCCCGGCCGAGCGGAGAACGGGCCCGGGATGATCCGCGAGACACCCCTAAGCGCTTGCTCACCGGCATGTAGGGTGTCCGCCATGGACGCGGAGGCGAGGAACACCGAGGGCACCCCGGAGGGCACCCCCGAGGCGTGGCGCGACATCATCCCCGACGCCGCCCGGCGGCTGATGACCGCCGCGGTGCACGCCTTCGCCGAGCGCGGCTACCACGCCACCACCACCCGCGACATCGCGGGCCGGGCCGGCATGAGCCCCGCCGCGCTCTACATCCACTACAAGACCAAGGAAGAGCTGCTCTACCAGATCAGCAAGGTCGGCCACCGGTCCGCCCTCGACATCCTGGAAGAGGCCAGGGACGCCGCCGGCACCCCCGCCGAACGGCTCGCCGACGCCGTGCGCTCCTTCGTCCGCTGGCACGCCGAGCACCACACCACCGCCCGTGTGGTCCAGTACGAGATCGGCGCGCTCGCCGAGGACCACTACGCCGAGATCACCGCGATGCGGCGGGCCTCGGAGGGCGCGGTGCGCGCGATCGTCGAGGACGGCGTCAAAGCCGGCGACTTCGACGTGCCCGACGCGCGCGGCACCACCGTCGCCGTCCTGTCCCTGTGCATCGACGTCGCCCGCTGGTTCAACCCCCGCGGCCGCAGCACCCCCGACGAGGTCGGCCGCCTCTACGCCGGGCTGGCGCTGCGCATGGTGGGCGCGGCGGGTTCTCCGCCGCCGGGGGATCAGGGCCACACGTAGAGGTTCCACCAATCGCTGCTGGACGAGCGCTGACAGACCCATTCCTCGTAGCCGAGGTCCTCCGCGGTCTGCTCGCAGTCGCGCAGGGTCTGGCACTGGGCGACAGGGCCACCCGGGCGGCTGATCACAGGGCTGCAGGAGCCTGTTGCGGTTTCTGCGGGGGCGGGTGCCGCCTGCGCGGCGGTCGCGGCACCGCCGGCCAGCAAGGCGGCCCCCATCACCACACCGGTGAGCCGGACTCGTGTACGCATGGAACCGTTCCTTTCGGATAGTGGGGCCGCGACCCCGGCATCGGAGTGTGGTGCGGGGGCCGCGGCGATCAGTCCGTTCAGGTGGCTTTCAGGGCGTCAGGTGCTTTACGAGTTGGTGTCCACGTACAGCCCCCAGGCGCTGCGGCTGGCGCTCCACCTGCAGTCCCACCAGCTGTAGGCGGAGTTCGCTCCGTCGGCCTCGCACGCCGAGAGCTTGGAGTACCAGCCGACGACGATGATGGCGGAGGTGGTGGGCGGCGCGGCGGCCGTCGTGTTGCCGGGGTCGAGGGACGCGGGTGCCGCCTGCGCGGTGGCGACGGCACCACCAGTCAGCAGGGCGGCTCCCATCACGGCACTGGCGAGCATGAGTCGAGTACGCATGTTTTCCCTTTCGAGTCGAAGTGGTGCTGGCGCTTGCATCACCGATTCCAGCGGGCCGCCTCAATGTTTGGCAGTGCCGTTCCGACGGCCAAACATTGGCTTGACGGGATCTCGCCGTCCGTCGTGGACGCGCTTACCGTGATCGTCGGCCTGTTCTGTGGGACTGGTTGAGGGGCGGGGGAGCATGGCGGGGCGTCGTGAAACGCCGGTGGATCCGAGCGCGGGGCCGGTGCAGCGCTTCGCGTTCGAGCTGCGGAAGCTTCGGGCGGAGGCGGGCGGCCTCACCTATAGGGCCATGGCTCAGCGCACGGGTTATTCGATCACGACCTTGTCGCAGGCGGCGGGCGGCGAGCGCTTGCCGACGCTGCCGGTGGCACTGGCCTATGCCCGGGCGTGCGGGGGCGACGGCGCGGAGTGGGAGGCCCGGTGGCGTGAGGTGGTGGAGGAACAGGCCGCCCGGACCGCCGAGGACGGCGCCGCCGAGGGCGCCGAGCCGCCGTACCGGGGGCTGGCCCGGTTCGAGACGGGCGACAGCGACAGGTTCTTCGGACGTGAGCGACTGACCCGTGACCTGCTGGACCTGGTGAGCCGGGAGCCGTTCTCGGCGGTGTTCGGCCCGTCCGGCAGCGGTAAGTCCTCCTTGCTGCGCGCCGGGCTGATCCCCGCCCTCCGCCAGGGCCAGGCGGCGGGGCCGCGGCTGGCGGCGATCCGGGTCCTCTCACCCGGGGAGCACCCTTTCGACGCCCACGCCCGTCTGCTCACTCCGGCTGGAACCGACGGCACCCCCGACACCCTCGTGATCGTCGACCAGTTCGAGGAGGTCTTCACCCTCTGCCAGGATCCCGAGGAACGCGCCCGCTTCATCGATCTGCTCCTCACGGCCCGCCGGGCCGACAGCCGATTACGCGTACTGATCGCGGTCCGGGCCGACTTCTACGGCCGCTGCGCCGAGCAGCGTGACCTCGCCGACGCCCTGCGCGACACCACGCTGCTGCTCGGACCCATGACAGCGGTCGAGCTACGGGAAGCGGTGGTGAAGCCGGCCGCGGCCCGCGGGCTGATCGTGGAGCAGGCGCTGACCGCCAGACTGGTCGATGAGGTCGCGGGTGCGCCCGGCGGTCTGCCGCTGCTGTCACATGTGCTGCTGGAGACCTGGCTCCGCCGCCGTGGCGGCAGATTGACGCTGGAGGGTTACGAGGCCGCCGGTGGCCTGGACGGTGCGATCGCCAAGACGGCCGAGGACGTCTACGCCGGCTTCACCTCCCAGCAGGCGGATGTGGCCCGCGGCATCCTGCTCCGGCTGATCAGCCCCGGCGACGGAACCCCGGACACCCGCCGCCCCGCTCGCCGGGCCGAACTCGACACCGCCCGCCACCCCGAACAGACCACCCTGGTCGTCGAGCGCCTGGCCCGCGCCCGGCTGCTCACCCTCGACGGCGACACCGTCGACCTCGCCCACGAAGCGCTGATCACCGGCTGGCCCCGGCTGAACGGATGGATCGAGCAGGACCGCGAACGCCTGCGCATCCACCGCAAGCTGACCGAAGCGTCCACGGCCTGGGCCGAACTGGGCGAGGACAGCGGCGCGCTCTACCGGGGCACCCGCCTGACCCAGGCCGAGGAACACCTCGCGCCCGACGACCTGACCGCGGTCGAGCGGTCCTTCCTCACCGCCGGCATCGCCCACCGTGAGCGCGAACAGCGCTCGGCCGCCCGTACGGCCAGGCGCCTGCGCCGACTGCACACGGCCCTGTCCGTCGCCGCCGTCCTCGCTCTCCTCGCCGGCGCGCTCGCATGGCAGCAGAACCGGTCCCAGGAGCGCGAGCGCGTCCAGGCCCAGGCCCGCCGGGTCGCGGCACTGGCCGACAGCCTGCGCGCCACGGACCCCGTCACCGCCATGCGGCTGAGCGTCGCCTCCTGGACCCTGGCCGACCTCCCCGAGACCCGCTCCGCGCTGATGGCAGCCGTGGCGCAGCCGGAGCAGGACGCCTTCACCGATCCCGATCCGGATCCCGCCGCCGTGCGTTACCTCAGCCCCGATGGCCGCAGGCTGGTCAGCGTCGGCGCCAAGCGGGTGGTGCTGTGGGATGTCCGCACCCACCGGCGCACCACCACGTTTCCGGGGCTGGGCGACAACCTCGCGCATGCCGGGGTGATGAGCGCCGATGCCAAACGGCTCACCCTGCGGCTGGAGGACGGCAAGGTGCGCATCTGGGATGTGCGCTCAGGTCGTGTCCTGCCCGAACGGATGCCGGCGGACGACGGGGCCGAGATCAGCCCGAGCGGGCGCACCCTTGTGCTGTACAAGACCAAGAAGCCACAGAAAACGGTCCAGTTCCGGGACATCAGGACCCAGCGCGTGCTGCTGGACCGCCGTATGACTCGCCGACTGCCCGAGCTCGGCGCCGGGCAGACCTACCACGTGCCGGACTGGACGCTGCGACGGCTGCACCAGCAGCGCCTGGTCAGGAGGTATCCGCTGCCCGACGCGCAGGTGAGCCCGGACGACCGTCTGGTCTCCCTGTGTCTTCCCGGCGCCCGCCTGCAGATCTGGGATGTCGGCCGGCGGCGGGGACTGCGGACCCGGTGGGCCCCCGAAGTGACGGCGCGCAACTGCGCGCAGGAGGACTTCCAGTTCACCCCGGACAGCCGGCGCCTGGTCTTTCGCAGCGCCACCGGAGTCCGGAGGTGGGACATCGCTTCGGGGCGGGAACTGCCGGAGATCCGGCATGAAGGGCTGAGAGACCTCGTGTTCAGCGCGGACGGCAGGTTCATGGCCGCGACGGACGCCGACGAGGTGCTGCTGTGGCGGACCGATGCGCCCGCGGCTCCTGTGTTTCGGTATGCCCTCGCAGAGGAGGTGGTCACCGACCTCCGGCTGGATGTGGAAGAGCGCCGGATACGGTACTTCGCGGGCCGGTCCCAGACCGTGGTGCGCACTCTCGCCCTGGACGGCATCCTCGACGCTCGCTGGGAGAAACGGCCAGTGGTGGCAGCGTCCTTCAGCCCGGACGGCCGCGCCCTCGCCATCGCCCACCAGGAAACCGGCACCGGCCGCGCCCGCATTCAGCTACGCGATGGACGAGGCGGCAACCGGCTGGCTGTCCTGCCGTCGGCCGCCTGTCCGTCCCCTCCGGAGATGCCGAAGGCCCCTGTGCCGTGCCCCGTGCATCTCGCCTTCCGATCCGATGGACGTCTCCTCGCCTATGGCGTCAGCCACCCGGCGCTGTCCTTGCCTCGCGAGAAGGTGTCGCTATGGAATGTGCCGGCCCGGCGCCTCGCCGGCACGCTGCCGGTGACACGCACCGACCCGGACATCCCCGGCGCTCCGGGGAGCCCCGTCGCCGGGATCCTCTTCCACCCGGATGCGGGATCTCTGGTGATCTCCCGCATACCGGAGGACGAAGCGCTCGAGTTCTGGGATCTGGACCGCGAGTCCATGACCCGCGAGATTTCCGGCATCGGCGGTAAGGTCCTGGCAGCGGAACCCGGAGGACACATCATGGCCACCAGCCAAGACCAGTTCCTCGATCTGCGGTCCGGCCGCGTGACACGCAGGGCGCTCACACCGGGGGCGACGACGACACTGGCGTACAGTCCGGACGGAAAGTACCTGGCCGCGGGGGACGAATCCGGCCAGGTCACCATCTGGGACACCACCGCCCGGCAAGCCCTGGGAGCCCTCCCCGCAACCCCGGCCCGCGACGGCGAGCCCAGGAGCGTGCTGGCGCTGGCCTTCTCCCCCGACGGGCGCACTCTCGCGGCCGCGGGCAGGGACGGCACGCTGCGACTGTGGGACACCGGCTCCAAGCGGCCGCTCGGATCCTCATTTCCCACAGCGGGCGGCGCGGTGCTGGCCCTGGCCTTCGCTTCGGACGGCGGCGCCCTGTACGCGGCAGGCGAGCACGTACCGCTCCAGAGATACACGGTCGCCCCGCGGCAGGCCGCCACCGCCGTGTGCCAACGCGCCGGAGAGCTGTCGCGGGCCGACTGGAAGGCGCGCATCCCGGCGGTGCCGTACCACCGGGCGTGCTGATAGCCCCGGGGTGGCTCAGAGGTAGTACCGGGCCACGGACTCCGCCACGCACACCGGCTTGTCCCCGCCCTCGCGCTCGACGGTCACCACCAGCGTGACCTGGAAGCCGCCGTCCGCGACCTCGGTGACCTCGGCGACCCGGCCCGTGGCGCGCAGCCGGGAGCCGACCGGGACGGGGGAGGGGAAACGGACCTTGTTCACGCCGTAGTTGATCCCCATGCGCACGCCCTCGACGGTCAGCAGTTGGGGGGTGAAGGCGGGGAGGAGGGACAGCGTCAGATAGCCGTGGGCGATCGTGGTGCCGAACGGGCCGGCGGCCGCCTTCTCCGGGTCCACGTGGATCCACTGGTGGTCGCCGGTGGCGTCCGCGAACAGGTCGATCCGCTTCTGGTCGACCTCCAGCCAGTCGCTGGGGCCGAGGTCTTCCCCGACCGCCGACCGCAGTTCGTCGGGCGAGGTGAAGATCCTTGGCTCTGCCATCTCACGGCCTCCCGGGCGTCCGATCACTAAGCGACTGCTCAGCATGGACGGGCGGGGGCCGCCTGTCAACGAGCCCCGCCACGCCGGCCCGCGCGGCGGCGCGCCCGCCGGCCGGGCCGGCGGGCGCGTCCCGGCCCCGGTCATGGAGCGTTCACACCGTGGCGTACCGCCGGTGGTGTCGGACCGGCGCGGCGGCCGGGCGGGCGGGGTGGGCGGCCCGGCCGGACCTGGTGTGCCGGACGGCGGCCAGCGCCTCGGCGGTGAGCACCGGGACCGGGACCACGATGCCGCAGTCCCCGCACACCGGCCCCTCCCAGGGGTAGCGGCCGAGGTCGTCGTGCCAGGCCAGCCGGTCCTGGGCGCAGACCGGGCAGGACGACGCGGGCCCGGTCTCCATGGCGCGGATGAGGCGGGCCAGCACCTCCGCCAGGCGGCCGTCGGGGTGGGCCGACGGGCTCTCGCAGGGCAGGATGTCGCACCCGCCCCAGGTGTGCAGGTGCCAGTCGTCCACGGCGCTCGGCTGGCGGATGCCGTGGTGCTTCTCGCGCCGGCGCCGGGCCGCGAAGTCGGCCTCGTACCCCAGCCACAGGGCGCGCGCCTCCTCCAACTCCTCCAGGGCCGTGATCAGTCGTGTCGGTTCGGGGTGTCGGTCCTCCAGGGCGATCCCCGCCCGGGAGCACAGATGGTGCCATGTCGCCCGGTGCCCGTACGGGGCGAACCGTTCGAGGCATTTGCGCAGCGAGGTGCGGCGCGCGGTGATGTGCCTGCGTGGGTTGCGGACGTCTCGTGCGAGTGCTCTGAAACCGGCCATCTCTTTCCACCTCCGCGAGTGCGGACCCGACTCGTTGTGGAATGGACGTAACGGAGCGCGATCCGGATCCCCTCCGGGGCCCGAAAAACGGAAGGAACCTGAAAAACTCCAGATTCCCCGAAAGGTGACGGCCACTCATCTTCCGAGCAGGTCATACCGTCGGTAACCTCCGTCCCAACGGCACCCGGGAGGAGCGTAAATGCGACGACGAACCGGCAAGCTGACCTGTACCGCCATCGCCACCACCGCTGTACTGGCCCTCGGCGCCGCGCTGGCGGGGCCGCTCCCGCAGCCGGCGCGGGCGGAGCCGGCCGCCGCGGCCGTCACCGACTACTGCCGGGGGCAGTGCTCCGACATCCTGCCGCCGGGCCAGAACGGCAACGCCACGCTCGCCGACATCCTGGCCAACAAGGCGTTCGGCACCCGTCCCGCGCACAGCGCCGACCAGCTCGGCCCCTACAACAACCTGGTCGCCGGATATCCCACGCTCACCGACGACAAGCTGAGCGAGTTCTTCAACGACGCGTCCTTCGGGGTGCCCGCCGACCAGGTCGCCAAGGTCGACAAGCCCCGCGACGACGTGACGATCACCCGCGACAAGAAGACCGGGGTGCCCCACATCCAGGGCACCACCCGCGAGGGCACCGAGTTCGGCGCCGGATACGCCGCCGCGCAGGACCGGTTGTGGCTGATGGACCTCTTCCGGCACGTCGGCCGGGGCGAGCTGACCTCCTTCGCCGGCGGCGCCGAGGCCAACCAGGGCCTGGAGCAGAGCTTCTTCGGCCAGGCGCCGTACAAGGAGGAGGACTACCAGGCCCAGATCGACTACATCCTCGCCTCCCAGGGCGAGCGCGGCCGGCAGGCGCTCGCGGACGCCCAGGCGTACGTCGACGGCATCAACGCCTACCGCAAGCAGGCCAAGGACGGCCGCTACTTCCCCGGTGAGTACGTCCTCACCGGCAAGATCGACGCGATCACCAACGCGGGCGAGATCGAGCCCTTCAAGCTCACCGACCTGATCGCCCTCGCCTCCGTCGTCGGCGCCCTGTTCGGCAACGGCGGCGGGGGCGAGGTCGAGTCGGCGCTGTCGCTGCTCGCCGCCCAGCGGAAGTACGGCCTGGCCGAGGGCACCGAGGTGTGGGAGTCCTTCCGGGAGCGCGACGACCCCGAGGCCGCGCTGACCGTGCACGACGGCACCAGCTTCCCGTACGCCGCCAAGCCGGCCGACGCCAAGGGCACCGCCCTGCCCGACCCCGGCTCGCTCACCCCCGAACAGCTCGTCTACGACAAGACCGGCAGCGCGAAGACCGGCGCCACCAAACAGGTCAAGGCGCCGAAGAAGCTGGAGCCGCTGCGCGGCCTCTACGACGACGGCGTGCTGCCCCGCGACCTGTTCAGCCGCAAGCACGGCATGTCCAACGCGCTCCTGGTCTCCGGCAGGCACACCGCGGGCGGCCACCCCGTCGCCGTCTTCGGCCCGCAGACCGGCTACTTCGCGCCGCAGCTGCTGATGCTCCAGGAGCTCCAGGGCCCGGGCATCAGCGCCCGCGGCGCCTCCTTCGCGGGCGTGGGGATGTACGTCCAGCTGGGCCGCGGCCAGGACTACGCCTGGAGCGCCACCACCTCGGCCCAGGACGTCACCGACACCTTCGCCGTCGAGCTGTGCTCGCCGGACGGCACGGCCCCGGCCAAGGACTCGACGTACTACCGCTACCACGGCTCCTGCCTGCCCATGGAGAAGATCGAGCGTCGCAACGCCTGGAAGCCGACGGTCGCCGACTCCACCGCCGAGGGCTCGTACCGCATGCAGGTCTACCGGACCAAATACGGCCTGGTGACCCATCGCGCCACGGTCGGCGGCAAGCCCGTCGCGTACACCCTGCTGCGCGCCAGCTACCGCCACGAGGCCGACTCCATCGTCGGCTTCCAGATGCTGAACGACCCCGGCTATGTGAAGGACGCCACGTCCTTCCAGAGCGCGGCGCAGCACATCAACTACACCTTCAACTGGTTCTACGCCGACTCCCGGCAGACCGCCTACTACAACAGCGGGCTCAACCTGGTCCGCGCCGCCGACGTCGACCCCTCGCTCCCCGTCAAGGCCGAGCCGGCGTACGAGTGGCGGGACTTCGACCCGACGGTCAACACCGCCGCCTACGCCCCGCCCGCCCAGCACCCCCGGTCCATCGACCAGGACTACTACGTCAGCTGGAACAACCGGCAGGCCAAGGGCTACACGGCGGCCGGCTTCGGCAACGGCTCGGTGCACCGCGGGAACCTCCTGGACGACAGGGTGCGCGCCCTGGTCAAGAAGGGCGGGGTGACCCGTGCCGCGCTCACCCGCGCCATGGCCGAGGCGGCCGTCACCGACCTGCGCGGCGAGGACGTGCTGCCGGAGCTGCTGAAGGTGGTGCGCGGCGCGCCGATCACCGATCCGCAGACGGCCAAGGCCGTGCAGCAGCTCGAGTCCTGGCAGGCGGCGGGCGCCCAGCGGCGCGAGACGTCCGCCGGCTCGCACACCTATGGGCACGCCGACGCCGTACGGATCATGGACGCGTGGTGGCCGCTTCTGGTCGAGGCCGAGTTCAAACCTCAGCTGGGCGGCGAACTGTACGACGCGCTGCGCGCGAACCTGACCGTCGACGAGGCGCCCTCGGCCGGCCACGGGCCCACCGGCTCGCACGCAGGGTCCTCCTTCCAGTACGGCTGGTGGTCCTACGTCGACAAGGACCTGCGCGCGGTCCTCGGCGAGGACGTCAAGGGCCCGCTCGCCCGCGAGTACTGCGGCGGCGGTGACCTGTCCGCGTGCCGGGACGCCCTCCTGACCAGCCTCCGGCAGGCCGCGGCCAAGTCCGCCGCGGAGGTCTACCCCGGCGACGCCAACTGCTCGGCCGGCGACCAGTGGTGCGCGGACGCCCTGATCCAGCGGCCGCTGGGCGGCATCACCCACGACAAGGCGCACTGGCAGAACCGGCCGACCTTCCAGCAGGTCGTGGAGTTCCCCGCGCACCGCTGAGGGCGGCGCGCACGCCGCGCCCGCGCCGGGCCGAACACGGCCCGCGCGCGGGCGCGTTGCTGTCCGCAGCGGCCGGGGAAAAGCGCGAAGAAACGGTCGGTCGAATTACCGGATACAAATCTCGAGAATATCGCCGCTGTTCTCCGGATCAGTTTGCCGGAGGCCGGGGGGCTATGCTGCGGAGCCGGAATTCTCAGGTAATGTTGACGCGGAAGGCCGGTATGCCCTTAAACCCCCGCTGGCAGTACCCCACGGCACTGCTGGACACCACGATGGACCAGCTCCGCACGCTGCTCGCGGTCCACGAGGCGGGTACCGCACTGGGCGCGGCCCGGCTGCTGGGGCGGGAGCAGTCCAGCGTCCAGAAACAACTCGACACCATGAACCGGAACTTCGGCACGATGTGCGGTGAGCCGCTCGTGCTCAAGCGCGGCCGGAGCCAGAACGTGCTGTTCACCCCGACGGGGGAGACCCTGGCCGAACTCGCGCGCGACACGCTGAAGGACTGGCTGGAGTCGGTGCACGGCTGCCGCCGCCGGCTCGGCAGCCGGCTGAACGTGGGCTCCACCCGCTACACCCTCGGCTTCCTCCTCAGCGCCGTGGAGCTGGTCACCGAGGACTTCGATCGCCGTGGCGTGGAACTCAAGGTCGAGCACGTGCGCACCCGCGACCTGCTGGACCGGCTCGGCTCCAAGGAGCTCGACCTGGTCTGCGGCTCCGTGCTGACCACCGGGGACGGGGACGGCCGGCTGGACGGGTTCGAGGTGATGGAGTGGCGGCGCAGCGGCCTGTCGCTGGTCACCAACCTCCCCGAGGACGAGCTGCCGGGCCCCGGTCTTTCGGTCCGCGACCTTCCCGGGCTGCCGCTCGCGGTCTCCGCCGACGGGCTGATACCCGGCTTCCTGCGTGGCTGGTTCGGCGGCCGCTATCGCCAGGAGCTGAACATCGCGGCCGAGATCGACACCGTCCAGTACGGCCTGGAACTGCTCTCCTCGGGGGTGCTGCGCGGCTGTGTGCTGGTGACCCAGGGCATCGGCGAGGCGGTCGCCGACGGGCGGCTGCAGGGCGGCTCGGGGCTGCGGACGCTCCAGCTCGCCGACGACCTCGGACCGGATCTGGCGGTGCTGGTCGGGGTGTTCGTACGCGGCGGGGAGCGGGCCGCGTGGGACGCCGACCACCCGCTCAACGTCCTGTGGGGCGCCCTGGCGGGCGAGAACGCGCGCTGGCGCCGCGTCATGGGGAGCCGGGAGGAGTAGCGCTCCGCCTGGGTCACCGGCCCCCGTCGCGCCCCTTCCGTTCGCACATACCGACTGGTTAGTCTGCCGAGCAGCTGAGCGACGCCCGCTGGGCGACGCAGTCGACCCCGGCCGAAGGAGCATGCGTGGATACCGTGCGGGGAGCGCGAACCGTGGTCACCGGAGCGGGAGGCGGCATCGGCGCCGCGCTCGCCCGCCGATTCGCCGCCGAGGGCGCCCGTGTCGTGGTCAACGACCTCGACGCCGCCAAAGCGAAGGCGGTCGCCGAGGAGATCGGCGCGGTGGCCGTGCCGGGCGACGCCTCCCGGGTGGTGCCCGAGGCGCGGGCCGCGCTCGGCGGGGCCGTGGACATCTACTGCGCCAACGCGGGAGTCGCCCCCATCGGCGGCCCCGAGGCGGACGAGGAACTGTGGGCGGACGCCTGGGACGTCAACGTCATGGCGCATGTGCGGGCGGCCCGCGAGCTGCTGCCCGAGTGGCTGGAGCGCGGCAGCGGCCGCTTCGTCGCCACCGTCTCCGCCGCCGGCCTGCTGACCATGGTCGGCTCGGCCCCCTACAGCGTGTCCAAGCACGCCGCGTTCGCCTTCGCCGAGTGGCTCTCCACGACCTACCGCCACCGGGGCGTCAGCGTGCACGCGATCTGCCCGCAGGGCGTGCGCACCGACATGCTGCGCGCCACCGGATCCATCGGCGAGCTGGTCCTCGTGCCCAGCGCGATCGAGCCGGAGCGGGTCGCCGACGCCCTCTTCGAGGGAATCGAGCGGGACCGCTTCCTGATCCTGCCGCACCCCGAGGTCGCCGAGCACTACGCGGCCCGCGCGACCGACCCCGACCGCTGGCTGGAACGCATGAACCACATCCAGCGCAAGGTCGAGAAGGCCACCGGCTGACCCCTCCGCCACACCCCTCCCCGCCGCACCCCGCCGCGTCCTCGCCGCACCCCCGCCGCCCACCACCCACCCGAGCAGACAGGGCCGCACCCATGACCTCGACCTCGTACCAGGACCGGCCATGGCTCGGCCGGCTCACCGAGGCGCAGCGCGCGCCGATCCGGCCGCGGCCGAGCGTGCTGCACGCCTTCCGGGACGCCGTGCGGACCAGGCCCGACCGGCCCGCGATCGTCTACTTCGACGGGCGGCTGACCTACCGTGAGGCCGACGAGCTCTCCGACGGCCTCGCCGGCCACCTGGCCGCCCGCGGCTTCCGCCCCGGCGACCGGCTCGCGATCATGCTCCAGAACACCCCGCACTTCGTGCTCGCCCTGCTCGGCGCCTGGAAGGCGGGCGGCACGGTGGTGCCGGTCAACCCCATGTACAAGGCGGGCGAGCTGGGCCACATCCTGGCCGACGCCGAGGTGAGCGCCCTGGTGTGCGCCGCCCCGGCCTGGGAGGGGTACGTCCGCGCCACCGCCGCCGCCTCGCCCGTGCGCATCGCGCTCACCGCCGACCCGTACGACTTCCAGACCCGCGACGACCCGCGGGTGCTGAGCGGCGGGCGCGCCCTGGCCCCCGAGGACACCGACGACCTGCTGGCCGCCGCCCGCGGCGGCGCGCGGCCGCCGGCCGTGCCCGAGCCGGGCCGCGAGGACATCGCCCTCATCAGCTACACCTCGGGGACCAGCGGCACCCCCAAGGGCGCCATGAACACCCACGGCAACATCGCCTACAACGCCGAGCGGCAGTGCGTCGTCCACGCGCTGCCCGACGGCTCGGTCATCTTCGCGCTCGCGCCCCTGTTCCACATCACCGGCATGGTCTGCGAGCTGGCCACCTCCCTCGCCGAAGCCGGCACCCTGGCCCTGGCCTGCCGCTTCGAGCCGGGCGTGGTCCTGGACGCCTTCGCCGAGCACCGCCCCGCCTACACCGTCGGCCCCTCCACCGCCTTCATGGCGCTGATGGCCCACCCGGCGGCGACCCGCGACCACTTCGCGTCCTTCCGGCTCATCTCCTCGGGCGGCGCCCCGCTGCCGCCCGCGCTGGTCGAGCGCTTCGAGGCGGCCTTCGGCCCGTACATCCGCAACGGCTACGGCCTGACCGAGTGCACCGCCCCCTGCGCCAGCGTCCCGCCCGGCACCCGGGCCCCCGTGGACCCGGACTCGGGCACCCTGGCGGTCGGCGTGCCCGGCCCGGACGCCGTGGTGCGGATCATCGACGACGAGGGCCGGGACGTGCCCTTCGGGCAGCACGGCGAGATCGCGGTGCGCGGCCCCATGGTGGTGCCCGGCTACTGGCGGCAGCCCGAGGCCGGCGCCACCGCCCTGCCCGACGGGGAACTGCGCACCGGGGACATCGGCTTCATGGACCCGGACGGCTGGCTGTACGTCGTCGACCGCAAGAAGGACATGATCAACGCGTCCGGCTTCAAGGTGTGGCCGCGCGAGGTCGAGGATGTGCTGTACACCCATCCCGCCGTGCGCGAGGCGGCCGTCGTCGGGGTGCCCGACCCGTACCGCGGCGAGACGGTCAAGGCGTACATCAGCCTGCGGCCGGGCGCCGAGGCGGCGCCGGAGGAGCTGTCCGCGTACTGCGCGGAGCGGCTGGCGGCCTACAAGTATCCGCGTCGGATAGAGATCCTGCCCGAGCTGCCGAAGACGGCGAGTGGCAAGATCCTTCGACGGGAACTGCGGCAGGCGCCGCGCCCCCGGGAGTAGGGCGACCGGGCACGAGCGAGAGGGAGCGACCAGATGGCCAGGACGAGGGAGGACGACGGAACACCGGTACCGCAGCGCTTGCTGGCCGCGGCCACCCGCCTGTTCGCCGAGCGCGGCTTCGACCGGACCTCCGTCCAGGAGATCGTCGAGGCGGCGGGCGTCACCAAGGGCGCCCTCTACCACTACTTCGGCTCCAAGGACGACCTGCTGCACGAGATCTACGGGCGGGTGCTGAGGCTCCAGCAGGAGCGACTGGACGCCTTCGCGGACGCCGACGCCCCGGTCGAGCGGCGGCTGCGCGACGCGGCGGCCGACGTGGTCGTCACCACCATCGAGAACCTCGACGACGCGACGATCTTCTTCCGGTCCATGCACCACCTGAGCCCGGAGAAGCACAAGCAGGTGCGGGCGGAGCGGCGCCGCTACCACGAGCGGTTCCGCGCCCTGGTGGAGGAGGGCCAGCGGTCCGGGGTGTTCAGCTCGGACACCCCGGCCGACCTGGTGGTGGACTACCACTTCGGATCGGTCCACCACCTGGGCACCTGGTACCGCCCCGACGGGCCGCTCACCCCCCAGCAGGTCGCCGACCACCTCGCCGACCTGCTGCTGCGCGCCCTGCGGCCGTGACCCGGGGGCCGCGCACAGGTACTTCCTCAGCTCCCGTCACAGGTACTTCTTCAGCTCCCGCCGGGCGAGCGACCGCTGGTGCACCTCGTCCGGTCCGTCCGCGAGCCGCAGCGTCCGCGCCGCGGCCCACAGCTCGGCCAGCGGGAAGTCCTGGCTGACGCCGCCCGCGCCGTGCAGCTGCACCGCCCGGTCCAGGATGTCCACGACCGTGCGCGGGGTGGCGATCTTGATGGCCTGGATCTCGGTGTGCGCCGCCCGGTTGCCGACGGTGTCCATCAGCCAGGCCGTCTTGAGGACCAGCAGCCGAAGCTGCTCCACGGCCACCCGCGCGTCGGCGATCCACGCGTGGACCTGGCCCTGGTGGGCGAGCGGCCGCCCGAAGGCCGTACGGGACACCGCCCGGCGGCACATCAGCTCGATCGCGCGCTCGGCCATGCCGATCAGCCGCATGCAGTGGTGGATGCGGCCGGGGCCGAGGCGGGCCTGGGCGATGGCGAAGCCGCCGCCCTCCTCCCCGATCAGGTTGGCGGCCGGGACGCGCACGCCGTCGAAGACCACCTCGGCGTGGCCGCCGTGGTAGTGGTCCTCGTAGCCGTAGACCCGCATGGCCCGGCGCACCTCGACGCCCTCGGTGTCGCGCTCCACCAGCACCATCGACTGCTGACGGCGGACGTCGGGGTTCCCGGGATCGGTCTTGCCCATGACGATGAAGATCTTGCAGTCCGGGTTCATCGCCCCGGAGATGTACCACTTGCGGCCGGTGATGACGTAGTCGTCGCCGTCCCGCTCGATCCGCGTCTCGATGTTGGTCGCGTCGGACGAGGCGACCTCGGGCTCGGTCATCGCGAAGGCGGACCGGATCTCGCCCGCGAGCAGTGGCTCCAGCCACCGCTTCCGCTGCTCCTCGGTGCCGAACTGGGCGAGCACCTCCATGTTCCCGGTGTCGGGCGCGGCGCAGTTCAGGGCCGTGGGGGCGAGCTGCGGGCTGTGGCCGGTGATCTCGGCGAGCGGCGCGTACTGGAGATTCGTCAGCCCCGCCCCGTACTCCGCGTCGGGCAGGAAGAGGTTCCACAGGCCCTGCGCCCGGGCCTTCGCCTGCAGCTCCTTGACGACCGGCGGGGTGAGCCAGGGGGAGTCCAGCCGGGCGCGCTGCTCCTCGGCCACCGCCTCGGCCGGGTGGACGTGGTCCGCCATGAAGGCGAGCAGCTTGGCCCGGAGCTCCTCGGTGCGGGCGTCGAATGCGAAGTCCATGGCTGGGTCAGCCCTTCCGTAGCGTGGTGAGGCCGCTCTCGACGAACAGCGGGACGATCTCGCCGATGCGGTCGAAGCCCGCGCCGACGGTCTGGCCGAGGGTGAACCGGTAGTGGATGCCTTCGAGGATCACGGCGAGTTTGAAGTAGGCGAAGGCGGTATACCAGGCGACGCCGCCGACATCGCGCCCCGAGCCCGCCGCGTACCGCTCGATCAGCTCGCGCGGCGCGGGGTGGCCGGGCGCGCCGCTGGTCGTGGTGATCGGCGAGTCCGCCACCTCCTCCTGCTCGCTGTACATCACCAGCAGGCCCAGATCGGTCAGCGGATCGCCGAGCGTGGACATCTCCCAGTCGAGAATCGCCTTGATCGTGTCATCGGCGCCCACGAGCACGTTGTCCAGCCGGTAGTCGCCGTGCACGACGGCCGGGGCGGGAGAGGCGGGCAGGGCCTTGGCGAGCGCCTCGTGCAGCTCGTCCACGCCGGGCAGCTCCCGGCTGCGGGAGGCGGCGAGCTGCTTGCCCCAGCGGCGCAGCTGCCGCTCCAGGAACCCCTCGGGCCGCCCGAAGTCGGCGAGGCCCACGGCGGCCGGATCGACGGTGTGCAGCTCCACCAGGGTGTCGACCAGACCGAGGACGACGCGGCGGGTGCGCTCGGGGCCGAGGGCGGCGAGCTGCCCGGCCGTGCGGTACGGGGTGCCCTCGACGAACTCCATGACGTAGAAGGGCGCCCCGAGCACCGACTCGTCCTCGCACAGCAGCACCGGCTCCGGAACGGGCACGCCGGCCGGGTGCAGCGCGCCGATCACCCGGTGCTCGCGCCGCATGTCGTGGGCGGTGGCGAGCACATGCCCCAGCGGCGGACGGCGCACCACCCAGCGGGCCGCGCCGTCGGTGACCTCGTAGGTGAGGTTCGACCGGCCGCCCTCGATCAGCGCGCCGCTCAGCGGCCCGCGCACCAGCCCCGGCCGCTCGCGGTCCAGGTGGGCGCGGAGCCGCGCGAGGTCGAGTCCTGGCGGATTGCCTGAGTTCATCGGGCCTTGGCCTCCATTGGGGGACGCGCGGACGGGCGCGGGACCGGACGGACGGCCCCGCATCATGATGCCGACCAGTCGGTATGGAGTCCAGTGCCGGGACGGCCGGGGTGAGCGGCCAGGTCGGTTTGCGCCGGGCCCGCCGGAGCAGGAGCGTCGAAGGACGGAGGCGTGGCGGCCGGCCGCGCCCACCGCCCCGCCCGCACACCGCGAAGGAACGCGAAGGAACGCGAAGGAACGCGAAGGAACGCGAAGGAACGCAAGGGAGCGCCCCATGAAGGCCATCACCTACCGTCGCTACGGCGGCCCCGAGGTCCTGGAGTACGGGGAGGTCGGCGAGCCCAAGGTCGGCCCCGACTCCGTCCTCGTCAAGGTCGTCGCCGCCGCCGTCAACCCGGTCGACTGGAAGGCGCGGCAGGGCTATCTCGACCCCGTCCTGGACGCCGTCTTCCCGGTCATCCCCGGCTGGGACGTCGCGGGCGTCGTCGAGCGGCCCGGCGCGGCGGTGACCGAGTTCGCGGCGGGCGACGAGGTGATCGGATACGTGCGCGAGGACTTCCTCTCCCGGGGCACCTTCGCCGAGTACGTCGCCGCTCCCGTGCGCACCCTCGCCCGCAAGCCACGGAACCTGACCTTCCCGCAGGCCGCGGGCATTCCGCTGGCGGGCCTCACGGCCTACCAGACGCTGGTCAAGGCGCTGAGGGTCACCGAGGGCGACACCGTCCTGGTGCACGCGGCCGCGGGCGGCGTGGGATCCATGGCCGTCCAGCTGGCCAGGCACCTCGGCGCCCGCGTCATCGGCACCGCCAGTGAACGCAACCACGCGTACCTGCGCTCGCTGGGGGCCGAGCCGGTCACCTACGGGGACGGGCTGGGCGAGCGGGTGCGGGCGCTGGCGCCGGACGGGGTGCACGCCGTCTTCGACACGGTCGGTGGCGACGCGCTCACCGAGTCCGTGCCGCTGCTGGCCGCCGGCGGGCGGCTGGCCTCCATCACCGACCAGGCGGTCCTCACCCACGGCGGCCGCTACGTCTTCGTCCGCCCCGACCCCGACGACCTCCAGGACCTCACCGACATCGCCGAGCGCGGCGCACTCGGCGTCGAGGTCTCGGCCACCTTCCCGCTGGAGAAGGCGGCCGACGCGCAACGCCTCAACGAGGAGGGCCACACCCGCGGCAAGATCGTCGTCACGGTCGGACGGGAAAGCTGACGGGCGGACCGGCGGAGGGGCCGGCAGACGGGCCGGCGCGGTCAACGCGTCGTCAACGCGTCAACGCGTCAACGCGGCGCCGAAGGCCGCGAGCGCCAGCGTGCAGCCTGCCGCCGCCGCGGCCGCCCGCGGGGACAGTGCGGGCGGCCGCGGCACGGACACCGCCCGGATGCGGCGGGCCGCCACACCCAGGAAGCACAGCCAGGCCAGCGCGGCGAGCGCCACGCAGAGCAGGGGGACCGGCCCGGTCCCGGCGCGCAGGGCCTGCCGGGCGGCGAGCGAGGTGGCGACGGCGCAGGCCAGCGTCGTACGCCGCCAGGCCAGCCGGGTCCGCTCGGGCTGCAGCCCGGGATCCCGCGGCGCGGCGGGCGAGGAGGGCCCGGGCATCGGCTCAGCCGCCCCAGCGGACCGCGACGAGGGCCACCATCACCAGGGCGATCACCCCGACGGCCAGCCCCAGCACCACCGGGAAGCGGGAGGCCGGCAGGTCCTCGCCGCGCCGCATCGCCCGCTCGCAGCGGATCCAGTGGTTGAGCGCCCGTATCGCGCACACCGCGCCCCCCGCCAGCAGCGTGAGCGCCGCCGCCAGCCGCAGCGTCCGGTCCGTGTCGGGCAGGAACTGGTCGATCGCGAAACCCCCGCCCACCAGCGCCATCGAGGTGCGCAGCCAGGCAAGGAAGGTGCGCTCGTTGGCGAGGGAGAAGCGGTAGTCGGGGGTCTCCCCCTCGGCGCGCAGCCGCTCAGGCGCGAACCACAGCCGCACATCCGCGACGACGGAGGCGAGCCTGCCCCGGCCGGGCGTGCGGTCGGTGTCGATCATGGGACAAGCCTACTCGCGGCGCCAGTCCAGCAGCCGCCGGTAGGCCTCCGCCCCGTCCGGCACCCACTCCCACTCCGCCAGCCGCCGCGCCAGTTCCTCCTCGGTCAGAAAGTCGTGCCAGGCGATCTCCTCGGCCTGCGGGGAGACCGGCGGCTCGCAGCGGACCTCGTAGACGCGCGACCACCAGGTGTGCTCGGGCGTGTCGTAGAGGAAGGAGAACAGCGGCGTCGGCGCGGGCAGCCCGGACACCCCCAGCTCCTCCTCGGCCTCGCGCAGCGCCGCCGCGTCGTACGACTCGCCGGCGCCCACGACGCCGCCGACGAACATGTCGTACAGGGAGGGGAAGACGAGTTTGCCGGCGGTGCGGCGGTGCACGAAGATCCGGTCCGCGCCGTCCCGCGCCAGCACGAAGACGGTCCGGTGGCGCAGCCGGCGGGCCATGGCGTCGGCGCGTCTGGCCCGCCCCACCACCCGGTCCCGCTCGTCCACGATGTCCAGCAGCTCGTCGGCGGAACGCGGCTGTCGCGGCGACTCGTTGTCCGGCATGCCGCCATCCAAGCAGAACGGCGGCGGGTGGTCAGCGGCGCCCCGGGCTCCCGCCGGGGTAGCCCGACCCGCCGTGGTGGCGCCCCCCGCGCCCGTAACCGTCGTAACCCGACCCGTCGTAGCCCGATCCGTCGTAGCCCGACCCGCCGTAACCCGATCCGCCGTGGCCGTCGTCGCCGGAGCCGTACCGGTCCGCCCACTCCCGCGCCCAGCGGGCCGCCTCCTCCGAGTCCCACCGCCCGTCGCCCGAGCCTCCCCAGCGGGACGGCCAGGACGGGTGCGAGGGCCCGGTGCGGGTCGGGGGCGAGGTGTGCGCGGGCGCCCGGGACGGGGCCTGCGCCCGGGGCTGTGCGGCCGGGGCCTCGGCGGCCGCCGGGGGAGCGGTGCGCGACGCGCCCGGCAGCGGCTCGGCGCCGACCGCCGAGTCGGCCACCGGGACGATGTCGTCCTCGCCCGCGTCGGGCGCCGAGGACGGCGCGTCCTGCGGGGGCGCGGCGGTGGCCTCCCGGCCGTCCTTGCCGAGCATCAGGAGGAGCGCCGTGGCGGCGCCGGTGGCGGAGAGCAGGATCGCCCCGGCCGCGGCCTTGCGCCGGTCGCTGACCGGCCGGCGGCGGGCGTGCCGGGGGCCGACCACCTCGCCCCGCAGCACCTGCGGCTCCTCCGCGGCGGCGGACCCGGCGAGCTCGACCGGCTGGGGGCCCGGAGTGACCAGGGTAGGACTCACCACCCGCCGGTCCGCGCTGCGCGGATGCGGGGGAGAAGGATGGTGGTCAGCCATGGCGCCTGATGATGCCCGCCCGCCGAACCCCTGTCCATCTCGCCGACGCATTGCGCCCGTTATGTGGCACAAGGTGGTGCGGCGGCGTCCGCCGCGCCCGGGTTGACGCCATACCGGCCGGTAGGCAGGATCGACCGACACCGCCGGTTCCGGCACCGCCCGGCCGTCGGCCTTCCTCGCACGCTCCTGACGAGACGGGACATCGGATATGGCGTACGACGCGGATGTGATCGTGGTCGGGGCGGGGCTCGCGGGGCTGGCGGCCACCGCCGAACTGGCCGACGCGGGCCGCACGGTGATCCTGCTGGACCAGGAGCCCGGACAATCGCTCGGCGGCCAGGCCCACTGGTCCTTCGGCGGCCTCTTCCTCGTCGACTCGCCCGAGCAGCGCCGGCTGCGCATCCGCGACAGCCGCGAACTGGCCTGGCAGGACTGGCTGGGCACGGCCGGCTTCGACCGCGAGGAGGACCACTGGCCGCGCCGCTGGGCCGAGGCCTACGTGGACTTCGCGGCCGGCGAGAAGCGGGCCTGGCTGCACGCCCAGGGGCTGCGGCTGTTCCCGCTCGTCGGCTGGGCCGAGCGCGGCGGCTACGACGCGACCGGCCACGGCAACTCCGTCCCCCGCTTCCACATCACCTGGGGCACCGGCCCCGGCGTCGTCGCCCCCTTCGAGCGGCGGGTGCGGGCCGCGGCCGCCCGCGGCCTGGTCGACCTGCGCTTCCGGCACCGGGTCACCGGGCTGTCCCGCAGCGCGGGCGCCGTGGACACCGTCACCGGCGAGATCCTGGAGCCGAGCGACGCCGAGCGCGGCACCCCCAGCAGCCGCGAGGTCACCGGCGCCTTCGAACTGCGCGCCCAGGCCGTGGTCATCACCTCCGGCGGGATCGGCGGCAACCACGACCTCGTACGCCGGAACTGGCCGGAGCGGCTCGGCACCCCGCCCGAGCGGATGCTCTCCGGCGTCCCCGCGCACGTGGACGGCGAGATGCTGGGCGTCGCCGAGGCGGCGGGCGCCCGGCTGATCAACCGCGACCGGATGTGGCACTACACCGAGGGCATCGAGAACTGGGACCCCATCTGGCCCCGGCACGCCATCCGCATCCTGCCAGGCCCCTCCTCGCTGTGGTTCGACGCCCGCGGCCGCCGGCTCCCCGTGCCGCTCTTCCCCGGCTTCGACACCCTCGGCACCCTCGAACACATCATGCGGACGGGCCACGACCACACCTGGTTCGTCCTCACCCGGAAGATCATCGAGAAGGAGTTCGCGCTCTCCGGCTCCGAACAGAACCCGGACCTCACCGGCAAGAGCGTCCGCGACGTGCTGAACCGCGGGCGCGGCGGGGCCCCGGGCCCGGTCCAGGCGTTCATGGACCACGGAGCCGACTTCATCGTCGAGCGCTCCCTCACCGGCCTCGTCCGGCGGATGAACGAGCTCACCAAGGAACCGCTGATCGACGAGGCCGAGCTGCGCCGCCAGATCCTCGCCCGCGACCGGGAGATCGCCAACCCCTACACCAAGGACCTCCAGATCACGGCCCTGCGCGGCACCCGCAAGTACCTCGCCGACCGCCTCATCCGCACCGCCGCCCCGCACCGCATCCTCGACCCCAAGGCGGGCCCGCTGATCGCGGTGCGCCTGAACATCCTGACCCGCAAGACGCTGGGCGGCCTGGAGACCGACCTGTCCGCGCGGGTGCTCACCGAGGGCGGGGAGCCGCTGCCGGGCGTGTACGCGGCGGGCGAGGCGGCCGGCTTCGGGGGCGGCGGGGTCCACGGCTACCGCTCCTTGGAGGGCACCTTCCTCGGCGGCTGCCTCTTCTCCGGCCGGACGGCGGGCCGCGCGGCGGCGAAGGCGGTGGGGTAGGGCGCCGGGGCGCCAACTCTGACGGAAGTGTGACGGACGGCCGAAGACCCTGGCACCCAGCGCCCCGGGAGTGCTCTCATCAAGGGCATGGATCGCAACACAGGCGCCGCGGAGCACCCCTCCGCCGACCCGGACACCGCCGATGCGGGGGCCACGGAACGAGGCGCCGACGCCTCCGGCAGCCCCGTCGGCCGCCGTGTCATCCTGGGCATGCTCGGGCTCGGGGCGGCCGGCATGGCCGCCGCGCCCTGGCTGGAGCGCCGGCTGGACACCGTCCTGGCCGCGGCCGCGGACAAGGATCCCACTGGGGTGACCGGGCTGCTCCCGGGCGCCGGGGGGTTCCGCTACTACTCGGTGACCTCCTCCGTCCCCCACAAGGACGCGGACAGCTACCGCCTGACCGTCAGCGGGCTCGTGGACCGGCCCGCCGGCTACCGGCTCGCCGACCTCCGCGCGCTCCCCCAGCACCGGATCGTGCGCGACGTGCAGTGCGTCACCGGCTGGCGCGTACCGCACACCTCCTTCGAGGGCGTGCGCCTGGCGACCCTGCTGGAGGCCGCCGGGGTCCGCCCCGGGGCCGGGGCCGTCCGCTTCACCTGCTTCGACGGGGCGTACAGCGAGAGCCTGACCCTCGAACAGGCCCGCCGGGACGACGTCCTGGTGGCCCTGCGGATGCGGGACGAGCCGCTGGGCCACTCCCACGGCGGCCCGGTGCGGTTGTACGTCGCCCCGATGTACTTCTACAAGTCGGCGAAATGGCTCTCCGGTATCGAGGTCACCCGCGAGGTGCGGCCCGGCTACTGGGAGCACCGCGGCTACGACGTGGACGCCTGGGTCGGCACCTCGAACGGACGCGACGATGCCCCCACGGCCTGACGCCCGTCCCGGCGCCGCCGCCCCCGCGCGCCCCCGGCCCCGGACGCCCCGCGCCCGGGTGGCGCGCTTCACCCGGGCCGAGCGCTGGATCCACCGCACCACCGCCGCCCTGATGGGCGCGTGCGTGGTGAGCGCGGCCTGCCTGTACCTGCCGCAGCTCGCCGAACTCGTCGGCCGCCGCGCCCTGGTGGCCACGGTGCACGAGTGGACCGGCCTCCTCACCCCGGCCCCGACGCTGCTGGGCCTGGCCTCCCGCGCCTTCCGCGCCGACCTCTCCCGCCTCAACCGCTTCGGCCCGCACGACCGCCGCTGGCTGCGCTCCGCGCTGCGGCGCGACCGGAGCGACGGGGCGCGCCCGGCGGGCAAGTTCAACGCCGGGCAGAAGCTCTACGCCGCCTCCCTCAGCGGCGCGGTGCTGGTGATGGCGGGCACGGGGCTGCTGATGTGGTTCACCGGGCTGGCCCCGCTGGTCTGGCGGACCAGCGCCACGTTCGTCCACGACTGGCTGGCCCCGGCCGTCGTCCTGCTGCTGCTCGGCCACATCGGCATGGCGCTCGGCGACCCGGAGGCCAGGCGCGGCATGCGCACCGGCACGGTCGACCGCGTCTGGGCGGCCCGCGAGCACCCGCTGTGGCGCACCGACGGGGACGGCGAGGACACACGCGCGAATTGAAAGCCGCCGCCCGCGCCCGATGCCATGATGCGACACGAGCCGTCGATTCCGAGGCCGGGAAATCCGGGGAAAAGGAATGCATGAATGGCCGTGAAAGATCCCGGGAGGGCCGTCGCGCGGTGCGGGGCGCGGGCCGCGGGATGCGCCGCCGCGCTCCTCGCGCTGAGCGGATGTCTCGGCACCTCGGGGGAGTCGGCCCCGCGGGGCGGGCTGTGGGTGAACCCGGACAACCCGGCGGCCCGGCACGCCCGTGAGCAGCGGCGGCAGGGCCGGTACGCGGAGGCGGAGCTGATGCGGCGGATCGCCAGGGAGCCGATCGCCGAATGGCTGGGGCCGAAGCCGCGCGAGCGGGTCGCGTTCCTCACCGAATCGGCCGCGCGCCAGGGCCGTACGCCGGTGCTGGTCGCCTATCAGATTCCGTACCGGGACTGCGGGAATTACTCCGCGGGCGGGGCGAGGAACGACACGGAATACCTGGACTGGATCCGGGAGGTCGTGGCCGGAATCGGCGAGCGGAAGGCGATTGTCGTACTGGAGCCCGACGCGGTGGCCCAGGTGGTGGACGGCTGTGTCCCGGAGCGGCTGCGCGGCCCCCGGCTGGCCCTGCTGCGCGACGCGGTCGCCATGCTCTCCGCGCTGCCCCGCACCCGGGTGTATCTGGACGCCGGGAACGCGGGCTGGATCAAGGACCCGGAGCGGCTGGTGGAGCCGCTCCGGGAGGCCGGCATCAACCAGGCGGACGGCTTCTCTCTGAACGTCTCGAACTTCCAGCCGACGCGGGCGACCCGCGCCTACGGCCGCCGGCTGTCCGCCCGCCTCGGCGGCACCCACTTCGTCATCGACACCAGCCGCAACGGCAACGGCCCGCTGTCCCCCGGCGCGGGCGGGGACGACGGCAAGGGCGGCGGCCCGGAGGGCGGGGGCGCGGGGGAGAACTGGTGCAACCCCCCGGGGCGGGCGCTGGGCGAGCCGCCGAGCACCCGCACCGGCGACCCCGCCGTCGACGCCTATCTGTGGATCAAGCGCCCCGGCGAGTCCGACGGCACCTGCAACGGCGGCCCACCGGCGGGCCGATGGTGGACGGAGTACGCGCTGGACCTGGCCCGCAACGCCGGCGCGGGCGAGAGGTGAGGGCGCGGGCGAGAGGTGAGGGCGCGGGCGAGAGGTGAGGGCGCCTGGCCGAGGAGGGCACGGACTCACGCGCGGGCACGGACTCACGCGCGGGCGCGGGCTCACGCGCGGGCGCGCGCCCGTCGCCGGGCGCCGGCGCGGGCCGTCGGCACCGCGAGGGCGGCGTGCCTCCGGCGCCGCGTCAGCAGCAGCCCGCCCGACCAGACGGCCAGCGGCGTCAGGCACAGCGCCAGCGCCAGCAGCGCCCAGGTGCGCATGGCCGCGTGGGTGTGGCCCAGGAACAGCGAGGCGATCAGCGAGCCGCCGAAGACCGCGCCCCACACCAGATGGATGCGGAAGGTGGACAGCTGGTCGGCGCTGGAGGAGTCGCCCTTGGGCGTGACCACGAACCGGCTCCGGCGCCGCAGCAGCGCGTCGCACAGCGACTTGGCGTAGATCGGGGCGGACAGGGCGGAGAGCAGCATCCCCGCCAGCCCGCCGGAGCCCTCCGGCTCGTGCGGGGACACGTTGTGCCGCCGGTTCCAGACGTACAGGCCGATCTGCAGCGCGGCGGCGTCGCCGTAGAGCATCATCCACATCTCCGCCGGGATGTGGATCCCGGAGGCGCCCAGCACCAAGAACAGCGCGCAGGACAGCGCCGACAGCATCCAGTTGAGCGCGGTCATCGGGTAGTACGCGATCATCAGCGAGTAGTTGAGCAGCTTTCCCGGGGACAGCGTGAACGGCCCCTTCCAGAACTGCTTGAGCACCGTCTCGTAGGTGCCCCGGCTCCAGCGCAGCTGCTGGGTGAAGAAGTCCGTCCAGGTGCTCGGGCCCTCCCCGACGGCCAGCACGTCCGGGGTGTACACCGAGCGCCACTTCTTCCGGGTGACGGGGTTGCGGCGGCGGTGCAGCTCGAAGCCGGTGGCCATGTCCTCGGTGATCGAGTCGTAGAGACCGCCGATGGACCGCAGCGCGGCGATGCGCACAGCATTGTTGGTGCCGACGAACATGGGGCCGCCGTACGCGTTTCCCGCCCGCTGGATCAGCGCGTGGAAGAGGAACTGCTGACTCTCGGCGGCCTTGGTGACCGCGGTGTCGTAGTTTCCGTACACCTGCGGGCCCACCACAAAGGCCACGTCCGGGTCGCGGAAGTACCCCATCATGCGCTCGAGGAAGTTGGGCAGCGGAACATGGTCGGTGTCCACACAGGCCATGAATTCATAGTCGTCGCCATGGGCGTCCAGCCAGGCATTGTAATTCCCGTGCTTGGTCCTGGCCCGGAAGGCTCCTTTCGGCTGATTCCACTTCTCGACGCCTTTGCGGGAGAAATGCCGCACGCCCAGACGCGCGCACAGCTCCCGGGCCTCCTCGTCGTTCCCCTCGTCCAGCAGCCATACGTCGAGCCACCCCGCGTGCCGGACCCGCTTCGCGCCCTCCAGCGTCGCCCGGACCATCTCGATCGGCTCCTTGCCGGGCACGAAGCTGGTCAGAAAGGCCACCCGGGTCCCCGGCTCGGCCACCACCGGCACCGGGTCGCGGGCCACCAGCGTGGCATGCGCGTTGGAGACCACGGTGAACAGGCGGAACGCCTCGATCAGCGCGATCGACACCAGCATCGTCCAGTCCGCGGCCCTCTCCCAGGCCGTCACATAGTCGCGGTGCACCCAGTGCTGCGGTTGCAGCAGCCACAGCAGCAGCAGCGCCGAACACACCGGCGCCGCGCACAGCAGCAGCGCCGCGCGGACCCGGTGCGGCTCCTGCGCCAGCAGGCTGCGGCAGCGCACCCGGTACGGGCGGCCCGGCGGGGGCTGGGTCAGCGGGCCCGCCAGCTGGCTGTACCGGTTGTACTCGTACCGTGCGGCCGGGCCCCGGCGGAAAGGGGAGTTCTCGTGGTGCGCGGGCCGTGCGGGAGGGGGTGCGGCGCAGGGTGCGGCGGCCTTCTCGGCCGTGTCTCTGACGGGGGTGGGTGCGGACATCTGGGCACTCCCGCGGGTCGTCGGGACGCAATATCGCGCGGCGATGACCCGGACGGCCTACATTCGTCATGTCATCGCGCGAGATGAGAAGGTAACAATCCCATGAGGAATGACTGTGCAAATCGGATTTTCGGCGCGCCCCGCCGATGTCCTGAGCGGGCCACCACCCCGACGGCCCATAACCGCGCGTCTTACGTGATTTACATCCCGTCGTCTGCGATGGTCGGAAGCGATTCAGCGTGCACGTTTCGACCGCGCGTTTCGGCCGTGGCTTTCGGCATGCGCCGGAGCGCCGGTTTCGGCCTGCGCGAGGCAGCGCGCGCCACCCGGCGCGCGGCACACGGAAGATGGGGCCCGGACGCCCGATGAGAGTGCTGCACATCATCTCGCGCCTCGGTGCCGGCGGCGCCGAACAGCAACTCAGACTGCTGCTGCGTCACTTGCCCGCCCGCTGCGACGTCCTCACCCTCGCCGCCCCCGGAGCCGCCGGCCACGGCATCCGCGCCGACGGCGTGCCCGTCACCCACCTGCCCGTGGGCGGCCGCGACCCCATGGCACCGGCCCGGCTGGCGCGGTTCATCCGCGGCGGCGGCTACGACCTGGTGCACACCCACCTCTACCGGGCCTGTGTCCACGGGCGGATCGCCGCCCGGCTCGCGGGCGTCGAAGCGGTGATCGCCACCGAACACAGCCTGGGCGAGCGGCACATCGACGGCCGGCCCCTCACCGTCGGCGTCCGCGCCCGCTACCTCGCCACCGAGCGCCTCGGGTCGGCGACCGTCGCCGTCTCGGCCGCCGTCGCCGACCGGCTCCGCGCCTGGGGCGTCGCCAACCACCGCATCCACCTGGTGCCCAACGGCCTGGACGCCGGCCGCTTCCGCTTCACCCCGGCCGCCCGGGCCGCCGCCCGCGCCCGCCTCGGCATTCCCGCCCACGCCTTCGTCGCCGGCGGCGTCGGCCGGCTGGTGGCGGCCAAGCGCTTCGACGTGGCGCTGCGGGCGGTCGCCGAGGTGCCCCAGGCCCGGCTGCTGCTGGTCGGGGACGGCCCCGAGCGCACCGCGCTGCGGGACCTGGCCGCCTGGCTCAAAGTGGCCGACCGGGTCCGGCTGCTCGGCGAGCGCGGCGGGGCGGTGGCCGGGACGGGGGACCGGCCCGCCGACCTCCCCGGACTGCTGGCCGCCATGGACGTCCTGGTGTCGCCCTCCTCCCAGGAGGCGTTCGGGCTCGCCGCCGTCGAGGCCCTCGCGGCCGGGCTGCCGGTGCTCCACACCGCCTGCCCGGCCCTCGACGAACTGCCGCCCGGCGCGGCCCCCGGCGCCCGCCGCATCGGCCCCGGCGCGGCCGCGCTGGCCGCCGCCCTGCACGAACGGGCCGCCACCGGACCCGCGCGGTTCCCGGTGCCCGCCGCGGTCGAGCGCTACGACATCGCCCGCACCGCCCGCCGCCTGGCGCTGCTGTACGAACGCTCCGTCAGCTGCGGCCCCGACGGCTGCGCCCGAGGCCCCGCGGTCACCCCGCGCTGGCCGCGGAGCGGTGCTCCCGCGGGCTGACCCCCCGCACCCGCTTGAAGGCGGCGCTCAGCGCGAAGGGGCTGCCGTAGCCGACCCGGCGGGCCACCGCCCCGAGGGTCGCCTCCGGCTCCCGCAGCAGATCGGCGGCCAGATCCAGCCGCCAGCCGGTCAGATACGCCATCGGCGGCTCGCCGACCAGTTCGGTGAAGCGGCGGGCCAGCGCCGCGCGGGAGACACCGGTCCGCTCGGCCAGCAGGGCCACCGTCCACGGATGGCCCGGGTTGTTCTGCAGCAGCCGCAGGGCCCGGCCGACCACCGGGTCGCCCAGCGCCCGGTACCAGGCCGGGGCCCCCGCCTCCGGCCGGGCGAACCACGACCGCAGGACCGAGATCAGCAGCAGGTCGAGCAGCCGGTCCAGGACGGCCGTCTGACCCGCCTCGTCCTTGACGATCTCCTCGCCCAGCCACGGCAGCAACGGCGAGTCGCACGCCTCACGCCCCAGCACCAGCAGCGGCGGCAGCGCGTCGAGCAGCCGCCGGCTGATCTCCCCGTCCATCCGGTAGGTGCCGATCAGCATCGTCGCCGAGCCCTGCTCGCTGTTGCCCCAGGTGCGCACGCCCAGCGCCATCCGCTCGGCCAGGTCCTCGCCCGCCGCGGTGCGGCACACCTCGCCGGGCAGGATCCAGGCCTGCGGCGCGGTGGCCGGATCGCCGGCGACCGTGTACGGGTCCGGGCCGCGCGCGACCGCCACGTCCCCCGGCACCAGCCGCCGCGCCGCGCCCCGCTCCGGGATCACCCATGCCTCGCCGCGCGCCATGGTCATCACACACAGGGGGGCGCGGTCCTCGATCCGTACGGACCAGGGCGGCTCCATCACCATCCGCAGCAGAAACGCGCCCCGGGCCCGCGGCCCGTCCAGCAGGCCGGCGAGTGGGTCCATCACGCCCCGAGGTTGACACCCCGTTCCTCCCGGCGTCAAACAAGGCGGCGCCCGTTGTTGTGTTAGGAACTCTTAAGACGCGGTTGCGAGACTTGCGCGGACCGGTTTTTGTACCTGTCCGAGCTTGAATCGAGGCGTTGTGTCTCCCACGGAAGCCACCCCCGCGTCGTCCGCCAAAGCCACCAGGCCTCCCGACTTCATGGATCCGTCCTTCTGGTTGCGGCCGCGTGCCGAGCGGGCCGAGGTGTTCGAGAGGCTGCGCGCGCTGCCGGGCCCGGAATTCGTACCGCCGCGCCTGCCCTGGGGTCCGTTGGCATCCGGCTATTACGCCCTGTCGAAACACGCCGACATCTGCGAGGTGAGCCGCCGCCCTCAGGACTTCTCCTCGGAGGGCGCCACGGCGATCCTGCCGCCGGAGATGGACGAGTTCTACGGCTCCATGATCAACATGGACAATCCTGAGCACTCCAGACTGCGGCGCATCGTCGCGCGGTCGTTCGGCCGTGGAATGGCACCCAAATTCGACACCATGTCGCGGCAGGTGGCCCGGCGCATCGTGGACGAGCTGATCGAGCGCGGGCCCGGCGACTTCATCCGCCCGGCGGCGGAGATGCCGATCGCCGTCCTCAGCACCATGATGGCAATTCCGGGTGAGGACTACGAATTCCTCTTCGAGCGGACGAACACCATCATGGGAGGGGCCGACCCCGAACTCGGCGCCGATCCCGAGAAGATGGCGGCGGCGGTGCTGGGAGCGCTGCGGGACCTCGGAGACTACATCGGACGGCTCCGCGACGACCGGCTCGCCCGCCCCGGCACCGATGTGATCACCAAGCTGGTCCAGGTGCAGGAGGACGGAGAGCAACTGACCAACCAGGAGCTGGTCTCGTTCTTCATCCTCCTCATCAACGCGGGCATGGAGACGACCCGCAACGCCATCGCCCAGGCCCTGGTTCTGCTGACCGACCATTCCGACCAGCGGCAACTCCTGCTGTCGGACTTCGAACTCCACGCGAAGGGCGCCGTCGAGGAGATCCTCCGGGTGGGCACGCCCATCAACTGGATGCGCCGGACCGCGACCGGCGACTGCGAGATGAACGGCCATCGGTTCCGCAAGGGCGACGAGATCTTCCTCTTCTACTGGTCCGCGAACCACGACGAGAAGGTCTTCGCGGATCCGTACCGGTTCGACATCACCCGGGACCCCAATCCGCATCTGTCGTTCGGCGCGGTGGGGCCGCACTTCTGCCTCGGTGCTCATCTCGCCCGGATCGAGATCATCGCCATGCTCCGCGAACTCCTCGCCTCACTGCCGGACATCCGCGTGGAGGGTGAGCCGGTCCGGCTGGCATCGAGCTTCATTGCGGGCTTCAAAGAGCTGAGCTGCACCTTCTGAACCACTCCTGGGAAAGCGGGAGGTCGGTTAGGACAGCTTAAGAGAAACCGTCAAGAATGATCTTATCTCGGCCCCGCAAAGAGGAGGCGCCAGCAATGGCGAAGGACGAGGCGAAGCTTCTCGACCACCTGAAGTGGGTCACGGCGGAACTGCGTGACACTCGTCGGCGTCTGCGTGAAGCGGAGTCCACGGAACCCGAGCCGATCGCCATCGTCGGAATGGGGTGCCGCTTTCCCGGCGGGGTCGAGAATCCGGACGGTTTGTGGCAGCTGGTGGCGGCCGGAGGCGAGGGGCTGACCGACTTTCCGGACGACCGCGGCTGGGACCTGGAGAACCTGTTCGACCCCGATCCGGACACCGCGGGTACGAGTTATGTGCGCCGGGGTGCCTTTCTGTCCGGCGCGGGGGGCTTCGACGCGGAATTCTTCGGTATCTCACCGCGTGAGGCGGTGGCGATGGACCCCCAGCAGCGGCTGCTGCTGGAGGTCGCCTGGGAGACGTTCGAACACGCCGGAATCGACCCGCACGGTCTCGTGGGCAGCAGCACGGGCGTCTACGCCGGGGTGACTTCGCAGGAATACATGATGCTCACCGCCATGGCCGGCAGTGACGTGGAGGGTTACGCAGCTACCGGCAACCTCGCGTGTGTGCTGTCGGGGCGGGTGTCGTATGTGCTGGGGCTGGAGGGTCCGGCGGTGACGGTGGACACGGGGTGTTCGTCGTCGCTGGTGGCGCTCCACTCGGCGGTTCAGGCCTTGCGTGGCGGTGAGTGCTCGCTGGCGTTGGCGGGCGGGGTCACGGTGATGGCCACCCCTGGTGCCTTCGTGGAGTTCTCGCGCCAGCGCGGGCTGGCGGGGGACGGTCGTTGCAAGGCGTTCGCGGCGGCGGCGGACGGGACGGGGTGAGGGTGT
>NZ_MAXF01000079.1 GCF_001704635.1 Streptomyces sparsogenes | reverse complement strand
CAGGCAAGGCACCACCGGAGGCCACGCGCCACCGGAGACCGGGCACCACCAGGTAGCACGCACCACCGGAGAGCAACGCACCGCCGGGCACCACGCCCCACCATCGGAGGACGGACAAGAGATGGCCACCGCGTATGAACCGTACGGGCCGGGGACGGAGCCCCGCCGCGGCTCCCTGCTGCCCGCGGCGCTGCGGGCGCCCTTCGAGGCCCGTGTCTGGCGGGAGTTCCTCTATCTGGTGCTCAGCTTCCCGCTGTCCCTGCTGACCTTCTGCTACGCGATCACGATGCTCGCGCTCGGTGTGGGCCTCCTGGTCACCTTCCTCGGCATACCGGTGCTCGGGGTCGCCCTGGCGGGGTGCCGGGGCATCGGGGCCATGGAGCGGGCCCGCGCCCGCTCGCTGCTGCGCCTGGAGGTCGCCGATCCCGAGCCGGTGCGGTCGACGACGCGCCGTTCGCCCAAGCCCGGCCCGTTCGCCTGGGTGGGCGCGCTGCTCAGGAGCGGCACCTCCTGGCGCCATGCGCTCTACGCGGTGATCCACTTGCCGTGGGCGATCTTCGCCTTCGTCGTGTCGATGGTCCTGTGGGTGAACGCGTGGGGCTTGCTGACCTATCCCCTGTGGCAGTGGGTCCTCCCCACCTACACCGACAACCAGCCGGGCATACAGCTCTTCGAGGTCGACGGCCGCGGCTTCTTCCTCGACAGCCCGCTCGAGATAGCCGCCACCAGCGTCGTGGGCGCGCTGCTGCTGGTGGCGACGCCGTTCCTGATACGTGGGCTGACCGCGGTCGACCGGCTGATGGTGTCCGGACTGCTGGGCCCCTCGCGGCTCGCGGAGCGCGTGTGGGAGCTGGAGTCCGACCGGGGCACGGTGGTCGACACGGCGGCCGCGGACCTGCGCCGCATCGAGCGCGACCTGCACGACGGGGCACAGGCCCGGCTGGTCGCCCTCGCCATGGATCTGGGCCTGGCGAAGGAGAAGCTCCAGGAGGACCCGGAGGCGGGGGCGCGGATGGTCGAGGAGGCGCACGGCGAGGTGAAGCTGGCCCTTCAGGAGCTGCGCGACCTCGCCCGCGGCATCCACCCGGCGATCCTCACCGACCGGGGCCTGGGGCCGTCCCTGTCCGCCCTGGCGGCGCGCTGCACGGTGCCGGTGCGGGTCTCCGTGGACCTGCCGGAGCGGCCGGCGGCCGCCATCGAGGGCATCGCCTACTTCACCGTCTCCGAGCTGCTCCAGAACATCAGCAAGCACAGCGGCGCCCGGACGGCCACCGTGGAGGTGTGGCGCTCCGACGACCGGCTGATGCTGCAGGTCTGCGACGACGGGCGGGGCGGGGCGGACGCCCGGGCCGGGTCGGGGCTGGCCGGGCTGGCCGAGCGGCTCGACGCGGTCGACGGCCTCCTCGTCGTCCACTCCCCGGCCGGCGGCCCGACCTCGGTCACCGCCGAGCTTCCCTGGCGGGGATGAGGCACGGCCACCCCTCTGCCCCGCTCTCCCCCGCGCGGTGCGCCGCCCGGTGAGCGTGCCTGGCATCGGGCGGTCTCGATCCCTGGGATGCTGGGGGCCGAGGAACCGACGAGTGGGGGCGGGTTGTGGAGGACAGGGTGCGGGTGGTCATCGCCGAGGATTCGGTGCTGCTCCGGGAGGGGCTGACCCGCCTGCTGACCGACCGGGGACATGAGGTGGTCGCGGGCGTCGGCGACGGGGACGCGCTGGTGAAGTCGGTCCAGGAGCTGGCCGACGACGGCGCGCTGCCGGACGTCGTGGTCGCGGATGTGCGGATGCCGCCGACGCACACCGACGAGGGAGTGCGGGCCGCCATCCGGCTGCGCCGCGACCACCCGGGGCTGGGTGTGCTGGTGCTGTCCCAGTACGTGGAGGAGCAGTACGCCACGGAGCTGCTCGCGGGCAGCAGCCGGGGTGTGGGCTATCTGCTGAAGGACCGGGTGGCCGAGGTCAGGGAGTTCGTGGACGCCGTGGTGCGGGTGGCCCGGGGTGGCACGGCGCTCGACCCGGAGGTCGTGGCGCAGCTGCTGGGGCGCAGCCGCAAGCAGGACGTGCTGGCCGGGCTTACCCCGCGCGAGCGGGAGGTCCTGGGTCTGATGGCGGAGGGCCGTACGAACTCCGCGATCGCCAAGCAGCTGGTGGTGAGCGACGGCGCGGTCGAGAAGCACGTCAGCAACATCTTCCTGAAGCTCGGGCTGTCGCCGAGCGAGGGGGATCACCGCCGGGTGCTCGCGGTGCTGACCTATCTCGGTTCCTGACGCCCGGCGGACCGGCGGTCGTAGCACCAAAGAACCACTTCAGCCCGTAGTGGGAGGATCGCTCGACATGAGCACGGGGGCATCCGCAGAGCATGACAATTCGCCACAGACAGGGGTCGCGTCGGGCCGTCCACTATGCGATCCGGTCAGGGAAGGCGACCCTTACCGACGTACGATGGCCAGGGGACAACCGGTCGGCACCGATGTCCACGAGCGCCGCCTCAAGGGAGGTCCGAATCAGTGACCAGCCAGGTCAGTAGCCCGGCCGAGCAGGCCGAACCAGCCGATCAGCAGGACGGGCCGACGCTCGTCGGGGGACAGCGAGCGGGGGACGGCGGCAAAGAGGTCCGCCGCCTGGACCGGGTGATCATCCGCTTCGCCGGCGACTCGGGCGACGGTATGCAGCTCACGGGTGACCGGTTCACCTCGGAGACGGCGTCATTCGGCAATGACCTGTCCACGCTGCCGAACTTCCCGGCCGAGATCCGCGCCCCCGCCGGAACCCTCCCCGGCGTGTCGAGCTTCCAGCTCCACTTCGCCGATCACGACATCCTCACCCCGGGCGACGCGCCGAACGTGCTGGTGGCGATGAACCCGGCCGCGCTGAAGGCCAACCTGGGCGATGTGCCGCGCGGCGCCGAGATCATCGTCAACACGGACGAGTTCACCAAGCGGCCGATGGCCAAGGTCGGCTACGACCAGAGCCCGCTCGAGGACGGCTCGCTGGACGGGTACAACGTCCACCCCGTGCCGCTGACGACGCTGACGATCGAGGCGCTCAAGGACTTCGGGCTGTCCCGCAAGGAGGCGGAGCGCAGCAAGAACATGTTCGCGCTCGGCCTGCTGTCGTGGATGTACCACCGCCCGACCGAGGGCACCGAGAAGTTCCTGCGCCAGAAGTTCGCCAAGAAGCCGCAGATCGCCGAGGCCAATGTGGCCGCCTTCCGGGCCGGCTGGAACTTCGGCGAGACGACGGAGGACTTCGCGGTCTCCTACGAGGTGGCGCCCGCCTCCTCCGCGTTCCCGCCGGGGACCTACCGGAACATCTCCGGCAACCTGGCGCTGTCGTACGGGCTGATCGCGGCCTCGCACCAGGCGGACCTGCCGCTGTTCCTGGGCTCCTACCCGATCACGCCGGCCTCGGACATCCTGCACGAGCTGTCCCGGCACAAGAACTTCGGCGTGCGCACCTTCCAGGCGGAGGACGAGATCGCGGGCATCGGCGCGGCGCTGGGCGCCGCGTTCGGCGGGGCGCTCGCGGTGACCACCACCTCCGGCCCCGGCGTGGCACTCAAGTCGGAGACCATCGGGCTCGCGGTCAGCCTGGAGCTGCCGCTGGTGGTGATCGACATCCAGCGGGGCGGCCCCTCGACCGGTCTGCCCACCAAGACCGAGCAGGCCGACCTGCTGCAGGCCATGTACGGGCGCAACGGCGAGGCCCCGGTGCCGATCGTGGCCCCGAAGACCCCGGCGGACTGCTTCGACGCGGCGCTGGACGCGGTGTGGATCGCGCTGACCTACCGCACCCCCGTCTTCCTCCTCTCCGACGGCTACCTGGCCAACGGGTCGGAGCCGTGGCGGGTGCCGGACCTCGAGGAGCTGCCGGACCTGCGGGTCCGCTTCGCCACCGGTCCCAACCACACCCTGGAGGACGGCACCGAGGTCTTCTGGCCCTACAAGCGCGACCCCGAGACGCTCGCCCGCCCCTGGGCGGTGCCCGGCACCCCCGGTCTCGAGCACCGCATCGGCGGTATCGAGAAGCAGGACGGCACCGGCAACATCTCCTACGACCCGGCCAACCACGACCACATGGTGCGCGTCCGGCAGGCCAAGGTGGACGGCGTCGAGGTGCCGGACCTCACGGTGGACGACCCCACCGGCGACGCCCGCACGCTGGTGCTGGGCTGGGGCTCGACGTACGGGCCGATCACCGCCGCCGTGCGCCGGGTGCGTGCCGCCGGGGACTCCATCGCCCAGGCCCATCTGCGCCACCTCAACCCCTTCCCGGGGAACCTCGGCGCGGTCCTGGCCCGCTACGACAAGGTGGTCGTGCCCGAGATGAACCTCGGTCAGCTCTCCACCCTGCTCCGCGCCAGGTATCTGGTCGACACCCGCTCCTTCACCCAGGTGCGGGGGCTGCCATTCAAGGCCGAGCAGCTTGCGACGGCCCTTAAGGAGGCCATCGATGACTGAGACGATCGCGGAAGGGCTCTCCTCCGTCGACGCGCTTTCGCTGGTGCCGAAGGCCGGCGCCAAGCAGACCATGAAGGACTTCAAGTCCGACCAGGAAGTGCGCTGGTGCCCCGGCTGCGGTGACTACGCGGTCCTCGCCGCCGTCCAGGGCTTCATGCCCGAGCTGGGCCTGGCGAAGGAGAACATCGTCTTCGTCTCCGGCATCGGCTGCTCCTCCCGCTTCCCGTACTACATGAACACCTACGGGATGCACTCGATCCACGGCCGCGCCCCGGCCATCGCCACGGGCCTGGCCGCCTCGCGCCGGGACCTGTCGGTGTGGGTGGTCACCGGTGACGGCGACGCGCTGTCCATCGGCGGCAACCACCTCATCCACGCGCTGCGGCGCAACGTGAACCTGAAGATCCTGCTCTTCAACAACCGCATCTACGGGCTCACCAAGGGCCAGTACAGCCCGACCTCCGAGGTCGGCAAGATCACCAAGTCCACGCCGATGGGCTCGCTCGACGCGCCCTTCAACCCCCTGTCCCTGGCGCTGGGCGCCGAGGCCGGGTTCGTGGCCCGCACGGTGGACTCCGACCGCAAGCACCTCACCCAGGTGCTGCGCCAGGCGGCCGCCCACCCGGGCACCGCGCTGGTGGAGATCTACCAGAACTGCAACATCTTCAACGACGGCGCCTTCGAGGTCCTCAAGGACAAGCAGCAGGCGGAGGAGGCCGTCATCCGCCTGGAGCACGGCAAGCCGATCCGCTTCGGCACCCCGTTCCGCGAGGAGGACGGCGGGGACGGCCTCGGCTCCAAGGGCGTCGTCCGCGACCCGGCCACCGGCGACCTGAAGATCATCGACGTGACCCGGGAGGGCACCGGGGCGGTGCTGGTCCACGACGCCCACGCCGCCTCGCCCACCACCGCCTTCGCGCTGACCCGGCTCGCCGACCCCGACACGCTGCACCACACCCCCATCGGGGTGCTGCGCGATGTCACCCGGCCGGTGTACGACACGGAGATGGCGACCCAGCTGGAGGCCGCCGTCGAGCAGAAGGGCAAGGGCGACCTCGGCGCCCTGCTGGCCGGCCACGACACCTGGACGGTCGTCGGCTGACCCCAGGGTCGATTTCGCGCATACGCGGGCGGGTGCCCGCCCGGGGCGTCTGACGGCGCCCCGGGCGGGCACTCGCCGTTGAAAGGCACGGGCGACGGGCCTCAGGCGCGAGCCGACTTGGCGGCGTCATACGCCTCCCGGGCGGCCATGACCTCCGGAATCTTCTCGTCCGTCCACTGGGCCAGCGCCCACACCCGCCGCGCCGCCTCCTCACCGAGCCCGGTCAGGGAGTAGTCCACATGTGGCGGAATGACGGGATGCGCCTCGCGGCGCACAAAGCCGTCCCGCTCCAGCGTCTGGAGCGTCTGGGCGAGCATCTTCTCGCTGACGCCGCCGATCGCGCGCCGCACTTCGCTGAAGCGGTGGGTGCCGCGCAGCAGCACACCGAGGACGAGAACGCCCCAGCGGCTGGTGACATGCTCCAGCACCCCACGCGCCGGGCACATGGCCGCGTCGGGGCCACCTGTCAGCACACCCTCATCACTTACCGACATGCCAGTACCTTACTTCGAAGTGGGTACTTTCTCAGAGTTAGCGCTGAGGCTAAGGTGGTCCACAGAACGGATTCATAGGGAATAAGAGAATTAAAGGGAGAAATCAGACATGAGCATCGTCGTCACCGGAGCCACCGGCCACCTCGGCCGCCTCGTCATCGAAGGCCTGCTGGAGAAGGTCCCCGCGGACCAGGTCGTGGCCGTGGTGCGGGACGCCGGCAAGGCCGCCGACCTGGCCGAGCGCGGCGTCCGGCTGCACGTCGCCGACTACAGCCGGCCCGAGACCCTCCAGGGCGCCTTCGCGGCCGGCGACAAGGTGCTGCTGATCTCCGGCAGCGAGGTCGGGCAGCGCGTCCCGCAGCACCAGGCCGTCATCGACGCCGCCAAAGCCGCGGGCGTCGCCCTCCTCGCGTACACCAGCATCCTCGGCGGCCCCGCGGCCGACTTCACGCTGGCCGACGAGCACAAGGCCACCGAGCGGGCCATCGAGGCCTCCGGCCTCCCGTACGTGCTGCTGCGCAACGGCTGGTACCACGAGAACTACACCGAGCAGCTCGCCCCCGTGCTGGATCACGGCGCCGTCGTCGGCAGCGCGGGCGGCGGGCGCGTCGCCTCCGCCGCGCGCGCCGACTACGCGGCCGCCGCCGTCGAGGTGCTGACCGGCGAGGGCCACGAGGGCAAGGTCTACGAACTCAGCGGCGACACCGCCTGGAGCTTCGAGGAGTACGCCGCCGAGATCGCCAGGCAGACCGGCAAGGAGATCGCGTACGGCCCGGTGCCGGCCGAGACCCACAAGACCATCCTGACCGGCGCCGGCCTCCCCGAGCCGTTCGCCGAGATCCTCGTGGACGTCGACGCCGCCATCGCCCGCGGCCGGCTGGCCGCCACGCCCGGCGACCTCTCCCGACTCATCGGCCGGCCGACCACCCCCCTCGCGGACTCGATCGCGGCGGCCCTGAAGGGCTGAATCCCCCGCCTCCCGGCCCTCCGGCACAACGGCCCGCTTGTCATGACCGTATGGCGATACGCAAATGACAAACGGGCCGTTCCGGCGCTACCTTCGACAGGACGTCGTGCCGCCGGGAGGACACGTGAAGCCGCAGAGCCAGCAGCACCGCAGCGGACTCATCTACGGCTTCGCCGCCTACGGCATGTGGGGCCTGGTGCCGCTCTTCTGGCCACTGCTGGAGCCCGCCGGGGCCGTCGAGATCCTCGCCCACCGCATGGTGTGGTCGCTGGTGGCCGTCGCCCTCGTCCTCCTCGCGCTGCGCCGCTGGTCCTGGATACGACCGCTGCTGCGGCAGCCCGCACGGCTGGGGATGATCACGCTGGCCGCGGTCGTCATCTCCGTCAACTGGGGCCTGTACATCTGGGGCGTCAACAGCGGCCATGTCGTCGAGACCTCGCTCGGATACTTCATCAACCCGCTGGTCAGCATCGGCTTCGGCGTCGTGCTGCTGCGCGAGCGGCTGCGGCCGGCGCAGTGGATCGCGGTCGGCGTCGGCGCGGTCGCCGTGGCGGTCCTGGCGATCGGCTACGGCTCGCTGCCCTGGATCGCGCTCACCCTGGCCTTCAGCTTCGCCACCTACGGCCTGGTCAAGAAGCGGATCGGGCTGAACGGGCTCGAGTCGCTCGCCGCCGAGACCGCCGTCCTGTTCCTGCCCGCCCTCGGCTTCCTGATCTTCCTCTCCGCACACGGCGACAGCACCTTCTCCACCGAGGGCGCCGGGCACTCGGCCCTGCTGGCCAGCAGCGGGCTGATCACCGCTATCCCGCTGATCTGCTTCGGCACGGCGGCCGTGCGGCTGCCGCTGTCGACGATCGGGATGCTCCAGTACATCGCCCCGATCTTCCAGTTCGCGCTCGGCGTCGCCGTCTTCCACGAGTCCATGCCGCCCGAGCGGTGGGCGGGCTTCTCTCTCGTATGGCTCGCCCTCGCCCTGCTCACCTGGGACGCGCTGCACACGGCCCACCGGGCGCGGGCACGGCTGCGCGAGGCCGCCGCGCGCGCCGCCACGGCGGCACGGGACGGGAACGCGGCGGAGGACCCCGTCCCCGGCTGAGCCGCCCGGCTCCGACGCGCCAACAGGCCGCGCGCCGCCGCCCACGGGCGCCCCGCACGGCTCATCGCCGCACGGGCACGGCACGGGGTCGATATCCGACGGCCGCTGTCCGAATTCCGCCCTTGACGCCGTGTCAGCGCGGGCCGCAGCATCTGCCTTTGCGACACTCCGCTTCGCGTGCCACCGCTTCACCGTGCGACCGCTCCACCGTGCCGGCGCCTGACCGTGCCGACGCTTCACGCTCCCCCCGCCCCACCGGTGCGTGCACCACACAGCGTCACGTTCATTCCGTCCTGTCCTCGTTCGGAATCGGAGCCCCCCATGTCGTCATCCGGAAGATCCTTGACCCGCCGCGCCGCCACCGCCGCCACGGCGGCCGGCACGGTCCTCGCGGCCCTGGCCGTGGCGGCGCCCGCCGCGCCGCTGTCCCCGGCCGGGCCGGCCCCGGCACCGGTCCCGGCGGCGGCCACCGCCCTCGCCGCGCCGGACATCCCGGTGGCCAACGTCAAGGCCCACCTGACCCAGCTGCAGTCCATAGCCACCGCCAACAGCGGCAACCGCGCCCACGGCCGCCCTGGCTACAAGGCCTCGCTCGACTACATCAAGGCCAAGCTCGACGCGGCCGGGTTCACCACCACCGTGCAGCAGTTCACCTCCGGCGGCGCCACCGGCTACAACCTCATCGCCGACTGGCCCGGCGGGGACACCGACAACGTGGTGTTCTCGGGGGCCCACCTGGACTCCGTCTCCGCCGGTCCCGGCATCAACGACAACGGCTCGGGCTCCGCGGGCGTCCTGGAGACCGCGCTCGCCGTCTCCCGGGCCGGGCTCAAGCCCACCAAGCACCTGAGGTTCGGCTGGTGGGGCGCCGAGGAGCTGGGGATGGTGGGCTCCCGGTACTACGTGAACAGCCTGTCGTCCGCGAACCGCGCGAGGATCGACTCGTATCTCAACTTCGACATGATCGGCTCGCCCAACCCGGGCTACTTCGTCTACGACGACGACGCGCGGATCGAGTCGGTGTTCAAGGACTTCTTCGCCGCCAAGGGCGTGCCCACCGAGATCGAGACGGAGGGCGACGGGCGCTCCGACCACGCGCCGTTCAAGAACGCGGGCGTGCCGGTGGGCGGCCTGTTCAGCGGCGCCGACTACATCAAGTCCGCCGCCCAGGCACAGAAGTGGGGCGGCACCTCCGGCCAGGCGTTCGACCGCTGCTACCACCGGTCCTGCGACACGACGAGCAACATCAACGACACCGCGCTCGACCGCAACACCGACGCCATCGCCTACGCCGTGTGGACCCTCAGCAGCTGACGGCCCCCGCTCCGACGGCACCACGCCCCGGCGGCACCGCGCGGGGCACCGCGCCCCGGCGGGCGGCTCACTCGCGCTCGTCCTGCCGGGCGCGCAGTGCCCGCACCTTGTGGCGGTTGCCGCAGCGCTGCATCGAGCACCAGCGGCGCCGGCCGGGGCGCGAGGTGTCGACGAAGAGCAGATAGCAGTTGCCCGCTCCGCACTCGCGGATGCGGTCGGCGTACGGACCGGAGAACAGCTCGACGGCGTCGCGCGCGACCGTCGACACCAGCTGGGCGGCGGTCGCGGGGTGTCGCCACCCGCGGCCGCCGTCGTCGTGGAGCACGGGGACCAGCGGCTGCCCGGCGGCGGCCTCATTGACGCGGGCCACCTCCTCGGCGGGCAGCGGGCGGCCGTGCGCCCGGGCGGCGGTCAGCCGCCACAGCGCGTCGCGCAGCCGCTTGGCATCGGCCAGGCCGGCGGGGGTCACCTCGATCTCGGGCGTCGGCCGGAGCCGCGACCGGGCGGCCCACACGGCCAGGTCGGCGGGGTGGTGCAGGACCTCGCGCCACGCGTAGGCGCCGGGGCCGCCGGTGGGCAGCAGCTCCAGGCAGAGGGCCCCGGGGTCGAAGCGGTAGGGCACCCCTTCGGATGAATGGAGGATCAGGCCCATTGCGGACTCCGTCATGTAACCAGTATAACTGGTGTCAGGTCACCGCGCGGCACGACGAGCGCGCAGCAGGACAAGCACGAGGCACAACAGGCACGGGCACGACAGGCACGGGCACAACCGGCACGGGGCACGACAAGCACAGGGCAAGACGAGGGGGACGCGGGACGATGGCGTTGCACTGGAAGCTCGTGATGGACGCGTGCGATCCACACCGGCAGGCCGCCTTCTGGGCGGAGGCGCTGGGCTACACCGTGGAGGACAACAGCGCGTTGATCGAGCGGCTGCTGGGATTCGGCGCGATCGGCGAGGAGCTGCTGACGGAGTTCGAGGGGCGGCGCGCGTGGCGTGATCTGATCGCCGTCCGGCACCCCGACGATCCGTTCGACGCGGAGAGCGGCACGGGCCTCGGCCGGAGGATCCTCTTCCAGCGTGTGCCCGAGACCAAGACGGTGAAGAACCGCCTGCATCTGGATGTGCACAGCGAGGCCGGGCAGCGGGAGGCCGAGGTCGCCCGCCTGGAGAAGCTGGGCGCGGCGGTGATACGGCGGGTGAAGGAGCCCGGTGGGGAGTGGATCCTCATGGCCGACCCGGAGGGGAATGAGTTCTGCGTGCACTAGGGAGACACCCCCTAGCGGTGGGTGCGCTCAGACTGTGATGTCCTTCGCGGTGAACCGCGCCCAGGCCGCCGAGCCGAACACCGCCACGTAGAGCGCCTGCAACCCGAAGTTCTTGGCGAGCTGGTCCCAGTAGACCGGGTCCCGCAGGACGTCCGCGAAGGACAGCCAGTAATGGGGGAACAGATACGGCTGGATCGCGTGCAGCTGCGGAATGGTGTCGAGGATCTGCACGGTGACCAGCAGACCGACGGTCGCCGCCATGGCCGCGATCCCGCTGTTGGTCAGGGTCGAGATGAACAGGCCCACCGTCGCGATGCCGATGAGGGAGTACGCCACGAGGCCCGCCACCGCCAGGGCCCGTAGCAGTCCGTCCGCGAACGAGACGGTGGTGCCCGAGATCAGCGTGACATCGCCGAGAGGGAAGAGCAGCGCCCCGGTCGCCAGCCCGGCGGCGGCCACCACAAGGGTGGCGACCAGACAGAAGGCCATGACGGTGGTGCCCGAGATCAGCGTGACATCGCCGAGAGGGAAGAGCAGCGCCCCGGTCGCCAGCCCGGCGGCGGCCACCACAAGGGTGGCGACCAGACAGAAGGCCATGACGGTGGTGAACTTGGCGAGCAGCAGGCGGGTCCGCCCGGCCGGGGCGACCAGCAGATAGCGCAGCGTCCCGGAGCCCGCCTCGCCGGCGACGGCGTCACCGGCGATCACTCCGATGGCCATCGGCAGGAAGACGGGCAGGGTCGCCGCCAGGGACGCGAAGACCAGGAAGATGCCGTTGTTGGTGATCTGGGCGAAGAAGGCGGGGCCCTCGCCGTCTCCCCCACGCCCCTGACCGAACGATCCGCCGTCGCTGGTCTCGATCTTCACCGCGATTCCGACCAGCACCGGGATGGCCGCCAGCACCCCGAGCAGGGCGATGGTCCGCCAGCGGCGGAAGGTGGTGCCCAGCTCGCTGCGGAACAGGGCGAGCGTCCACAGCGGGCCCGGCCGCCGGGCCGGCGCCCCGGCCGAGCCGCCGCCCGCCTTGCTCATGCGCGCTTCCCCGCCCGCCTCAACCCGCGACATCGAAACCCTCCCCGGTCAGCGCGACAAAGGCGTCCTCGAGCGAGGCCCGCTCGGTACCGAAGGCCCGGACCCGCACTCCGGCCCGCACAAGGGCGGCGTTGAGGTCCGCGAGATCGAGCGGCGGGGCGCTCCCGCCGGACGCGGGCAGCTCGCCTGTGACGCGCTCCTCCAGGGCCACGATGTCCGTCACCCCGTGTTCCTTCAGGACGCGGACCGCCTCCGCGGGGTCCGGGGTGGTGATGGACAGTCGGCCGCGGCTGCCGGCCGCCAGCTCTGCGACGGTGCCCTGGACGATGAGCCTGCCTTGGGTCATGACCGCCGCATGGGTGCACACTTGTTCGATCTCATCGAGGAGGTGGGAGGAGAGGAAGACGGTGGTGCCGTCGTCGGCCAGTTCGCGCACCAGCGTGCGGATCTCCCGCATGCCCTGCGGGTCCAGACCGTTCGTCGGCTCGTCGAGGACGAGGAGTTCCCGCGGTTGGAGGAGCGCGGCGGCCAGGCCGAGGCGCTGTTTCATGCCGAGGGAGTAGGCGCGGGCCTTCTTGCGCGCCGCGGCCGTCAGGCCCACCCGCTCCAGGGCGGCGGAGACCCGGGCGGCCCGGGTGCCCGGATCCGCGGTGGGGTCGGCGGCGTCGAAGCGGACCAGATTGTCCCGGCCGGTCAGAAAGGGATACAGGGCGGGGCCCTCGATCAGAGCCCCGACCCTCGGCAGCACGCTCCGGGCGGCGCGCGGCATGGGGGCGCCGAGCAGCCGCGCCCGCCCGGCGGTCGGCTCGATCAGGCCCATCAGCATCCGGATGGTGGTGGTCTTCCCCGAGCCGTTGGGCCCGAGGAAGCCGAAGACGCTGCCGCGCGGCACGGTCAGGTCGAGCGAGTCGACCGCGAGCTGGCCGCCCCGATAGCGCTTGGTGAGCCCGCGGGTCTCGACCGCGGCGCGGGCGGCCGGGTCCTCGGCGGACGGCTGATCCACGGGCTCCCCCTTCGTCAGACGGTCACTTGGCCGCGTCTGCGGCGTCGATCAGGGCGCTCTTGTCCACCGCTCCGACGAAGACCTTGCCGTCCTCGGTGATCAGGGCGTTGACCAGGCGGGTGCTGAGCACCGTGCCGGATCCGAAGTCCCCCTTGACCTTCTTCCCCAGTCCGCCGAGGAACTCGCTGGGCCCGCCCCCGCCGCTCGCGCTGGCCGGCAGCCCGCCGGGGAGGTCCAGCCGCGCCACCGAGTCCCAGCTCTTGCCGACCACATTCAGCCCGGGCAGCTCGCGCAGCCGCTTCTCGTCCGCCTTGGCCTCGTGCTTCGCGGCGCTCTTCTCGGTGACCTTGGCGCCCTTGGACGGGGTGAAGTCGAAGGTGCTCGCCTTGGGCTTGCCGAAGTCCACCTGGGTGAAGCCCACCTCGACCGCCGCCTTGCCGCCGCTCTTGGGCTCCAGCGTGAACTTCAGCGGCACACCGTTGTCGGCGTCCACGGCGATGCGGATGGAGCCGACCGTCGAGTGGCTCTGCTTGGGACGGATCAGCAGTTGGTAGGCGTCCCGCCCGGCGACCCTCGCGGTGCCGTCCACCGTGACCCGGGTGGTGTCGTCCACGGCGGCGAGCGCCTTCTTGGCGGCCTGCTGCGGGGTGAGACCGCTCAGGTCCTGGGGCACCTGGCGCCCGTGGTCGCCCTTGGCCGCCTTCCCGGGGGCCTCGGCGTGGTAGACGGAGTTGTCGGCGCTGTTGTACGCCCAGACCTCGTCGCCGTTGTGGATGACGCTGTACTCGGCGGCCTTCTCGATGATCGAGACCCGCTGCCGCTCCGGCCCGTCGGCGGCCACCCGCAGGGTGTGGGTGCCGGCCGCGAGCTCGACGAGCTTGGACTCCGGCGAGGCCGCACCGTCGCCGCCGCCTCGCTTCCCGCCGCCCAGGTCGGCGAGCGAGCCGCCCCCGGGGAGGGAGGGTATGCCCAGATCGGTGGTGATCTTCACCGAGCCGGACAGCTGCTCGGTGTCCGATGCGGCGATCTTGCTGATCAGCTCCTCTGCCGTGATCTTCGGCAGATCGGGAGCCCCGGTGCTGGCCAGCGCCGGGACCAGCCCTATCGTCGCCGCCGCGATGCCGGCCACCCCCACCGGGACGGCGTAGCGGACGGCCTTGCGGCGCCCTGTCGGTCGATCCTCGTCCCAGAAGCCGTCGTCGGCGACCTGTGTCGGTCGGATCCGTGCCATATGTGCTCTACCTCCGTCGTCGGCGGCGGTTGTCAGCCTCGCACTCGTCCACCTCTCGGGCCATTGTCACCCGATACCGCCGTGTGGTGGCTGTTCCATCCCACCAAAACGGCCGTCACGGCGCGTCAGCCGACAGGATCACGTGTGGGTACCGCTGAGGTAGGACCCCCGTGGGCCGCTGGTCGGACCCCGGGGAGCGAAGACTCCGGGTCGGAGCCCGGTGTCGGAGCCCGGTGTCGGAGCCCCGTGCCGGAGCCCCGTGCCGGAGGGCGGAGGCGGAGGACGGAGGCGGAAGGCAGGGCAGGGGCAGGGGTCGGGGTCGGGGCTGGGCTCAGCCGGCCCGGTGGACCACCGCGTCGCACAGCCCCTCGAGCGCGGCCTTCGCCGCTCCCTCGGGCAGCGGCGCCAGCAGCGCGCGGGCCTCCGCCGCATAGCGGAGGGTGTCCCGGCGGGCCTGCTCCAGCGCCGGATGGGCGCGCAGCCGCCGCAGCACCTCGCCGAGGACCCCGTCGTCGCTGAGGTCGCCGGCCAGCAGCTCGCACAGCTCGCGGTCCTCGGCCGAGCCGGTCGCCTCCGCCTGCGCCCGCAGATGGAGCACCGGGAGGGTGGCGATGCCCTCCCGCAGGTCGGTACCGGGGGTCTTGCCCGACTCATGGCTGTCGCTGGCGATGTCCAGCACGTCATCGGCCAGCTGGAAGGCGATGCCCAGCCGCTCGCCGTACTGGGTGAGGATGCTGACGACGGACTCGTCGGCCCCCGACATCATCGCGCCGAACCGCCCGGAGACCGCGACCAGCGAGCCGGTCTTCCCCGCGAGCACGTCCAGGTAGTGCTCGATCGGGTCACGGCCGCCCTTCGGCCCCGCCGTCTCCAGGATCTGCCCGGTCACCAGCCGCTCGAACGCCTCGGCCTGGATCCGCACCGCCTCGGGCCCCAGGTCGGCCAGGATGTGCGAGGCGCGCGCGAACAGGAAGTCGCCGGTGAGCACCGCCACCGAGTTGCCCCAGCGGGCGTTGGCGCTGGGCACGCCCCGGCGGACGTCCGCCTCGTCCATGACGTCGTCGTGGTAGAGCGTCGCCAGGTGCGTCAGCTCCACGACCCGAGGGCAC
>NZ_MAXF01000078.1 GCF_001704635.1 Streptomyces sparsogenes | reverse complement strand
ATCGCGCCGAACCGCCCGGAGACCGCGACCAGCGAGCCGGTCTTCCCCGCGAGCACGTCCAGGTAGTGCTCGATCGGGTCACGGCCGCCCTTCGGCCCCGCCGTCTCCAGGATCTGCCCGGTCACCAGCCGCTCGAACGCCTCGGCCTGGATCCGCACCGCCTCGGGCCCCAGGTCGGCCAGGATGTGCGAGGCGCGCGCGAACAGGAAGTCGCCGGTGAGCACCGCCACCGAGTTGCCCCAGCGGGCGTTGGCGCTGGGCACGCCCCGGCGGACGTCCGCCTCGTCCATGACGTCGTCGTGGTAGAGCGTCGCCAGGTGCGTCAGCTCCACGACCACGGCCGAGGGCACCACCCCGGGCGCGTACGGGTCGCCGAACTGGGCGGCGAGCAGCACCAGCAGCGGCCGGAACCGCTTGCCACCCGCCCGCATGAGGTGCTGGGCGGCCTCGGTGATGAACGGCACGCCGCTTTTCGTGGCCTCCATCAGGCCTTCTTCGACGGCTGTCAGCCCGGCCTGGGTGTCGGCTTCCAGAGTCCGGTCCCGCACGCTCAGCCCGAAGGGCCCGACGACGCTCACGGGGTACTCCTGTCTGCCTGCGGTCACACGCAATGTCGATGTGTCGCTGTCTCCACTAAAGGCAGCGTATCCGGTCGGCTATCGATCACCATGGGCGCCTTCCCGCCTTGTGCGAGCTATCACTTCCCGCGCGCGGCCGACCGGCTCCCCACGACATTTTCCGCGATCACCCGCAGATCAATCCTGCTCACACCCCCGATCATCAGCAGATCGGCCTCCTCCCCCGGGGCTGCCGCCCCATAGGGTGTGGCCCGGCGACACCGGAACCCCCGGCGACGAGGAGAAGGCGAGGCAGCCCCATGCCGCGACAGAGCCCGCTCGACCTGCCCCACGACGACCCCTTCGGCCCGCACAACCTCCCCTATGGGGTCTTCACCACACCGGACGCCCCTGACCTGCGGAGAATCGGGGTGCGATACGGCAATCACGTCCTGGACGCGGGCGCGGCCGCGGCGGCCGCCGGCTCCCCGCACGCCGCGCTGCTCGGCCACCCGACCCTCAACCCGCTGATGGCCGCGGGCCGGCCGGTCTGGCAGGCGGTGCGAGCGGAGCTGCGCGCCTGGCTGACCGAGGAGGCGCGCCGACCGGCGGTCGAGCCCCTTCTGCACCCCCTCACCGCCGTCGCGCTCCATCTGCCCTTCGAGGTCGCCGACTACGTCGACTTCTATGCCAGCGAGCACCACGCCGCCAATGTGGGGAGGATGTTCCGCCCGGAGGGCGAACCGCTCACCCCCAACTGGAAGCACCTGCCCATCGGCTACCACGGGCGCGCGGGCACGGTCGTGGTCTCCGGCACGCCCATCGGGCGCCCCCGCGGCCAGCTGGGCTCTCCCTCCGGTCATGCGCTCCCCCCTTTCGGCCCCTCCCGCCGGCTCGACTTCGAGGCGGAGGTCGCCTTCGTCATCGGTGCCCCTTCACCTGTGAATACACCGGTGCCGCTCTCCGGGTTCCACGACCACGTCTTCGGCGTCTGCCTGCTCAACGACTGGTCCGCGCGCGACATCCAGAGCTGGGAGTACCGCCCGCTCGGCCCCTTCCTCGGGAAGTCCTTCGCCACGTCTGTGGCCGCCTGGGTCACCCCGCTGGACGCCCTCGCCGCCGCCCGCACCGGCCCGCCCGCCCGCGACGTCCCGCTCCTGCCCTACCTCGACGACTCCGCCGCCGAGCCGGGCGCCTTCGACCTGCGCATCGAGGTCGCCCTCAACGGCCACCCCATCGCGCACCCGCCCTTCGCGGCCATGTACTGGACGGCCGCCCAGCAGCTCGCGCACATGACGGTCAACGGCGCCTCGCTGCGCACCGGCGACCTGTTCGCCTCCGGCACGGTCAGCGGCCCCGAGCCGCAGCAGCGCGGCTGCCTGCTGGAGTTGACGTGGTCCGGCCGCGACCCGCTGCGCCTGCCCGACGGCGAGCGGACGTTCCTGGAGGACGGCGACGAGGTGACCCTCACCGCCTGGGCCCCGGGCCCCGGTAACAACCGTGTCGCGCTGGGCGAGGTGACCGGCCGTATCGCCCCGTCGGCGCGGTGAACGCTGTTAGGTTGTCGTGTTCCTGTCCCACGACCGAGGAGTAAGCGCGTGATCAAGGCAGTGCGCATCGCCGGTGCGGTGGCCGCGGCCGCCCTGCTGATGACCGGATGCGGCAGCGACAGCGACGACGGCGGCGACAAGCCGGAGGCGTCCAAGAAGGCTCCGTCGGCCGAGCAGTCGAGCGCCCCGGCGGAGGGGGGCGCGGGCGGCAAGGTGGCCGGCGCCTATGTGTCGAAGTCCGGCGGCGAGGCCCTCTTCCTGTCCATCAGCGGCGAGAAGGCCGCCCTGGTCGCGGGCAAGCACACCTGCACGGGCGAGTACGCCGAGATGGGCAACAAGATGCTGATGCTCGACTGCGCCGACGGCAACACCGACCGCACCATGGGCAAGGTGACTCCGAGCGCGGACGGCAAGACCCTCAAGGTCAGCTGGGACGCCGGCTTGAACGACACCTTCACCAAGGTGACCACCCCCGCCGACATCCCGACCGGCTTCCCGACCGACCTCCCCGGCCTGGAGAGCGTCGGCGGCGTCACCGGCGGCTGACCGACGGCCCTGAAACCCGACCGCCCGGCCCCCACGCGGGGACCGGGCGGACGGCCGCCGGGCGGCCGGGGCGGCGACGCGCGGCTCAGCGCACGAAGACGCCCGCCTGGCCGGCCAGGTCGAGGAAGTACTGCGGGGCGACGCCGAGCACGATCGTCACCACGACGCCGATGGCGATCGCCGCCGAGGTCAGCGGGGACGGCACGGCCACCGACGGCCCCTCCGTCCGCGGCTCGCTGAAGAACATCAGCACGATCACCCGGATGTAGAAGAACGCGGCGATCGCCGAGGAGATCACACCGATCACCACCAGCGCGCCCGCGCCCCCGTCCGCCGCCGCCTTGAAGACCGCGAACTTCCCGGCGAAACCACTCGTCAGGGGGATCCCGGCGAAGGCCAGCAGGAAGACCGCGAAGACCGCGGCCACCAGGGGCGAGCGTCGGCCGAGCCCGGCCCACTTGGACAGGTGCGTGGCCTCGCCGCCCGCGTCGCGCACCAGGGTGACCACGGAGAACGCGCCGAGGGTCACGAAGGAGTACGCGGCCAGGTAGAAGAGGACCGAGGAGATGCCGTCGGGGGTGGTGGCGATGACACCGGCCAGGATGAAGCCGGCGTGGGCGATCGAGGAGTACGCCAGCAGCCGCTTCACATCGGTCTGGGTGACCGCGACGATCGCGCCGCCCAGCATGGTGACGATCGCGACGCCCCACATCACCGGCCGCCAGTCCCAGCGCAGCCCCGGCAGGACCACATACAGCAGCCGCAGCAGCGCGCCGAACGCCGCGACCTTGGTCGCCGCCGCCATGAAGCCGGTCACCGGGGTCGGGGCGCCCTGGTAGACGTCCGGCGTCCACATGTGGAAGGGCACCGCGCCGATCTTGAACAGCAGGCCCATCAGCACCATCGCGCCGCCGATGAGCAGCAGCGCGTCATTGCCCATGGTCCCGGCGAGCGCCGGGGTGATGTCGCCGACCTGGCCGTCGACCACATCGGCGATCCCGGCGTAGGTGACGGTGCCCGCGTAGCCGTACAGGAGTGCGATCCCGAAGAGCAGGAAGGCGGACGAGAAGGCGCCGAGCAGGAAGTACTTGACCGCGGCCTCCTGCGAGAGCATGCGGTGCCGCCGGGCGAGCGCGCACAGCACGTACAGCGGGAGGGAGAAGACCTCCAGCGCCACGAAGAGGGTCAGCAGGTCGTTGGCGGCGGGGAAGACGAGCATGCCGCCGACCGCGAAGAGGACCAGCGGGAAGACCTCGGTGGTGGTGAAGCCCGCCTTCACAGCCGCCTGTTCGGCCTCGCCGCCCGGGACGGCGGCCGGCTGCGCGGCGAAGGAGTCGACGCGATTGCCGTGTGCCGCGGGGTCGAGCCGCCGCTCGGCGAAGGTGAAGACCGCGACCAGCGCGACCAGGAGGATCGTGCCCTCCAGGAAGAGCGCGGGCCCGTCCACCGCGATGGCGCCCATGGCCGCGATGCGCGCCTTGGTCGTGCCGTAGTCCCCGGCCGCCAGGCCCAGGACGGCGGCGAAGGCCGCGGCCAGGGCGACCACGGAGACGAAGAGCTGGGCCGCGTAGCGGTGGCGGCGCGGCAGCAGGGCCTCGATCAGCACCCCGACGATCGCCGCGCCGAGCACGATCAGGGTGGGCGCCAGCTGGCCGTACTCGATGTCCGGCGAGGGGATCTTGTCGGGCGAGACCGACGCCGTCGTCCACAGCATGTGGACAGTGGCCGCGTGGCTCACTTGGCACCTCCGGAAGCACCGTCGTGCGTCGGGCTGTAGCGGAACCAGCCCGCGTCAGTGACGGGGTGTTCGGGCTTGGGATCCTTCTTGTCCACCACGGACAGCGTGTGATCGACCGCCGGGTTGACGATGTCGGTCAGCGGTTTCGGGTAGACGCCGAGGAAGATCAGCAGCGCGATCAGCGGCGCCACCACCACCAGCTCGCGCACCTTCAGATCCGGCATCCCCCGCACCTCGGCCTTCACCGGCCCGGTCATGGTGCGCTGGTAGAGCACCAGGACGTACAGCGCGGCCAGCACGATGCCGACGGTGGCGATCACGCCGATCGCCGGATAGCGGCTGAAGGTGCCGACCAGGACCAGGAACTCACTGACGAAGGGCGCCAGGCCGGGCAGCGAGAGGGTGGCCAGACCGCCGATCAGGAAGGTGCCGGCCAGCACCGGGGCGACCTTCTGGACCCCGCCGTAGTCGGCGATGAGCCGCGACCCGCGCCGCGAGATCAGGAAGCCGGCCACCAGCATCAGCGCGGCGGTCGAGATCCCGTGGTTGACCATGTAGAGGGTGGCTCCGCCCTGGCCCTGCGTCGTCATGGCGAAGATGCCGAGGATGATGAAGCCGAAGTGGGAGATCGAGGCGTAGGCCACCAGCCGCTTGATGTCCCGCTGGCCGACCGCCAGCAGCGCCCCGTAGATGATGCTGATGAGGGCGAGGACGAGGATCGCCGGGGTGGCCCACTTGCTGGCCTCCGGGAAGAGCTGGAGGCAGAAGCGGAGCATCGCGAAGGTGCCGACCTTGTCGACCACGGCGGTGATCAGCACGGCGACGGGGGCGGTGGCCTCCCCCATCGCGTTGGGCAGCCAGGTGTGCAGCGGCCACAGCGGCGCCTTCACGGCGAAGGCGAAGAAGAAGCCGAGGAACAGCAGCCGCTCGGTGCCGGTCGCGAAGTCCAGCGTGCCGGCGGCCCGCGCGTCGGTGATCTGCTGCAGCGAGAAGGTGCCGGTGCCCAGGTCGTCGGCGGTGACCGCGTACAGCCCGACCACCGCGGCCAGCATGATCAGCCCGCCCGCCAGGTTGTAGAGCAGGAACTTGACGGCGGCGTACGAGCGCTGAGTGGCCGTCTCCTCCTCGGACCGCCCTCCTGCCCGGTCCCCGAAGCCGCCGATGAGGAAGTACATCGGGATCAGCATGGCTTCGAAGAAGATGTAGAAGAGGAAGACGTCGGTGGCCTCGAACGAGATCACCACCATCGCCTCGACCATCAGGATCAGCGCGAAGAAGCCCTGGGTGGGCCGCCAGCGGCGGTTGGGCCGGGCCTCCTCCAGCGGGTCGGCGTCATGCCAGCCGGCCAGGATGATGAAGGGGATCAGGACCGCGGTCAGCGCGATCAGCGCGACCGCGATGCCGTCCACGCCCAGCTCGTACCGCACCCCGAAGTCCTTGATCCAGGCGTGGGACTCGGTGAGCTGGTAGTGGGCGCCGTCCGGGTTGAACCGCACCAGCACGATCGCCGCCAGGACGAGCGTGGCCAGCGAGAAGCCCAGCGCCACCCACTTGGCGGCGGAGCGCTTGGCGGCGGGCACGGCGGCGGTGGCGACCGCGCCCAGCGCGGGCACCGCGGCCGTGACCGTCAGCAGGGGAAATGACATGACTCAGACCGCCCTCATCAGCAGGGTCGCGGCGATGAGCGCCGCCGTACCGGCGAACATCCCGACCGCGTACGAACGGGCGTAGCCGTTCTGGAGCTTGCGCAGCCGGCCGGAGAGCCCGCCGACCGAGGCCGCGGTGCCGTTGACCACGCCGTCGACCAGCTTGTGGTCGACGTAGACCAGGCCGCGGGTGAGGTACTGGCCGGGCTTGACGAGCACGACGTGGTTGAAGTCGTCCTGGAGCAGGTCGCGCCGCGCGGCCCGGGTGAGCAGGCTGCCGCGCGGGGCGGTGCGCGGGACGGGGCGGCGCCCGTACTGCGCCCAGGCGAGCCCGACGCCGACCAGCAGGACGACCATGGTCCCGGCGGTGACGGTGGCGGCGCCGATCGGGGAGTCTCCGTGGCTGTGGCTGGTGACGGGCTCCAGCCACTTCAGGAACGCGTCGTTGAGGCTGAACAGCCCGCCCGCGAACACCGATCCGAAGGCCAGCACGATCATCGGGATGGTCATGGACTTCGGCGACTCGTGGGGGTGCGGCTCGGCGTGCGCCCCGGCGGTCTCGGCGGCGGGCTCGGCGCTGGGCTCCTCCGGCGACGGGGTGGTGCCCCAGCGCTTCTCGCCGAAGAAGGTCAGCAGCATCACGCGGGTCATGTAGTACGCGGTGATGGCGGCGCCGAGCAGCGCCACGCCGCCCAGGATCCAGCCCTCCGTGCCTCCCTTGGCGAAGGCCGCCTCGATGATCTTGTCCTTGGACCAGAAGCCGGACAGGCCCGGGAAGCCGATGATCGCGAGATAGCCGAGCCCGAAGGTCACGAAGGTGACCGGCATGTACTTCCGCAGGCCCCCGTACTTGCGCATGTCGACCTCGTCGTTCATGGCGTGCATGACCGAGCCGGCGCCGAGGAAGAGCCCTGCCTTGAAGAAGCCGTGGGTGACCAGGTGCATGATCGCGAAGACATAGCCGATCGGGCCGAGCCCGGCCGCGAGGATCATGTAGCCGATCTGCGACATGGTCGAGCCGGCCAGGGCCTTCTTGATGTCGTCCTTGGCGCAACCGACGATCGCACCGAAGAGCAGGGTGACCGCGCCCACGGTGACCACCGCGGTCTGCGCGTCCGGCGCGGCGTTGAAGATCGCGCCCGAGCGGGTGATCAGATAGACGCCCGCGGTCACCATGGTGGCCGCGTGGATCAGGGCCGAGACCGGGGTCGGACCCTCCATGGCGTCCCCGAGCCAGGACTGGAGCGGCACCTGCGCCGACTTGCCGCAGGCGGCCAGGAGCAGCATCAGCCCGATGGCGGTGAGCTTGCCCTCGCTCGCGTCGGTCGCGTGGGAGAGCACCGGGGCGAAGGCGAACGTCCCGAAGGTGGTGAACATCAGCATGATGGCGATCGACAGGCCGACGTCGCCCACCCGGTTGACGATGAACGCCTTCTTGGCCGCCGTGGCCGCGCTGGGCTTGTGCTGCCAGAAGCCGATCAGCAGGTACGAGGCGAGGCCGACGCCCTCCCAGCCCACGTACAGCAGCAGGTAGTTGTCGGCGAGGACGAGCAGCAGCATCGCCGCGAGGAAGAGGTTGAGATAGCCGAAGAAGCGACGGCGGCGCTCGTCGTGCTCCATATAGCCGATCGAATAGATGTGGATCAGGCTGCCCACACCGGTGATCAGGAGCACGAAGGTCATCGACAGCTGGTCGAGCTGGAAGGCGACGTCCGCCCGGAAGCCGCCCACCGGGATCCAGCTGAAGAGGTGGCTGTGCAGGGCCCGGTCGTGCTCGTCCCGGCCGAGCATGTCGGCGAAGAGCACGGCCCCGATCACGAAGGAGGCGACCGCGAGCGCGGTGCCCAGCAAGTGGCCCTTGCCGTCCAGCCGCCGCCCCCCGCACAGCAGCAGGGCCGCGCCGAGCAGCGGGGCCGCGACGAGCAATCCGATGAGGTTCTCCACGTGAACGCGACCCTTCTAGAGCTTCATCAGGCTGGCGTCGTCGACCGAGGCCGAATGGCGGGAGCGGAAGACCGTCACGATGATCGCGAGACCGACCACGACTTCGGCGGCCGCGACGACCATCGTGAAGAAGGCGATGATCTGGCCGTCGAGATTGCCGTGCATCCGGGAGAAGGTGACGAACGCCAGGTTGCAGGCGTTCAGCATCAACTCGACGCACATGAACAGGACGATCGCGTTCCGCCGGATCAGCACGCCGGCCGCGCCGATGGTGAACAGCAGGGCCGACAGGTAGAGGTAGTTGACCGGATTCACTTGGCGACCCCCTTCGAGTCCTCCGGATGCCCGGCGCCGGCCGGATCGTCGCCCGGATCGCCGGCCTGGTCCGCGCCGCCCCCGCCCTCGCGGCGGTCGGCGCCCTTCGGGTCCTTCGCGCCCTTGCCACCCTTGGCGTCGCGCCCCAGCCAGCGCGCCGAACGCTGCTCCAGCGCGGCCAGATCGGCCAGCGCCTCCCCGGAGACGTCGCGGACCTGGCCGCGGCCGCGCAGCGTCGCGCTGACCGTGAGCTCGGAGGGCGTGCCGTCGGGCAGCAGGCCGGGGATGTCCACCGCGTTGTGCCGGGCGTAGACGCCGGGCGCGGGCAGCGGCGGGACCTGCTTGCCGCCGCGCACCCGCCGCTCGGACTGCTCGCGCTGGCTGAGCGCCCGCTCGGTGCGCTCGCGGTGGGTCAGCACCATCGCGCCGACCGCCGCGGTGATCAGCAGCGCGCCGGTGATCTCGAAGGCGAAGACGTACTTGGTGAAGATCAGGGCGGCCAGGCCCTCCACATTGCCGCCGGAGTTGGCCTGGCCGAGGCCGTTGAAGCTCTTCAGCGAGGCGTTGCCGATCCCGGCGCACAGCAGGATGCCGAAGCCGAGCCCGCACAGCGCGGCGAGCCAGCGCTGCCCCTTGAGCGTCTCCTTCAGCGAGTCGGCGGCGGTGACGCCGACCAGCATGACGACGAAGAGGAACAGCATCATGATCGCGCCGGTGTAGACGACGATCTGGACGACGCCCAGGAAGTACGCGCCGTTGGCGAGGTAGAAGATCGCCAGGACGATCATGGTGCCCGCCAGGCAGAGGGCGCTGTGCACGGCCTTGCGCATCAGGATCGTGCCCAGCGCGCCGATCACGGCCACGGTGGCGAGGATCCAGAACTGCACCGCCTCGCCGGTGGAGGTGGTGCTCGCGGCGGCGGCCAGCGTCATGACTGCACCCCCTTTTGCCGCAGCTCCTCGTCGCCCGCGACCGGCGCGGCCCCGCCCGGGGGGACCTCGCCCTTGCTGACCGCGACCTGGCGCTGCGTCCCGGGCGCGGCCTCGGTCACCAGACCGCGGTAGTAGTCCTGCTCGTCCATGCCGGGGTAGATCGCGTGCGGGGAGTCGACCATGCCCTCCTCAAGTCCCGCGAGCAGCTCCTCCTTGGTGTAGATGAGCGATTCGCGGGTCCGGTCGGCGAGCTCGTACTCATTGGTCATGGTCAGCGCCCGGGTGGGGCAGGCCTCGACGCACAGGCCGCACAGGATGCAGCGCAGATAGTTGATCTGGTAGACGCGGCCGTAGCGCTCGCCCGGGGAGTAGCGCTCCTCGTCCGTGTTGTCCGCGCCCTCGACATAGATCGCGTCCGCCGGGCAGGCCCACGCGCACAGCTCGCAGCCGACGCACTTCTCCAGCCCGTCCGGGTGGCGGTTGAGCTGGTGGCGTCCGTGGAAGCGGGGCGCGGTCGGCTTCTTCACCTCGGGGTACTGCTCGGTGAGCCGCTTCTTGAACATGGCCTTGAAGGTCACGCCGAAGCCGGCCACCGGGTTCTGGAAGTCAGACACCGTCGGCCTCCTTTCCGTCACTGACAGTGTCGGGCCCGCCACTGACAATCAGCTCGCGTTCATGTCGCGGGCGTCGGCGCGGTACGGGCGGCAGGGTCTGGCCGGGCAGCGGCGGCACCGGGAAGCCGCCGGCCATCGGGTCGAAGGCGGGCTCCGGGCCCTCCTCGGCCTCCGCGGAAGCCGCGGAGCGCGAAGCCTCGCGGTCGCGGAAGATGTCGACGACGAAGGACAGCAGCAGGAGCGCGAGGACCGCGCCGCCGACGTACAGCACGATGTCCTGGTAGTCGTAGTTCTCGTTGCGCAGCGCCCGCACGGTCGCGACCAGCATCAGCCAGACCATCGAGACCGGGATGAGCACCTTCCAGCCCAGCTTCATGAACTGGTCGTAGCGCACCCGCGGCAGCGTGCCGCGGATCCAGACGAAGGCGAACAGCAGCGAGAGCACCTTGCCGACGAACCAGAGCATCGGCCACCAGCCGTGGTTGGCCCCCGCCCAGAAGGTGCTGATCGGCCATGGCGCCCGCCAGCCGCCCAGGAAGAGGGTCACCGCGACCATCGAGACGGTGACCATGTTGATGTACTCGGCGAGCATGAACATCGCGAACTTGATCGACGAGTACTCGGTGTTGAAGCCGCCGACCAGGTCGCCCTCGGACTCCGGCATGTCGAAGGGGGCGCGGTTGGTCTCACCGACCATCGCGATGATGTAGATGATGAAGGAGACCGGCAGCAGCAGCGCGTACCAGCGGTCGTGCTGGGAGTTGACGATCTCGGAGGTCGACATCGACCCGGAGTAGAGGAAGACCGCCGCGAAGGACATGCCCATCGCGATCTCGTAGCTGATCATCTGGGCGCACGAGCGCAGACCGCCGAGGAGCGGATACGTCGAGCCGGACGACCAGCCCGCCAGCACGATGCCGTAGATGCCCACCGAGGCGGTGGCCAGGATGTAGAGGATCGCGATCGGCAGGTCGGTGAGCTGCATCGCGGTGCGGTGCCCGAAGATCGAGATCTCGTTTCCGGCGGGGCCGAACGGGATGACCGCGACCGCCATGAAGGCGGGGATGGCCGCGACGATCGGCGCCAGGACGTAGACCACCTTGTCCGCGCCCTTGACGACGATGTCCTCCTTGAGCATCAGCTTCACGCCGTCCGCGAGGGACTGCAGCATGCCCCAGGGGCCGTGCCGGTTGGGCCCGATGCGCAGCTGCATCCAGCCGACGACCTTGCGCTCCATGACGATGGAGATCAGCACGGTCACCATCAGGAAGGCGAAGCAGAAGACCACCTTGATCAGGACCAGCCACCAGGGGTCGTGGCCGAACATCGACAGGTCTTCCGCGGCGAGGTAGCTCATGCGGTCACCTCCGGTTCCGTCGCGACAGCGCCGATCTTGACCAGTTCACCGGGGTGGGCGCCCAGGTCGCGGTACGCGCCGCCGCCCGTGGAATTCAGCGGCAGCCAGACCACCCGGTCCGGCATCGCGGTCACCGCCAGGGGCAGCGTGACCGACCCGGCCGGGCCGCTGACCCGTACGGCCTCCCCGTCGCGCACCCCCGCCTCCGCCGCGGTCGCCGGCGACAGCCGGGCCACCGCCGCGTGCCGGGTGGCGGCCAGCGCCGGGTCGCCCTCCTGGAGCCGGCCCTGGTCCAGCAGCAGCCGGTGGCCCGCGAGCAGCGCCTCGCCCTCGCCGGGGCGGGGCAGCGGACCGCCGGTCTCCATCGGCCCGATGCCGCGCGACCCGCGCCAGGTGCCCAGCCGGGTCAGCTCGGCCCGTACGGCGTGGACGTCCGGCAGGTCGAGCGGCGCCTCCATGGCGTCGGCCAGCATGTGCAGCACGCGCGCGTCGGGAAGGACGTGCCGGCGGGTCATCTGGTCGGGCTTGATGGCCGCCTCGAACGGCCGGGCCCGCCCCTCCCAGTTGAGGAAGGTGCCCGACTTCTCGACGACCGCCGCGACCGGCAGCACCACGTCCGCGTGCGCCGTGACCTCGGTGGGCCGCTGCTCCAGGCTGACCAGGAAGCCGACCGACTCCAGGGCCGCGAGGGCCCGCGCCGGGTCGGGCAGATCGGCGATCTCGACGCCGGCGACCAGCAGCGCGCCGAGCTCGCCGCCCGCCGCGGCCTCGACGATTCCGGTGGTGTCGCGGCCAGCCCGGCCGGGCAGTCCGGCCACGCCCCAGGCGGTGGCGGTCTCCTCGCGGGCCCGCGGGTCGGCGACCGGCCGGCCGCCGGGCAGCAGCCCGGGCAGCGCGCCCGCCTCGATCGCGCCCCGCTCACCGGCCCGGCGCGGGATCCAGACCAGCGTGGCGCCGGTCGCGGCCGCGGCCCGTACGGCGGCGGTCAGCGCGCCCGGCACGGCCGCGAGACGCTCACCGGCGATGATCACCGCGCCCTCGGCGCGCAGCGCCTCGGCGGCCCGCTCCCCGTCGGCGTCCAGGCCGGTGCGGCCCGCGAGCGCGTCCAGCCACTCGGTCTCGGTGCCGGGGGCCGCGGGCAGCAGCGTGCCGCCCGCCTTCGTCAGGCCCCGGGTGGCGTGGGTGGCCAGGGCGAAGGTCCGCTGGCCGTGCTTGCGGTGGGCCTTGCGCAGCCGCAGGAAGACGCCGGGCGCCTCCTCCTCCGACTCGAAGCCGACCAGCAGGACGGCCGGGGCCTTCTCCAGCGCGGCGTATGTCAGCCCGCCGCCGTCCAGGTCGCGGCCCCGGCCCGCCACCTGGGTGGCCAGGAAGTCGGCCTCCTCGGCGCTGTGCGCCCGGGCCCGGAAGTCGATGTCGTTGGTGTCCAGGGCGACCCGAGCGAACTTGGCGTAGGCGTAGGCGTCCTCGACGGTGAGCCGGCCTCCGGTCAGCACACCCGCCCGGCCGCGGGCCGCGGCCAGGCCGCGCGCAGCCGCCTCCAGCGCCTCGGGCCAGCTCGCCGGCTCCAGCCCGCCCGTCTCCCGGTCGCGCACCAGCGGGGTGGTGAGCCGGTCGGGCAGCTGCGCGTAGCGGAAGCCGAAGCGCCCCTTGTCGCAGATCCACTCCTCGTTGACCTCGGGGTCGTCCGCCGCGAGCCGGCGCATGACCTTGCCGCGCCGGTGGTCGGTGCGGGTCGCGCAGCCGCCCGCGCAGTGCTCGCACACGCTGGGCGAGGACACCAGGTCGAAGGGGCGGGACCGGAAGCGGTAGGCGGCCGAGGTCAGCGCGCCCACCGGACAGATCTGGATGGTGTTGCCGGAGAAGTACGACTCGAACGGGTCGCCCTCGCCCGTGCCCACCTGCTGGAGGGCGCCGCGCTCCAGCAGCTCGATCATCGGGTCGCCCGCGACCTGGTTGGAGAAGCGGGTGCAGCGCGCGCACAGCACACACCGCTCGCGGTCCAGCAGCACCTGCGGGGAGATCGGCACCGGCTTGGCGAAGGTGCGCTTGCGGCCCTCGAAGCGGCTGTCCGCCTGCCCGGTGGACATGGCCTGGTTCTGCAGCGGGCACTCGCCGCCCTTGTCGCACACCGGGCAGTCCAGCGGGTGGTTGATCAGCAGCAGCTCCATCACCCCGCGCTGCGCCTTCTCGGCCACGGGCGAGGTGAGCTGGGTCCTGACCACCATTCCGTCGGTGCAGGTGATCGTGCAGGAGGCCATCGGCTTGCGCTGGCCCTCGACCTCGACGATGCACTGGCGGCAGGCGCCGGCCGGGTCCAGGAGCGGATGGTCGCAGAAGCGGGGGATCTCGATGCCGAGCAGCTCCGCCGCGCGGATCACCAAGGTCCCCTTGGGGACGGAGATCTCGATGCCGTCGATGGTGACGGAGACCAGATCCTCGCGCGGCACCGCCGCCTCTCCGCCTCCGGAGGGTGCATTGGTGGTCACGGTCATGCGTTCACCCCCAGGTGAGTGGAGCTCGGATCGTCGGCCCACACGGTGGACTTGGCGGGGTCGAAGGGGCACCCGCCGCCGGTGATGTGCTGCTGGTACTCCTCCTTGAAGTACTTGAGGGAGGAGAAGATGGGGCTGGCGGCGCCGTCGCCCAGCGCGCAGAAGGACTTGCCGTTGATGTTGTCGGCGATGTCGGCCAGCTTCTCCAGGTCCTCCATGCGGCCCTTGCCCGCCTCGATGTCGCGCAACAGCTGGACCAGCCAGTACGTGCCCTCGCGGCAGGGCGTGCACTTGCCGCAGGACTCGTGCGCGTAGAACTCGGTCCAGCGGGTCACCGCGCGCACCACGCAGGTCGTCTCGTCGAAGCACTGGAGCGCCTTGGTGCCGAGCATCGACCCGGCGGCGCCCACGCCCTCGTAGTCGAGCGGGACGTCCAGGTGCTCCTCGGTGAGCAGCGGCGTCGAAGAGCCGCCCGGCGTCCAGAACTTCAGCCGGTGGCCGGGCCGGATGCCGCCGCTCATGTCGAGCAGCTGCCGCAGGGTGATGCCCAGCGGGCCCTCGTACTGGCCGGGGTTGGCGACGTGCCCGGACAGCGAGTAGAGCGTGAAGCCCGGGGACTTCTCGCTGCCCATCGACCGGAACCATTCCTTGCCCTTGTGCAGGATGGCGGGAACCGACGCGATGGACTCGACGTTGTTGACGACAGTGGGGCACGCGTACAGACCCGCGACCGCCGGGAAGGGGGGCCGGAGCCGGGGCTGGCCGCGCCGCCCTTCCAGGGAGTCCAGCAGCGCGGTCTCCTCGCCGCAGATGTACGCGCCGGCGCCCGCGTGCACGGTGATGTCGAGATCCGGGAGGCCGTCCAGGCCGAGCTTCCGCCGGCGCGCGTCGCCCGTGCCGAGGTAGCCCGCCTCGTATGCCTCGCGTACGGCCTCGTGCAGCCGCCGCAGCACGGGCACGACCTCGCCGCGCAGATAGATGAAGGCGTGCTCGGAGCGGATGGCGTGACAGGCGATGATCATGCCCTCGATGAGGGCGTGCGGATTGGCGAAGAGGAGGGGGATGTCCTTGCAGGTGCCGGGCTCGGACTCGTCCGCGTTGACGACCAGGTAGTGCGGCTTGCCGTCGCCCTGCGGGATGAACTGCCACTTCATCCCGGTGGGGAAGCCCGCGCCGCCGCGGCCGCGCAGGCCCGCGTCCTTCACCAGCGCGATCACGTCGTCGGGCGGCATGGCGAGGGCCTTGCGCATGCCCTCGTAGCCCTCGTGCCGCAGATAGGTGTCCAGGGTCCAGGACTTCGGCTGGTCCCAGAACGACGACAGCACGGGTGCCAGCAGCTTCTCGGGGCTGGACTCGCCCCGCTCGACTGTCACGGTCATCACTCCCCCTCCTCGGCGACCGGACCGGACGGGTGGTGCGGGTCGGAGGCGGAGGTCCGCTGCGGCGCGTCATGGGAGCTCGGGTGCGCGGGCGCCTCCTCGTCCGACGGATAGTCGGCGGACCTGGGCGAGACGACCCGGCCGGGCGCCGCCTCCCCCTTGGCCAGCCGCAGCCCGACGAGCGAGGCCGGGCCGGCGCTGCCGCCCGCCTCCACCGCGCCCGGGCGCGGGTCGGGGAAGCCGGCGAGGATGCGCGCGGTCTCCTTGAAGGTGCACAGCGGCGCGCCACGGGTCGGCTCGACGGTGCGGCCCGCCCGCAGGTCGTCGACCATCCGCGTGGCGGAGTCCACCGTCTGGTTGTCGAAGAACTCCCAGTTGACCATCACCACGGGCGCGTAGTCGCAGGCCGCGTTGCACTCGATGTGCTCGAGGGTGATCTTGCCGTCCTCGGTGGTCTCGCCGTTGCCGACGCCCAGATGGCGCTGCAGGGCCTCGAAGATCGCGTCGCCGCCCATCACCGCGCACAGGGTGTTGGTGCACACCCCCACCTGGTAGTCGCCGGAGGGGCCGCGCCGGTACATCGTGTAGAAGGTGGCGACCGCGGTGACCTCGGCGGTGGTCAGGCCCAGCATCTCGGCGCAGAACCGGACGCCGGTGCGGGTGACATGGCCCTCCTCCGACTGCACCAGGTGCAGCAGCGGCAGCAGCGCGCTGCGGCTGTCGGGGTAGCGGGCGATCACCTCCCGGGCATCCGCCTCGAGCCGCGCCCGGACCTCGGCCGGGTAGTCGGGGGCGGGGAGCTGCGGCATCCCCAGCTGCACGTCTGTCACCGGTCGACGCCTCCCATCACGGGGTCGATGGACGCCACGGCGACGATCACGTCGGCGACCTGGCCGCCCTCGCACATCGCCGCCACGGACTGCAGATTGGTGAAGGACGGGTCGCGGAAGTGCACGCGGTACGGGCGGGTGCCGCCGTCGCTGACCACATGCACGCCCAGCTCGCCCTTGGGCGACTCGACCGCCGTGTACGCCTGTCCGGGCGGGACCCGGAAGCCCTCGGTCACCAGCTTGAAGTGGTGGATCAGGGCCTCCATCGAGGTGCCCATGATCTTCTTGATGTGGTCGAGGGAGTTGCCGAGCCCGTCCGGCCCCAGCGCCAGCTGCGCGGGCCAGGCGATCTTCTTGTCCTCGACCATGACCGGCCCCGGCTCCAGCCGCTCCAGGCACTGCTCGACGATCCGCAGCGACTGGCGCATCTCCTCGAGGCGGATCAGGAAGCGGCCGTAGGCGTCGCAGGTCTCGGCGGTGGGGACCTCGAAGTCGTAGGTCTCGTAGCCGCAGTACGGCTGGGACTTGCGCAGGTCGTGCGGCAGCCCGGTGGCCCGCAGTATCGGGCCGGTGACGCCGAGCGCCATGCAGCCGGCGAGGTCGAGGTAGCCGACGTCCTGCAGCCGGGCCTTGAAGATGGGGTTTCCGGTCGCGAGCTTGTCGTACTCGGGCATGTTCTTGCGCATCTTCTTCAGGAAGTCGCGCACCTGGTCGACCGCGCCGGGCGGCAGGTCCTGGGCGAGTCCGCCGGGCCGGATGTACGCGTGGTTCATCCGCAGGCCGGTGATCAGCTCGAAGATGTCCAGGATCAGCTCGCGGTCGCGGAAGCCGTAGATCATGATGGTGCTCGCGCCGAGCTCCATGCCGCCGGTGGCGATCGCCACCAGGTGGGAGGAGAGCCGGTTGAGCTCCATCAGCATCACGCGGATGACCGAGGCCCGGTCCGGCACCTGGTCCTCGATGCCCAGCAGCTTCTCGACGCCCAGGCAGTAGGCCGCCTCGTTGTAGAAGGGCGTCAGATAGTCCATGCGGGTCACGAACGTGGTGCCCTGCGTCCAGTTCCGGAATTCGAGGTTCTTCTCGATGCCGGTGTGCAGGTACCCGATACCGCAGCGGGCCTCGGTGACCGTCTCGCCGTCGATCTCCAGGATGAGCCGGAGCACGCCGTGGGTGGACGGGTGCTGCGGACCCATGTTGACGATGATCCGCTCGTCGTCGGTGCGGGCCGCGGCCTCCACGACCTCGTCCCAGTCGCCGCCGGTGACGGTGTAGACGGTGCCTTCGGTGGTCTCGCGCGCGGAGGCGGAGCGGGTGGAGTGCGTGGCGTGGGTGGCAGACATCAGCTGTACGACCTCCGCTGGTCCGGAGCCGGGATCTGGGCGCCCTTGTACTCGACGGGGATGCCGCCGAGCGGGTAGTCCTTGCGCTGCGGGAAGCCCTGCCAGTCGTCGGGCATCATGATCCGCGTGAGCGCGGGGTGACCGTCGAAGATCAGGCCGAAGAAGTCGTACGTCTCGCGCTCGTGCCAGTCGTTGGTCGGGTAGACGTCGACGATCGACGGGATGTGCGGGTCGCTGTCGGGGACGCTCACCTCCAGCCGGATCAGCCGGTTGTGGGTGATCGAGCGCAGGTGGTAGACGGCGTGCAGCTCGCGCCCCTTGTCGCCGGGGAAGTGGACGCCGCTGACGCCCGTGCACAGCTCGAAGCGCAGCGCCGGGTCGTCACGCAGCGTCCTGGCCACCCTCGGCAGGTGCTCGCGCGCGATGTGGAAGGTCAGCTCGCCGCGGTCCACGACGGTCTTCTCGATCGCGTTCTCCGGGAGGAGCGACTGCTCCTCGAGCGCGCCCTCGAGTTCGTCGGCGACCTCGTCGAACCAGCCCCCGTACGGCCGGGTGGCCGGGCCGGGCAGCCGGACCGGCCGCACCAGGCCGCCGTAGCCCGAGGTGTCGCCGCCGTTGTTGGCGCCGAACATGCCGCGCTGGACGCGGATGGGCTCGCCCTGGTCGCCTCGCCGGCCGGGGAGGTTCTCGGCGTTCAGCTCCTGGTCCGGGTTCACGCCACTGGCCCCGGGGTTGACCCCATTAGCCTCGCTCACCGAAGCAGCCCCTTCATCTCGATCGTCGGGAGCGCCTTGAGCGCCGCTTCCTCCGCCTCGCGGGCCGCGCGCTCGCGGTTCACGCCGAGCTTCTCCTCGCGGATCTTCTGGTGCAGCTTGAGGATCGCGTCGATGAGCATCTCGGGGCGCGGCGGGCAGCCGGGCAGATAGATGTCGACCGGGACGATGTGATCGACGCCCTGCACGATCGCGTAGTTGTTGAACATGCCGCCCGAGGAGGCGCAGACGCCCATCGAGATGACCCATTTCGGATTCGGCATCTGGTCGTAGACCTGCCGCAGCACCGGGGCCATCTTCTGGCTGACGCGCCCGGCCACGATCATCAGATCGGCCTGGCGGGGCGAGCCGCGGAAGACCTCCATGCCGAAGCGGGCCAGGTCGTAGCGTCCGGCGCCCGTGGTCATCATCTCGATGGCGCAGCAGGCGAGCCCGAAGGTGGCCGGGAAGACGGAGGACTTGCGCGCCAACCCCGCCGCCTGCTCGACGGTGGTCAGCAGAAAGCCGCTCGGAAGCTTGTCTTCGATACCCATGCGACGGTTCTCCTCTCTCCTCGGTCTCTGCTTAGTCCCACTCCAGGCCGCCCCGTCGCCAGACGTACGCGTAGGCGACGAAGACGGTGAGCACGAAGAGGAGCATCTCCACGAGCCCGAACAGCCCCAGGGCGTCGAAGGTGACGGCCCAGGGGTAGAGGAAGACGATCTCGATGTCGAAGACGATGAAGAGCATCGCCGTCAGGTAGTACTTGATGGGGAAGCGCCCACCGCCGGCCGGATGCGGAGTCGGCTCGATGCCGCATTCATAGGCTTCGAGCTTGGCCCGGTTGTAGCGCTTGGGGCCGATGATCGTGGCCATCAGGACCGAGAAGACCGTAAAGCCTGCCCCGAGGGCTCCCAGTACGAGGATGGGCGCGTATGCGTTCACCGTCCTCGCTCCCTTCAGTCGACGGTGACTGTGGCGGACCGCACGGACTCACGGACCGCACTCACGAAGATCGCGCACATGTGAGGCAGTTCACAAGCCCGTTTCGCCTGCATCCTATGCCCGTCGGTATGTGATCTGCGACACGGGGTGCAACAACGTCTTTGTGATCTCCACCACCTGACGAAGGATCATGAAGTCGGATGAGCGGTGATCTTGCACTCGAAGCATCCGATCGATCACGAGAAGTGACATACAGACCCGTCGTCACTGGTGAGCGGCTTGTGCTCCTACCAAGATATGGTACCTACACGCAAATTTGCGATGGACGTCTTCACCTGATATGGGACATCCATTCTCATGAGTGACTCCGACGCGGGCCCCCGCGGAGTCACTCGTTGATCGCTACTACGCGCCTTCGTTCACGAGCCGGACCCGGGGAGTGAGGTATGCCACGCGGCAAAAGGTTGTGGATCTCGATTTGATCAGAGTGCTTGATGCGCGGCCTGGATTGGTGATAGGCCCCGCACCGCCTCGCCGGGACCGCCAAATGCCATGCGTATGCGCATGATCGAAAAATTCGGACACACCGCGGAAGGCTCGGAGCAAGATCAAAAACCCCCACTTCAGGGCATGAGCGCGTCAAGTGTGACGCAGTCCACTTTTCTTGATCCCGGACTACGGCCCCTGATAGCGGTTGGACCATGTCCCAGACCGCACACATACCCAGCCACCGGAAGCCCCGCCGTGCCGCCTCCTCCACGCGTGCACTCCGCGCCGGGGTCACCGGTGGCTTCCTCACCCTCGCGGTCGCCGGTGCCGCGGCGCCCGCCGTCGCCGCCGAGCCGGCCGCCGCCGAGTCCACCCTGGAGATGCCGACCCTCGGCTCCACGCTGGCCAGCACCGCCGCGCAGTCCGCCGACGCCACCCAGCAGGCCGCCGCCGACTACCAGCTCCAGGCGCAGCAGGACCAGGCCGCCGCCGAGGCGAAGGCCTCGGCGAAGAAGGCCAAGGCCGAGGCCGACCGCAAGGCCCGCGAGGCCCAGGAGGCGGCGCGCAAGGCCGCGGCCCGCCGCGCGGCCCAGGAGAAGGCCGAGCGGGCGTCCCGTACCGCCGAGCGCACCACCCTCTCCACCGCGACGGCCAAGGCCACGTCCACCGCGACGAAGGCGACGGGTAATGTCGCGACGCTCATCAGCTTCCTGAAGGCCCAGGTGGGCAAGGCGTACGTGATGGGCTCCAGCGGCCCGTCCTCGTACGACTGCTCCGGCCTGACCCAGGCCGCCTTCAACCAGATCGGCATCAGCCTGCCGCGCGTGTCGCAGGACCAGTCGCTCCAGGGCACCCCCGTGTCGCTGGACAACCTGCAGCCCGGCGACCTCCTCTACTGGGGCGGCCGGGGCAGCGCGTACCACGTCGCCGTCTACATCGGCGGCGGCAACTTCATCGGCGCCCAGAACTCGAGCACCGGCATCGTCGAGCGTCCCCTGAGCTACGACCCGCCGACCGGCGCCGTCCGCCTTCTCTGAGGTCCCTGAGGTCTTCCTTCCCGGACCCATGTGGGGCCGCCGTTCCCGTCGAGCGCGGGTCGGCGGCCTCATTCCGTACCCGGCGTGCTTTCCGTACCCGGGCTGGCTCAGGGCGGGCTAGCTCTGGGCGTAGACCTTCTCCACGAACTCGGCGATCTGGTCGTCGCTGAGGTGGTGGGCCAGATCTGCCTCGCTGATCATGCCGACCAGCCGCTTGTCCTTGTCGATCACCGGAAGCCTGCGGATCTTGTGCTGCTCCATCTCGCGGAGCACATCGCTCACGTCCGCGTCGGCCGGGATCCAGCGCGGCGTGCCCTTGGCCAGATCCCCCGCCCTCGCCCGGGACGGGTCCTTGCCCACGGCGACACAGCCGACCACGATGTCGCGGTCGGTCAGGATGCCGCACAGCCGCTCGTTCTCGTCGGCGATCGGCAGCGCCCCGACGTCCAGCTCCCGCATCAGCTGAGCCGCCCGGTCCAGCGTCTCGTGCGCGGGTATCCACTGCGCGCCCGGGTGCATGATGTCTGCGGCCTTGGTCATGGTGTACCTCCTGACGGCCCACCGGCGGCGCAACCGACCCGCGGGCCCGATCCGGTGTCACCGCGGCCGACGCCACGGCGCCCCTCCTTCATTGTCACCACCGTCGGCGGGCCCACGCGACCGGCGACGTGACCGGCGCCGCGGCCCGGCTTCCCGGCGGCGACCCCCGGTGCCCGGTGCCAGACTGAGAACTGCCGGGGCGGGCGCCGCCGGGAGACAGGGCCGCGGCGGCGCGGGACACGGCCCCGGCGACCCATCCGCCGAAGGAGCGCGCATGCTCACCACCGATTACGTCCCCGGCGCCCCCAACTGGCTCGACCTCGGCACCCCCGACACCGACGCGGCCGCCGCGTTCCACACCAGCCTGTTCGGCTGGACGTCGGAGTCGGCCGGTCCGGAAGCGGGCGGCTACGGCTTCTTCAAGAAGGACCGCAGGACAGTGGCGGCCGTCGGCCCGCTCCACGAGGAGGGCGCGCGCGCCGCCTGGACGCCGTACTTCCACACCCCCGACGCCGACGCCACCGCCGCGCTGGTCACCGAGGCGGGCGGCACGGTGCGCGCCGCGCCGTTCGACGTCTTCGACGAGGGGCGGATGGCCCAGTTCACCGACCCCGGCGGCGCCCGGTTCGCCGTCTGGCAGCCCGGAAAGACGCGGGGCCTCGAAGCGGTCACCGAGGAGGGCACGTTGTGCTGGGTGGAGCTGCACAGCCCCGGCCCGGTCGCCGATCTCGCCTTCTACCACACGGTGTTCGGCTGGGACGCCGAGGAGATGCCGTTCTCCGGCGGGACGTACACCGTGCTCTCGACGGCCGGGCGCGGCCGGGAGGGCTCCTTCGGCGGCGTGGCACCGCTCCAGGGGGACGTCGATGTCCCGCAGTGGCTGCCCTACTTCGAGGTGGCGGACTGCGACCTGGTCGCCGACCGGGCCGAGAAGCTCGGCGGCTCGGTGCTGATGCCCGCCATGACCGCCGAGGACATCGGCCGCATGGCGTGGCTGACCGACCCGTCCGGCGCGCACTTCGCCGTCATCACCAGCGCCAACCCGGCGACGGCCGGGTGACGCCGGCTGACCGGGCCGGACTACGCCTTCGGGGCCACCTTCGCCAGGCCGTTGATGATGCGGTCCATCGCGTCGCCGCCCGTCGGGTCGGTGAGGTTGGCCATCAGCTTCAGCGTGAACCGCATCAGCATCGGATGGGTCAGACCGCGCTGGGCCGCCAGCTTCATGACCGTCGGATTGCTGATCAGCTTCACGAAGGCCCGGCCCAGCGTGTAGTAGCCGCCGTAGGTGTCCTTGATGACCTTCGGGTAGCGCTGGAGGGCCAGTTCGCGACGGGCGGCGGTGCCGCGGGCGTGGGCCTGCACCACGACGTCCGCGGCGAGCCGGCCGGATTCCATCGCGTAGGCGATGCCCTCGCCGTTGAACGGGTTGACCATGCCGCCCGCGTCCCCGACCAGCAACAGGCCCCGGGTGTAGTGCGGCTGCCGGTTGAAGGCCATGGGGAGGGCGGCGCCGCGGATCGGGCCGGTCATGTTCTCCGGGGTGTAGCCCCAGTCCTCCGGCATCGAGGCGCACCACGCCTTGAGCACCTCGCGCCAGTCCAGCTCCTTGAAGGAGGCGGAGGTGTTGAGCACGCCGAGGCCGACGTTGCTCGTGCCGTCGCCCATGCCGAAGATCCAGCCGTAGCCGGGCAGCAGCCGGTCCTCGGGGCCGCGGCGGTCCCACAACTCCAGCCAGGACTCCAGGTAGTCGTCGTCGTGGCGGGGCGAGGCGAAGTACGTCCGCACCGCGACGCCCATCGGCCGGTCCTCGCGGCGGTGCAGCCCCATGGCCAGCGAGAGCCGGGTGGAGTTGCCGTCCGCGGCGACCACCAGCGGGGCGTGGAAGGTGACCGGCGTCTTCTCGACGCCGAGCCTGGCCTCGACGCCGGTGATCCGGCCCGTACGGTCGTCGATGACCGGGGCGCCCACATTGCAGCGCTCGTACAGCCGGGCGCCGGCCTTCTGGGCCTGCCGCGCCAGCTGCTCGTCGAAGTCGTCGCGCTTGCGGACCAGTCCGTAGTCCGGGTACGAGGCCAGCTCCGGCCAGTCGAGCTCCAGCCGCACCCCGCCGCCGATGATCCGCAGGCCGCGGTTGCGCAGCCAGCCGGCCTCCTCGGAGACGTCGATGCCCATGGCGACGAGTTCCTTGGTGGCGCGCGGCGTCAGGCCGTCGCCGCACACCTTCTCGCGCGGGAACGCCGTCTTCTCCAGCAGCAGCACGTCCAGTCCCGCCTTGGCGAGGTAGTACGCCGTGGTGGATCCGGCCGGCCCGGCGCCGACGACGATGACGTCGGCGGTCCGCTCCGTGGGTGCGGTCTCGCTCACGCGGGTCTCCCGAGGGCTCGGTAACGGCGTGCCGGTCACGCCGGGCACTGGACAGGTGCAGTCTATGGGGGTGCTCCGGCCGGTACGGAGGGCCACCCCGGAGCGCGCACGGCTCGGCGCGCACGGCTCGGCGCGCCGGCGCTCGCGTCGCGAACGCCCCGGCGCTCACGGCTCAGCCCCGGCGCTCGCGGCTCGGCGCGGCCGCGTCTACGGCTTGACGCCCCGGTGGAGGGCGGCGATCCCGCCGGTCAGATTCCGCCACGCGACCTTCCTCCAGCCCGCCTGGCCCAGCCGTGCGGCGAGCCGCGGCTGGTCGGGCCAGACGCGGATGGACTCGGCGAGGTAGACGTACGCGTCCGGGTTGCTGCTGACCGCGGTCGCGATCGGCGGCAGCGCGCGCATCAGGTACTCGGTGTACACGGTGCGGAACGGCCGCCAGGTGGGGTGGCTGAACTCACAGACCACGAGGCGGCCACCGGGCCTGGTCACGCGCAGCAGCTCGCGCAGCGCGGCGTCCGGGTCGTGGACGTTGCGCAGCCCGAAGGAGATGGTGACCGCGTCGAAGACCCCGTCCGCGAAGGGCAGCCGGGTTCCGTCGCCCGCCGTGAGCGGCAGTTGCGGATGGCGCCGCTTGCCCTCCCGCAGCATGCCGAGCGAGAAGTCGCACGGGACGACGTACGCGCCGGCGGCGGCGAAGGGCAGCGAGGAGGTGCCCGTACCGGCGGCGAGGTCGAGCACGCGCTCACCCGGGCGCACGTCGAGGGCGCGCGCCACGGCCTTGCGCCACAGCCGGGCCTGTCCGAGGGACAGCACGTCGTTGGTGAGGTCGTAGTTGGCCGCCACGCCGTCGAACATCGTGGCGACTTCCTGCGGCTGCTTGTCCAGGGATGCTCGGGTCACGCCCCCATTGTTCACCCGGCGCCGGCCCGCCCCGCGCGGGACCCCGCCCGCGCCGCTCAGCGGCGGCGGTGCACCAGCCGCCCGGCGAGCACCGTGGCCACGCACGCGCCGTCCGCCTCGAAGGCCGCCAGGTCCGCGCGCCCGCCCTCGGCGAGGGCGGGCGGGCGCGGCCGGTCCAGGACGGCGACGCCGCCCCGCCGCGCGGCCGCGAGCAGATCGGGGTCGGTGAGACGCGCCGCGACGACCGCGGTCGCGCCCAGGCGCAGCAGCGCGTGGATCCGCTCGCGCGGGCTGGGCGCGTCCGGCACCGGCGCGTCGTGGACCAGGCCCGGGCCCAGCGTGCCGGGCCACTGCCGCACACGGGCTCGCGGATACGTGCCGCGCAGCGCGTCCAGCGGCCCGACCGCCGCGATCCGGTCGCCGTCGACCGCGACGGCGGCGTCGTGCAGCGGCGCCGCGTCGTCGGGGGCGAGCCGGACGAGGGGCGCCGCGTGGAGGGTCAGCATCAGGGGGCGCCTTGAAGGGTGTTCAGAGCGGGCTAAAAAAGAGTGAGAAAGCTCGGGAAGGGGCCGGGCGGGTGCTCGGAGGGGCGTCAGGAGGCGTCGATCAGCTTCAGCTCCGGGTGGGCGGTGCCACCCTCCAGCGCCGTCGAGGAGAGGTGGGAGACGACCTGGTCGTCGACCGGGTCGTTGGCCGGGTCGTCGTGCACGACCAGGTGCTCGTACGTGGTCGCGCGCTGCGCGGGCACCCGCCCCGCCGTACGGATGAGATGGAGCAGCTCCATCCGGTTGGACCGGTGCCGGGCGCCCGCCGAGGAGACCACGTTCTCCTCCAGCATCACCGAGCCGAGGTCGTCCGCCCCGTAGTGCAGCGAGAGCTGGCCGGCCTCCTTGCCGACGGTCAGCCAGGAGCCCTGGATGTGGGCCACGTTGTCGAGGAAGAGCCGCGCGATCGCGATCATCCGCAGGTACTCGAAGATGCTCGCCTGCGTCTGCCCCTTCAGGTGGTTGTTCTCGGGCTGGTAGGTGTACGGGATGAAGGCGCGGAAGCCGCCCGTACGGTCCTGCACATCGCGGATCATGCGGATGTGCTCGATCCGCTCGGCGTTCGTCTCCCCGGTGCCCATGAGCATCGTGGAGGTGGACTCGACCCCGAGGTTGTGGGCCGTCTCCATGATCTCCAGCCAGCGCTCGCCCGACTCCTTGAGCGGCGCGATGGCCTTGCGCGGCCGCTCGGGCAGCAGTTCGGCCCCCGCGCCCGCGAAGGAGTCCAGGCCCGCGTCGTGGATCCGGCGGATCGCCTCCTCGACCGACACGCCCGAGATCCGGGCCATGTGCTCGACCTCGGAGGCCCCCAGCGAGTGGATCACCAGCTGCGGGAACTCCTTCTTGATGGCCGAGAAGTGCTTCTCGTAGTACTCGACCCCGAAGTCCGGGTGGTGCCCGCCCTGGAACATGATCTGCGTGCCGCCGAGTTCCACCGTCTCGGCGCAGCGGCGCAGGATGTCGTCCAGGTCGCGGGTCCAGCCCTTGGCGGTGTCCTTGGGCGGGGCGTAGAAGGCGCAGAACTTGCAGGCCGTGACGCAGACGTTGGTGTAGTTGATGTTCCGCTCGATGATGTACGTCGCGATGTGCTCGGTGCCCGCGTAACGGCGGCGCCGGGCGGCGTCGGCGGCGGCGCCGAGCGCGTGCAGCGGGGCGGACCGGTAGAGGTCGAGCGCCTCCTGCGGGGTGATGCGGCCCCCGGCGGCGGCGCGGTCGAGGACGGCTTGAAGCGATGCGTTCTCGGTCACCGGGGCGTCCCTTTCGGCGGGTTGCGGACGGACTGCCCCAGCGTACGCCAGCCCTCGCGGCCTCCCGCCGAGGCCCCGCGGCGGCCCGGGGCGTGCCCTCGGCGGGGTGCCGGGACGGGCGGGGGTCAGCGCACCTTGCGCAGCGTGCCGGCCGGGTTGCCGCCCTCCTCGTCCGCCGCCTTGTAGCGCAGCGAGCCGTCGGAGGTGAGGGTGAACCGTTCCTCGGCCGAGCCGTCGCTGCAGCCCGTCTGCTTCTCGCCCTTCCCGACCCGCGAGTCGAGGACCAGCGACGTCGAGGTGGCCGAGACCAGCTTCCAGCTGCTGTCGCAGCGGAGCACCGCCAGCTCGACCCGGCCGCTGCCGACCTTCTCCCCCGGCCTGCCGTCGCGGATGGTGATGGTCAGCTCGCCTCCGGGCAGGCCGGAGTCGGTGGTCAGATCGCCTTTCCAGGTGCCGAGGAACGCCTTGGGCACGCCCTTGCCGGAGTCCTCGGGCTGGCCGTCGCCGCCGTTGCCGCCGTCCGAGGCGCCCGCGGTGGGCCCGGGGGTGTGGGACGAGGAGCTGGGGGCAGTCGCCGCGTCGTTGGAGCCCTCGTCCCCGCCGCCGCCCGGCAGCACATGGAAGACGACCGCCGCGGTCGTGGCAGCGGCCAGCGCGCCCGCGACGGACAGCACCAGCGTGCAGCTGAGCGCCTTCGGCCGGTCCTTCCGCCCGATGGCGGCGGACACGGCGACGCTGCGGCCCTCCTTCGGCCGGTCGTACGGCCCATCGTCCGGCTGCCGGCCGTCGGGGTGCCGCTCGCCTGGCCGTCGGCCGTCGGGGTGCGGGCCGCCGGGCGGGACGGGTGCTCCGCCGTCGGCCCGGACCGGGCGGCCGTACGACGGGTCCGGCGGCCCGAACGCCCCCAGGGGCGCCGCGGGCACCGACGTGGGCGGGGCGCCCGGAGCCGTCGGCGGCGGGGTCGCGGGCGCGGCCGTCGGCGGGGCCGGGGCCGCGGCGGGCGCCGACGCGTCCAGGTCGAGGAGTTCCACCGCCTGGCGGCTCACCCGCTCGACCAGCGGCCCCGGCAGCCACCCCGGCCGCACCAGGCTCGAGGCGCCCCCGTCCGGGGCGAGGCGGCTCAGGATCCGCTCCGGAGCGGGCCGGGCCGCCGGGTCCTTGGCCAGGCAGGCGGCGACCAGGTCCCGCAGCTCCCCGGTCAGGCCGGGGCCGAACCGGGGCTCCTCATGGACCACCTTGTAGAGCAGCGAGGCCGAGCTGTCGCCCGGGAAGGGCGCCTCGCCCGTCGCTGCGTACGTCAGCACCGCGCCCAGCGAGAAGACATCGGCCGCCCCGCTCACGCCGAGGCCCAGGATCTGCTCGGGCGACATATAGCCGGGCGAGCCGATCGAGGCGCCGGTGGAGGTCAGCGACACCGTGCCCTGCGTGGCGCGCGCTATCCCGAAGTCGATCAGGCGCGGGCCGTCCAGGGCGAGCAGCACGTTCGACGGCTTGACGTCGCGGTGGACCAGCCCCAGCGCGTGCACCGCCGCCAGCGCCTCCGCCAGCCCGGCGCCCAGGGCCCGTACGGACCGCTCGGGCAGCGGCCCCTCGTCGGCGACGGCCTGGCTGAGGGACGGGCCCGCGACATAGCCGGTGGCCACCCACGGGACGCGCGCGTCCGGGTCGGCGTCCAGGACCGGCGCGGTCCACTCCCCGCCGACCCGCCGCGCGGCCTCCACCTCGCGCCGGAACCGGGCCCGGAACTCGTGGTCGAGCGAGAAGTGCGCGTGCACGACCTTGACCGCCACGGTCCGGCCCCCGGCGCTGCGCCCCACGAAGACCCGGCCCATGCCGCCCGAGCCGAGCCGGCCGAGCAGCCGGTAGGCGCCGATGACCTGAGGATCCTCCGCTCCCAGCGGCTCCATCGCGTTGCCTCCCCCTCGCCTCCGCGCCGCTCCAGCTTAGGGTCCGTCGTACAGACCTTGGACCGCCGCTACCCCGCTGCGCCCGGGCCGGAGCCCAGGCCCGCCGGGCGCACCCGTACGTCGGCGGGGTAGCCGGACTCCGGGCCGCCGGTGCGGCGGGCGAACTCGGCGATGCCTTCGAGCTGCCGTTCGCCCAGGCTGAAGTCGAGGGTGGTGAAGTAGCGCTCCAGGACCGGGGCCTCCAGGGCCTCCCAGCGCGCCGCCTGCTCGGCGACCTTGGTGACCTCCACCAGGGACAGATCGCGGGAGTCGAGGAACGCCTGGTGCATCTTGTGGACGATCTCCGGCTCGCGCTCCAGGTACTCGCGGCGCGCCGCCCAGACCGCGAAGACGAACGGCAGCCCGGTCCACTCCTTCCACATCTGCCCCAGGTCGTGCACCTGGAGGCCGAGCTTCGGGGCGTAGTGCAGATTGGCGCGCAGCGCCGCGTCCCCGATGAGCACCGCCGCCTCGGCCTCCTGCATCATCAGGCTGAGGTCGGGCGGGCAGGTGTAGTAGTCGGGGCTGATCCCGTACCGCTCGGCGAGCAGCAGCCGCGCCAGCCGTACGGAGGTGCGCGAGGCGGAGCCGAGGGCGACCCGCGCCCGGTCCAGCTGCTCGAGCGGCAGCTGGGAGACGATCACGCAGGACATGACGGGCCCGTCGCAGCCGACCGCGATGTCGGGCAGGGCCACGAGGTCGTCGGCGTTGCGGAGGAACTCCACGAGGCTGATCGGGCCGATGTCGAGATCGCCGCGGACCAGCTTGTCGTTGAGCGCGTCCGGGGTGTCCTTGGTCAGCTCCAGGTCGAGGAGAGCGCCGCTGGTGGCCAGGCCCCAGTAGAGGGGCAGGCAGTTGAGGTACTGGATGTGGCCCACCCTGGGCCGGGTCCGGCAGTGCGGGTGGGCGCCGCCCGCGGCGGTCGTGGCGGATGTACTCCGGTCGGGGGAACTCGGTGAATTGTCCACATACGGAGGCTAGCCCCGCGTGTCGTCGACGACGGCGGCGGGGGCCCGCTCCGGAGCGGCCGAAAAGTGCCCGACCTGCGGTACTATCCAATCAGCCGGTCCCGGAAACCCCTCGAATTCGTGATCTTCGGCTCCTTCCCCACACACAGAGAGCGTGCTACGCTCACAGCAAGTTGCAGTTTGGTTTCCTTGCAGTACAAAGCCTGCGGAGCATGTGACCGCGGGCTTTTGTAGTTTTCAGACTTCTTGCAGGTTCTGGAGCAGGGCAACCCTTTGGCCCAAGGAGGGCTTATGGCTACCGGAACCGTCAAGTGGTTCAACGCCGAGAAGGGCTTCGGCTTCATCGCCCAGGACGGCGGCGGCCCCGATGTCTTCGTTCACTACTCCGCGATCAACGCGTCTGGTTTCCGCTCCCTGGAGGAGAACCAGGCCGTTACCTTCGACGTGACCCAGGGCCCGAAGGGCCCGCAGGCGGAGAACGTCAGCGCGGTCTGATCAGCAGTACCCAAGGAGCCCCGGCCCCTCGCTTCGGCGGTGGGCGCGGGGCTCCTGCCCTTTGTTTTCCGGCCCCCGGCTTCCGGTATCCGATATCCGGCTTCCGCATCGGGATCCGTCTGCGGCATCCGTCCCCGGCGTCCGGTTTGTTTTCATCACTTATTCATTTCCGGCTTTCCCGTTGTTTCCCTCCGGCAGCAGCCGGAAGTCAGTGAAGTCGAATCCCGGCGAGACCACACAGCTCACCAGCGCCTCCCCGTCCCCCGCCGGGCGGGCCGCCTGCCAGACACCGGGCGGAACGACCGCCTGGGGCCGCTGGCCGGCCGCCAGGTCCGTGCCGAGGACAAGCTCCGTGGGGTTCCGGGTGTCCGGCTGCTCCCCGTCGCCCCCGAGGAGCAGCCGCAGCGGACCGCCGCCGTGCCACAGCCACAGCTCGGCGGAGCGCACGACGTGCCAGCGGGACTCCTCGCCGGGCGTCAGCAGGAAGTAGATGGCCGTGGCCGTGGCGCGCTCGCCGTCATAGCCCGGTGGCCGGAAGGTGACCTCGCCGCGCCAGGTCTCCCGGTACCAGCCGCCTTCCGGGTGCGGCTGGAGGTCGAGCGCTTCGGCCGTGGCCGGCCTGCGGATACCAGTCATCCGGTCAGCCTATAGACCCTCGTCCTTGTAGAAGCTCGTCCTTGTGGACCCTCGTCCTCATAGACCCTCGTCCCGCGCCTCACCCGTCACGCGCACGACGGCATCCGCGTACAGCGCGTCGATCTCTTCGGCGAAGTCCCGCGCGACCGCCGCCCGCCGCAGCTTCAGCGACGGCGTCAGATGCCCGGCCTCCTCGGTGAACGACACCGGCAGCACGGCGAAGCGGCGGATCGACTCGGCGCGCGAGACCAGCTCGTTGGCGTCGTCCACCGCCCGCTGGACCTCGGCGAGCAGCAGCTCGTCGGCGACCAGCCGGCCGATCGGCACGCCCTCCCGCTGCCGCATCCGCCGCCAGTGCGCCAGCCCGTCCGGGTCCAGGGTGAGCAGCGCCGTGACATACGGGCGGTTGTCGCCGATCACCATGCACTGGCCGACCAGCGGGTGGGCGCGCAGCCGGTCCTCCAGCGGGGCGGGCGCCACGTTCTTGCCGCCCGAGGTGACGATCAGCTCCTTCTTGCGGCCGGTGATGGTCAGATAGCCCTCGTCGTCCAGCGCGCCGAGGTCGCCGGTGGCGAACCAGCCCTCCGCGCCGGCCTGCGTCACCGCCCGGCCCGACCGGCCGTCCCAGTAGCCGGAGAAGACCTGCCCGCCGCGCAGCAGCACCTCGCCGTCTCCCGCGATCCGCACCGCGCTGCCGGGCAGCGGCCAGCCCACGGTGCCCGCGCGCGGGCGCAGCGGGGGTGTGACGGTGGCGGCGGCGGTCGTCTCCGTCAGGCCGTAGCCCTCGAAGATCTCGATGCCCGCGCCCGCGTAGAAGGCGGCGAGCCGGCGCCCGAGCGGGGAGCCGCCGCAGATCACATAGCGCACCTTGCCGCCGAGCGCGTCCCGGATCCGGCGGTAGACCAGCGGGTCGTACAGCGCGTGGGCGGCGCGCAGCACCGGCCCGGGGCCGCTTCCGGTGCCGCGCCGGGCCTCCTCCAGCGCCGTGCCGTACCGCCTCGCCACGCCGGCCGCGCGGTCGAAGGAGGCGGCGCGGCCCATGCGTTCGGCCGTCGCCCGCCCGGTGTTGTAGACCTTCTCCAACACATAGGGGATGGCCAGCAGGAAGGTCGGCCGGAATCCGGCGAGGCCCGCGAGGAGGTCCTCGGTGCGGAGGCTGGGCGCGTGGCCGAGCCGTACCCGCGCCCGCAGGCAGCCCACCGCAATCATCCGGCCGAACACATGCGACAGGGGCAGGAAGAGGAGGGTGGCGGCGGGCTCCTTGCTGACGGACTTGAAGACGGGGTGGAGCAGTTCGATCGCGTTGTCCACCTCGGCGAAGAAGTTGCCGTGGGTGAGCACGCAGCCCTTGGGGCGGCCGGTGGTGCCCGAGGTGTAGACGAGGGTCGCGATGTCGTCCGGCCCGCGGCCGGCCCGCCGCCTCGCCACCTCCTCGTCGGGGACCGCCCGCCCGGCCGCGGTGTTCTTGGCCACCGCCCCGGCGTCGAACTGCCACAGATGGGTGAGCGCGGGCAGCTCCCGCCGTACGGACGTGACCAGCCGGGACTGCTCGACGCTCTCGACGACGCAGGCCACCGCGCCCGAGTCCCGCAGGATCCAGTGGGTCTGTTCCCGCGAGGAGGTGGGGTAGACCGGGACGGTGACCAGGCCGGCGGCCCAGGCGGCGAAGTCGAACAGCGTCCATTCGTAGGTGGTGCGGGCCATGATGGCCAGCCGGTCGCCGGGCCGCAGACCGTGGGCGATCAGGCCCTTGGCGCAGGCCAGCACCTCGGAGGCGAAGGCGGCGGCGGTGACGTCCCGCCAGTTCCCGTCCGGGGTGGGGCGGCTGAGGACGGCGGCGGTGGGGGCCTCGGCGGCGTTGGCGAAGGGGATGTCGGCGAGGCTGCCGCGGGTGACGCGCGGGGCGAGCGGGGGGACGGCGGCCTGCCGTGTCCTGCCGCCCTCGGACCGCAGTTCGGGTGGGGTGAGGGTGGGGGTGGGAGGTGCTGGGCGCTGGCGCATGACGACTCCTGACCCGTCAGTAACCTTACTTCAGGGTAACCACCCGGGGAATCCTCGGGGAAGACCTGTGCGGGCTCCTGGGAGCCGACGGGGCCGTGCCGCACGCCTGCGGCCGATATCCCCGGCCCGTGCCGTGCGCCTGCGCCCGTTACCCCCGCGCGTGCTCGCCGGGCGACCAGCGCTCGCCCCGCAGCAGATTTCCCAGCCCCGCCCAGGCGAAGTTCATCAGCGTGGCCGCCGCCTCCTCGGCCGAGGGGCCGCCGCCCGCCGGGTCGCTCGCCCACTCGGCCAGCGACTCCGCCGCGCCCACCAGCGCGTGCGCGAGCCCGGACGCCTCGCCGCCGGTCATCCGGCGCGCCCGCGCCGGCCCGCACGCGCTCTCGCGCGCGGCCACCGCGAGGAGGTGCGTCACGAACTCCACGATCTCCACCCGCATCGCGGCGACCTCAAGAGCGAAGGGGTCGCCGTGGGTGCGGGCCTGGACGTGCAGCAGCGTCCAGCCGTCCGGGTGCTCCGCGGTGTGCGCGAAGAAGCCGTGCAAGCCGCTCCACAGCCGGCGGTCGGCGGGCGCGTCGTGCTCGACGGCGGCCCGTATCGCGGCCACCAGCGCGGCGGCCTCCCGCCGGACGCAGGCCGCGAACAGCTCGTCCTTGGAGTTCAGATACAGATAGACCAGCGGCTTGGAGACCCCGGCCAGCTCGGCGATGTCGTCCATGGAGGCGTTCCGGTAGCCGCGCCGCGCGAAGGTCCGTACGGCCGCGTCGAGCATCTGCTGCTCGCGTACGGCCCTCGGCATCCGCCTGCTCTTCGTCGCCCCGCCCACGCCGGCCGCCCCCTTCGCCCGTGCCCCCGGCAGCCTTGACCGCCTGACAGCTCATCACCTGATCACCGATCATCCGATCGCTTGATCACCTGATCGCCTGTTTGCCTGATCACTTGATCGGCGTCAAGCCTAAGGCGGCCGGGCACCCCTCACCGCGCTTCCGGAACTTCCGGAAGATCAGCCTCCCGGCCGCACCCCCAGGGCCGCCCACAGCGCGACCGCGCCCATGACGGCCAGCACCGTCAGGGCCACCAGGACCACCGCGACACACCGGTACAGCAGACGCCGCCGCAGCTCCTCGTACCGCGCCGTGTACTCGGCGCGCAGCTCCTCGCAGCGGTCGGCGATGCGACGCAGCATGCGCCGGGAGAGCTCGACACGCTCCTCGGCGTACAGCCGGACCACCTCCTCGCGCTGGGTGGCGGTGAGCCAGGGCAGCCGGTCGGCGTACGCCTCGGCCTCCGCACGGGCGTCGCCGAGTTCGCGCTGGCACAGCAGATAACCCTCCAGCCGGGCGATCCCCGACTCGATCTCATCGGGTCCGGGCACGGGTCGCTCAGGCCCGTTCGCGCTGCGGCGATTCGGTGACGGCCGCGATATCGGGGTGGTGCAGGTCGAAGGCGGGGGATTCGCTGCGGATCTTCGGCAGGGCGAGGAAGTTGTGCCGCGGCGGTGGGCAGGATGTCGCCCATTCCAGCGACCGTCCGTAACCCCAGGGATCGTCCACGGTCACTTTCTCTCCGTATTTGGCGGTCTTCCAGACGTTGTAGACGAACGGGAAGGTGGACATGCCGAGCAGAAACGCGCCGATGGTGGAGACGGTGTTCAGTCCGGTGAAGCCGTCCGAACTCAGATAGTCGGCATAGCGGCGCGGCATTCCCTCCGCACCGAGCCAGTGCTGGACGAGGAAGGTGGTGTGGAATCCGGTGAACAGGGTCCAGAAATGCAGTTTCCCGATCCGCTCGTCCAGCATTCTGCCGGTGAATTTCGGCCACCAGAAGTAGAAGCCGCCGAACATCGCGAACACCACGGTGCCGAAGACGACGTAGTGGAAGTGGGCGACCACGAAATAACTGTCACTGACGTGGAAGTCGATGGGCGGCGAGGCCAGGAGCACCCCGGTGAGCCCGCCGAACAGGAAGGTGACGAGGAATCCGATGGCCCACAGCATCGGCGTCTCGAAGGAGAGCGCCCCCTTCCACATGGTGCCGATCCAGTTGAAGAACTTCACTCCGGTGGGCACCGCGATGAGGAAGGAGAGGAGCGAGAAGAACGGCAGCAGCACCGCCCCGGTGACGAACATGTGGTGCGCCCAGACCGTGGCCGACAACCCGGTGATGGCGATCGTGGCCCCGATCAGGCCCACGTATCCGAAGATCGGCTTGCGGCTGAACACCGGGATGATCTCGGTGATCACCCCGAAGAACGGCAGCGCGATGATGTAGACCTCGGGATGGCCGAAGAACCAGAACAGGTGCTGCCACAGCAACGGGCCGCCGTTGGCCGGGTCGTAGACATGCGCCCCGAACTTTCGGTCCGCCTCCAGCGCGAAGAGGATCGCGGCCAGCACCGGGAAAACCATGATCACCAGAACGCTGGTGAGCAGGATGTTCCAGGTGAAGATCGGCATCCGGAACATCGTCATGCCCGGGGCGCGCATGCAGATGATGGTGGTGATGAAGTTGACCGCGCCCATGATCGTGCCGAATCCGGAAAGCGCCAGGCCCATCACCCACATGTCGCCGCCCAGATTCGGCGAGTGCGTCTTGTCCGACAGCGGCGTATAGGCGAACCAGCCGAAGTCGGCGGCCCCGTTCGGGGTGATGAATCCGGCCACCGCGATGAGCGAGCCGAAGAGATACAGCCAGTAGGCGAGCATGTTCAGTCGCGGGAACGCCACGTCCGGGGCGCCGATCTGCAACGGCATGATCGCGTTGGCGAAGCCGGCGAACAGCGGCGTCGCGAACATCAGCATCATGATCGTGCCGTGCATGGTGAACGCCTGGTTGTACTGCTCGTTCGAGACCAGCTGGGTGCCCGGCCGCGCCAGCTCCGCCCGCATCACCATCGCCAGCAGCCCGGCGAACAGGAAGAAGGCGAAGGACGTCACCATGTACAAGGTGCCGATCTTCTTGTGGTCGGTGGTGGTCAGCCACGAGATGATGACCGTGCCCACCCTGTTCCGGCCGCGGGGCTCGTGCTGCTCCGCCCGCCTCGCCTCTACCGCCATCGCTCCTCCGCCCGACGCCCTACGCGTCCGACGTTCATAACGCGCCTGGGACAGAAGAGGCCGTTATGACCCTTTGGTGGGCGTGTGACGGAAGTGGTCAGAAAAAGACCATGTGTGAGCGGGATGGGCGGAGCCCCGGATTCCGCACACGATGCGAGCATGACAGCAAATCTGACGCGTCGTCACATCCTTGGTCTGGCCGCGCTGCGCGGCGCCGCGGCCCTCGGGCTCACCCGCATAGCCCTCTCCCCGGCGGCCGCCGCCGATCGCCCCAGCGGCGCCGAGTACGCCCCCGCCGTCGTCGTCGGCTCCGGCTACGGCGCGGCGGTCGCCGCGCTGCGGCTCGGCGAGGCGGGCGTCCGCACCCTCGTCCTGGAGATGGGGCGGCTGTGGGACACCCCCGCCGCCGACGGCAGGGTCCACTGCTCGATGACCGCCCCCGACCGGCGCTCCATGTGGTTCAAGACCAGGACCGAGGCCCCGCTGGCCACCTTCCTGTGGCTGGACGTCATCAACAAGGACATCACCCCCTACCCCGGCGTCCTGGACCGCGTCCGCTTCCCCCACATGTCCGTCTACGTCGGACGCGGCGTCGGCGGCGGGTCGCTCGTCAACGGCGGCATGGCGGTCACCCCGTCCCGCGCGTACTTCCAGGAGGTGCTGCCCCAGGTCGACGCGGCCGCGATGTACGCCACCTACTTCCCGCTCGCCCGTCGCATGCTCGGCGCCGCCACCGTCCCGTCCGCCTGGTTCGAGTCCACCGAGTGGTACCAGTACGCCCGTGTCTCCCGCGACCAGGCGAAGGCGGCGGGCCTGAAGACCGTCTTCGTCCCCAATGTGTACGACTTCGACTACATGCAGCGCGAAGCCGCCGGGACCGTGCCCAAGTCCGCCCTCGCCCAGGAGGTCATCTACGGCAACAACTTCGGCAAGCGCAGCCTCGACAAGACGTACCTCCCGGCGGCGCTCGGCACCGGGAACGTCACCATCCGCACCCTCAGCCGGGTCAGGGCCATCCGCCGGGCCGCCGACGGCACGTATGTCCTCACCGTCGACCGCCTCGACGACACCGGCGCCGTCGTCGCCACCGACGAGATCTCCTGCCGCTCGCTCTTCCTCGGCGCGGGCAGCCTCGGCACCACCGAACTCCTCCTCCGCGCCCGCGAGACCGGCGCCCTGCCCGCCCTGAGCCCGCAGGTCGGCCAGGGGTGGGGCGGCAACGGGAACGTCATGCTCGGCCGGGCCAACCACATGTGGCACCCGACCGGCGCCCACCAGTCCACGATCCCGGTGCTCGGCATCGACGACTGGTCCAACGCCGCCAACCCCGTCTTCGCCGAGATCGCCCCGCTCCCGGCCGGCATCGAGACCTGGGCCAGCCTCTACCTGGCCATCACCAAGAACCCCGAGCGCGGCACCTTCACCTACGACGCCGCCAAGGACGCCGCCGTCCTCAACTGGACCGGCGCCCAGAGCGCCCCCTCCATCGCCGCCGCCAAATCCCTCTTCGACCGCGTCAACGCCGCCAACGCCACCATCTACCGCTACGACCTCTTCGGCGACACCCGCGCCTTCGCCGCCGACTTCTGCTACCACCCCCTCGGCGGCTGCGTCCTGGGCCGCGCCACGGACCCGTACGGCCGGGCCCTCGGCTACGACCGGCTGTACGTCACCGACGGCTCCCTCGTCCCGGGCTCCATCGGCGTCAACCCCTTCGTGACCATCACCGCCCTGGCCGAGCGCACCATGGCCCGCGTCCTGGCCGAGGACAACGTGGGCTGACCCCAGGGGGCGGCGCACCCCGCCCCTCACCGGCACCCCGGAGCCCCCGCCGGCCGCGACACCGCCGGCCCGGCCGACCGCTGCGGGCCCGCGGCCCCCGCCCCCGCCCCCGCTAGAGGCCGCCGGCCCCGCCCCGCTACGGGCGCTCGGCTCCTTCGGTGCCCCCCACCGTGCGCCCCACCGGGTCGAGGCCATGACGGCGATCGCCCAGGACCCGCGCACTGACCTCGGCCTCCTCGGCCGGCCCGAACACATCCCCGGCGGCGCCCCCGGAGACGACCGCCCTGCGGCGTGCCACGGCGGCATCCGTATCCGCCTCCACCAGGTCCGCGTTGATCGCCATCGCGGCCTGGACCCCGGCCGCCTGAGCGAGCGGGACACCGGCCAGCGGATCGGTGACGTTCCCCGCCACCCACACCCCGGCCACCTCGGTGAGGCCGCTCGCGTCCGAGGCCACGTGCGTCCCGACCCCCCGGGGATGCTCCACCGCCCTCAGTCCGAGGCCCGAGAGGACCTCGCCGCGGGCCACCATCCGCGGCGCCACCGCCAGCGCCTCCACCGGCACCAGGCGCCCCGAGGCCAGCCGGACCCCGGCCAGCCGGTCGTCCTCGACGGCCAGCCCGGTCACCTCGCCGTCGACCACCGCGATCCCGCGCGCCGCCAGCCGCTCCCACTGCTCCTCGGCCAGGTCGGCCCCGGTGTGCAGGAACAGCGTCACGCGAGGCGACCACTGCCGGAACAGCAGCGCCTGGTGCAGCGAAAGCGGACCGCCGCCGAGCACGCCGATCGGCGCGTCGCGCACCTCCCAGCCGTGGCAGTACGGGCAGTGCAGCACATCCCGCCCCCACCGCTCCCGCAGCCCGGGCACCTCGGGCAACTCATCGACCAGCCCCGTCGTCACCAGCAGCCGCCGGGCCCGGAAGCCACGCCCGCTCCCGGTCTCGACCACGAAGCCGCCCTCCTCCCGCCGGGCGCGAACCGCCCGGTCCGACACGACCCGCCCGCCGTACCCGGCCACCTCCTCCCGGCCGATCCGCAACAGCTCCAGCGGAGGCACCCCGTCCCGCGACAGCAGCCCGTGGGCTCCGGCGGCCGGCGCGTTCCGCGGCTCCCCGGAGTCGACCACCAGCACGGACCGCCGAGCCCGCGCCAGCGTCAACGCCCCCGCCAGCCCGGCCGCCCCGCCACCGACCACCACGACATCGAACTCTTCCGAAACCTTGTTCTCGGTCATGCGCCCACCTTGCGCCCGGCGTGCCGAAACGGCCACTTTCCTTGCCGATCCAGCAAGGCTCACCCGAGCAGCCCAGCGGGCGTGAGCCACAGGGGGCCTTTACGGTGAAGGAGCAAGCCGCCGAACGCGTGGGGAATCCCGTGGTCAGCGGGTGGCGCGTGTCGGCTACGTACAGCACCGGAAGGCGATACGGACATGGCCACAACGTCAGAAACGCCCGTTCTCGACACCCTCGCCGCCATGACAGTCGACTCCATCGACCGCTGTGGTCTGGACGACCGCACGCTCATCCTCACCCGCCTCGCCGCGCTCGTCGCCATGGACGCACCGGGGATCTCCTACCTCGCCCACGTCGATCCCGCGGTCAAGGCCAACCTGACGGCCGAGCAGCTGCAAGACGTTCTCGTCGCGATCGCCCCCGTCGTGGGCACGGCGCGCGTCATGTCGGCCGCGAGTCACATCACCAAGGCGCTCGGCTTCACCATCGCGTTGGCCGAGGCCGAAGCCGCGACAATCGCCGAGGCCGACGCCCGCCACCGGAGCAAGTCCTGAGCGAACAAAACGCATCGCCCCGCTCCCGGCCGGGGGCGGCGGGGAGCGGGGCGACGGTGGGGTCCGGCGCGGGCCGGGGTGGGGTCAGGCCGCGGCGGGGACGGCGTGGCGGTCGTCGGTGGTCTCCACGTCGTCGAGCGCGGAGGCCGAGGCGTGGTCGTAGGCCTGGCGGTCGAGGATCTTCTCGCGGGCCGAGACGAGGACCGGGACCAGCGCCTGGCCGGCCACGTTGGTCGCGGTGCGCATCATGTCCAGGACCGGGTCGATGGCCATGAGGAGGCCGACGCCCTCCAGGGGGAGACCCAGGGTGGACAGGGTCAGCGTCAGCATGACGGTGGCGCCGGTGAGGCCGGCCGTGGCGGCCGAGCCGATGACCGAGACGAAGGCGATCAGCAGGTAGTCGCCGACACCGAGGTGCACGTCGAAGATCTGGGCGATGAAGATCGCGGCGATCGCCGGGTAGATCGAGGCGCAGCCGTCCATCTTCGTCGTGGAGCCGAAGGGCACCGCGAAGGAGGCGTACTCCTTCGGGACGCCGAGGCGCTCGGTCACCTTCTGGGTGACCGGCATGGTGCCCACCGAGGAGCGGGAGACGAAGGCCAGCTGGATGGCGGGCCAGGCGCCCTTGAAGAAGTTGAGCGGGTTGACCTTGGCGACCGTGGCCAGCAGCGTCGGGTAGACGCCGAACATCACCAGGGCGCAGCCGACGTAGATGTCGGCGGTGAAGGTCGCGTACTTGCCGATGAGGTTCCAGCCGTACTCGGCGATGGCGTAGCCGATGAGGCCGAGGGTGCCCAGCGGGGCGAGGCGGATGACCCACCACAGGGCCTTCTGGAGCAGCTCCAGGACGGCCTGGCTGAGGGTGAGGATCGGCTGCGCCTTCTCGCCGAGCTTGAGGGCGGCGACGCCCGCGACGGCGGCCATGAAGACGATCTGCAGGACGTTCAGCTCGGTGAAGGGCGTGATGACGTCGGTCGGCACGATGCCGGTGAGGAAGTCCAGCCAGGAGCCCGCGTGGTCCGGCTTGGAGCCGTCCTGCGGGGTGAGGCCGGTGCCCGCGCCCGGGTTGGTGACCAGGCCGATGGCCAGGCCGATGGCGACCGCGATCAGGGAGGTCGCCATGAACCACAGGAGGGTGCGGGTGGCAAGGCGCGCGGCGTTGTTGACGTTCCGCAGGTTGGTGATCGACACGAGGATCGCGAAGAAGACCAGTGGGGCGACGGCGAGCTTCAGCAGCTGGACGAAGATCGAGCCGATCTTGTCGAGGGTGGTGACCAGCCAGCTCACGTCACCGCTGCGGGCGGCCCAGCCGAGCAGCACGCCGAGCACCAGGCCCAGCAGGATCTGCGCCCAGAACGGCACCTTGGGCAGGCGTATGGAGGACGTCGGGGAGGACGTCTTGGGGGCGGAGGACAACGGACACACTCCGAAGGCAGGGGACGGCGGGGGAAGAGAACAGGGGAAAGCCAGGAGTCCGTACGGGATCTCCGGCCGCTGGGCAGGGAACGGGTCAGCGGCGGCGACAGGCCGCTGAGCGGCAGCGGCAGAGATCGATGTGCAGGCGCGCCACGAGCGGAACGCTCGCGGGGAATCGGGGCGCGGCTGCTGTCGTCATGACGAAAACATTAACACTCTGACTTTGAGTTCCCCATAGGCGAGCTTTTACACACAGCGGGCCGAACACCACAACGCCCCGCCGGCCAGCGGAAGCTGGCCGGCGGGGCGCCGGACGGGTGTGAGGAGTCTTACAGCGGGTGGCGGGCGCTGCTCAGGCGACGTCCTCCTGGCTCTGGTTCGCCGAGAGCCGCTCCTTGGCGCGCTCGACCCGCTCCGCGACCTGCACCGCCATCTCCTCGCGCTGCTTGCGCAGCAGGACGAAGCTCAGCGGCGCCGAGACGACCAGGGCGAGCAGCACGACCCAGAAGAGGTTCGCGTTGCCCAGCGCCGAGCGCAGCAACGGGGAGTACGCCAGGCCCCACATCACCAGGAAGCAGCCCGCGAAGATCCCCAGGCGCATGGCGGTGTAACGGAACGTCGCGCTCGGCTTGAAAGACACGGCCGTCTTCTTTCTGCTGGGAAGTCCTGCCCATCCAGTGAATCACGGACCTCCGAGCGCCTCGGCGACGACCCTGAGGTCCGAGACCAGCCCCTGGTAGGCGGCCTCGCGGTCGTCGGCGCGGAGCACGGCGGAGGGATGGATGGTGGCGACCACGCACTCGCGCGGCTCCGCCTCGGGGGCCGGGCCGTGGCCGTCGAGCGGCGGGCAGGGCAGCAGCATCCCGCGCTGCTTGCCGACCCGGAAGGAGGGGCCGAGCAGCGCCTTCCCGGCCGTCGCGCCCAGCGCCACGATCACCTCGGGTTCGATCAGGTGCAGCTCGGCCGCCAGCCACGGCCGGCAGGCGGTCATCTCGCGCAGGCTCGGCGGCTTGTGGATGCGCCGCTTGCCGCGCCCGGGGAGGTGGCCGAACTTGAAGTGCTTGACGGCGTTGGTGACATAGGTCTCGGTCGGGTCGATCCCCGCCTCGTCCAGGGCCCGCATCAGCACCTTGCCGGCGGGCCCCACGAACGGGCGCCCCTGCCGGTCCTCCTGGTCGCCGGGCTGCTCCCCGACCAGCATCACGCGGGCGGCCGCGTCCCCGGAGCCGAAGACCGTCTGGGTCGCCTCGCGGTGCAGCGGGCAGCCGCGGCACCCGGCGGCCGCCTCGCGCAGCGCGGCCAGGTCGGCGTCGCGCGGCACGAAGGGCTCGGCGGTGTAGGCGTCCTCGGGGTCGCGCGCCGCCTCGGCGGCGGCCCTCCCGGTGGACCCTCGGGCTGCGGCCATGCGGCCCGGGTACCCGCCCCGGCGGGCCTCAGACAGCCGCAGACAGCCGCAGGCGGGCACCCCTCAGCAGCCGGCCGCACACAGCCGCAGGACCGCTCAGACGCGCATCGGCTGCGGCGCCTCGCGCCGGGCCGGGTCCGGGCCGTCGTACTCGCGGATGATCTCGTACCGGGTGTTCCGCTCCACCGGCCGGAAGCCCGCGTCCCGGATCAGCTCCAGCAGGTCGTCGCGGGTCAGCTTGTTCGGCGTGCCGTAGTTGTCGGCGTCATGGGTGATCTTGTACTCGACGACCGAGCCGTCCATGTCGTCCGCGCCGTGGTTGAGCGCCAGCTGCGCGGTCCGTACGCCGTGCATCACCCAGAAGACCTTCACATGGGGGACGTTGTCGAACAGCAGGCGCGAGACGGCGAAGGTCTTCAGCGCCTCAGCGCCGGTGGCCATGGTGGTCCTGGCCTGCAGCCGGTTGCGGATCTTGCCGTCCTTCATGTCCACGAAGTCGTGCTGGTAGCGCAGCGGGATGAAGACCTGGAAGCCGCCGGTCTCGTCCTGCAGCTCGCGCAGCCGCAGCACGTGGTCCACCCGGTGCCTCGGCTCCTCGATGTGCCCGTAGAGCATGGTGCAGGGGGTCTTGAGGCCCTTCTGGTGCGCCAGCCGGTGGATGCGCGACCAGTCCTCCCAGTGGGTCTGGTGGTCGACGATGTGCTGCCGGACCTCCCAGTCGAAGATCTCCGCGCCGCCGCCGGTGAGCGACTCCAGACCGGCGTCGATGAGCTCGTCCAGGATCTCCGAGGCCGGCAGGCCGGAGATCTTCTCGAAGTGGTGGATCTCGGTGGCGGTGAAGGCCTTCAGCGACACCTCCGGAAGGGCTTCCTTCAGCGCCTTCAGCGAGCGCGGGTAGTAGCGCCAGGGGAGGGTCGGGTGTAGGCCGTTGACGATGTGCAGCTCGGTGAGGTTCTCGTTCTCCATCGCCTTGGCGAGGCGGACGGCCTCCTCGATGCGCATGGTGTAGGCGTCCTTCTCGCCGGGCTTGCGCTGGAAGGAGCAGTACGCGCACGAGGCGGTGCACACATTGGTCATGTTCAGGTGGCGGTTGACGTTGAAGTGGACCACGTCACCGTTCTTGCGGGTGCGCACCTCGTGGGCCAGCCCGCCGAGCCAGGCCAGGTCGTCGGACGCGTACAGGGCGATACCGTCCTCGCGCGACAGCCGCTCTCCGGCGCGGACCTTCTCTTCCAGTTCGCGCTTGAAACCCGCATCGTCGATAGACGCAGTCATGCGGCCGCCTCCCATACGTCAGCTTATGTAGGCCTTTGCTTAAGTGGCCTTCCTGAGGCTACGCCTTGACGTCGTCGGGCAGTTCGCCGACCCGGTTCTCCCACTTCGTGGACAGCACGATCGTCGTACGCGTACGGGAGACGCCCTTGGTGCCGGACAGCCGGCGGATGGTCCGCTCCAGGCCGTCCACGTCCGTGGCGCGCACCTTGAGCATGTACGAGTCGTCGCCCGCGATGAACCAGCAGTCCTCGATCTCGGCCAGGTCGCGCAGCCGCTGCGCCACGTCCTCGTGGTCGGTGGCGTCGGAGAGCTGGATGCCGATGAGGGCGGTCACCCCGAGGCCGAGGGAGGCGGCGTCGACGGTCGCGCGGTAGCCGGTGATCACTCCGGCCGCCTCCAGGCGGTTGATCCGGTCCGTGACGCTGGGCCCGGAGAGGCCGACGAGCCGGCCGAGCTCCGCGTAGGAGGCCCTCCCGTTCTCCCGCAGGGCCTGGATGAGCTGCCTGTCCACCGCGTCCATATGCCGTGCGCCTTCCATTATTCAGAGATACAGCAAGTTTACATGCAGAATCTAAGGCATAAGGGCATCGCGCCCTCTAAACCTTGCAGGTCTGCCGGTCTTGTGGGCGTCGCGGGCGAGGACCGGCCGACGGCCCGGTCCGCTAGGCGTCCCCGGTCCCACCCCTCAGTTCCCCCTCCCAGCGGCGGTAGAGCTTGTGCGGCACCCCCGCCGCGTCCAGCACCCGGCCCGCCACGAAGTCCACCAGGTCCTGGATGTGGGTCGCCCCCGCGTAGAACGCGGGCGAGGCGGGCACCACCACCGCGCCCGCCTCGTCCAGCGCGACCAGGTGTCTGAGCGTCTGGCCGCTCAGCGGCGCCTCCCGCACCGCGACCACGAGCGGGCGGCGCTCCTTGAGCGTCACGCTCGCCGAGCGCTGGAGCAGGTCCTTCGACAGCCCCAGCGCCACCCCCGCCACACACGCGGTGCTCGCCGGGACGATCAGCATCCCCTTGACGTCATAGCTGCCCGAGGACGGGCCCGCGGCCAGGTCCCCGGCCGCCCAGTGGCGCACGTCCGCCACGTCCACCCCCGGCTCGAAGGCGTCGGGCGTGCCGTCCGCGCCGCGCGCCAGCCAGCGGCCGAGGTCCTCGCGCCAGTGCGCGTCCCGGAAGGAGATGCCCGTCTCGTCCAGCAGCGTCAGCCGCGAGGCCCGGCTCACCACCAGGTCCACGGCCTCCCCCGCGGACAGCAGCGCGCGCAGCACGGACGCCGCGTACGGCGTCCCGGACGCACCGGAGACACCGACCACCCAGGGCCGGCGCCGGCTCACTTCTACGTGCGGCCTGTACGGCTCGTGCGGCGGCTCCACACGACGAGCCTAACCGGCGGGTCTCACAGGCTCAGTCCCCGCACCAGCAGGTCGAGCAGCGCGCAGCAGAACAGCGCGATCCCGACGAAGCCGTTGACCGTGAAGAAGGCCCGGTTGAGCCGGGACAGATCGCCGGGCCGCACCACCGAGTGCTCGTACCAGAACGCCGCCGCCACGATCAGCAGACCGAGCCAGAAGAAGAACCCGGCGCCGGTGGCCAGCCCGTACCAGCCGAGCAGCAGCGTGGTGACGACATGGCAGACCCGCGCCCCGTACAGCGCCCCGGCGATACCGAAGCGGGCCGGCACCGACTTGACGCCGTGGGCCCGGTCGGCCGCCACATCCTGGCAGGCGTAGATCAGGTCGAAGCCGCCGATCCAGACGCCGACCGCGAGCCCGAGGATCACCGCGTCCCAGGACCACTCCCCGGTGACCCCGATCCAGGCCCCGACCGGGCCCATGGCCTGGGCGAGGCCGAGGATGGCGTGCGGGAAGTCCGTGAAGCGCTTCCCGTACGGATAGACCACCATCGGGACGACCGCGACCGGCGCCAGCGCCAGGCACAGCGGGTTCAGCAGCGCCGCGGCGCCGAGGAAGACCGCGAGCGCGACCAGCGCCCCGATCCAGGCGGAGCGCACCGGCACCACGCCGGTGACCAGCTCACGGCCCGCGGTGCGCGGATTGCGGGCGTCGATCTCCCGGTCGATGATCCGGTTGCAGGCCATCGCGAAGGTGCGCAGCCCCACCATGGCGACGGTCACCAGCAGCAGCCGCAGCCAGTGGACCGTGCCGTCCCACAGCTGCATCGCGGTCAGCGAGGCGATGTAGGCGAAGGGCAGCGCGAAGACCGAGTGCTCGATCATCACCAGCCGCAGGAAGGCGCGGACGCGGCCGGGCCGCGCGGGCTCGGGGCCGAGGAGGTCCGGCGTCGCGGAGTCGGCGCTCACAGCCCGTACTCCTTCCAGCGGCGGGTCACCTTCGCGGCCGTGTCCGGGTCCGGCTCGACCATGCGCGGCCAGCCGCCGTCGCGCGTGTAGCCCTCCTCGGGCCACTTCGCGGTGGCGTCGATGCCCGCCTTGCCGCCCCAGAACTGCTGGTACGAGGCGTGGTCCAGGTGGTCGACCGGGCCCTCGACGACCGTCAGGTCGCGGGCGTAGTCCGTGTTGCCGAGCGCCCGCCAGGACACCTCGTGCAGATCGTGGACGTCGCAGTCGGCGTCGACCACGACGATCAGCTTGGTCAGCGACATCATGTGCGCGCCCCAGATGGCGTGCATCACCTTCTGCGCGTGCTTGGGGTACTTCTTCTCGATGGAGACGATCGCGCAGTTGTGGAAGCCGCCCGACTCCGGGAGGTGGTAGTCCACGATGTCCGGAATGATGATCTTGAGCAGGGGGAGGAAGAACCGCTCCGTCGCCCGCCCCAGCGGCCCGTCCTCGGTCGGCGGCCGGCCCACCACGATGGACTGGAGCAGCGGGCGCTGCCGCATCGTCACACAGTCGATGGTGAGCGCCGGGAACGGCTCCTGCGGGGTGTAGAAGCCCGTGTGGTCGCCGAACGGCCCCTCGGGCAGCATCTTCCCGGGCTCCAGCCAGCCCTCGATGACCACCTCGGCGTGCGCCGGCACCTGGAGCGGCACCGTCTTGCAGTCGACCATGTCCACCCGCCGGCCCTGGAGGAAGCCCGCGAAGAGGTACTCGTCGATGTCGCCGGGCAGCGGCGCGGTCGCGGCGTACGTCACGGCGGGCGGCGCGCCGAAGGCGATCGCCACCGGCAGCTTCTCGCCCCGCCTGGCGGCCACTTGGTAGTGGTTGCGGCTGTCCTTGTGGATCTGCCAGTGCATGCCGATGGTGCGGCGGTCATGGCGCTGGAGGCGGTACAGGCCCAGGTTGCGCACCCCGGTCTCCGGGTGCTTGGTGTGCGTCAGGCCGAGGTTGAAGAAGGAGCCGCCGTCCTCGGGCCAGGTGAACAGCGCGGGCAGCGCCTCCAGGTCGACGTCGTCGCCGGTGAGCACCACCTCCTGGACGGGCGCGTCCTTCACCTTCCGCGGCGGCACGTGCGCCACGGCGCCGAGCTTCCCGAACGCCTCGCGCAGCCCGCCGAAGCCGTGCGGCAGCTCCGGCTTGACCAGCCCGCCGATCTTCTCGCCGATCTCCTCGTACGAGCCGAGCCCGAGGGCCTTGAGGAGGCGGCGGTCGGTGCCGAAGACGTTCATCGCCAGCGGCATGGACGCGCCCTTGACGTTCTCGAAGAGCAGGGCCGGACCGCCCGACTTGTTCACCCGGTCGACGATCTCCCCGATCTCCAGATACGGGTCGACTTCGGCCTTGATGCGCCTGAGGTCTCCCTCGCGGTCGAGCGCCCGCAGAAAGGAGCGAAGATCGTCATAAGCCATGCGTTCCAGTATCCGACACGCACTACCCTGGACCCGTCACGGGGCCGCACACGGCCCACCATCGTTCCCCGGGGGACCGGCCATCATGCTCAGGTACCTGCCCTTCCTGCTCATCCTGGCACTGTGGATCTATGCCTTCATCGACTGCCTGAACACCCCCGAAGAGGAAGTGCGCCACCTCCCCAAGGTGGCGTGGGTCATCATCGTGCTGCTCTTCGGCGAGGTGCTGATCGGCCCGGTCGCCTGGCTGGTCGCCGGCAAGAACCGGCCCGCGCTCGCGGGCGCCGGCGGGGGCGGGTCCCCGGCCGGGCGCCGGCAGGAGTGGGTCGCGCCGGACGACAACCCGGAGTTCCTCAAGTCCCTCCGGGAGGAGAACAAGAAGGACGAGGAGCTGCTCAAGGACTGGGAGGCGGATCTGCGCCGCCGCGAGGAGGAGCTGCGCCGCAAGAACAACGAGGGCTCGGGAGACACGAACGAGTAAGCCTTAAGGGCGACGCGCGGCGACACACAGAGGCGTAGGGGCCGGTCGGCCCGTACGCCTCTTCACGTGTCGGCGTCGTGCGAGTCAGCGCCTCGCCGTGTCGGTGCCTCGCGAGTCAGCGCTTCGCCGTGTCAGCGCTTCGCCGTGGGTGCCTCGCTGTGTCGGCGTCCAGCGAGTCAGCGTCTTCCCGCCGTGCCCGCCGCCGTGTGTGTCACCGTCATGAGGGGCGCTGTCCCACCTTGTCCACGACGGCGCGCTCGACGACCGCGGAGGTTCCGGTCACCTGGCCGGCCTTCACCCCGTGCGACGACTCGAGGGCGACGGTGCGCGTCCCCAGGTATTCACCGGTCTTCTCGTCGAAGATCCACTCATTGCGTTCGCCGGTGCTGTACGAGTCGACCCGCGCCACCGCGACGCCGTGCCGCCCGGCGGCGTCCACCGCGTCGGGCACCACCACCACACCGGGGATCTTGGCGACGGCACGGTAGAGGGCGGCGCTCACCTTGGGCGGCATCATGCCGTGGAGGAGTTCACCGGCGAGGACGAAGGCGTCCTGGTCCCGGTCCCGCCCGCTCTCCCCCTCGTGGCCCGTGTGGCCGTACAGCCACCTCCGCATCGCTTCCGGGTCGGTCGGCAGGGTCTGCAGATGGCGGTAGTTGACGCTCTGGTCGTAACCGGGCTTCCCGGGCGCGGGATCGGGGTCGTTGGGCAGGTCGAGGGGCGGGTTCCCGCGCGGCTCGAGCATCCGTCCCTTTCGCGTGCCGTCCACGGACGTCCAGTCCTCGAGGTCGTGGAGCGGGGCGAGCACGGTCGGCTTGCCGTCGGTGACGGTCGCGTACGAGACCAGGCTCTTGGTGTACACGAACTGGTCGTCACGGATGCCGGCGTGGGCCTTCTTCTTCTCCGCGACCGTCGCGACGCGGGCGAGCACCCGGGCCGCGCCGCCCGTGGTGTCCGCGCCCGCCCGGGGCGCGAAGGCGTAGGTGGCCGTGCCGTCCCTGGCGACCTCCGTCCGGGTACCGCCGTCGCCGGAGCCCGCCACCGCGATCCCCGCGACCACGGCGAGCGCCAGGGCGCCGGCGAGGGCGGGGCCCGCGACGGCCGGGCGCAGCCACCTCCTGCGGGGTTCTCGGACCGCCTGGGCCTCGGTCTGCCGGATCTCGCGCATCAGGTGCTCCTTGAGGAGTCGGTGACGGCCCGGCGGAAGGTCGCGCTCGGGGAGCGGCGGGATGTCGTTCATCGGTTTCCCTCCTCGATGGGCCTGGCCGCGGGTGTGCGGCCATCTCTCACCTGTGCGCGGCGGCGGGCGGGTTCCCGGTTCCGGTCCGCGGCCTTCTCGGTCTTCGTGGTCTTCTCCGTCGCCGCGGCGAGCTTCTTGCGGGCCCGGGACAGCCGCGAGCGCACCGTGCCCACGGGGACGCCGAGGGCCTCGGCGGCGGCCGCGTAGTCGAGCCCGGACCACACGCACAGGGCGAGGACCTCGCGCTCGGGGCGGCGCAGAGCCTCCAGGGCGGTCGTCACGGAGGCGAGCAGGTCCGTGTCGTCGATACGGGAGGCGACGTCGTCGGCGAAGTCCCGTACGGGCTCCTGGCGCGGCAGCCGGCTCAGGGCGACGGCGTGGCGGCGGGCGGCGCGCCGGGCGTTGCGGACGGTGTTGGTGGCGATGCCCAGCAGCCAGGGCCGCAGGCTGCCGCCCTCGGCGTCGATCCGGCCGCGCAGCCGCCAGGCTTCGAGGAAGGTCAGGGACACCATGTCCTCCGCCGTCGACCAGTCCCCCGTCAGCCGGTAGGCGTGGTTGTGGACGGAGCGCGCGCAGGCGTCGAACAGCTCCCCGAAGGCGTCGGGGTCCCCGTCTCTGATACGGGTTCGAGGTTTCGTCTCCACGTCCGGGGACTGTCCGCACGACGAGGGCCGGTTCCCGTGATCGAGGTCACGGGAACCGGCCCTGTGCGGTCGGCGGCGTGTCAGACGTGGGCGGATCAGACGCCGGCGTAGGAGTGCTTGCCGCTGATGAGCATGTTGACGCCGTAGTAGTTGAACAGGTAGCAGGCGAAGGCGAGCAGCGCGAGGTAGGCGGCCTTACGGCCCTTCCAGCCGGCGGTGGCGCGGGCGTGCAGGTAGGCGGCGTAGGCGACCCAGGTGATGAAGGACCAGACCTCCTTGGGGTCCCAGCCCCAGTAGCGGCCCCAGGCGGCCTCGGCCCAGATCGCGCCCGCGATGATCGTGAAGGTCCACAGCGGGAAGACCGTGGCGTTGATGCGGTACGCGAACTTGTCCAGGCTGCCGGCCGCGGGCAGCCGCTCCAGGACGGACGCGAAGCGGCCGGGCTCCCCGCCCTTGGCGAGCTTCTCCTCGTGCCGGTCGCGGAAGAGGTAGAGCAGCGTGGCGACGGCGCCGAGGTAGAGGCAGGCGCCGGAGATGATCGCGCAGCTGACGTGGATCCACAGCCAGTACGAGTGGAGGGCGGGAACCAACTGGGCGCTGGCGGTGTACAAGACAGAGACAGCGAGACCGAGGTCGAGGAGGACCGTGGTGACCAGGGGGAGCCCGAGCCAGCGCACGTTCTTCTTCAGCGCGAGCAGGGTGAGGTACGCGCCGACCGCGACCATGGCGAAGGTCGTGGAGAACTCGTACATGTTGCCCCAGGGGGCGCGCTGTACGGACAGGGCGCGGGTGAGGACGGCGCCCGCGTGCATCAGGAAGGCGAGCACGGTGAGGCCGACGGCGATGCGGCCGTACAGATCGCCCTGCTCGGTGCCGCCCCCGGCGCCGGGCCCGTCGGGCACGTCCCGGGTGCCCGCGGCGGAGCGGGTGACGATCTTGGGGCGCTCGAGGACGGCGGTGCCGCCGCCCTGGGCGGCCCGCACGGTGACCTCGGCGGGGGCGGAGGCGGCGGGGGCGGCGGTGATGGCGGCGGCGGTGCGGCCGACGGCGCTGCGGCTGCCGAACACCCACTCGGCGATATGGGCGAGGAAGGCGAGGGTGTAGACCGCCATGGCCGAATAGATCAGCACATTGCTGATATGGGCCAGATTCTCGTTGGTTTCGGCAGCGAGGTTCACGCGCGCGCTCCTTCGGAAGGATCAGCGGGTTGTGCGGTGTCGGTCCCGGCGGTGTCGGTCCCGGCTTCGGCGGTGCCGGCTTCGGGGTCCGGGTCCGGTTCCGGGTCCGGGTCCGGCGCGGGCGGGGCCTCGGACTGGAGGGCCACGGCGAGGTCGGCGAGTTCCTCGGGGAGCTTCGCGGACTCGCTGCGGCCGAGCCCCGCCATCTCGACCACGGTGACGCCGTCGTCTCCGGTCACCGCGCGGACCCACACCCGGCGGCGCTGGATGAACAGGGAGGCGGCGAGGCCGATCAGGGCGGCGACGGCGCCCACGAGGGCGTAGTCGTTGCCCGGGCGGTGGGAGATCTGGAAGGTGGCCCAGGTCTTGATGCCCTCCAGCTTCAGGGTCCCCGCGCCGCCCGGCAGCTTCATGGAGTCGCCCACCCGGAGCACCTTCGCGAAGGGCGACCCGTCGGACTTCTTGAACTGCTTCATCCGGGAGGTGTCGAGTTGGTAGACGTTCTGCGGGATCCCGCCGTCCACCCCCAGGTCGCCGCGGTAGGCGGTCAGGATGAGCGCCGGATTGTCCAGCGCCGGGAACTGGGAGAACATCGTGCCCGTGCTCAGGTCGAGGGTCGGCACGAACTGGCCCTGGAAGCCGAGCTGGTCCTTCTTGCCGTTCTTGTCACGGTAGTCCGGGACCTTGACGACCACGTTCTCGGTGAGGTTGACCCCGTCGATCGGCAGCGAGGCCACGGCGCCGCGGTAGGCGACCCGGCCCTGCCCGTCGCGGACCGTGACGACCGGGGCATAGCCGTGGCCCAGCAGATAGACCTTGGAGCCGGCGACCTCCAGGGGCTCATTGACCTTGATCGAGGTCTTGTGCTCCTTGCCGTCCGCGCCCTCCCAGTAGGTGACATCGGCGCGGAAGGTGCGGGGGGTGCGCTTCTGCGGGCCGGTGCGCTCGTAGGTCGCCGTGAAGCGGTCCAGCGTGAAACCGAAGGGAGCGAGGTCGTTCTTGTCGAAGAGCGTGCCCGACTTGAAGTCGTCGTACTGCGTCAGGTTGTTGGCGAAGCCGTCGCCCTCGACGATCAGCTTGCCGCCCTCGGCCTTGTACAACTGCCCGACGGCGAAGGCCACCAGCATCACGATCAGCGCGATGTGGAAGAGGAGGTTGCCGGCCTCGCGCAGATAGCCCTTCTCGGAGGCCACCGCGTCACCGACCGTATGGGTCCGGAAGCGGCGCCGCCTGAGGATCCGCCGGGCGGCCTCACGCACCTGCTCCGGCTCGGCCTCGGTCCGCCAGGTGGTATACGCGGGCAGCCGGGTCAGCCGGCGCGGGGCGCCCGGCGGGCGGCCGCGGAGCTGGCCGACGAACTGCCAGGTGCGCGGCACGATGCAGCCGATCAGCGAGACGAACAGGAGGATGTAGATCGCCGAGAACCACACCGAGCTGTAGACGTGGAAGAGCCCCAGCTTCTCGTAGACCGGTGTGAGCGTCTCGTGCCGCTGCTTGAAGTTGTCCGCCTTGACCGGGTCGATGCCGGTCTGCGGGATCAGCGAGCCGGGGATCGCGCCGAGCGACAGCAGGAAGAGCAGCAGCAGCGCGACCCGCATCGAGGTCAGCTGCCGCCAGAACCACCGGGCCCATCCGATCGGCCCCATGGAGGGGACGCTGATGTCCTCGGCGGGGGCGGTGGACAGCTGGGCCCCCGCCGCGCCGAGCTCGCGCGCGTCGGCGGGTCCGGCGGCTCCGTTCTCGGTGCCGCTCCCCGTGGCGGTGTCGGTATCGGTGGTGGCCATCGATCAGATCCCAACGTTGAAGCGCAAGGCCCATGCCTGCATGTCGCCCATGATGCTGTCCCAGACACCTGTGAGGAGCAGCACCCCGAGGGCGACGAGCATGCCGCCGCCGATCCGCATCACCCAGACGTAGTGCCGCTTGACCCAGCCGAACGCGCCGAGCATGCGCCGATAGGCGAGGGCCACGGCGATGAACGGCAGCCCGAGCCCGAGGCAGTAGGCGACCATCAGCAGGGCCCCGCGCCCCGCGCTCGCCTGTTGCATCGCCAGGATGTTGACGGCGGTCAGCGTCGGGCCCAGGCACGGGGTCCACCCCACGCCGAACAGGGCGCCCAGCAGCGGCGCGCCCACCAGTCCCATCCCGGGCTTCATATGGAAGCGGAACTCCCGCTGCCCGAAGCCCTTCAGCAGCCCCATGAAGGCGAGGCCCATGACGATCGTGACGACCCCGAGCACCTTGGAGAGGGTTTCCCTGTGCTCCTGCAGCGTCCAGCCGAAATTGCCGAAGAAGGCGCCGGTGGAGACGAAGACGGCGGTGAAGCCGAGCACGAAGAGCGAGGCGCCGGCCACCATCCGGCCGCGCTTGGCGGCGCCCAGATCCGTACCGGTGACGCCTGTGACATACGACATATAGCCGGGCACGAGCGGCAGGACGCAGGGCGAGAAGAAGGAGACCAGCCCGCCGAAGACGGCGACCGGCAGCGCCAGCAGCAGCGCCCCGGTCAGGACGGTCTCGTTGGCGCCGGGGACGGCGGCGGCGAGGGTGCTCACGGGCGTCACTTCTCCGCGATCAACGGCTCGACCATCTTGCGCAGGGCCTCCTCGCTCAGCGGGGTGAGCGCGCGCGCCGCGATCCGGCCCTGCCGGTCCAGGACGATGGTCGTGGGGATGGCCTGCGGGTTGAGGCTGCCCTTCGGGAAGCGCAGCATGAGCTTGCCGATCGGGTCGTACAGGCTCGGGTACTGGACCTTGAATTCCTTCTCGAACTGGATCGCGTTGGCCCGGTCCGAGTCACGGGTGTTGATCCCCACGAACCGCACCCCGTCGGCCTCGGTGTCCTTGGCGACCTTGACGAGGTTGGGCGCCTCGGCCCGGCAGGGGGTGCACCACGAGCCCCAGACGTTGAGCACGACGATCTTGCCCTTGTAGTCGGCGAGATCGAGCTGCTTGCCTTCGAGGGTCTTGCCCGTGATCTCGGGGGCGTGTTTGCGGTCACCCTTGGCGACCGTGTCCACCCCGCCCTTGCCCTGGACGAACTTGGTGTCGCTGGAGCCGCCCGACGTGCCGCCCGCGCCACAGGCGGACAGGGTCAGCGCGGCAACCGCGGCTCCGGTGGCCAGCACGGTTGCGCGACGGCGGGTCGCGAGGCGCCGAGGGGCGCGGCAGGCACTCATGTGAAAAGTTTCGCATGCGCCTTTCGCGGATCTTCGGCACCCCCCTCGCCCCCGCGGGCCCCCGCTCAGGGGGCGCTCAGGCGGCCGCGGGGCGCCACGCCTCCCCCACGCCCAGGGTGCGCAGATGGGCGAGGACCTGGGGGTCCTGGGCGTCCATCCAGTCCGTGAGCTGTCGGAAGGACACCAGCCGCACGTCCTTCCGCTTTTCGTCCGCGATGTGCTTCAGCGCCTCCTCGACGGCGTCCATGTAAATGCCGCCGTTCCACTTCTCGAAGTGATTACCGATGAAGAAGGGCGCGCGATTGGACTCGTAGGCCCGCTGGAAACCGGATATGTACGCCTGGGCCGCCTGCCGGCGCCAGGCCGGGTAGTTGGCCGGCGGGGCGTTCGTCGAATTCCGCGACTGGTTGGCCAGCATGTTGTAGTCCATGGACAGCACTTCGAAGGAGTGCCCGGGAAACGGGATCTGCTGCAGCGGGAAGTCCCACAGGCCCTGCTTCTTCGACGGCCACACCTGGCGCCCGCCGGGCGAGCTGGCGTCGTAGCGCCAGCCCAGCTCCCGGGCGGTGGGCAGCAGGTTGTCCTGGCCGAGCAGGCATGGCGTGCGGCCGCCGACGAGTTCCTTGCGGTAGTCGAAGGGCAGCGGTTCCAGGTCCGTGAAGCCGGTGTTGGTGCGCCATTTTGTGACGAATGACACAGCCTGGTCGATCTCGGACCGCCACTGGGCGGGCGTCCAGTTGGCGACCGTGCCGGTCCCGGAGCAGAAGTGGCCGTTGAAGTGGGTGCCTATCTCATGGCCCTCCAGCCATGCCTCGCGCACGTTCTGCAAGGTCATCCGGACGTGGTCGTCGGTGAGATAGCCGATGTCGGAGGCGCCCACCGGGTTGTTCGGCGGCCGGTAGAGGCTCTTCTTCCCCTCCGGCAGGCAGTACAGCCCGGACAGGAAGAAGGTCATGGCCGCGCCGTGGTCCTTCGCGAGCTTGCGGAAGCGCGGGAAGAGGCCGTTGCCGACCTCCCCCGCCCCGTCCCAGGAGAAGACCACGAACTGCGGTCTGGCCCGG
>NZ_MAXF01000077.1 GCF_001704635.1 Streptomyces sparsogenes | reverse complement strand
GGCAGTACAGCCCGGACAGGAAGAAGGTCATGGCCGCGCCGTGGTCCTTCGCGAGCTTGCGGAAGCGCGGGAAGAGGCCGTTGCCGACCTCCCCCGCCCCGTCCCAGGAGAAGACCACGAACTGCGGCGGCTTCTGGCCCGGCTCAAGACGCTCCGGCGCGGGCGGCTGGTTCGGCTGCTTCCCGGCGTGCGCGGTCGAGCCGTCGCCGATCGGCCGGGGCGTCGGCCGGGCCTGCGTCGTCCTCCTCGGCTTGGGCGTGCCGCCGGAGTCCGAGGAGGAGCAGCCGGCGACGGCCAGCGACGCCACCGCTCCCATTCCAAGGCCGAGAATCCCCCGTCGGCTGACCTCACGCATCGCGTCCTCAATTCGCTCTTCGCCGTATCCGACGCCCGCCAGGTGTCGCGGACGCCCGGTGAGATGACGAAGCGAATACCGAGGTTCCGGATCAACGGAACGGAATTCGATTGTCGACGCGCTGTCTCCGGACTATTACGCGCCGGTCATGCGCCGTAGCCCTTGGAGGCGCCCCTCACCGGTTTGGCACCCGCCAGCAGATGCGCCGGGACCAGATCGCGAGCCGGCTCGCTGTATCCGACCGAGACGATCCTGTCGCCGCGGTAGGTGAAGGTGGTCAGGCTGGCCAGGGTGCACTGCCGCTTACGCGGATCGTGCCACAGCCGCCGCCGCTCGACGAAACTGCGCACGATCCAGATCGGCAGCTGGTGACTGACACACACCGCCTCGTGCCCGCGCGCGGCGTCCCGCGCCACGCCGATGGCCGCCATCATCCGCACGACCTGGTCGATGTAGGGCTCGCCCCAGGACGGACGGAAGGGGTTGGTCAGGTGCTTCCAGTTGGCCGGGCGGCGCAGCGCGCCGTCGCCCACGCCGAAGGTCTTCCCCTGGAAGACGTTCGCCGCCTCGATCAGCCGCTGGTCGGTGGCCACCTCCAGGCCGTGCGCCTTGGCGATCGGCGCCGCCGTCTCCTGCGCCCGCTCCAGCGGCGAGGCCACGACATGGGTGATGTCGCGCTCCGCCAGGTGTTCGGCGACCCGGTCGGCCATCCGGCGGCCGAGCTCCGAGAGGTGGTATCCGGGCAGCCGCCCGTACAGCACCCCCGTGGGGTTCTCCACCTCGCCGTGCCGCATCACATGCACGACGGTGATGTCGTTGTCGCTCTTCGTCATGGACCCCATCATTCAGTCGCCTCGGCGGCGGCCCGCGCCGCCCCCGGCAAAGCCTCCGCCACCCGCTCCAGCGCCCGCTCGTCGTGCGTCGTGGACAGGAACCACGACTCGAAGGCGGACGGCGGCAGGTAGACGCCCTGGGACAGCATCGAGTGGAAGAAGGCCGTGAACCGGAACGCCTGCTGGGCCTTGGCCTTCTCGTAGTCGGTGACCTCGTCGCCGGTGAAGAACACCGAGAACATGTTTCCGGCGGCCTGCACCCGGTGCTCGACGCCCTCCTTGGCCAGCGCCTCGGTCACCAGCGCCCGCAGCCGCGCGGACGCCGCGTCCACCGCGTCGTACGCCGCGTCGTCCAGCAGCCGCAGCTGCGCCAGGCCCGCCGCGGTCGCGACCGGGTTCCCGGACAGGGTGCCCGCCTGGTAGACGGGGCCGGCCGGGGCGAGCCGCGCCATGACCTCGGCGCGCCCCCCGAACGCGGCGGCCGGGAAGCCGCCGCCCATCACCTTGCCGAAGGTCATCAGGTCGGGCTCCACGCCGTCGATCCCGTACCAACCGGCCTTCGAGACCCGGAAGCCGGTCATGACCTCGTCGGAGATGTAGAGCGCGCCGTGCTCGGCGCACAGCTCCTTCAGCCCCGCGTTGAACCCCGGCAGCGGCGGCACCACGCCCATGTTGCCCGGCGAGGCCTCGGTGATCACACAGGCGATCTCGTCCGGGTGCGCGGCGAAGGCGGCCCGCACCGCCTCCAGGTCGTTGTACGGCAGCACCACGGTGTCCCCGGCCTGCGCGCCCGTCACACCCGGCGTGTCCGGCAGCCCGAAGGTGGCCACCCCGGACCCCGCCGCGGCCAGCAGCGCGTCCACGTGCCCGTGGTAGCAGCCCGCGAACTTGATCACCTTGGCCCGCCCGGTGAACCCGCGCGCCAGCCGGATCGCCGACATGGTCGCCTCGGTGCCCGAGGAGACCAGGCGCACCTGGTCGACCGGGCCGACCCGGGCCACGATCTCCTCGGCGAGCGCGACCTCCCCCTCCCCCGGCGTCCCGAACGAGGTCCCCCGCGCCACGGCGGCCTGCACCGCCGCCGTCACCTCGGGGTGGGCGTGGCCGAGGATCATCGGCCCCCACGAGCACACGAGGTCGACGTACTCCCGTCCGTCGGCGTCGGTGAGGTACGGACCGGTACCGGACACCATGAAACGGGGCGTACCCCCCACGGCGCGGAAGGCCCGCACCGGAGAATTCACGCCGCCGGGCGTCACGACGGCCGCGCGGTCGAAAAGCGTCTGCGAAACTGGGGCTGCGTACGGATAGCTCACGCATGCCATGTTGTCAGAGGCTTACGAAGAACTGCCGCCGGGCGTTTCACACGACTGGCGCGGGGGAGGTCTCTGACACGATGATCGGGTTGCGCGGCAGGTGCCGCGAGTGGTCGGGTGGAGATATGCATCGCGGTGGCGAACTGGGTGAAGGGACCGACGATCGAGGTCCCGAGCGCGCCCGCCCCGGCCGCCATAGGCGCAAGGACGCGGGCGGCGCACGCAGGGGCGGGGGCGGTCGTATGGGGGTGACGTACAAGTACTTCGGCGCGCCCGACGGCGCGACCGCCGCTCGCGTGCCCATCTCCATGCGCCCCGAGGAGCTCGGCGGCGACGAGCTCGGCCACGGCATGTTCACCAAGATCAAGCCGGAGACGGTGGCCGCGATGGTCCTCACCGGCATCGAAGGCGTCCCCCTCCACAAGGTGCCCCCGCTCGAACTCGTCGTCCTCCACCCCGACTACGCCGTGGTCAAGCTCCCCATGACCGCCGTCGACCCGCTCCGCGGCGTCGGCGAGGAAGCGGTGGGCGCCGCCGCGTTCATCTGGTCCACCGTCCCCGACCGCGGCGGCCCGCGCGACGCCTTCACGGTCTACCGGCTGCTCCACGAGTGGCAGGACTTCTCCCACCGGCTGCACGAGGCGGGCCACCAGCCGTACTGCCTGGTCTGGCCCTGACCCGGGGTGTGATGGCGGGGGACCCCCACTCCAGGCGGGCACGGTCGACCGACCGGCGGATCGCGCTGGCCCGCGAGTGGGACGACCTGGTGGAGCGCGTGCGCCGACTGGGGTCCGAGTTCGCGGACTTCCTGGCTCCGCCGCGGCTGGCGGACCTGACGCCGGGGGTCGGTGAGGGCACCGGCGTACTGATCAACATCACCGCGCAGCGGTGCGACGCGCTGCTGGTGACCGGCGGCGGCGCGACCTCCGTGCCGCTTCCCGCCCTGGCGCTGGACGAGCTCCAGGAGCGCACCGTGGCACACCTGGACCGGCTGCGGCAGGTCGACGAGGCGGCGCAGTTACTCCACCACACGCAGGAGCGGGCCGGGGTCCGGCCGATCGCCGCCACCTTCCAGGCCCACCACCAGGCCAAGCTCGCGCTCGGGCGGGCCCAGGCCGAGCTGGACGGGAAACTCCCGCACGACCTGGCCTGGCTGTGGAAGACCGTGGCCGGGCCGGTGCTCGGCGCGCTGAGGGCGGACGATCCCGCGGCCCGCGAGGATCACCGGATCTGGTGGTGCCCCAGCGGGCTGCTGTCGTTTCTCCCCCTCCACGCCGCCGGACATCACGACGGCAGCGGACGCAGCGTCCTCGACCGGACGGTCTCCTCCTACACCCCCACCCTCCGCGCCCTCGCGCACGCCGCCCGGCCGCCCACCGCCCCACCCCGAGGGCCCGCCGACAGGCCGGAGAAGTTGCTGGTCGTGGCGGTGGGCGAGGTCCCGGGTCAGCCACCCCTGCCGCAGACCCGGGCGGAAGTGGAGCTGCTGCGCGAGATTTTCGGCGACGACCGGCTGACCGTACTGGCGGGGCGGGAGGCGACGCGCAAGGCGGTGCTGGAGCGGCTCGCCGACCACCGGTGGGCGCACTTCAGCTGCCACGGACAGCAGGACGTGCTCGACCCGTCGCGGGGTGGACTGCTGCTCAGCGACGGGACCCTGACGGTCGGTGAGCTGAGCCGCGGCCGCTACGACGGCGACTTCGGGTTCCTCTCCGCCTGTATGACGGCCTCCGGAGGGCTCGGGCTCAGCGACGAGGTGATCACCCTGGGCGCGGGACTGCACTACGCCGGGTTCCGGCATGTGCTGGCGGCCTTGTGGTCGATCGACGCCGACACGGCGACGGAACTGGCCGAGCGGGTCTTCCGTTCCCTGATGTGCGAGGGGAGGTTCAGACCGGAGCTGTCGGCCGCGGCGGCCGCCGAAGCGGTGCTGCGGCTGCGCGACCGGGACCCCGACCGACCGAGCCGGTGGGCCGCCTTCACCCACACCGGGCCTTGAGCCCCGCCCGACAAGCGAGGAAACGTGAGCGCACTGCCCTACGCCGAAGTCACCGAGGACTCGTACGCGGAGCGTGCCGCGGCCGACTTCACCCTGACCGAAGTGGGGCCGGGGACCGCCGAGCTCAAGGGGCCCTGCCCGCGCTGCGGCACGGTCATCCACGTGCCCGTCGTCGCCGGCACGTACAAGAGCTTCCGCCTGACGCGCGGAGCCCGGCGCTCCGCGCCCCCTCCGGGCGAGCGCCTCGAGCCGGTCATCTGCACCTGCGCGGACGACCACCCCGGCCGGCCGGCGGACAAGGTCGGCTGCGGGGCGTTCTGGCTGCTGCGGATCAGCACGTCATGACGCTCGTCCTCGGGCCCGGCCCGCCCGCCGACGGAGCGGACGCCGCCCGCGCCCAGGAGCGCCACCGGGAGCTGCTCGCCGAGCTCCCGCGGGTGCGCGAGGCCGCGCTCTCCTGGCGCAACGGCCTGGCGGGGCTCCTGCTCGCCCTGATCGGCTTCGGCCTCATCCGCGGGCGCAGTGAGATCGACAAGGTGGCCGCGCCCTGGCACATCGTCATCGGCTGTCTGCTCCTGGCGGCCCTGCTCGTCGGCGCCCTCGGCGCCTACTGGCTGCTGCGCGCGCACAACGGCAAACCGGCGCTCACCCCGGTCGACTTCACCACCTCCACGGTCACCCAGGACCACCTCACGGCCCGGGCCGCGCTCGGCGACCTGCGCCGCGGTATCGTCGCGACGCTCCTGTGCACCGCGCTGCTCGTGGCCGCCGTGGGCACCACCTGGTACGGGCCGGAGAAGTCGGGCCCGAAACTGCGCCTGCGGACGCCCGGCACGACGCTGTGCGGCTCCGCCGCCACCGCGGCCGACGGGCGGCTGACGCTGTCCACGAAGGCGGGACGGATCGCGGTCGACCTCGCCGACGTGCTGACCGTCGAGCCGGCGGAGCAGTGCCCATGACCGAAGCCGGTGAACCCGCCGACGACTTCACGCCCTACGACGCCCCGGCCGACCCGGACGTACTCGACGCGGCCATCGAGGCCCACCTGGCCGGCGCGGAAGCGGCCGACGGGCCCGGGGCGCGCGCCGCGCACCTGGGAGCGGCGGGCCTGCTCGTCGAGCGACGCGGCTCCGCCACCGGGGATCCGGAGGATCTCCGGCTGGCCGCCGACCTGTTACGCGAGGCCGCCGCGGGCTTCGACGACCCGGCGCGGCGCGGCAGGACGCTCTACGACCTCGGCAACGTCCTGGCGCGGACCGAGCACCGCACGGGATCGTTCGCCGCCCTGCGCGAGGCGGTGGACGTCTACCGGGAGGCCCTCCCGTTGCTCTCCGGCGGCACGCGCCTGGCCTGCGCGACCAACATGCTGCCCGTCCTGCTGCGCGCCGGAGCACGGGGCCGCGAGCCGGACCTGACGCGCGAAGCGATCCGGCTGGCCCTGGAGTTCCTCGATCAGGCGCCGTCCGACATCCGTGCCGAGACGGGCGTCTGGGAGGCACTCCTGACCGGGCTGACGGAGGCGGAGACCTCCGACCGGACCTGTCTGGACCTGGTGGAAGCAGCCATCGCACTCGCCGCGCGGCCCGCGACCCGCGACGTACGGGCCTTCCGGTTCGACCGGCTGGGGCGCCTTCTCACCATGGTCGGCATCAGCGCCGGCGAGCTCTCCCTGCTGCGCCAGGCAGTCCAGGCCGGCCTGCGGGCCGTCGCGCTCCGTCCGGGCGACGGCCATCTGGAGGCGAACCTCGCCAGGTCCCTTCGGGAGGCCGGCGCGCGCGAGCGCGACCTGGGACTGCTCCAGGAGGCCGTACGCCGCGTCCGCGACGCGCTGGCACACACCCCGCCAGGCAGCCCGGACCACCACTCGATGCGCGACGACCTCGGCGCGGCCCTGCTGGCGCTGAGTGAGCACCACACGGACCCGGCCCTGCTGCGCGAGGCGGTGGAACACTGCGCCGCGGCGGTCGAGCACGCCGACGGGCCACGCCAGTCGGCGGTGCGCCTGTTCCATCTGGCCACCGCGAGACAGCAGTTGGCGAGCCGCACCCAGGACCGGCGGCTGATGGGCGCGGCGATCGACGCCTACCGCCGCGCCCTGGCCCACCCCTTCCCCCCGGTGGGCCGGGCGGCGATGCTGGTCAACTACGCCTCCGCGCTGTGGCATCACACGGGCGGCGCCGAAGCGCCGGCCGACGACCTGAGGACCGCGATCGACGCCGCCGGCGAGGCCGCCGCCCTGCTGCCCGAGCACTCCCCGCTGCTCAGAAGAACCCTGGAGCTGTACGGCACGCTCCATCTGAACCTCTTCGCCCGCGGCGGGTCCCGGGCGCATGTGGACGCGGCCGTCGACGCCTGGGAGAACGTGCTCGACCGGTCCTCGGCCCGGGGCTGGGGCGAGCTCGCCGCCCTCTGCCTGGCCGGCCTCATGGCCGCCTACCGGGCGCGCTACGAGCTGGCGCACGACGCGCGCGACATCGACCGGGCGGTCGACCGCGGCGAGCGGATCCTCGCCCTGCTCCCCGAGGACCACCCCGAGCTCCCCGAATTCCTCATCGAGCTCTCCACCGCCCTGCGCCTGCGTGCCGCGGCCACCCGCACCCTGGCGGACCTCGACCGCGCCATCGACCACGGCGCCACCGCGCTGACCCGCGCCGATCCCGGCGATCCCCGGCTGGCGGGCTGGCTCGCCCAGCAGTCCGCCAACCACCGCGAACGGTACGAGCAGGCGGACCGCCACGACGACCTCGACCAGGCCGTCACCCTGGCGCGGCGCGCCTGCGCGACCGGGGTGCCGCAACCGCCGGAGTCCCCGGCCCGGGTGCATCTGGCCGGGGCGCTCAGCCTCCGCTACCAACTCCGCAGAGACCCCGCAGACCTGGAACAGGCCGTGGAGATCCTCCGGGCGGCCCGGCAGTGGGCGAGGTCGCGTACCGCCGGTCACGGCGGGGGCAGCGGGCACGCCGACGGCGACCGGGACGGCGACCGGGCCCTCGCCGTCCTGTACAACCTCTCCACGGCCTTGCTCCAGCGCCATGCCGACCACGGCATCCCCTCCGACCTCCAGGAAGCGGTGGACGCCGTCGTCACGGTGGTCGACGCCACCCCGAAGCGCCATCCCGCCCACGCGGAGCGGCTGACCACCGCGGCGAGCGCGTTCCGGCGCCGCTGGCTGAGCGAGGGCGACGAGGAGGACTTCACGCGGGCGGTGGCCTACGCCGAGGAGGGCCTGCGGCATGCCCGGCCCGGGTCCTTCCCGCACGACAACGCGGTCGCCACACTGCTGAGCATCCACGCCGACCGGTCCCGCGCGCCGGAGGGGCACGGCGCCGCGCGGGACCGCGCCGTGGAGCTGGGGCTGCGCATGCTGGCCCGCACCGACCGGCCGGAGCGCAGCCGGGTGCTAACCGCGCACAACACGGCCTGCGTCCTCTTCCGGCGGTGGGAGGGCGGCCGGGCGGAGACGGACCTGGAGCTGGCCGTCACCCTGCTGCGCGAGGTGGTGACAGCCGTCGGCCACGAGCGGGCGCCGGTGTCGGCGGTCCTGCTGGGCGAAGTGCTGGCCCGCCGGGGCGAGCAACCGGACGGCACCTTCCGGAGCCCCGAGGCCGCGGAGATCCTGCGCCAGGTGGCCACCCTCGACACGGCGTCCGCGGACACCCGCTTCCACGCCGCCCGGATGTGGGTGACGGTCGCCGACCGCTCCGGCGAAGAGGTGCTCGACGCCTGCCGTCTCCTGCTGGAGTTGCTGTCGCTCTCCGCGTGGCGGGGCAAGCCGCGGGCGGTGCGCGAGGCGCCGCTGGCGCGGGGACAGGGTCTGGCTTCCCAGGCCGCGCGGGTCGCCCTGGACGCCGGCCGCCCCGCCCTGGCCGTCGAGTTCCTCGAACGCGGCCGGGGCGTCCTGTGGTCCCAGCTCCTCGACCTGCGGACCGACCTGGCCCGCATCCGGGCGGCCGACCCGGACCTCGCCGCGCGTATGACCACGGTCCGTGACGCCCTCGACCGGCCTGACGCGGCCGAGGAGGACGACGGGCCCTGGGACGCCAGCCGGGGGGAACCGCGCGACCACTCCGACGCCCCGCCCCTGGACCCCGACTGGGGAACGGCCCTGCGGGAGGCCGGTGACCTGCTGCGACGGGGTGACAAGGACGCCCTGTTCGACGTACTGGCGCCGCTGACCGAAGCCGACGACCCACGGGTGCGCGCCACCGCGGAGCTGGGTCGCGGGCTCATCCTGCTGGAGCGGGGCGAGCAGGAGGCGGCTCGCTCCGCCCTCACCCGCGCGGCCTGGTCGGGCCTGGACGGGCACGCGCCGATGGCCGCCAATCTGCTCGGAGACCTGCTGGTGGCGGACGGGGACCTCGAAGGCGCCCGCGCCGCGTACGAGCGCGCCAAGGACGGAGCGGACCCCGAAGAGGCGGACCGGGCCGAGGCCGGGCTCGGTGAACTGGCGGCCCTGGGGGAGGCGCTTGAGCAGCTCCCGCCGCCGACGCGGCAGGTCGTGGCGAGCGGCGACCCCCTGCGGATGGCGGCCCTGGCGGAAGACCTCATCACGGACGGGCGGTTCGCACAGGCCCTCGTGGTCCTGGACCGGCTGCGACCGCTGGTCTCCGAGGAGCAGAAGCCGGCCTACGCGGGGCTCCTCGGCCTGGCGCGGGAACACACCGGGGACTACGCGGGCGCGCGGGCCGCCTGGGAGTCCGCCGCGCGGTCCCCCGACGCCGACATCGCCTCCCGCGCCGCCCTCGCGCTCGGCGACCTGCTCGTGGCGGAGTTCACCGTCGCGGAGGCCTTCGACGCCTACCGGCTCGCCGCGGCCGGGGACACGGCGTCCCTCGCCCAGCAGCGCCTCGCGGCGCTCCGGCCCGTTCCCCCGCTCCCGGACGCCGCCGTCCCGCCCCTCTTCGACTACGGCCGGTGGGTGGCCCACCAAGAGCCGCCCCAAGCGGCCCTCGCCGCCCTGACCGCCGCCGTCGACGCCGGCGACCACCGGGCCCGCACCCACTACTACCTCTGCGAAATCCCCGCCCAGCGGCCACCGGACGAGGCGCGGAACGCCCTGCATCGGGTCATCGCCCTCGCCGGCCCCGACGAGACCGCCCTGGTCCTGCTGTGCCGTGCCCGCCTGCGGGAGAGCCGCGGCGACGACGCCGGCGCCCGGCAGTGCTACGACGACGCCTGCCGCGAGGCCGTCACCTCGGGTGACCCCGAACTCGCCGCTCTGGCGGCCGTCAAGCTCGCCAAGAGCCTCGAACGGGACGGCGACCTCCCCGCCGCCCGCGAGGCGTACGAGCGCGCCGTCCGCACCGGCCACCCCCACCACTCCCCGGCCGCCGCCTTCGATCTGGCCCGGATGCTGTCCGACAACGACCGCGAGGACGAGGCACGGGAGGTCTACCGCCGGGTCATGGCCACCGGACACCCCGTCCAGGGCGGCATGTCCGCCATCAACCTGGGCGCGAGCCTCCTGGGATCCGGCGACCTCACCGGCGCCCGCAGGGCGTTCGAGTACGCGGCGGGCGGCCCCTGGCAGGACGCGGCGGCCCGGGCGGGGCGGTGGCTCGCGAGGCTGGAAGCCGAGTCCTGAGCGGCCCCTCCCCCCGGTGATGTCACCGGCGAGGCGGCGCCGGCCCCGAGCCGCCCTCCCAGCGCGCGGTCACCTCGTTCATCGCCGCGACGGCGCGGGCGGCCGCCCGGGGGTCGGTGCGGACGGCGTTGGCGAACTCGACGTGGAGGAAGGTGCTGTCCCGGGCCGCGGCGGTGCGGCCCTGTTCGTTGGTGTGGCCCTCCAGGGGGCAGGAGCGGACCCAGGCGCGGCAGACCCGTGAAGTCGCGGGTGCGGAGGGCGGTGGCGAGGGCGCGGGCGGCGGTGCGGCTCTCGTGGGTGGCGCGGCCGGTGGAGGCGATGACGTCGTAGGCGGGGGCCGAGTCGTCGGCGAAGCCGTGGATCTGGAGGCCGGGGAGTCCGCGCCCGGCGAGTTCGGCGCACACCGCGGCGAAGACGGTGTCGCGCCGGTGGGCCACGTCGGCCGCGTCGCCGGTGCCCGCGTCGCGGTGGGCGCCGGCGAGGACGAGGGCGCCGCCCGGGGTGCCGCGCAGGACGCCGACGCCCAGCTGTTCCGTACGGGCGTCCGCGACGGGGTGGGGGACCTGGACGGACCAGCGCACGGGGGCCGACAGGTCGAGGTACACCCGCCCCCAGCCGCGCGGCGCGGGGCCGGTGTCGGTGCGGTCGGCGATCTCGGCGTAGCGCCGGCCGGTGGCGCTGTCGGTGACCGTACGGAGGTCGAAGTCCAGGGCGGCGAGCCGGGCCGCGGCCTGGGCGCGCCGGCCGTCCAGGAGGAGCCCGACGGCATGGGCGACGGCCTCGCGGTCGGCGCGCCGGGGCGGCAGATAGCCGGTGTCCGCGCCGAAGCGGGCGGTGTAGTCGGTGATCCGGCGCTCCAGGTCGGTGCCGGACGCCGCGGCAGACCCGCCGCTCCCGTCGCCCCCTAGGGTCCTCCCGCCGTGCGGGGCGAGGGTCCAGATCAGCAGGGCGACGGCCAGGGCGGTGAGCGCCAGGGCGGCGAGGGCGGTCTTCGGGGAAGCGGCTCTCATGGGGGAACGGAAGACAGGCGGGGCTGCCGGGAGATTGACGACGGGTGAACGTCCGGTGGACGGAGGGTTGCCGGGATGTCGCCGGGGGTCCGGCGGAGCGATCTGACTCACATTTTCGTCCTCTCGCGCAACCCTTCGCCTCACTCATCGATCCAAACCCCACGGGTCGCGCGTGTATGCGCGGCCGCGCGCCCCAGGGCCCGCGCGTCGGCGCGCCCCTGGACGGCGCACCCCCCACGAATTCCAGAGAGGAGCCCCCGTGGCCGCTTCGGCGCCGAAGCGGCGGCGAAAGATCCGCCGACGGGCAGATATGTCGCTGATAGGTGGCATTCGTCCCCCTATCGCCATTCTCTCTGTCCTGCTCCTCTCCCTGGCGGGAATCACCGCCCTCACCCTCGGCAAGGCCGAGAACGTCCTCATACCCAAAGCGGTGCTGACCTCACAGCAGCACTTCGCCGAGGACGGGGCCGTCGCCCTGCGGGCCTCGCTCGACGAGTCCGTCACCGACCTCACCCGCACCGCGCTCCTCTTCAGCGAGGGCAAGCCCGTCTCCGCCGACGCCGTCCTCGACAAGACGAGCAGCGTCTACCAGAAGTGGAGCGGCACCGCGGTCATCGAGATCAAGTCGGGCAAGCTGCTCGCCGCCCGCGGCGAGACCGTGCCGCTCACCGTGATCGACCGCACCAAGCTCTCCGGCGAGGACGGCCTGGCGCCGCGCCTGGTGCGGCTGCGCAACGGCCAGACCCGGCTGCTCGCGCTCGCCCTGCTCTCCTGGGAGGGCCGGCCCCAGCAGCTCCTGATCGCCTCCAGCAATCTGAAGGTGCCCGGGGTGCGCCTGGGCGCGGGCCGCGCCATCGGCGTCGTCGACTCGACCGGCGCGATCCTCAGCAGCGACGGCGCCCTCGACGCCGAGGGCGCCCAGCACCAGCTGAAGACCTTCGCCACCGCCGCCGCCAAGAAGGCCCGGCAGAACCCGCTCAGCGCCAAGGAGCCCGGCTCCGGCGGCTACGCGGGCGTCAGCGGCGCCCTCACCGGCGGCGCCACGGGCGACCGGCGGACCGTCGGCGGCTACGCCTCGCTGGCCGCCGCCCAGCCCGGCGACTCCACGGTCGCCACCGGCCTGGGGCTGAGCGTCGTCACCCAGGTCGGCGTCACCGAGCGCACCTCCCGGCTGGCCCGTCCGGCGTTCGGCCTGGCCGCGGCCGGCGCGCTGCTGGCCATCGGCGGGCTCGCCATCGCGCTGCTGCTCGGCACCGTCCAGCGCCCCCTCATCCGGCTGTTCCTGGAGAGCCGCCGGCTCACCCGCGGCGACCTGGCCCGCCCGGTGACCGTGCCCCGCTTCGGCGAGGCCGCCCGGATCGGCCGCGCGCTGGAGCGGCTGCGCCGGCAGCTGAGCGAGGAAGACCACCCGGACCACGCCGCGCCCGCGGCCCGCGGCGGCCGGCGCCTGGGCACCCGCGCCCTGGTCGCCGTCTGCGCCGCGCTGCTGCTGACCTGGTCGGTCCCGCTGACCCTGCTGCTCAACCGCCCCGACTCCAGCGTCCACATCCCGGCCCAGGTGGTCAGCGACCAGGAGGCGCGCACCGCGACGATCAGTGACCGGGTGCGCCGGGCGCTCAACGAGGGCCACGCGGACCTGTCCGCCGTCGCCGCCCTGATCGGCGGCCGCACCTCCGCCCACGACATGACGGCCGTGCTGGAGCGCACCATCGAGGAACACCCGCGCTACGAGTCCGTCTACGTGCTCGGCACCGACGGCGAGGTGCTCGCCCGGGCCGGCCACAAGCCGCACCACGCCACCGGCGAGCGCCCCTCGGACCAGTCCCTGGAGGTGTCCGGGCACGGCGGCAAGAAGCCCGTCATCCGCGCCACGGCCCCCCTCCAGGGGCAGGCGGGCGCCGCGGTCGTGGGCGAGTTCGACATCGACTTCGTCAACGCGCTGCTGCGCCGCCCCGGCCTCGGCGAGCTCCGCGTGGTCGACGCCAAGGGACAGGTCATCGCCGGGAACTCCGGCTACCGCGCCTTCCAGAAGATGCCGGGGCACCTGACCCCGCTCGTCGACGGCAAGGCCATCCGCGCCGAGGTCCAGCGCGGCGACGAGGTGCGGGTCGAGGCCGTCGCCCCGATGCTGGGCGGCGGCGCGGCGAAGACCCTCGACTGGAGCGTCGTCAGCTGGCAGCCCGCGTCCCGGCTCGACATCCCCGCGTACACCCTGCAGAACCGCACCGTACTGGTCGGGATGCTCGGCCTCACCGCGGCGGCGGCCTGCCTGGGCTGGCTGCACATCGTGGTCGTCCGCCCGCTGCGCGCCCTCGCCGACCAGGCCGAGGCGCTCGCGGACGGCGACCGGCGTACCGTCCTCTTCCCGCGCCACCACGACGAGGTGGGCGCCGTCGTCCGCAGCCTGGAACTCATCAGGCAGCAGCTGCAGGGGCAGCAGCGCGGACGGGACGGCGCCCGGTCCCTCGCCGGAAGGAACTGAACACCGTGCTCTTCCTCTACACCGTGCTCATGGTGTGCTGCGCGATACTGCTGGTCGCCGGGATCGTGGAGCAGCGGCGGCACTTCGCCAACCTGGACCACATCCCCACCCGGGTGCTGGTCAACGGCATCCGCGGCAAGTCGTCCATCACCCGGCTGTGCGCGGGCGCGCTGCGCGGCGGCGACCTCGTCACCGTGGCCAAGACCACCGGGACGGCGGCCCGGTTCATCCACCCCGACGCCACCGAGGAGCCGGTCTACCGCAAGTTCGGCATCGCCAACGTCGTCGAGCAGATCGGCATCGTGCGGCGCGCCGCCGCGTACCGCCCGGACGCCCTGGTCATCGAGTGCATGGCGGTCATGCCGGCGCTCCAGGAGATCAACCAGTCCAAGCTGATCCGCTCCACGATCGGCGTGCTGTGCAACGTACGCGAGGACCACCTCGCCGAAATGGGCCCCACCCTGGACGACGTGGCGCGCTCGCTGTCCCGCTCCATGCCGGAGGGCGGCATCTGCGTCACCGCCGAGAAGGAACGCCTGCACATCCTCCAGGAGGAGGCCGACGCCCGGAACTGCCGCCTGATCTACGCCGATCCGGAGACGGTCACCGACGAGGAGCTGCGTGGCTTCAGCTGGTTCACCTTCAAGGAGAACGTGGCGATCGCGCTCGCCGTCGCCGAACTCCTCGGTGTGGAGCGCAAGGTGGCCCTGCAGGGCATGTACGACGCGCCGCCGGACCCCGGCGTGCTGTCGGTCGAGCGCTACCGCACCACCGAGGGCAAGCGGCTGCGCTTCGCCAACGTCTTCGCGGCCAACGACCCCGAGTCGACGCTGATGAACATCAACCAGCTGCTCGACCTCGGCGCGATCCACCGCCCGCTCAACGTCGTCATCAACTGCCGCCCCGACCGGGTGGAACGCAACGGCCAGATGGGCGAGATCATCCCCGACCTCGACCCCGAGCACGTCTTCGTGATCGGCCACCCGGCCAAGTCCGCCATCGACGCCATCCCGGCCCCCCTGCGCTCGCGCGCCGTGGATCTCGGCGGCGACCGGCGCGACCCGGAGGAGTTCATGGCGCGGATGCTGGAGATGCTCGGCCCCGACTCCTCGCTGGTCGCCATCGGCAACATCCACGGCCAGGGCGAGCTGCTCCTGGAGCACCTCGCCGAACTCCCGCCGGACGACGCCCCCGACGAGACTCCCGGCGTGACTCCCGGCGGCGCCACCGACACCGCCGAGATCCCCGTCGCCCGCGACGAGACGCCCGGCGGGAGCGCCGACGGCCCCGCCGCCGACTCCGCCGACCCGGCCGGCCCCGCCGACCCCGCGTCCGGCCCGGCTTCCGACGGGGCGTCCGGCCCCGCGTCCGGCCCGGTGAACCCGCGGACGGGCATGCCCGAGCACGTGGACACGATCCAGCTGTACGCCCCCCGCATCGACCCCTACCAGCGGTACCCGGAGGCGTACGAGACGCGGTACGCCCAGCGGCGAACCCCGCAGCCGGCGCACGCGCACGACGGCTCGGCGCGCCCCCGCGGCTTCTTCGAGCCCCGGGTGCCGCCCACGCCCCGCACGGCGGACCGGCCCCACCTGGCGATCCGGCCCCGCCCGGGGAGCCGGCCGCGCCCGGCGGACCAGCCGCACGCGTCGAACCAGCCCCGCCCGGCGGACCAGTCCCGCACGGCGACCCAGCCGCACGCGGCGGGCCGGCGCCCCGCCGAAGACCAGCCCCCCGCCGAAGACCAGCAGTGGCACAGCCCAGGAGAGCCGCGTTGATCCCCTCCGTCCTCACCCCAGAGATCGCCGCGCTCGGTATCGCGCTCGGGCTCATGTTCTCGCTCGTCTGCTATCTGACGACCAACCTCTCGCCCGGCGGCATGATCACCCCCGGCTGGCTCGCCCTCACCCTCGTCGAGGACCTCCAGCGCGCCGCCATGGTCCTCGGCGTCACGGTGCTCACCTATGTGTGCACCCTGCTGCTGCAGCGCTTCGTGATCCTCTACGGCAAGCGGCTGTTCGCGGCGGTCGTGCTCACCGGCGTGCTGCTGCAGGCCACGGTGATGATCGCGCTGACGATCGAGTTCCCGCTGATGTACAGCAACCAGACCCTCGGATTCATCGTCCCCGGCCTGATCGCCTACCAGCTGGTGCGCCAGCCCAAGGGGCCCACGCTGCTGGCCACCGGCTCGGTGACGCTCATGGCGTATGTCGTCCTCACCGCCGGGATCCTGCTCGGCGTCATGCCGTCCGCCTGACCCCACCCCCGGAGCCGACCATGTCTGCCAAGAAGACCACGAAGAAACGCTCTGCGCTGCACGCCGTGACCGTGCTCGCGCTGCTCGGCGCCAGCGCCTATCTGACGGTGGAGCTGCGCCAGGAGGAGCAGGACAAGGCCCCGGCCGTGCAGAAGGTCACGGACGACCCGCAGCTGGAGAACAGCGCCCCCGACACCGGGGCCCGGACCTGGGAGCGGCTGAAGAACCCGGACCGCACCGTGCTGCGCGGCTCCAAGGGCCAGGTGCTCGCCACCTTCACCGACGGCGCCCGCACCGCCACCCTCAAGGGCCCCAGCCGCACCTTCGCCGAGCCCGCCAACACCACCTCCCGCGTGGTGACCGAGGACTGGGTGCGGCTGATGCCCGAGCCGTGGCGCCAGGGGGCCGAGAAGGAGCAGTGGTTCAAGGACTGGTTCAAGCAGTACTACGGCAGCGAGGAGGACGACGTCTTCGCCCTCGCCTTCCAGTACGTCCAGGGCGCGCCGATCAAGAAGGACGACGAGGGCATCCCGTACGCGGGGGACGCCGTCTTCGGGCCGTTCAAGGCGGACGGCGTCGACCGTCTGGAGCAGAACGACTTCTACGACTACCTGGGCATCCCGTACACCTTCCGGGACGGCACCACCATGCAGCCGCGCCAGGACCGCTACCGGGCGCTGGACTGCTCCGGCTACATGCGCATGATTTTCGGCTACCGCGCCCGCTATCCCCTGCGGGCCAGCAACACCGTCGGCGACGGGCTGCCGCGCACCGCCGACGGCATGGCCCGCTCCACCGTGGGCACCGACATCATCAAGATGCAGGGGCCCGCCCCCTGGTACACCCGTCCGAACAACATCGATGTGCTGCAACCGGGCGACCTGCTGTTCTTCAAGATGGACCACCGCACCGGGAACCACATGGACCACGTCGCCCTGTACCTCGGCGTGGACACCGACGGCCACCGGGTGTTCATCTCCAGCCGCAAGGAAGTCAACGGCCCCACCATGGGCGACAAGGGCGGCGCCTCGCGCATCGACGGCAACGGCTTCTACGCCCAGCTGTTCCGCAGTGCGAAGCGGCTCTAGCCGGCCGCGGGGGCCCGGCCGACCGCCCCGCCCGTACCCTTCCCCTATGCTCGTCGCACGCTCCGTCGCCCTGTTCCTCCTGGCCGCCCTCCTGGAGATCGGGGGCGCCTGGCTGGTCTGGCAGGGGGTGCGCGAGCACAGGGGATGGGTGTGGGTCGGGGCCGGAATCATGGCGCTGGGCGCCTACGGGTTCGTGGCCACGCTCCAGCCGGACGCGGAGTTCGGACGCATCCTCGCGGCGTACGGGGGCGTCTTCGTGGCCGGGTCGCTGGCCTGGGGCATGGTCGCCGACGGCTACCGCCCCGACCGCTTCGACGTGGCCGGAGCGCTGATCTGCCTCGCCGGCGTGGCTGTGATCATGTACGCGCCGCGTGGCCGTTAGAGCGCGTCGTCCTCCCGGGTCACCTTCAGGACACAGCCGGTCTCCGGGTCGATCATGACCTGCCAGACCTCGTGGCCGCGCTTGACGTCGACGTCCCAGACCTTCTTGGACTCCTTGTGCTGTGAGTCCTTGTCCTCGCAGTCCTCGCGGTCCTCGCGGTTCTGGTGCTCGCGGTTCTGGTGCTCGCGGTCCTTGTTCTCCGAGTTCTTCTCGTCCCGGTTCTGGTGCTCCCGGTTCTCGTCCTCGCGGTTCTGGTGCTCCCGGTTCTGGTGCTCCCGGTCCTGGCCGCCGCCGGTCCGCACCTGCGGCTCCTTGCGGTGGCCCTCCTTGCGGGAGTTCTCCTTCCGGGAGTCCTCACGCTTGGAGTAGTCGCTCTTGGAGTACTCGCTCTTGGAGTGGTCGTGCTTCGACTCCTCGTGCTTCGACTCCTCGCGCTTGTGCTCCTGCTCGTGGTTCTGGCCCTTCTGCCCCTCGTCGTCCTCGCACTCGTCCTCCAGCTCGGCGCCGAGGGCCTTGCCGCCGACCTCGCACTCGGCGATCCGCACGGCCTCGCTGAGCGTCACACGACCGTCGTTGTGCCGCTTCTCCTCGCCGTGGCGGGCCTCGTTGTCGCCATGGCGGTCCTCGTTGTTCCCGTGCCGGGCCTCGTTGTTCCCGTGCCGGTCCTCGTTGTTCCCGTGCCGGGCCTCGTTGTTCCCGTGCCGGTCCTCGTTGTTCCCGTGCCGGGCCTCGTTGTCGCCGTGGCGGGCTTCCTGCTGGGGCTTGGCCTGCTCCTGGGGCTGCGACGGCTGCGTGAGAGCGGTGTACCGGACGACGGCCTCGTACGCCGCCTCGGTGCCGGGGATCGCCCGGAACTCGTCGCCCCGGTAGCCCTCGTCGCCCTCGCGGGCGTTCTCGTCGGCGCCGTACGCGCCGTTCTCGGACTCGACGGACCGCTCGTCCGTCCCGTGCTTCCCCTCCGTGGAGGGCTGCGCGTAGCCGCGCTCCTGGCCACCGCCGTACTGCCCGCCGTTGTTGTGCTCACGGCCGTTGTCCTGGCCGTTCCCGTGCCGGCCCTCGTGGCCCTGCTGACAGGCGTTGCTCATCCCGGAGTGGGGACCGGGGGTGGCGCTGCCGGCCGCCCAGGCGGCCGTCGGCGCACCCGTCACGAGTGCCGCGGCCGCGATGGCGCCGGCCGATGCGACACCCCAGCGGCGGAAGGCGCGGCGGGGCCGTTGGGTGAATCTGATGTGCTGGGTCATGGGTTGTTTTCACTCCTTGGCGCAGGGACGCTCCGGACCGGCGGCGCGCCGGACGCAGTGCACCTTTCCCCGGGCCCTGGCGGCCGTAGCGGATTTCGATCGCCAGTCCCCCGATTGGCGGCAAATCAGCCCGTCATATCCTGCGTATGGATCACAGGCGCGCGGCGGGTGCCCGCGGGCGCCCGGAATTCCGCCCATCACGTCGCCTCAGGAGGGCCGATGACCACCCGTACCGCAGTCGTCACCGGTGCGAGCAGCGGGATCGGGGCCGCGACCGCCCGCCGTCTCGCCGCCGCCGGTTTCCGCGTCGTCCTCGCCGCCCGCCGCGAGGAGCGCGTCGAGGCGCTCGCCGCCGAGCTGACCGAGGCCGGGCACGAGGCCGTGGCCCGGGTGCTGGACGTGACGGACCGCGCCGCCGTGGACGCCTTCGCCGCCGGTCTGGAACGCTGCGACGTCCTGGTCAACAACGCGGGCGGGGCCATCGGCAGCGAGCCCGTCGCCACCGCCGACCCGGCCGACTGGCGGGCGATGTACGAGGTCAACGTGGTGGGTGTGCTCAATGTCACCCAGGCGCTGCTGCCGGCGCTGATCGCCTCCGGCGACGGCACCGTGGTCGTGCTGTCCTCCACCGCGGGCCACATCGCCTATGAGGGCGGCGGCGGTTACGTGGCCGCCAAGCACGGGGCCCACGCCATCGCCGCCACCCTGCGGCTGGAGTTGTGCGGCGCCCCGGTGCGGGTGATCGAGATCGCCCCGGGCATGGTCCGCACCGACGAGTTCGCGCTGAACCGCTACCGCGGCGACGAGGACAAGGCCGCGGCGGTCTACGAGGGCGTGGCCGAGCCGCTCACCGCGGACGACGTGGCCGACACCGTCGAGTGGGCGGTCACCCGGCCCTCGCACGTCAACATCGACCTGCTGGTCGTCCGCCCCCGCGCCCAGGCGGCCCAGCACAAGGTGCACCGGGAGAGCTGACCCCTCCGCGCCACCGGGGCCTTCACGCGATGCTTCACGCGAAGCCTTCACGCGGTGCCTTCACGCGGTGCCTTCACGCGGTCGGTCAGGAACGGAGAAGCGGAGCGCCCCGCCCGCCCGTAGCGTGAGCGGCATGGAGAGGAAGGCACGATGAGCATGGCCAAGAGGACGGACACGGGGGCGGGCACGGGGGCGGGCGTGGGGGCGGGGTCGCCCGGGCCGCACGCCGCCGACAGCCACGATGTGATCCGCGTACACGGCGCGCGCGAGAACAACCTCAAGGACGTCAGCGTCGAGATACCGAAGCGCCGGCTGACGGTGTTCACCGGCGTCTCCGGCTCGGGCAAGAGCTCGCTGGTGTTCGACACGATCGCCGCCGAGTCGCAGCGGCTGATCAACGAGACCTACAGCGCCTTCGTGCAGGGCTTCATGCCCACGCTGGCGCGGCCCGAGGTCGACGTCCTCGATGGGGTGACCACCGCGATCACCGTCGACCAGCAGCGGATGGGCGGCGACCCCCGCTCCACGGTCGGCACCGCCACCGACGCCAACGCGATGCTGCGCATCCTCTTCAGCCGGCTCGGCCGGCCGCACATCGGCTCCCCCAAGGCGTTCTCCTTCAACGTCCCCTCCATCAGCGGGGCGGGCGCGGTCACGATCGAGCGCGGCGGGAAGACCGTCAAGGAGAAGCGGAGCTTCAGCATCACCGGCGGCATGTGTCCGCGCTGCGAAGGCCGCGGCACGGTCACCGACCTCGATCTCGCCCAGCTCTACGACGACTCCAAGTCGCTCAGCGAGGGCGCCCTCACCATCCCCGGCTACAAGGCGGGCGGCTGGAACTACCGGCTCTACAGCGAGTCGGGCTTCTACGACCCGGACAAGCCGATCCGCGAGTACACCAGGAAGGAACGGGACGACTTCCTGCACCGCGAGCCGATCAGGATGAAGATCGCGGGCATCAACATGACGTACGAGGGCCTGATCCCGCGGATCCGCAAATCGATGCTGGCCAAGGACCGGGAGTCGATGCAGCCGCACATCCGGGAGTTCGTGGACCGGGCGGTCACCTTCACCGCCTGCCCCGACTGCGGTGGCACCCGGCTCAGCGAGGCGGCGCGGTCGTCGAAGATCGAGGGGGTCGGCATCGCGGACGCGTGCGCGATGCAGATCAGCGACCTGGCCGAGTGGGTACGCGGTCTGGCCGAGCCGTCGGTGGCGCCGCTGCTCACCGCGCTCCAGCAGACCCTCGACTCGTTCGTGGAGATCGGCCTGGGCTATCTCTCGCTGGAGCGGCCGTCGGGCACGCTGTCGGGCGGCGAGGCGCAGCGCGTGAAGATGATCCGCCACCTCGGTTCCTCGCTCACCGATGTCACCTACGTCTTCGACGAGCCCACCACCGGCCTGCACCCCCATGACATCCGTCGGATGAACGACCTGCTGCTGCGGCTGCGGGACAAGGGCAACACGGTGCTCGTGGTGGAGCACAAGCCGGAAGTGATCGCGATCGCCGACCACGTCGTCGATCTGGGCCCCGGCGCGGGGACGGCGGGCGGCAGCGTCTGCTTCGAGGGCGGCGTCGAGGGGCTGCGGGCCTCCGGCACCATCACCGGCCGCCACTTCGGCGACCGGGCCGCGCTCAAGGAGACGGTGCGCGAGCCCACCGGCACGCTGCCGATCCGCGGCGCGAAGGCGAACAACCTGCGGGACGTGGACGTCGACATCCCGCTGGGCGTCCTCGCCGTCGTCACCGGGGTGGCGGGCTCCGGCAAGAGTTCGCTGGTGCACGGCTCGATCCCGGCCGGCGCCGGGGTGGTGTCGGTCGACCAGGGCGCGATCCGCGGCTCCCGGCGGAGCAACCCGGCCACGTACACGGGCCTGCTCGACCCGATCCGCAAGGCGTTCGCCAAGGCCAACGGCGTGAAGCCGGCGCTGTTCAGCGCCAACTCCGAGGGCGCCTGCCCGGGCTGCAACGGCGCCGGAGTCGTCTACACCGACCTGGCGATGATGGCCGGCGTCGCCACCACCTGCGAGGAGTGCGAGGGGAAGCGGTTCCAGGCCTCGGTGCTCGAGTACCGCCTCGGCGGCCGGGACATCAGCGAGGTGCTCGCGATGCCGGTGACCGAGGCGAAGGAGTTCTTCGGCACCGGCGAGGCGCGCACCCCGGCCGCGCACACGATCCTCGGCCGGCTCGCGGACGTCGGGCTCGGCTACCTCACCCTCGGCCAGCCGCTCACCACGCTCTCCGGCGGCGAGCGGCAGCGGCTCAAGCTGGCCACCCACATGGCCGACAAGGGCGGCGTCTACGTCCTCGACGAGCCGACCGCCGGCCTCCACCTCGCCGATGTCGAGCAGTTGCTCGGCCTGCTGGACCGGCTCGTCGACTCGGGCAAGTCGGTCATCGTCGTGGAGCACCACCAGGCGGTCATGGCGCACGCCGACTGGATCATCGACCTCGGCCCGGGGGCCGGCCACGACGGCGGCCAGGTCGTCTTCGAGGGCACCCCCGCCGCCCTCGTCGCCGCCCGCTCCACCCTCACCGGCGAGCACCTCGCGGACTACGTCGGCTGAAACCCGGAAACGCAGAGTCCCGGAAAAAACGAGCAGAGTCCCGGAAACGAGCAGCGCCCCGTAAACACGCAGAGCCCCGGAGGACTCCGGGGCTCTGCCGCTCGCATGGCGCGTGGCGCGCCTGAGCTCAACCCTTCACGCAGACCAGCTGCTTGAGCTTCGCGACCACCTCGACGAGGTCCCGCTGCTGGTCGATGACCTTCTCGATCGGCTTGTAGGCGCTCGGGATCTCGTCGACCACGCCGGCGTCCTTACGGCACTCCACGCCCCGCGTCTGCTCCTCCAGGTCCCGCGTGGAGAAACGCTTCTTCGCCGCGTTGCGGCTCATCTTGCGACCCGCGCCGTGCGAGGCCGAGTTGAACGACGCCGCGTTCCCCAGACCCTTGACGATGTACGAGCCGGTGCCCATGGAGCCGGGGATGATCCCGTACTCGCCGCCGCCCGCGCGGATCGCGCCCTTGCGGGTCACCAGCAGGTCCATGCCCTCGTAGCGCTCCTCCGCCACATAGTTGTGGTGGCAGGAGATGACGGGCTCGAACACCGGCTTGGCCTTCTTGAACTCCTTGCGGACGACGTCCTGGAAGATCGCCATCATGAGCGCGCGGTTGTACTTCGCGTACTCCTGCGCCCAGAACAGATCGTGCCGGTACGCCGCCATCTGCGGGGTGTCCGCGATGAAGACCGCCAGGTCGCGGTCGACCAGGCCCTGGTTGTGCGGCAGCTTGCGGGCCTCGCCGATGTGGTACTCGGCCAGCTCCTTGCCGATGTTCCGGGAGCCGGAGTGCAGCATCAGCCAGACCGAACCGGACTCGTCGAGGCAGAACTCGATGAAGTGGTTACCCGAGCCGAGCGAACCCATCTGCTTCACGGCTCGCTCCTGACGGAACTTGACCGCCTCGGCGACGCCGTCGAACCGCTCCCAGAAGCCCTCCCAGCCCGGCGCGGAGAATCCGTGGAGCCGCTCCGGGTCGACCGGCTCCTCGTGCATCCCTCGCCCGACCGGGATCGCCTGCTCGATGCGCGAGCGCAGCCGCGACAGGTCCCCCGGGAGGTCCTCGGCGGTCAGCGAGGTACGGACGGCCGACATCCCGCAGCCGATGTCCACCCCCACGGCCGCCGGGCACACCGCGCCCTCCATCGCGATCACCGAGCCGACGGTGGCGCCCTTTCCATAGTGCACGTCCGGCATCACGGCCAGGCCCTTGATCCACGGCAGCGTCGCCACATTCCGCAGCTGCTGCATGGCCACGTCCTCGACCGTCGCGGGATCGGTCCACATACGGATCGGAACCCGCGCCCCGGGCAGCTCGACATAAGACATATCTACTCATTCCCCCATAGAAGACTGAAAACGCAAAAGCCGGGCAGAGGGCCCCAATAACGGCGGCCGACCGGCAGACGTGGCGGCGCGTGCGGTAGACATTGTCTCCAGGCCCCGCCCACGGGCGGCAAGCAGTTTTCCCGCGAAGCGACCTCGAAGGGACGGGGACAGTGCAGCCAGCGCAGCAGCGAAGGGCGTACGCACCGGGCGCCGCACGGGCCGTCGCCGTGCTCGCGACCGTGCTCGCCGCCATCGGCCTCAGCGGCTGCACCGGCTCCGGCTCCGACCAAGGGCACGACGACGGCAAGTCCGGCGACTCGGGGGCGCCGGTCGCCGCCGCGCCCGGCAAGTACCGCACCCTCCCCGAGGCGTGCGGCGCCGTCGGCTCCAAGACGCTCCAGAAGCTGCTGCCCGGCGCCGACGAGGACGACAAGGTCTACGACGGCCAGGCCACCGTGACCTTCGACACCGAGCGGCGCGTCGGCTGCCGCTGGAAGCTGGAGACGGGCAGCGGCACCCGCTACCTCTCGCTCGACTTCGAGCGCGTCGTGTCGTACGACCCGAAGGTCAGCGATGAGGACCAGGCGGAGGAGCGGTACCAGAAGAAGGCCGTCGCCGCACACGTCCCGGGCGTCTCGGACACCTCCAGCGCCCCCTCCGGGTCCGCATCCGGCTCGGGGTCCGGCTCCGGGTCCGGCTCCGGGTCGCCGAAGAGCAAGGGCACGGCGCCGTCGAAGTCCTCGTCCGGTTCATCCGGTTCGTCCGGCTCCGGGGCAGGAGGCGAGGGCTCCGAGATCGACGCCCCGGCGGCCGACACCCCCACCCCCGACACCCCCACGACCGACGACTCGGGAACCGGCGACGCGGGAACCGGCGACGGCGACAGCGCCGAGACCGCCGCGCCGCGCGTCCTCGACGACCTCGCCGACGACGCCTTCCTCGACGATCAGCTCATCACCACCGACTCCGGCATCCACCGCGATGTCACCGTCGTCTTCAGGTCCTCGAATGTGATTGCCACCATTGAGTACGACCAGTGGGCGACCGACAAGAAGCACATTCCCAGCAGCGAAGAACTGCAGGTCAACGCCGAAGATCTGGCCCAGGAGCTGACCGGGCGGCTCAACGAGTAGACCGGTCCGAGGGGCGGTGGGCAAGACGCCCGAATTGGGCCGCCCGCGCATCGGCCGCGTACCGTGCCGACTAATCCCGCGGGCGGGACGGCCGCCCCTCGACCGAGAACGAGCGAAGGACCCATGCACCGAACAGCACCACGACTCGCCCGGATATTCGTCAGCGCAGCCGTACCGGTGGTGCTCGTCGCCGGCTGCTCCTCCGGCTCCGACAAGGACTCCAAGGACTCGGCCGACGCGTCCAAGTCGGCCACCCCCAGCCCGACGCCGACCGTCGCGGCCGCAAAGTACGACAAGCTCCCCGAGGTCTGCCCGACGCTGTCCGGCAAGACGATCGACCAGCTCGTCCCCAAGGCCGAGAACAAGAAGGGCAAGGAGCTCCCCTCCGCCGACGCCAACCAGTCGGCCAGCTGCCTGTGGACCGGCCTCAACGGCTTCAAGTACCGGCAGCTCACCGTCTCCCTCAAGCTCTTCAGATCCGATCTGTCGCTGGGCACCGGCGAGAAGCGCGCCGAGACCTACGCCGCCGACCAGGCCCAGAAGGCCACCGCGGCAGACGGCGCCAAGAACGCCAAGACCGCGCAGGTCTCCGGCATCGGCGACGCGGCCACCACCGTGAGCACGGAGTCGAAGAAGGACGGCGACGAGTTCCGCAACCAGACCGTCGTGGCCCGCACCGCCAACGTGGTGGTGACCCTCGAGTACAACGGCGCCGGTTACGAGGACGAGAAGACGCCCGACCCCAAGAAGCTCCTCAAGGACGCCGAGACCGCGGCCAAGGAGGTCGTCGCCGCCATCGCCAAGGACGGCGGGGGCACCGACAAGGACGGCGGCAAGGCCACCGGGAAGGACAGCGGGGGCGCCGAGAAGGGCAGCGGGAAGGACACAGAGAAGGACGGCGGGAAGGGCGCAGGATCCGCCGGCGCCGCGTAGCCGCCACTCCCCGCATCGCCGCTCCGACCCCCTTCCCGTCCACCGCCCTTGACGTGTATGCGACGCTGGGCGCGCCGAATGCCGTAGAACGGGGGAGGGGTCGCGGGTGGCCGCGATGCAACTGACACGTACGCACCGCATATTGATCGGGGTGGTCGTCACCGGCGCGGTGGTGATCGCCGCGATCGGTTTCGCGGGCTCCTACTCCGCCGTGCGCGACCTCGCCCGCGACAAGGGCTTCGGTGGCTTCGCCAACGTCCTGCCCATCGGGATCGACGCGGGAATCGTCGTCCTGCTCGCCCTCGACCTGCTGCTGACCTGGCTGCGGATCCCCTTCCCGCTGCTGCGCCAGACGGCCTGGCTGCTGACCGCCGCCACCATCGCCTTCAACGGCGCGGCCGCCTGGCCCGACCCGCTCGGCGTCGGCATGCACGCCGTCATCCCGGTGCTGTTCGTCGTCTCGGTCGAGGCCGCCCGGCACGCCATCGGCCGGATCGCCGACATCACCGCCGACCGGCACATGGAGTCGGTCCGCGTCGCCCGCTGGCTGCTGGCGCCCGTGCCGACCTTCCGGCTGTGGCGCCGGATGAAGCTGTGGGAGCTGCGCTCCTACGACGAGGTCATCAAGCTCGAACAGGACCGCCTCGTCTACCGCGCCCGGCTGCGCGCCCGCTACGGCCGCTCCTGGCGCCGCAAGGCCCCGGTCGAGTCGCTGATGCCGCTGCGGCTGGCGCGCTACGGGGTGCCGCTGGCGGAGACCGCACCGGCCGGGCTGGCCGCGGCGGGCCTGGACCCGGCCGAGCTCACGGCGGCGGCGCTGCCGGCCGCGCTGCCCTACGGGGGCGGGGCCGCCGGAACCCTCAGGGCCGCCGGTGCCGCCGGGACCGCCGGAACCGTCGCGATCCCCGGAGCACCCGGAGCCCCGGGAGTTCCCGGAGTCCCTGGGGCCGACCGGGCCGGGGGCCAGGAGCGCGAGCTGCCCCTCTCCTTCCCGCTGCCGGTCTACCAGCAGCAGGGCTACCAGCAGCCCGCCGCCCCCGAACACGACGGCCGGGCGGCGACCGGCTACGAGCAGGCCGCGGGACACCCGGCGGCCGGCCGACAGCAGCCGCAGCTCCTGGACGAGCCGCAGCAGCCCCAGCCGGCGCCGGCCCAGGCACCGGCCGAGCAGCCCGAGGCCCAGCCGCAACCGCAGCAGCCCGGCTCGTACGCCGACGAGGCGCAGGACGCCGCCGGGCTGACGGTCCCCGTCGGCCCCGGCGGCCGGGTCCGGCCGCTGGGCGGGCAGGGCACCAGCAGCCAGATCGCCTATGTGCCGGGGCAGCGGGACCAGGAGCCCTTCACGGAGCAGGAGCCGTCCGCCGGGGCCGTCACGCCCGCGAACCTGCCGGAGGACATGCCGCGCGACGAGGCGTACTACGGCGCCTTCCGCCAGCACGTCACCAACCACGGCAGGTTCCCCTCCCCGTACCAGTTCGGCCGTCTGCTGCGCGAGGGGTACGGCATCACCGACCTCGGCGAGGCCGAGGTGCGCCGCCACCTGGACGACTGCAAGGAGCGGTACAAGCTGGAGATGGAGACGGAGAACATCCCGTAACGGGCCTGGACTCCCCCATTCCCTGAAAACGGCGGGCGGGCCGGACTCCTGGGGGGTCCGGCCCGCCCGCCGTTTTCGCGGCTCGGGACCCGGCGGCTCGGGAGCCGACCTCAGGCCGCGAGCAGCTTGCGCACCCGGTCGGCGCCCACCGCCAGCAGCAGCGTGGGCAGCCGGGGGCCCGTGTCGCGGCCGACCAGCAGCCGGTAGAGCAGCGCGAAGAACGCGCGCTGCGCGACCTTCAGCTCCGGGGTCGGCTTGGCGTCCGCCGCGAACCCGGCCTGGAGCTTCGGCACCCCGTAGACCAGCGTGGTCAGACCGTCCAGCGACCAGTGGGTGTCCAGCCCCTCCAGCAGCAGCCGCAGCGACTCGCGCTCGGTCTCGCCGAGCGAGGCGAGCAGCTCGGTGTCCGGCTCCTCCCGCACGCGCGTGCGCTGGTCGGCCGGGACCTGGGTGTTGATCCAGCGCTCGGCCCTGTCGAGCCGGGGCCGGGTCTCGTCCAGGGACTTCACCGGGTTGTCCGGGTCGAGCTCGCTGAGGATGCGCAGCGTCTGCTCGTCATGGCCGGTGGTGATGTCGACCACGGACGCGAGCATCCGGTACGGGAGCGGGCGCGGGGTGCGCGGCAGCTCGCCGGCGGCGGTGCGGGTGGCGCGGCTGTACGCGGCGGCGTCCGCCGGCTGGGCCGTGCCCTCGGTGATCTTGCGCTCCAGGGCGTCCCACTCGTCGTAGGTCCGCTGGATCTCCTGGTCGAAGGCGATCTTGAAGGACTGGTTCGGCCGACGGCGCGCGTACAGCCAGCGCAGCAGCGGCGCCTCCATGATCTCCAGCGCGTCGGCCGGGGTCGGCACGCCGCCCTTGGAGGAGGACATCTTGGCCATGCCGCTGATGCCCACGAAGGCGTACATCGGGCCGATGGGCTGCTCGCCGCCGAAGACCTCGCGCACGATCTGCCCGCCGACGACGTACGAGGAGCCGGGCGAGGAGTGGTCGACGCCCGACGGCTCGAAGACGACGCCCTCGTAGGCCCAGCGCATCGGCCAGTCGACCTTCCAGACCAGCTTGCCCCGGTCGTGCTCGCGCAGCAGGACGGTCTCGCCGTGGCCGCAGGCGCAGGTGTACGCCATCTCGGTGGTCTCGTCGTCGTACGAGGTGACGGTGGTGAGGTCGCGCTCGCACACCGAGCAGTACGGCTTGTACGGGTAGTAGCCCGCGCCGCCCGCGCTGCCGTCGTCCTCGCTGGCCGCGCCGGAGCCCTCGGCGGCCTCCAGCTCTGCCTCGTCGACCGGCTTCTGCTGCTTGGCGGGCTTCTTCGCCCCGGCCTTGTCCTTGGTGCGGTACCGGTCGAGGACGGCGTCGATCTGCTCGCGGTGGCGCATCGCGTGCAGGATCTGCTCGCGGTACGCGCCCGAGGTGTACTTCTCGGTCTGGCTGATGCCGTGGAACTCGATGCCCATCTCCTCGAGCGCCTTGATCATCGGCGCCTTGAAGTGCTCGGCCCAGTTCGGATACGAGCTGCCGGGCGGGGCGGGGACGGAGGTCAGCGGCTTGCCGATGTGCTCCGCCCAGGAGGGGTCGATCCCGGCCGGGACCTTGCGATACCGGTCGTAGTCGTCCCAGGACACGATGTGCACACACTCGTAACCGCGCCGCCGGATCTCGTCGGCGACCAGGTGCGGGGTCATGACCTCGCGCAGATTGCCGAGGTGGATCGGGCCGGACGGGCTGAGGCCCGAGGCGCAGACGATCCCCGGTGCGCCAGCACCTGATTTCGCCGTGCCGGGGGCGCGACGCTCCGCCTCGGCAATGACCTCGTCGGCGAATCGGGAGACCCAGTCGGTCTCGGTGCTCTGAGCCACGGTCGGCACTTCCTTCCTTGCGGTCATGGCTCGACCATTGTCCCAGACGGAACGAGGCCCCCCGAAGGTTTTCCACAGGGGGCGGAACCACAGGCCGGGCCGGGGCCGGATCCAGGCCGGGGCGGGGGCCGTGGCGGGGGCGAAAGCGCCGACAAAAAGCGTTGGACCCACCGTGAAATACTGAGGTGGACCCAACCATCTATCGGAACGGCATTCCTCCCATGGCCTCGGTCCCATCCCTTGCCGCCACCGTCCACCAGCGTCTCGCGGACGCCCTCTCGGCCGCCCTGCCGGAGGCCGGCGCCGCCGACCCGCTGCTGCGACGCAGCGACCGGGCCGACTTCCAGGCCAACGGGATGCTGGCGCTCGCCAAGAAGCTCAAGGGCAACCCGCGCGAGCTGGCCGCCAAGGTCGTGGAGAGCCTGCCGGCCGGCGACGTGATCGCGGACATCGAGGTCTCCGGCCCCGGCTTCCTCAACATCACGGTGTCGGACGAGGCGATCGTCAAGACCCTCGCCGCCCGCGCCGCCGACGCCCGCCTCGGCGTTCCGCACGCCGAGAACCCCGGCACGACCGTGGTCGACTACGCCCAGCCGAACGTGGCCAAGGAGATGCACGTCGGCCATCTGCGCTCGGCGGTGATCGGCGACGCGGTGGTGCGGATCCTGGAGTTCGCGGGCGAGAAGGTGGTCCGGCGCCACCACATCGGCGACTGGGGCACCCAGTTCGGCATGCTCATCCAGTACCTGATCGAGCACCCCCACGAGCTGGACCACAAGGCCGATCCGGCCCAGGACCAGGCCGCCTCGGGCGAGGAGGCCATGTCCAACCTGAACCGCCTCTACAAGGCGGCGCGGGCGCTCTTCGACTCCGACGAGGAGTTCAAGGAGCGGTCCCGGCGCCGGGTGGTGGACCTCCAGGCCGGGGACGAGGAGACCCTCGCCCTGTGGCGGAAGTTCGTCGACGAGTCGAAGCTCTACTTCTACTCGGTCTTCGACAAGCTGGACATGGAGATCCACGACCCCGACGTGGTCGGCGAGTCCGGCTACAACGACATGCTGGCCGAGACCTGCCGGCTGCTGGAGGAGTCCGGCGTCGCGGTGCGCTCCGAGGGCGCGCTGTGCGTCTTCTTCGACGACGTGAAGGGCCCGGACGGCAAGCCGGTGCCGCTCATCGTCCAGAAGTCCGACGGCGGCTTCGGCTACGCGGCCACCGACCTGTCCGCGATCCGCGACCGGGTGCGGAACCTTCAGGCCGACTCGCTGGTCTACGTCGTGGACGCCCGGCAGTCGCTGCACTTCAAGATGGTCTTCGAGACCGCCCGCCGGATCGGCTGGCTGGACGAGAAGACCCACGCGTACCAGCTCGCCTTCGGCACGGTCCTCGGCAAGGACGGCAAGCCGTTCAAGACCCGCGAGGGCGAGACGGTGCGGCTGGTGGACCTGCTGGACGAGGCCATCGACCGGGCGACGGCCGTCGTCCGCGAGAAGAGCGAGAACCTGGGGCTGACCGAGGAGGAGATCGCCGAGCGCGGCGCCCAGGTCGGCATCGGCGCGGTCAAGTACGCGGACCTGTCCACCTCGGCCGCCCGTGACTACAAGTTCGACCTGGACCAGATGGTCTCGCTCAACGGCGACACGTCGGTGTACCTCCAGTACGCCTACGCCCGGATCCAGTCGATCCTGCGCCGCGCCGAAGCGGGCCAGAAGCCGGCCGCCCACCCCGAGCTGCCGCTGGCCCCGGCCGAGCGGGCGCTCGGCCTGCACCTGGACCAGTTCGCGGAGACCCTCAAGGAGGTCGCGGCGGGCTACGAGCCGCACAAGCTGGCCGCGTATCTGTACCAGCTCGCCTCGCACTACACGACCTTCTACGACAAGTGCCCGGTCCTGAAGGCCGAGGGCGGCCCGGCCCAGGTCGAGAACCGCCTCTTCCTGTGCGACCTGACCGCCCGCACCCTCCACCAGGGCATGAACCTGCTCGGCATCCGCACCCCCGAGCGCCTCTGAGCGCTCCCGCACGCCCCGCGACGGCGGCCCCGGACCAGATACTGGCCCGGGGCCGCCGTCAGGCGTACCGGGTGAAGCCGCCGGTGGAGATCTTCACGCCGAGGGCGGGCAGCTCGATGCCCTCCCCGTACCGCCCGTGCAGGACACCCTGGTAGGCGCCCTCCCGGGGAACGGTGTACAGGGTCCAGGTCCCGTCGCGGGGGTCGACGAGCAGATAGGCGGGGATGCCCGCGTCGCAGACGAGCAGGTCGGGGGTGGCGTAGTCGTCCTTGTCGTCCGGCAGGGACACGGACGCGACCTGATAGGACTCCAGATGATCCGGCAGGGCTGGGTGAAGCTGGGCGTAAAGCTCGTTGATGATCGCGGCGTGCCTGCCGCGCCGGGTCGGGGACATCATGAGAACCCCCCGGATGATCTCGGCGCGCAGGCCAGTCGCTTCCTCAGCTGCCTCGGCGGCCTTGCGAAGTCGGCTCATGCCAAGCTCCGGGATGGTGGGGGTCATGGTGTCCAACCTTCCGACGGGAAAGTCCGGCCGCAGGGCCACCGCCGTACGGCGACCCTGGCAGCGCGCTCGACGCCCTGTCAGGCGGATCGGCGCCCATCACCGCATCGGGTGAGGCCCGGATCCCGCCCCACCCCCTGCGTTTGCGACAAAAATCCGCTCCAGCCCGGCTGAAAACCAACGATGCGGACAACCTCCCCCCAATTGGGGGAGTCGGACGTCAGGTAATCGGCAATCGATCTTCAGGAGGAAGCCATGCGACGTTGGGGGACCGCGCTCGCGGCGCTCACGCTGGCCGGCGCCGGGATGGCGGCGACGGCGGGGACGGCCGGTGCCGCCACCACGTCGAGGACGGCCAAGGCTGCGGCCGAGGCCTGTGCGACCAGGTGGGGCAGCGTCGACAAAACCGCGCAGGCGAGCGACCACAAGCCGCTGGCGAACATCCGGGCCGGCCGGCACGAGTGCTACGACCGCCTGGTGTTCGACATCAAGGGCGGCACGACGGCCGAGCCGACCGGCTACCGCGTCGGCTACGTCGACGCCATGTACCAGGACGGCTCCGGCGACCCCATCGCGGTCGGCGGCGGCGCGATCCTGGAGATCCGGGTGGCCGCGACGAGCTACGACACCGGAACCGGCGCCGAGACGTACCCGGGCCGGGCCGGGAAGCCGCTGCCCGGGGTGGACGTCACGGGGTACCGCACGTTCAAGGACACCCGCTACGGCGCCAGCTTCGAGGGCGAGACCCAGATCGGGCTCGGCGTGCGCGCCCGACTGCCGTTCCGGGTCTTCCAGTCGGGCGACCACCTGATCGTCGACGTCGCCCACTCCTGGGACACGGCCCGCTGAGCCGTCCCGACCCCGACAACCGCCGGGGCCGACCCCGATAACGTCGGGGCCGACCCCGACAACCGGCCGGGGCCGACCCCGCGCCCCGGCCGGTTGTCAGTGGCACCCGCTTCACTGTCTTCTGTGAACGAAGACGAACTGCTGCCCACCGTCCACGGCCTGGTGTGGCCGGACACCGGGAAGCTGGAGTGCCGCGCGGCCGGCCACGCGCCGGGCCATCTGTGCCTGACGATCGGCGGCGAGGCGGCCCTGGACACGCTCGTGGAGCAGCTCGGCGATGGGTACGGGGAGCCGCGCACCCTGGTGTCGGAGGGGCGCGCCGACTCCTCGGTGAGCGAGCGGACCGGGCTGCCGCTCCTCACCCCGTTCGGGGAGGGCGAGCGGGTCCTCGAGATGCGCGCCTGGGCCTTCGGCGGCCGGTGGATCGGCTGCGGTGCCGTCCGCGTCGGCGGAGAGGCGCGGCTGGTCGTGGTCGTCGCCCCGCGCACCACCCCGGCTCCGGAGGAGCTGCCCGCGGACGCCTCCTGGCTGGACCGGCTCGTCGCGGTGACCGGGTGGGACGCGGAGCAGGTCCGCGCGGACCCGATCCGCCTGGAGCGGATGCACTCCGGCCGGATCCGGCCGGTCGACTGCGCGGCGGCCGAGGCCCGGCTGGGGACGGCGCTGCCGGGCGACTACAAGCGGCTGGTCGACACCTTCGGCCATGGCGCCTTCGACGGCTTCCTGGCCATCCGCCTGCCGGCCGACATCGTCAAGAGCGCCGAGTTCGCGGCCGGTTGGGCGAAGACCCACGGGCTGCGGTCCTGGGAGCCCCGCCCGCCGTTCCCCGAGCCGGGCGGGCTGCTGACCTGGGCGGGCACCGAGCACGAGACAGGGTTCCACTGGATCACCGAGGGGCCGGACCCCGACGCATGGCCCGTCTATGTGACGGAAGTCGGCCCCGAGGCCGGGGACCGGTTCGACATGACGGCCACGGAGTTCGTCTTCCGCATGCTCACCGACCCCGACCACCCGTACTCCATACCCGCCGACTTCGCGGCCCACTGGTTCATGAACTACAACCCGCCCCGCTGACGGCCCGGCGGATCTTGAGCGGTAGCGTGACGGCGCGAACGCCGGGGTGACACAGGACGGAAAGAGGGCCGGGATGCGCTACGTCGTCATCGGAGCGGGCGCCGTCGGGGGCGCGATCGGCGGGCGGCTGTCCCAGAGCGGACACGACGTCGTCCTCGTGGCGCGCGGCGTCCACTACGAGACGCTGCGGCGGGACGGGCTGCGGCTGCTGACGCCCGACGGCACCCACCGGCTCCCGGTGCCCGTGGCCGACCGGCCCGAGGCCGTCGAGCTGCGCCCCGACGACGTGCTCGTGCTCGCCGTCAAGACACAGGACAGCGTGGCCGCCCTGGACGCCTGGGCGCCCCGCCCGGTGGCCGGCGGCGGCACGGCGGGCGACCGGCTGCCGCTGGTCTGCGCCCAGAACGGGGTGGAGAGCGAGCGGCTGGCGCTGCGGCGCTTCCGCCGGGTCTACGCCATGTGCGTCTGGCTGCCCGCCACCTACCTGGAGCCGGGCGAGGTCACCGCCCCCTGCGCCCCCTTCACCGGCATGCTGCACCTGGGCCGCTACCCGTCCGGCGCCGACGAGACGGCCCGGCGGATCGCGGACGGCCTGGAGACCTCCCACTTCCTCGCGCCGGTCGTCCCCGACGTGATGCGCTGGAAGTACGCCAAGCTGCTCAGCAACGTCGCCAACGCCGTGGACGCGGTCTGCGGCCCGGACGGGGGCGCGGAGGCGGCGGCCCTGGCGGAGCGCGCGCGGGCGGAGGCGATCACCGTCCTCGACGCGGCGGGCATCGACCGCGCGAGCGCCGCCGAGCAGAGCGCGGCGCGCGACGGAAAGATGGACATGCGCCCCGTCGAGGGCGGGGCACGGGGCGGCGGCTCGTCCTGGCAGAGCCTGGTGCGGGGCACCGGCTCGGTCGAGGCGGACTATCTGAACGGCGAGATCGTGCTGCTGGGCCGGCTCCACGGGGTGCCGACCCCGGTCAACGAGACCCTGCGGCGCATCGCGAACGAGTGCGCGCGCGAGCGCCGCGCCCCCGGCACGATCACCGCCGCGCGGCTCACCGAGATCGTCAACGCGGCCTGAGCCGCCCCCTTCGGGGCTCCGGCGGACCAGAGCCCCGAAGCGCCGGACGCCTCAGCCCCGGTCGCCCCGGTTCAGCCACTGGGCGACCTCGGTCGCCCAGTAGGTCAGGATCATGCCCGCGCCCGCCCGCCGTACGGACGTCAGCGTCTCCATGATCGCCCGGTCCCGGTCGATCCACCCGTTGGCCGCGGCGGCCTCGACCATCGAGTACTCGCCGGAGACCTGGTACGCGGCGACCGGCACGTCCGTCTCGTCCGCGATCCGGCGCAGGATGTCCAGGTACGGCAGGGCCGGCTTGACCATCACCATGTCGGCGCCCTCGGCGAGGTCGAGCGCCAGCTCGCGCAGCGCCTCGCGGGCGTTGGCCGGGTCCTGCTGGTAGGTCTTGCGGTCGCCCTTGAGCGAGGACGCCACGGCCTCGCGGAAGGGCCCGTAGAAGGCCGAGGCGTACTTGGCGGTGTAGGCGAGGATCGACACGTCCTGGCGGCCGATCCCGTCCAGGGCCGCCCGGGCCACCCCGACCTGGCCGTCCATCATCCCGCTCGTGCCCAGCACATGGGCGCCCGCGTCCGCCTGCACCCGCGCCATCTCGGCGTAGCGCTCCAGCGTCGCGTCGTTGTCGACCCGGCCCTCGGCGTCGAGGACCCCGCAGTGGCCGTGGTCGGTGTGCTCGTCCAGGCACAGGTCCGACATGACGATCAGATCGTCGCCGACCTCGGACCGCACATCGCGCAGGGCGACCTGGAGGATGCCGTCCGGGTCGGTGCCCGGCGAGCCGATCGCGTCCTTCTTGCTCTCCTCCGGCACGCCGTAGAGCATGATCGCGCCGACGCCCGCCTCGACCGCCTCGACGGCCGCCTTCCGCAGCGAGTCGCGGGTGTGCTGCACGACGCCCGGCATCGACGCGAGCGGCAGCGGTTCGCTCACGCCCTCCGCGACGAAGGCGGGCAGGATCAGCTCGGCCGGGTGCAGCCGGGTCTCGGAGACCAGGCGCCGCATGGCCGGGTTCACCCGCAGCCGGCGCGGCCTGGTGCCGGGGAAGGCGCCGTACGGGGTGGTGTCGTGTGTGGTGCTCAAGAGCGTGCCCTCCTCCGTGAACCGGGTCGCCGCTCGCTCGGGCGCGTGACGGGCTCCCCGGCCTCGATCGCGGCCCGCCGACGGGCCGCCCCGAACTCCGCGAGCGCCTCGGCGAGCTTGTGCACCGAGGGCTCGGGCGACAGTACGTCCACCCGCAGGCCGTGCTCCTCCGCGGTCTTCGCGGTGGCCGGGCCGATACAGGCGATGACCGTGACATTGTGCGGCTTGCCAGCGATGCCGACGAGGTTCCGCACGGTGGACGACGAGGTGAAGAGCACCGCGTCGAACCCGCCGCCCTTGATCGCCTCGCGGGTCTCGGCCGGCGGCGGCGAGGCGCGCACGGTGCGGTACGCCGTGACGTCGTCCACCTCCCAGCCCAGCTCGATCAGCCCGGCCACCAGCGTCTCCGTGGCGATGTCGGCCCGCGGCAGGAAGACCCGGTCGATCGGGTCGAAGACCGGGTCGTACGGCGGCCAGTCCTCCAGCAGCCCGGCCGCGGACTGCTCGCCGCTGGGCACCAGGTCCGGCTTGACCCCGAAGTCGATCAGCGACTTGGCGGTCTGCTCGCCCACCGCCGCGACCTTGATCCCGGCGAAGGCGCGCGCGTCGAGCCCGTACTCCTCGAACTTCTCCCGCACCGCCCTGACCGCGTTGACCGAGGTGAAGGCGATCCACTCGTAGCGCCCGGTCACCAGGCCCTTGACCGCGCGCTCCATCTGCTGCGGGGTGCGCGGCGGCTCCACCGCGATGGTCGGCACCTCGCTGGGCACCGCCCCGTAGGAGCGGAGCTGGTCGGAGAGCGAGGCGGCCTGCTCCTTGGTGCGCGGCACCAGGACGTGCCAGCCGAACAGCGGCTTCGACTCGAACCACGACAGCTGCTCGCGCCGCTCGGCCGCGCCGCGCTCGCCGACCACCGCTATCACCGGCTGCGCGCCCTGCGGCGACGGCAGCACCTTGGCCGCCTTCAGCACCTGCGCGATGGTGCCCAGCGTGGCCGTCCAAGTGCGCTGCCGGGTCGTGGTGCCGGCGACGGTGACGGTCAGCGGGGTGTCCGGCTTGCGCCCGGCGGCCACCAGCTCGCCCGCGGCCGCCGCGACCGTCTCCAGGGTGGCGGAGACGACGGCGGTGCCGTCCGAGGAGCCGACCTCGCTCCAGCAGCGGTCGTCGGCCGTACGGGCGTCCACGAACCGCACATCGGTGCTCTGGGCGTCCCGCAGCGGCACCCCCGCGTACGCGGGCACGCCCACCGCGGCCGCCACGCCCGGCACCACCTCGAAGACGATGCCCTCGGCGGCGCACGCGAGCATCTCGTCGGCGGCGTATCCGTCCAGGCCAGGGTCGCCCGCGACCGCGCGGACGACCCGCTTGCCGCTCCGCGCGGCAGCCATGACAAGATTGGCCGTGTCCCTGAGTAGGGGCACGTCGGCGGTGCTTGACGGCGCATCAGCACGCGCCTGTTCGGGTGTGCCCTGAGCGTCCGCGGCCACGCCCGGCCTGACGTGCGTACGCACCACGTCGAGCACGTGCGGGTCGGCGATCAGCACATCCGCGGCGGCGAGTGCCTCCACGGCACGCAGCGTCAGCAGGCCTGGATCTCCCGGGCCCGCACCGAGGAAGGTGACGTGCCCGCATCCGGGGTGGTTCGGGGCGTTGGGGTTCAAAGTGCTCGCTCCCCCATAAGACCGGCCGCACCCTTCGCGAGCATCTCGGCGGCGAGCTCACGGCCCATGAGCCGGGCCGCTTCCTCGCCAGGCGCCGCGGGAACGGGACCGGTGATGGACAGCTGCACCAGCGAGGAGCCGTCGGGGGTGCCGACGGCGCCGCGCAGGCGCATTTCGGTGACAGCCTGACCGTCGCCCAGCAGGTCGGCCAGCGCGCCCACGGGCGCACTGCAGCCGGCCTCCAAGGCGGCGAGCAGGGAACGCTCGGCGGTCACGGCGGCCCGGGTGTACGGGTCGTCGAGCTCGGCGAGCTGAGCAGCGAGCGCCGCGTTGGCGGCGGCGCACTCGACTGCCAGTGCCCCCTGGCCGGGGGCGGGCAGTATGTGGTCGGCGGCCAGGATCTCGGTCGCCTCGTCGAGCCGCCCGAGACGGGTCAGCCCCGCGGCGGCCAGCACCACGGCGTCCAGCTCTCCCGAGCGGACGTAACCGATCCGGGTGTCGACGTTGCCGCGGATCGACACGGTCTCGATCTCCATGCCGAGCGAGCGCGCCCAGGCGCGCAGCTGGGACGTGCGGCGCGGGGAGCCGGTGCCTATCCGGGCGCCCGGCGGGAGCTCGGTGAAGGTCAGCCCGTCGCGGGCGACCAGCGCGTCGCGCGGGTCCTCGCGGGTCGGCAGCGCGGCCAGGACCAGGTCGTCCGGCTGGGCGGTCGGCAGGTCCTTCAGCGAGTGGACGGCGAAGTCCACCTCGCCGCGCAGCAGCGCCTCGCGCAGCGCGGTGGCGAAGACGCCGGTGCCGCCGATCTGCGCCAGGTCCTCGCGCGAGACGTCCCCGCGCGTGGTGATCTCCACCAGCTCCACGGGGCGGCCGGTGACGCGGCGCACCGCGTCCGCTATCAGCCCGGACTGGGCCATGGCCAGCGCGCTGCGCCGGGTGCCGAGCCGCAGCGGCGCCGGGCGGCCGGAGGCGGCGGGGGGTGTTGCGTTCATGCCCGGCCTCTCTTCGGGTCGGTCTGGACGGCCGCGGCGCCGGGCCGGCCGACGCCGCCGTCGGGACGGGTGCCGTTGGCGTCGGCCCGGCTGACGGCGGCCACCGCCTGCGGGTCGAGGTCGAACAGCTCGCGCAGCGCGTCCGCGTACCCGGCACCGCCGGGCGTGCTCGCGAGCTGCTTGACCCGCACGGTGGGGGCGTGCAGCAGCTTGTCGACGACACGGCGCACGGTCTGGGTGATCTCGGCGCGCTGCCTTTCGTCGAGGTCGGGGAGGCGCCCTTCGAGCCGGGCGATCTCGCCGGCGACCACATCTGCCGCCATGGTACGCAGCGCGACCACCGTCGGCGTGATGTGCGCGGCGCGCTGGGCCGCCCCGAAGGCGGCCACCTCGGCGGAGACGATGGCGCGGACCTGGTCGACATCGGCGGCCATCGGCTCGTCGGCCGCGGCCTCGGCGAGCGACTCGATGTCCACCAGGCGCAGCCCGGCGAGACGGTGCGCCGCCGCGTCGATGTCCCGCGGCATCGCCAGGTCCAGCAGCGCGACGGTCTCCGCCGCGCCCGGCCCGGCGGCGCCCCCCGCCCGGTGCTCCGCGCGCCGGTCGAGGGCTTCGGTCAGCATGTCGGCGGTCAGCACAAGACCGGTCGCGCCGGTACAGGAGACCACGACATCGGCGTGGGGCAGCTCGGCGGAGACGCGCTCCATCGGCACGGCCCGGGCCCCGGCGACGAGGCCCGTCAGGGACTCCGCGAGGCGCCGCGCCCGATCCAACGTCCTGTTGGCGATCACCAGTTCGGCGACACCGGCGCGCGCGAGCGTCGTCGCGGCCAGCGAGGACATCGAGCCCGCACCGATCACCAGCGCCCGCCTGCCCGCCGCCCAGCCCGCCACCGGCATGTCCCCGGCGAGCTGTTCGAGACCGAAGGTGACGAGCGACTGGCCGGCCTTGTCGATGCCGGTCTCGCTGTGGGCCCGCTTGCCGACCCGCAGCGCCTGCTGGAACAGGTCGTTCAGCAGGCGGCCCGCGGTGTGCAGCTCCTGCCCCAGCGCCAGCGCGTCCTTGATCTGGCCGAGGATCTGGCCCTCGCCGACGACCATCGAGTCCAGCCCGCAGGCCACCGAGAAGAGGTGGTGGACGGCCCGGTCCTCGTAGTGCACGTACAGATACGGGGTCAGCTCGTCCAGGCCGACACCGGTGTGCTGGGCGAGCAGCGTGGACAGCTCGGCGACCCCGGCGTGGAACTTGTCCACGTCCGCGTACAGCTCGATGCGGTTGCAGGTGGCGAGCACGGTGGCCTCGGTGGCGGGCTCGGCCGCGAGCGAGTCCTGCACCAGCTTGGTCTGCTGATCAGCGGCCAGGGAGGCGCGCTCCAGCACGCTCACCGGGGCGCTGCGGTGGCTCAGTCCGACGACGAGGAGGCTCATGCCGGCATCACCGCGGGGACGTCCCCGTCAGGTCCCTGCCGGCCGTTGTCGGTGCCCGCCGCGGGGGCCGCGCGGTGCGGGGCGAGCGGCGCCGGGGCGGCCGCGGCGGCGCCCGGCGTGTCCTGGGCGGCCGCCTGCGCGCTCGCGACCTCGTCGGGCGCGACCGTCTCCTCCCCCGCCTTGCGCTGCTCGTGGAAGGCGAGGATCTGCAGCTCGATGGACAGGTCCACCTTGCGCACGTCCACCCCGTCCGGCACCGACAGCACGGTGGGGGCGAAGTTCAGGATCGAGGTGACACCGGCGGCCACCAGCCGGTCGCAGACCTGCTGGGCCGCGCCCGCCGGGGTGGCGATGACGCCGATCGACACGCCGTTGTCCGTGATGATCTTCTCGAGCTCGTCGGTGTGCTGCACCGCGATGCCCGCGACCGGCTTGCCGGTCATCGCCGGGTCGGCGTCGATCAGCGCCGCGACCCGGAAGCCGCGGGAGGCGAAGCCGCCGTAGTTGGCGAGCGCCGCGCCGAGATTACCGATGCCGACGATCACGACCGGCCAGTCCTGGGTGAGGCCCAGCTCACGGGAGATCTGGTAGACGAGGTACTCCACGTCGTAGCCGACCCCGCGGGTGCCGTACGACCCGAGGTAGGAGAAGTCCTTGCGCAGCTTGGCCGAATTGACCCCGGCCGCGGCCGCGAGTTCCTCCGAGGAGACTGTGGGCACCGAGCGCTCGGAGAGCGCCGTCAGCGCACGCAGATACAGCGGAAGCCGGGCGACGGTGGCCTCGGGGATCCCTCGGCTTCGGGTCGCCGGTCGGTGAGTTCGGCCAGTTGCCACGGTGCTCCTGCGGGTAGAGCGGGGCTGCGGGCGTCCATGCGTTCCCGGACGTCCCCATCGACAGCAGGCTATGTCTTTGTGAACGCGTGCACAAAGATGGTGTCCGCTTTGTCCGAGCAAAGTGACCGGTGTCACGCATCCATTCGACCTGCTCGTGGAACCAGAACGGGTGTCCTTCCGTTCCCGGCGGCCACATCCGCACGCCCGGAACGCCGACCGGAGCACGGGCTCTCCCTCCTCACTGGTTCCCCCAGGTCGTAAACCCCGGACAGCAACAAATCGCCCACGATCGTAAACGACGGGACGGCCCCCGGGCCCGCCCGCGGCAGCGGCCCCCACGGGCGCGGGGCGCGGCGGGGCACAATGGCGGACATGAGCCCGCTGCTGCGCCGCACCCCCCGCAAGAGCCCCGCCGAGCGCACGGTCACCCTGATCGGCAAGCCCGACTGCCATCTGTGCGAGGACGCCGAGGCCGTGATCGCGAAGGTCTGCGGCGAGCTGGGCACCCCCTGGGAGAAGAAGGACATCACCCAGGACGAGGAGCTGCACCGCAAGTACTGGGAGCAGATCCCCGTCGTCCTCGTCGACGGCGCCCAGCACGACTTCTGGCGGGTGAACCCGGACCGGCTCCGCAAGGCGCTCGGCGGCTGAGCCGATCCCCCTCCCTCCCGCCCCGCCGGGGGCCGGGACGTCGGCCCGGCCGTATCGGCCCGACACCCGGCCGTAACGGGATGGCGGGAATGGCTGGCTATGCTCAGCCCATGGCCGCACTGGGATGGTTCACCCGTCGTCGACACCTCCCCACCGAGGCGAGCGTCCTCGCCGGAGAGGCCTCGGCCGAGGCCGCGCGCAAGTCTTCGGTCCAGGCGCCGCCGCCCCCGCCCGCCGAGCCCGAGTTCCCCGTGGTCGGCGACGAGCGGGCGGCCGCCTTCTTCGACCTGGACAACACCGTGATGCAGGGCGCCGCCCTGTTCCACTTCGGCCGCGGCCTCTACAAGCGGCACTTCTTCCGCAAGCGCGAGCTGGCCCGCTTCGCCTGGCAGCAGGCCTGGTTCCGGCTGGCCGGGGTCGAGGACCCGGCCCACATGGAGGACGTGCGCAGCAGCGCCCTGTCCATCGTCAAGGGCCACCGGGTCTCGGAGCTGATGACGATCGGCGAGGAGATCTACGACGAGTACATGGCCGACCGCATCTGGCCGGGCACTCGCGCCCTGGCGCAGGCCCACCTGGACGCCGGGCAGCGGGTCTGGCTGGTGACCGCCGCCCCGGTGGAGACCGCGACCATCATCGCCCGGCGGCTGGGCCTGACCGGCGCGCTGGGCACCGTGGCGGAGTCCGTCGGCGGGGTCTACACGGGCAGGCTGGTCGGCGAGCCGCTGCACGGCCCGGCCAAGGCCGAGGCGGTCCGGGCGCTGGCGGCGGCCGAGGGCCTCGACCTGTCACGCTGCGCGGCGTACAGCGACTCCTCGAACGACATTCCGATGCTGTCGATCGTCGGCCACCCGTACGCGGTGAACCCGGACGGGCGGCTGCGCAAGCACGCGCGCGAGCACGGCTGGCGGCTGCGCGACTACCGTACGGGCCGCAAGGCGGCCAAGATCGGCATCCCGGCGGCGGCCGGGGTGGGCGCGGTGGCGGGCGGCACGGCGGCAGCCGTGGCCCTGCACCGCCGCCGCCGCTGACCGCAGCCCGTACGCCGCACGGCTCGCCCCGCCGGCTCCGGCCGGGGCCCGCCTCGCCGCTGCCGACCCGCAGCCCGTACGCCACCCGGCCGTACCGCCGGGCCCGTACGCCACCCGGCCGTACCGCCGACCCGGCCGTACCCCGGCCGTAACGCCCGGTCCGCACCCCGCGCGCCGTCACCCTGCGGCCTCGCCCTTCACCCTTGACCGCTTGGGCCGAGCCCTGACCGCTTAGGCCGGACGATGACGGTCCGTGATGGTGGCCACCGCCGCGCGTCCCGGCCCCCGGAGCGTCGGCGCCCGATCAGGGCCGCCCATCGCCGGTCAATCCCCGTTTCACGGCCCAGAGGGCTCCGACCTGCCCCCTTACCACCCCTTTGGCACAACACGCCACGAAACCGCACAGAACACGCCACCTACCGGTCAATATCCCTACTGCATTCGATACTTGATCGGTCGTCAATCCATAACGGAGCAGACTGAAACGATGATTTGGGCAACTGGGTGTAGTGTTGCCTGTACGAAGCGTTATTCTCCTTAGACGCAAATCGGTACCCACGCGTCCCTACGGCGGGTGAACGGTCCCGTACTGCACGTGATGGAAGCTCTGCCTCTGGGAGTCCCGTGTACCCACACGTCGGGGTTGACGCCTCGGGCCTGGCTACGCTGCGCGCAACGGTCCTCGACTGTCTGCGCGGCTTCGTCCCCACCGCGTATGCCGTCCCCGCCCTCGCTACACCCGTGCCCGCCGGCCCCGCCGGCAGCGCGGCCGGCCCCGCCAGCTCCTGCTACGCCCTGGCCGACGGCGGGGCGGCGGTCGGCAGACGCTCCCGCAGCGGCACGTCCACCGCCCGCCGCCCCGGCGCGGACAGCGACAGCCGGCGCATGATGGACCTCGTCGAGCGCGCCCAGTCGGGCGAAGCCGAGGCCTTCGGCCGGCTCTACGACCAGTACGCCGACACGGTCTACCGCTACATCTACTACCGGGTGGGCGGCCGGGCCACGGCCGAGGACCTCACCAGCGAGACGTTCCTGCGGGCGCTGCGCCGCATCGGCACCTTCACCTGGCAGGGCCGTGACTTCGGCGCCTGGCTGGTGACCATCGCCCGCAACCTGGTCGCCGACCACTTCAAATCCAGCCGCTTCCGGCTGGAGGTCACCACCGGCGAGATGCTCGACGCCAACGAGGTCGAGCGCTCCCCCGAGGACTCCGTCCTCGAGTCCCTCTCCAACGCCGCGCTGCTCCAGGCGGTGCGCAAGCTCAACCCGCAGCAGCAGGAGTGTGTGACGCTGCGCTTCCTCCAGGGCCTGTCCGTCGCCGAGACCGCCCGCGTCATGGGGAAGAACGAGGGCGCGATCAAGACCCTCCAGTACCGGGCCGTCCGCACCCTCGCCCGGCTCCTCCCCGAGGACGCCCGCTGACCCTCGGCGGCGCCGACACCCGCTCCCCGTCGGATCATCGGGAGGGCGTAACCCTGGTGATGCGCCGCTCGTTGTGGAGGATGCAGGCTCCTTGTGGTTATGTCCTACCCGCTGACACTCACTCGTTCGGGTGGAAACGCGTGCGGCATGCAACCGTCCGGGTGTCCTGGGGAGTCGACCGTCATGACGAGAGGAGGTGCCGCCTGTGATCGCGAACGTATCGGCGCACCGGCGGGCTAACGCCTTCGCCAAGGCTCTGGAGGCCCTGGAAGCCCTCGAGAAGAAGGGCAGCCAGCCGGATTCCCGGGGTGCGGCGGGCGCCGAGCAGCCCGGCTCTTCGCCGGACAGCACCGAGCACAGACGGCTGCTGGCCCTGACGAGCGGGCTCGGCGAGCTGCCGGCACCGGCGCTGGATCCCGATGTCCGGGCCACCCAGCGGGCCCAACTGGTCGCCGCCATGGAAGCGGCCTTCGCCGAGGGCGCGCCCCAGGTGCCCGGGCAGCGGCCGCCCCGCGTCCGCCGGGCGAGCCCCCTCGGCAGGCTGCGCCCCCGCTCCCGCTGGTCCAAGGGGCTGGCGGCCGGGGGGCTCACGGTCGGGGTGGCCGCGGGCGCGTTCGGCGGGGTCGCCGCGGCGAGCTCCGACGCCCTGCCCGGCGACACCCTCTACGGCTTCAAGCGCGGCATAGAGGATCTGAAGCTGGAGATGGCGGACGGCGACGCCGACCGCGGCCGGCTGTATCTGGACCAGGCGTCGACCCGGATGAGCGAGGCGCGCCGGCTGATGGAGCGCGGCCGCTCGGGCGACCTGGACCACGAGTCGCTGGGCGAGATCCGCAAGGCCCTCTCCGGGATGCGCCATGACGTCTCCGAGGGCCATCGGCTGCTGCACAAGGTCTATGAGCGGGACGGCTCGCTCGGCCCCATGCGGACGCTGTCCTCCTTCACCCGCGCCCACCGCGAGGGCTGGACCCAGCTCCGCGAGAAGCTGCCCGTCCAGCTCATGGACGTGGGGGACGAGGTCAGCTCGGTCTTCGACGCCATAGACCAAGAGGTCGGTCCGCTGCAGTCGCTGCTGCCCGCCTCCCGGGACGGGCGCGGCCACACCGGCCGGAGCTCCGCCGTCGACACCCCTCCCGAGCGTGGTGCCACGGGCGGCGCGGACATCCCGGCGCCCGCCTCGACCAGCCCCAGCGACAGCCGCCCCGGCGGCGACGACGCGCGGCCGCGCCCCTCGTCCCCGTCCCGGACCGAGGACGACGGCCTCATCGGCGGGGCCGGCGATCTGCTGGACCCGCCGACGGGCGAGCCGACTCCCACCCCGTCCTCCGGCAAGGGCGACCCGGGCGGCAAGCCGACCCAGCCGGACATCACCATCCCGCCGCTGCTGCCCGACCTGCTGCCGGGCCTCGGCATCGACGGCGACGGAAAGTAGCACCGCCACGCGGGCCGGCGCCCGGCGTTCCCTGAGGAACACCGGGCGCCGCGCCGCTTCCCACGCCTCGATCGGAAGCCCGGCTCGGAAGAAGACCGGCTCAGAAGAAGACCGAGCGCCGCTGCACCAGCAGCTTGTAGAGGGTGTGCTGGATCGTCTCCCGCACCTGGTCGGTCAGGTTGAACATCAGCATCGGATCGTCCGCCGCCTCCGGCGGATACCCGTCCGTCGGGATCGGCTCGCCGAACTGGATCGTCCACTTCGTCGGCAGCGGCACCCCGCCCAGCGGCCCCAGCCAGGGGAAGGTCGGCGTGATCGGGAAGTACGGGAAACCCAGCAGCCGCGCGAGGGTCTTGGCGTTCCCGATCATCGGGTAGATCTCCTCCGCGCCGACGATCGAGCACGGCACGATCGGCGCCCCGGCGCGCAGCGCCGTCGAGACGAAGCCGCCCCGCCCGAACCGCTGCAGCTTGTACCGCTCGGAGAACGGCTTTCCGATCCCCTTGAAGCCCTCCGGCATCACCCCGACCACCTCACCGCGCTCCAGCAGCAGCTGGGCGTCCTCGGAGCAGGCCAGCGTGTGCCCGAGCTTGCGCGCCAGCTCGTTGACGACCGGCAGCATGAACACCAGGTCCGCGGCGAGCAGCCGCAGATGGCGGCCCGCCGGGTGGTGGTCGTGGACCGCGACCTGGAGCATCAGCCCGTCCAGCGGCAGCACCCCGGAGTGGTTGGCGACGACGAGCGCGCCCCCGCTGTCCGGGATGTTGTCGATGCCCTTCACCTCGATCCGGAAGTATTTCTCGTACATCGGCCGCAGCAGCGACATCAGGACCTGGTCGGTGAGGTCCTCGTCGTAGCCGAAGTCGTCGACCTCGTACTCCCCGGTGACCCGGCGGCGCAGAAAGCTCAGGCCGTGCGCCAGCCGCCGCTCCCAGCCGCCGCCGGGGCCGCCCGCGCCCCCCGGCCGGTCCTGGGGCGGCGGCGGAGGGACCGCGGCGGCCGTCGCGGCCGCCGCCGCCTCGGGCCGCTGCTGGTCGCGCTCCTCGTCGCGCTGCTGTGGCACCGGCTTGAGCGGGCCCTGGGCCCGGTGCGCGCGTCCCTGCCGGGGTCCTTTGCGCCGGGACCGCGGCTCCTCACCGAACGGAATGACCTTGGCATCCGCCATGGTGGTTGCGCTCCTCAGTTCTGGGCGGCGCCGCGGGCGGGCAGCAGCCCGGCGAGCCGGTCGACGGTACGGGCGAGGGCCTCGGGCGGGAGCAGCCCGGGGCCGCGGCTGCGGGCGTAGTCGGCGAAGGCGCCGGCCGTGGTGTATCGGGGCTCGAATCCCAGTGTCTCGCGCATCTGGTTGGTGGCGACGACCCGGCCGTGGGTGAGCAGCCGGATCTGCTCGGGCGAGAAGTCGGTGATCCCGACGGAACGCAGCGCGGTACGGGCCCAGCGCAGGGTCGGCAGCAGCAGCGGGAGCGTCGGGCGGCCGAGCCGCCGGGCGGCCTGGGAGAGCAGCAGCACACCGTCGCCCGCGATGTTGAAGGTGCCGCTGTTGAGCGTGGACCGGGCCGGCTCGGAGGCGGCGATCCGCAGCACCTCGATCGCGTCCTCCTCATGGACGAACTGCAGCCGCGGGTCGTAGCCGATGACGGTGGGCAGCACGGGCAGCGCGAAGTACTCGGCGAGCGGCGAGTCCGCGCAGGGCCCCAGGATGTTCGCGAAGCGCAGCACACAGACGGCCACGTCCGGGCGGCGCCGGGCGAAGCCCCGGACGTATCCCTCGACCTCGACGGTGTCCTTGGCGAAGCCCCCGCTCGGCAGCGACTTGGGCGGGGTGGTCTCGCTGAAGACGGCGGGGTCGCGGGGCGCGGAGCCGTACACATTGGTGCTGGACTTGACCACGAGCCGCTTGACCGACGGTGCCTTCTGGCAGGCGCCGAGCAGCTGCATGGTGCCGATGACGTTGGTCTCCTTGACCGAGGTGCGGCTGCCGCGCCCGCCGAGCGGGGTGCCGTTGATGTCCATGTGGACCACGGTGTCGACGCCGGTCTCGGCGAGCAGCTTCCCGATCGCGGGGTGGCGGATGTCGGCGCGTACGAAGTCGGCGCCGCCGAGGTGGTGTTCGGGGGCGACGGCGTCCACGCCGATCACCCGGGCGACATCCGGCTCGCGCTGTATGCGCCGTACGAAGCGGCCTCCCAGGCGGCGTGCGACTCCGGTGACGAGCACGACCTTTCCCAAGATCAGCGCCTTCCTTCCCACCCTGGTGTGAGCTGGGTCGAGGCGAACACCGTAACCGCTGGATGTTGCCACGTGATGACCACTCGCCGGACGGTGCGCGGTTTTAGGCCCGGTCTCCCCCGATCATGCCCGGGGCCCGTCGCGGCGGGGCGCCCGAGACGCGCAGCAGCCCTCCCACCGGCGGTGGAAGGGCTGCGGGACGAACACAGCGTCGCTTGCTTACTTCTTGTTGCGACGCTGGACGCGCGTGCGCTTGAGCAGCTTGCGGTGCTTCTTCTTCGCCATCCGCTTGCGCCGCTTCTTGATAACAGAGCCCACGACTACCCTCGCTCACTTCGAATCACTCGGTGCGGGGCGTCCGAGCCCACACGACCTACATCGGGCCAGCCTACCCGGCGCCGAGCGAACCGCGTAATCCGAGGGGGGTCCCAGGGCCCTGCCGTCAGGCCCCGTCCAGGCCTAGGCGGACTCCACCCCCACATACGACTCGCGGAGATACTCATGAACCGCCTGCTCTGGGACCCGGAAGGACCTGCCCACCCGGATCGCCGGCAGATGACCGCTGTGCACCAGGCGGTACACGGTCATCTTGGACACTCGCATCACCGAGGCGACTTCCGCCACGGTCAGAAACTGAACCTCGTTCAGAGGCCTTTCGCCAGCAGCAGCCATGACACACCTGAACCTTCCGCACATGTCGGGCACCGGCTTCCCCTCCGGTGACTCCTGCTCGCATGCGCGCTCCTCACCAGATTAGGGGCGCGTGATACGAGTGGGGAAGAGGAGTAGCGATCGAACGCCTACTGTGACAGACACGCCCGATTGAGTACATAGCGAGTAATCGGTCGGTAGTAAGCGGACCGCACAGCGTCGTCAAGCGGAACCGCCACCGACACCCGCCCCTCCGCCTGTCCGACGAACGGCGCGGGGTCGTCCGCGTCCGCCAGGCCGATGGCCTCGAACCCCAGCTGACCTGCTCCGCAGACCCATCCGTGGTCCCCGATCACCAACCCCGGGAGGGGGCCGCCGCGGTCGGCGGCGCAGCCGAGAGCCACCCGAACCGGCAGTGGAGAATGACTGTGGCATCCCGGGTCGCGGGCCGCACATCGAGCGCCGGGTTCCCGCACCATCGCGACTCCCCGTACGTAGGAGAGGTTGTAGGTGCGTACGCCGAACTGGGTCGTTATGTCGATACATCTACCCTGCGCGGGGGTGAGCACGGGACAGCCGGCCGCCGAGAGCGCCGCCGCCAACGAGGCGTAGAACCCCAGGAGGCGGTGCGGATGGCCGGTGCCGAGCAGCACGGGGGCACCCGCGGCGGCGGCCCCGGCCAGCCGCTCCGCGAACGCGTCGAGCGCGGCAAGGGTCAGATCCGGATCGATCACTTCCTGACCCGAGGTGTGCGCGGGATTGGCCGAAATCCCGCATTTGTCGCTCATGAGGCGAAGCAATTCCATGAACGACCAATCACGTTCGGGCTCGATGCCCAGCAGTACGCGGGGGTCGCGCGCGGCGAAGAGCCGGTAGCTGCGCAGGCTCCGCTCCCGGCTGGTGGCCACCGGCCCGGCGAGCCCCGCGGCCAGCAGATGCGCACGCAGCGCGGCCGTAGTCAACACGCCACCGATGCTGACGGATCACCGCGACCGCCCACCGAAGAACGCCGAGAGTTGCCACGGTTGGCCTAACGGCCCCCTACGCCCACCGCCCCCACGGGCCCGCTCCCCGACGACGGCAGCGGCCGCCCGGGGTCGGCGCCCACAGCCGGCGCTCGCCTTACGAGAGCCGCGCCCGCCCTACGGCAGCAGCCCGTGGTGCGGGAAGACCGCCCGGCGGGTCGCCAGGATCGCCTGGTCCAGCCGGTCCCCCGGGTCGTACCCCCCCTCCGCGAAGTCCCGCCACTGCGGCCGCCGCCCGTCCGTCATCCGGCGCGGCGCCGACTGCCGCGTGCGCCGGTAGACCTCGTGCCGCCACTCCTCCGGCACCTCGGCCTCGGGTTCCACCGGCCGCCCGGCCGCGATCGCCACCAGATGCGTCCACGTCCGCGGCACCACGTCCACGACCGCGTACCCGCCGCCGCCCAGCGCGATCCACCGCCCGTCCGCGTGCTCGTGCGCCAGCTCATGACAGCTCTCGGCGACCGCGCGCTGCGCGTCCACCGTCACCGCCAGGTGCGCCAGCGGGTCCTCGACATGGGTGTCCGCCCCGTGCTGCGTCACCAGCACCTGCGGCCGGAACGCCGCCAGCAGCTCCGGCACCACCGCGTGAAACGCGCGCAGCCACCCCGCGTCCGCGGTCCCGGCCGGCAGCGCCACGTTCACCGCGCCGCCCGGCGCCCGGTCCCCGCCGGTCTCCTCCGCCCATCCGGTCTGCGGGAACAGGGTCCTGGGGTGCTCGTGGAGCGAGATGGTGAGCACCCGCGGATCGTCCCAGAAGGCCGCCTGCACCCCGTCCCCGTGGTGCACGTCGACATCCACGTACGCGACCCGCTCGGCGCCCATCTCCAGCAGCCGCGCGATCGCCAGCGCCGCGTCGTTGTACACGCAGAACCCGGAGGCCCCGCCCGGCATCGCGTGGTGCAGCCCGCCGGAGAAGTTCACGGCGTGCAGCGCCGTACCGCGCCACACGGCCTCCGCCGCGCCGACCGACTGGCCGGCGATCAGCGCCGAGGCCTCGTGCATCCCCGCGAAGGCCGGATCGTCCACCGTGCCCAGGCCGTACGAGCCGTCCGCCGCGTGCGGATCGGCCGACGCCCGCCGCACCGCCTCGATGTAGTCCTGGCGGTGGACCAGCCGCAGCGTGGACTCCCCGGCCGGCTTGGCGGCCACCACCTCCATGGCGCGATCGAGCCCGAACGCCTCCACCAGACGCATGGTCAACGCCAGACGGACCGGATCCATTGGGTGCCCGGTGCCGAAGTCGTACCCCGTCAGGTCCTCATCCCACATCAACTGCGCGCGGCCGCTCATGTCCGTCACCGTATCGGGCAGAAGCGGGCGCGAACGACCGCGCGTACCACAGGGTCGCGAGCACCAGCGCCATCGGCACCAGCATCGCCCCCCGGTAATTCCACGCGCCGCCCAGTGCGCCGACGAGCGGGGAGCCGACCAGAAAACCCACGTAATTGAAGATGTTGAGGCGCGCGACGGCGGCGTCGGACGCCCCCGGGAACAGCCGCCCGGCGGCCGCGAAGGTCTGCGGCACCAGCACACACAGCCCCAGGCCCACCAGCGTGAATCCGAGCATCCCCGCCCAGGCCCCGGGCGCCGCCGCGACCACCGCGAACCCGCAGGCGGCGAGCAGCGTCCCGGCCCGGACCACGGCGACCGCCCCGTAGCGGCGCACCCCGAAGTCGCCGAAGGTGCGTCCGACCAGCGCGGTGACCATATAGACGTTGTACGGGACGGTGGCGAGCTGCTCCGAGCTGTGCAGCACGTCCTCCAGATACTTCGCGCTCCAGTTGGAGACCGTCGAGTCACCGATATAGGCGAAGGACATCACGAGACAGAGGGGCAGCAGCAGCTTCATGCTGACGGCGGCGGACGACGCCGCGCCGGCCGCCGGATCCCCGCGGCCCTCCCGCTCGCCCTCCCCGCCGTTGTTCTCGGTGCCCTGGTCGGCGTACCAGCGGCTGGCGAACAGCGCGACCGGCACCAGCGTCGCGACGAGGGGCGCGTACAGCACGTGCAGGGGCACATCCCAGTGCGCGCCCGCCCAGGCCAGCGACGCTCCGGCGATCCCGCCCAGGCTGTACGCGGCGTGGAAGCCGAGCATGATGCTCCGCCCGTACGCGTGCTGGAGGGTGACGCCGAGCATGTTCATCGACGCGTCGAGGGCCCCGACGGAGAGCCCGAAGACCGCGAGGGCGAGGGCCAGCTGCCACAGCGCCGTGCCCGACCCGGCCGCCAGCAGCGCGACGGAGACCACCGGCTGGATCCAGCGGAGCACCAGGCCCGGCCGCACCCGCTTGACCAGCTGCTCCGTCCCGACGCTCCCAACCCCCGCGAGGACCGGGACCGCCGCGAGGAAGGCGGGCAGCAGCGCGTCCGACACCCCGTACCGGTCCTGCAGCGCGGGTATTCGGGTCACCAGCAGGGCGAAGACCGCGCCCTGGACGAAGAAACTGACGGCCAGCGAGGCCCGTCCGTGCCGCAGCCGCGCGGTCGGGCGCGTATCTGTCATGGCCGAGGAGCGTACGGGCCCCCGCCTCGTCAGGCGAGCAGTTGCGGGAGTTCCGCCATGTCCGCGAAACGGGCGCGGGCCTGGGCGAGCTTGGCGGCCGGCGTCATCGCCGTATAGCCGTACACATCCATCCCGGCTGCGATGGCGGCCTGCACTCCGAGCGGACTGTCCTCGACGACCGCGCACCGCTGCGGCGGCACCCCCATCGTCCGGGCGGCGTGCAGAAACAGATCCGGCGCGGGCTTGCCCCTCCCCACGTCCTCGGAGCTGAAGACGCGCTCTTCGCCGAAGAGTCCGTACAGCCCGGTCTTCCGCAGCGCGACACGAATGCGCTCATGGCTCCCGGAGGACGCGACACAGTACGGAACGCCGTCCGCCCGCAGCTTCTCCAGGACCTCCGCGGCACCGGTCACGGGCTGGAGCTCGCGGCGGAAGGCGTCGAACACCCGGCTGTGGAACGTCGCGTCGAAGTCGGCCGGCAGTCGGCGCCCGGTGCGCTCGAGGACCAGCTCATGGATGCGGTGCATGGCCGAGCCCATGTAGTCGCGGATGGAGTCCTCGTAGGTGGTGGGGTGACCCAACTCCGTGAGATAGGCGGCGAGCAGCCGGTTCGATATCGGCTCGCTGTCGACGAGCACGCCGTCGTTGTCGAAGATGACCAGGTCATAGCGCATGCCGCCCAGACTACTCAGCCGGCGAACGACAAAAAGAAAAGCCCGGCCGGGAGCCGAAGCTCCCGACCGGGCTTTTATCAAAATTTGTTCGGCGGCGTCCTACTCTCCCACAGGGTCCCCCCTGCAGTACCATCGGCGCTGAAAGGCTTAGCTTCCGGGTTCGGAATGTAACCGGGCGTTTCCCTAACGCAATGACCACCGAAACACTATGAAGAAAACAAACCAGCCCAACCCGGGAACGGGCCAGCACATGGTCGTTACTTCAGAACCAACACAGTGGACGCGAGCAACTGAGGACAAGCCCTCGGCCTATTAGTACCAGTCAACTCCACCGGTCACCCGGCTTCCATATCTGGCCTATCAACCCAGTCGTCTACTGGGAGCCTTACCCCATCAAGTGGGTGGGAGCCCTCATCTCGAAGCAGGCTTCCCGCTTAGATGCTTTCAGCGGTTATCCCTCCCGAACGTAGCCAACCAGCCATGCCCTTGGCAGAACAACTGGCACACCAGAGGTTCGTCCGTCCCGGTCCTCTCGTACTAGGGACAGCCCTTCTCAAGACTCCTACGCGCACAGCGGATAGGGACCGAACTGTCTCACGACGTTCTAAACCCAGCTCGCGTACCGCTTTAATGGGCGAACAGCCCAACCCTTGGGACCGACTCCAGCCCCAGGATGCGACGAGCCGACATCGAGGTGCCAAACCATCCCGTCGATATGGACTCTTGGGGAAGATCAGCCTGTTATCCCCGGGGTACCTTTTATCCGTTGAGCGACGGCGCTTCCACAAGCCACCGCCGGATCACTAGTCCCGACTTTCGTCCCTGCTCGACCCGTCGGTCTCACAGTCAAGCTCCCTTGTGCACTTACACTCAACACCTGATTGCCAACCAGGCTGAGGGAACCTTTGGGCGCCTCCGTTACCCTTTAGGAGGCAACCGCCCCAGTTAAACTACCCACCAGACACTGTCCCTGATCCGGATCACGGACCCAGGTTAGACATCCAGCACGACCAGAGTGGTATTTCAACAACGACTCCACCATGACTGGCGTCACGGCTTCACAGTCTCCCACCTATCCTACACAAGCCGAACCGAACACCAATATCAAGCTGTAGTAAAGGTCCCGGGGTCTTTCCGTCCTGCTGCGCGAAACGAGCATCTTTACTCGTAATGCAATTTCACCGGGCCTATGGTTGAGACAGTCGAGAAGTCGTTACGCCATTCGTGCAGGTCGGAACTTACCCGACAAGGAATTTCGCTACCTTAGGATGGTTATAGTTACCACCGCCGTTTACTGGCGCTTAAGTTCTCAGCTTCGCCACACCGAAATGTGACTAACCGGTCCCCTTAACGTTCCAGCACCGGGCAGGCGTCAGTCCGTATACATCGCCTTACGGCTTCGCACGGACCTGTGTTTTTAGTAAACAGTCGCTTCTCGCTGGTCTCTGCGGCCACCACCAGCTCCGAGCGCAAAGGCCCATCACCAGCAATGGCCCCCCTTCTCCCGAAGTTACGGGGGCATTTTGCCGAGTTCCTTAACCATAGTTCACCCGAACGCCTCGGTATTCTCTACCTGACCACCTGAGTCGGTTTAGGGTACGGGCCGCCATGAAACTCGCTAGAGGCTTTTCTCGACAGCATAGGATCATCCACTTCACCACAATCGGCTCGGCATCAGGTCTCACCCTTATATGAGAGACGGATTTACCTACCCCTCGGGCTACACCCTTACCCCGGGACAACCACCGCCCGGGCTGGACTACCTTCCTGCGTCACCCCATCGCTCACCTACTACAAGTCTGGTCCGTCGGCTCCACCACTCCCCTTCACCCGAAGGATCCAGGGCGGCTTCACGGACTTAGCATCGCCTGGTTCAGCGCTGGCGCTTCAAAGCGGGTACCGGAATATCAACCGGTTGTCCATCGACTACGCCTGTCGGCCTCGCCTTAGGTCCCGACTTACCCTGGGCAGATCAGCTTGACCCAGGAACCCTTAGTCAATCGGCGCACACGTTTCTCACGTGTGAATCGCTACTCATGCCTGCATTCTCACTCGTGAACCGTCCACAACTCGCTTCCACGGCTGCTTCACCCGGCACACGACGCTCCCCTACCCATCACAGCGGCCGTTGGACCTCATGCTGCAATGACACGACTTCGGCGGTACGCTTGAGCCCCGCTACATTGTCGGCGCGGAATCACTTGACCAGTGAGCTATTACGCACTCTTTCAAGGATGGCTGCTTCTAAGCCAACCTCCTGGTTGTCTCTGCGACTCCACATCCTTTCCCACTTAGCGCACGCTTAGGGGCCTTAGTCGATGCTCTGGGCTGTTTCCCTCTCGACCATGGAGCTTATCCCCCACAGTCTCACTGCCGCGCTCTCACTTACCGGCATTCGGAGTTTGGCTAAGGTCAGTAACCCGGTAGGGCCCATCGCCTATCCAGTGCTCTACCTCCGGCAAGAAACACACGACGCTGCACCTAAATGCATTTCGGGGAGAACCAGCTATCACGGAGTTTGATTGGCCTTTCACCCCTAACCACAGGTCATCCCCCAGGTTTTCAACCCTGGTGGGTTCGGTCCTCCACGAAGTCTTACCTCCGCTTCAACCTGCCCATGGCTAGATCACTCCGCTTCGGGTCTTGGGCGCGCTACTCAATCGCCCTATTCGGACTCGCTTTCGCTACGGCTTCCCCACACGGGTTAACCTCGCAACACACCGCAAACTCGCAGGCTCATTCTTCAAAAGGCACGCAGTCACGACGCAAGGACAAGTCCCTGCGCGACGCTCCCACGGCTTGTAGGCACACGGTTTCAGGTACTATTTCACTCCGCTCCCGCGGTACTTTTCACCATTCCCTCACGGTACTATCCGCTATCGGTCACCAGGGAATATTTAGGCTTAGCGGGTGGTCCCGCCAGATTCACACGGGATTTCTCGGGCCCCGTGCTACTTGGGTGACTCTCAAGCAAGTTGCTGACATTTCGGCTACGGGGGTCTTACCCTCTACGCCGGGCCTTTCGCATGCCCTTCGCCTACATCAACAATTTCTGACTCACCGACCGGCCGGCAGACCGATCAAGAAAGCTCCCACAACCCCGTATACGCAACCCCTGCCGGGTATCACACGCATACGGTTTGGCCTCATCCGGTTTCGCTCGCCACTACTCCCGGAATCACGGTTGTTTTCTCTTCCTGCGGGTACTGAGATGTTTCACTTCCCCGCGTTCCCTCCACATACCCTATGTGTTCAGGTATGGGTGACAGCCCATGACGACTGCCGGGTTTCCCCATTCGGACACCCCCGGATCAAAGCTCGGTTGACAGCTCCCCGGGGCCTATCGCGGCCTCCCACGTCCTTCATCGGTTCCTGGTGCCAAGGCATCCACCGTGCGCCCTTAAAAACTTGGCCACAGATGCTCGCGTCCACTGTGCAGTTCTCAAACAACGACCAGTCACCCGTCACCCACCCCATCAGGGCAGTTCACCGGGACCGGCGCCAAGGGAAACAGGCTCCCGCCCGTGCCCTCAGACACCCAACAGCGTGCCCGGCAGGCTCGTCATCCCCGTCTCTTGTTCCACGCCCCCGAAGAGGCAGTACTGGAGAGGCGGATCATCCGATCCTGCCGAATAGTCAACGTTCCACCCATGAGCAACCGTGCGAGACATTCGCCCGCAGTCGGCTATGTGCTCCTTAGAAAGGAGGTGATCCAGCCGCACCTTCCGGTACGGCTACCTTGTTACGACTTCGTCCCAATCGCCAGTCCCACCTTCGACGGCTCCCTCCCAAGGGTTGGGCCACCGGCTTCGGGTGTTACCGACTTTCGTGACGTGACGGGCGGTGTGTACAAGGCCCGGGAACGTATTCACCGCAGCAATGCTGATCTGCGATTACTAGCGACTCCGACTTCATGGGGTCGAGTTGCAGACCCCAATCCGAACTGAGACCGGCTTTTTGAGATTCGCTCCACCTCGCGGTATCGCAGCTCATTGTACCGGCCATTGTAGCACGTGTGCAGCCCAAGACATAAGGGGCATGATGACTTGACGTCGTCCCCACCTTCCTCCGAGTTGACCCCGGCAGTCTCCTGTGAGTCCCCATCACCCCGAAGGGCATGCTGGCAACACAGGACAAGGGTTGCGCTCGTTGCGGGACTTAACCCAACATCTCACGACACGAGCTGACGACAGCCATGCACCACCTGTACACCGACCACAAGGGGGCACCCATCTCTGGATGTTTCCGATGTATGTCAAGCCTTGGTAAGGTTCTTCGCGTTGCGTCGAATTAAGCCACATGCTCCGCCGCTTGTGCGGGCCCCCGTCAATTCCTTTGAGTTTTAGCCTTGCGGCCGTACTCCCCAGGCGGGGAACTTAATGCGTTAGCTGCGGCACGGACAACGTGGAATGTCGCCCACACCTAGTTCCCAACGTTTACGGCGTGGACTACCAGGGTATCTAATCCTGTTCGCTCCCCACGCTTTCGCTCCTCAGCGTCAGTATCGGCCCAGAGATCCGCCTTCGCCACCGGTGTTCCTCCTGATATCTGCGCATTTCACCGCTACACCAGGAATTCCGATCTCCCCTACCGAACTCTAGCCTGCCCGTATCGAATGCAGACCCGGGGTTAAGCCCCGGGCTTTCACATCCGACGTGACAAGCCGCCTACGAGCTCTTTACGCCCAATAATTCCGGACAACGCTTGCGCCCTACGTATTACCGCGGCTGCTGGCACGTAGTTAGCCGGCGCTTCTTCTGCAGGTACCGTCACTTGCGCTTCTTCCCTGCTGAAAGAGGTTTACAACCCGAAGGCCGTCATCCCTCACGCGGCGTCGCTGCATCAGGCTTTCGCCCATTGTGCAATATTCCCCACTGCTGCCTCCCGTAGGAGTCTGGGCCGTGTCTCAGTCCCAGTGTGGCCGGTCGCCCTCTCAGGCCGGCTACCCGTCGTCGCCTTGGTAGGCCATCACCCCACCAACAAGCTGATAGGCCGCGGGCTCATCCTGCACCGCCGGAGCTTTCCACCCGGTAAGATGCCTCACCAGGTAATATCCGGTATTAGACCCCGTTTCCAGGGCTTGTCCCAGAGTGCAGGGCAGATTGCCCACGTGTTACTCACCCGTTCGCCACTAATCCACCACCGAAGCGGCTTCATCGTTCGACTTGCATGTGTTAAGCACGCCGCCAGCGTTCGTCCTGAGCCAGGATCAAACTCTCCGTGAATGCTTCCGGGCTATCCCGGCAACACCACGAGAGCGGAGCAGGCCGGAGGAATAATCCAGCCCGCTCACAGCGTCCTCGCTGTGTGTGTTTCTTCAAAGGAACCTCGTCCGATCAGACGATCCGAATCAGACCGGCCGACCGTACGGGGTATCAACATATCTGGCGTTGACTTTTGGCACACTGTTGAGTTCTCAAGGAACGGACGCTTCCTTCGAAACCGTTTCACCGGTTTCTCCGGGCGCTTCCCTTCGGTGTTTCCAACCTTACCAGATCCGTTTTCCGTTCCGTTCCCGGTCCGAATTCCGTTTCCGGCCCCCTGTTGGAGCGGGGTTTTTCGCGCCTTCCGGCGTGGTCACTACGTTAGCGGATTTCCCCGGAGGCTCATAATCGAGTCTCCCGGACCGAATTCCGGGCACGCCGAAATCCATCCCGATGAGGGGCCGTGCAGTAGTGGTTTGCCGCCGGTGCGGCGCGAGTGGCTCCCCCGGAGAACCGTTACGGCTCCGTGGCAGCTCGGAGAACACTACGCATCGCGCCAGGGCGTGTCAACCGCCCCCGGCGTGCGGTTTCACTCCAGGTCGCTCAGCCGTCCGCCGGCGTCCGGCTGGGTCTCCTCGACCCGGCGCAGCAGCCGGGTCAGCATCTCGCCGAGCGCTCCGCGCTCCTCGCTCGACAGGTCCTGGAGGAGGTCCTCCTCGAAGACGGAGGCCATCCGCATGGCCTCCAGCCACTTCTCCCGGCCCTCGGCGGTCAGCTCCACGATGACGCGCACCCGGTTGGCCTCGTCGCGTTCGCGCGTGACCAGACCCTCGCTCGCCATGCGGTCGATGCGGTGGGTCATCGCGGCCGGGGTGAGGCCGAGCTTCTTGGCCAAGTCGCCGGGGCCCAGCTGGTAGGGGGCGCCGGAGAGCACGAGGGCCTTGAGCACCTCCCACTCGGTGTTGCTGATGCCCAGGGTCGCGGTCTGGCGGCTGTACGCGACGTTCATCCGCCGGTTGAGGCGGCTGAGGGCGCTGACGACCTGCTCCACCTGCGGGTCCAGGTCCTGGAACTCGCGCTGGTAGGCCGCGATCTGCTCCTCGAGGCTCGGCTCGGCCGGGCCGGGGGTCTCAGGCATGCCGCGCAGTATGGCACGTAACCCATTCGCCTCGAAGTCCTTCAAGGTGTACTCTTTAGCTTCGAACTTTAGCGTTGAAGTCTTGAGGCTTGGACTCTTAGTTCTCCTTCAGACCTCGACTTCTTCAGCCAGACCTCTTCAGAGCTCCTTCTCGACCTAGGCAGGTGAGTGTGACCACCGCGATGGGCGCCGCGCTGCGCCGGATCCAGCTGGGTAACGCGCTGAGCGCGTTCGGCAACGGCTTCACCGTCCCGTTCCTGTTCGTCTATGTGGCGCAGGTGCGGAACCTCGGCGCGAGCACCGCCGGCATGGTGCTCGCGGCGTTCGCCGTCGCGGCGCTGGCCGTGCTGCCCTTCACCGGCAGGGTGATCGACCGGCGTGGGCCGCTGCCGGTGGCGCTGGTGGGTGCCGTGGCTTCGGCCTTCGGTTCCATGGGGATGGGCCTGGCGTCCGACGAGGCGTCCGTCATCGCCGCGGTGGCCCTGCTCGGCGCGGGCATCGCGGTGATCCAGCCCGCCCTCGCCACCATGATCGTGTGGTGCTCGACCACGACCACCCGCTCGCGCGCCTTCGCCACCCAGTTCTTCCTCAACAACCTCGGCCTCGGCGTCGGAGGGCTGATCGGCGGCCTGCTGGTCGACCCCTCCGCCCCGTCGAGCTTCGTCCGGCTGTTCGCGATCGAGTCGGTGATGTTCCTGGTGCTGGGCGCGGCCGTGGCGACCGTACGGCTGCCGAAGCCGCCCAAGCTCGACCCCGCCGCCGTGGCGGAACGCGCCGGTGGTGGCTGGCGGGCCATGCTGCGGAACCGGGCCATGGTGCAGCTGTGTGTGCTGGGCTTCGTGATGTTCTTCACCTGCTACGGACAGTTCGAGTCCGGGCTGTCGGCGTTCGCCGTGGAGGTCACCCGCATCTCGCCCGCGATGCTCGGCGCCGCGCTGGCGGCCAACACGATGGCCATCGTGCTGGCGCAGTTCATCGTGCTCAGGCTGGTGGAGGGGCGGCGGCGCAGCCGGGTCATCGCGCTGACCGGGCTGGTGTGGACGGTCGCCTGGCTGGTGGCGGGCGCGTCTGGGCTGGTGCCGGGGAGCCAGGCCGTCGCGACCGGCGCGATCATCTCGGCGTACGCGCTCTTCGGGCTCGGTGAGGCGATGCTGTCGCCGACCGTGGCCCCGCTCGTGGCCGACCTGGCGCCGCCGACGCTGGTCGGGCAGTACAACTCCGGTTTCGCCCTGGTCAAGCAGCTCGCGCTGGCCGTCGGCCCGGCGGTGGGCGGCCTGATGGCCGGGTCGGGGCTGTACGTGGCGTACATCGCGATGCTCGTCGGCTGCTCGCTGGGCATCTCGGCGCTCGCGCTGCGGCTGGGCCGGCGGCTCACGGCCCGCCAGGACAACCCGCTGCGCGCCGTCCCCGCCACGCCGGTGCCCGCGCAGCGGCGGGAGGCCGTCGACTCGGTCACCGCGGCGGCCTGACCTCGGGCAGGCCGCCGCGGGTGGCCCGGGCGCGGGCGGTGCGGGTGCGGGCGGTCCTGGGGTGTCTTCCCCTAGCCCGCCGGGAGGGCGAACTCGCACCACACCGCCTTGCCGCCGTCCGGAGTGCGGCGCGAGCCCCAGGACGAGGCGATGGTCGCGACGATCGAGATGCCGCGCCCCGCCTCGTCGACCGGCTCGGCCCGGCGGCGGCGCGGCAGATGCTCGTCGCCGTCCGTCACCTCGATGATCAGGCGGCGGTCCGTACGGCGCAGCCGCAGGCGCATCGGGGGCACGCCGTGTTGCAGCGAGTTGGCGACCAGCTCGCTGGCGGCGAGCACGCCCAGGTCGCGCAGCTCCATGGGGAAGCGCCAGCTGGCCAGGACCCCGGAGGCGAAGGCCCGCGCCCGGGGGGCCGCCTCCACCCCGCCGAGGAGTTCCAGCGCGGCGTTGTGGAACAGCTCGGCGTCATGGCCGGTGCGGGCGGGGTGCTGGAGGACCAGGACGGCCACGTCGTCGTCGTGCTCGGCGGTGATGCCCAGCGCCCGGATGAGGCGGTCGCACATCACCTGCGGGCTGCCCGTGGCCCCCGAGAAGACCCGCTCGAGGGCGGCGACGCCCTCGTAGATGTCCTTGTCGCGCCGCTCCACCAGGCCGTCCGTGTACAGCACCGCGCTGGAGCCGGGGCCGAAGGGGACCGAGCCCGACGTGTGCAGCCAGACGCCGGTGCCGAGCGGGGGCCCGGTGGGCTCGGCGGCCCGGCGCACGGTGCCGTCCTGGTCGCGGACCAGGATCGGCAGATGCCCCGCCGAGGCGTAGACCAGGCGGTTCTCGTTCGGGTCGTGGACGGCGTAGACGCACGTCGCGATCTGGCTGGCGTCGATCTCGGAGGCCAGGCCGTCCAGGAGCTGCAACACCTCGTGCGGGGGGAGGTCGAGTCGGGCGTAGGCGCGGACGGCGGTGCGCAGCTGGCCCATCACGGCGGCGGCGCGGACGCCACGGCCCATGACATCGCCGATGACCAGGGCGGTGCGGCCGGCGCCGAGCGTGATGACGTCGTACCAGTCGCCGCCCACGGCGGCGTCCGTGCCGCCCGGTTGGTATGTGGCGGCGACCCTGAGGTCGTCGGGCTGCTCGAGCTCCTGCGGGAGGAGGCTGCGCTGGAGGGTGACGGCGGCCTGGCGCTGCAGTCGCTCGCTGGCGCGCAGCCGCTCCGCGGCCTCCACCTGGTCGGTGACGTCGGCGCCGAAGACCAGCACCCCGCGCAGCGGGGACTCGGCGGCCGACGGCTGTCCGGCGGCCGGGGCAGGGGGGTCGGGCGGGGCGGGGAGGTCGGGCGGGGCGGGTAGCCCGGCCGCGGCAGGCACGTCGGGCAGACCGGCCGGTCCGGGCAGACCGGGCTGGGCGTCCGGGCCGGGCTGGACAGGCTGAGCGGGCGCGCCGGGCTGGGTGGGCTGGGCCATCTCGATGGGCGAGCAGGTGAAGGTGTAGTAGCCCTGCCGCGCCCCGGAGACGCGCCGGGACTTGACCGTACGCGGGCGGCCGCTGCGCAGGACCTGGTCCATGAGCGGCAGCAGCCCCAGCTCCCTCAGCTCGGGCAGCGACTGGCGGGCGGAGGAGCCGGGCGTGCGGGCGCCGAAGATGGCCGTATAGGAGTCGTTGAGATAGGCGATGCGGTGATCGGGGCCGTAGACCACCGCGACCAGGGCCGGGACCTGGCCGAGGACGTCATGGACGGACAGCCCGTCGAGGGTCGGGACGGCGGCGGGCAGCCCGTCCTCCGCGCCCGGGCCGGCCGCGCCCGGCGGCGGAGGCTCGCCGCGGTCCGCGGCGTCCGAGCGCTCGCCCCGGGCGGCCGGGACGGAGCCGCCGGCGGCGGCCGCGGGCTGGGGCCGCCGCGCGGCGCGGTCGGCCCGGGCGGCGGTGCGTCGCTGTGTCCGGGGAAGCCGGGCGCTCCAGCGTGTGAAGTTCACCGGGGGTTACCTCGCGAGGTTGTGGCTGAGCGGCGCGCCGGCGCGGGGGTCGGGAGAGGGGTGCGGGTGTGGGTGCGGGGGGCGGCCCCCAGGGGAATGCAGCAAACTTCCGAATCCTCGCGATTGTCACTCTTTGCAGATACGAGCCCACCCATGGTCACACGTCCAGTGTGGCCGACCGGACTGACATCCGTGAGACGCCGGTCGGGTAGGGGGAGTTCCCGCCACCGCCCCGACGGCCCCGACACGCCGGAACGGGCGTCAACTGGCCTCGGGATGGCGGCCGGTGTCGGCGGCCAGCTTGAACTCGGCCCGCGGGTTCTCCAGCGAACCGAGCGAGACGATCTCCCGTTTGAAGAGCCCCGACAGGGTCCACTCGGCCAGCACCCGCGCCTTGCGGTTGAAGGTCGGCACCCGGCTGAGGTGGTACGCGCGGTGCATGAACCAGGCCGGGTAGCCCTTCAGCTTCCGCCCGTACACATGCGCGACGCCCTTGTGCAGGCCCAGGGAGGCCACCGAGCCGGCGTACTTGTGCGCGTAGTCCTTCAGCGGGCGGCCGCGCAGGGAGGCGATCACGTTCTCGGCGAGCACCTTCGACTGGCGCAGGGCGTGCTGCGCGTTGGGGGCGCATTCCTTTCCGGGCTCCTCCGCCGTCAGGTCCGGGACCGCCGCCGCGTCCCCGGCCGCCCAGGCGTGTTCCACCCCGTCCACATGGAGGGCCGCGGTGCACTTCAGGCGGCCGCGCGCGTTCACCGGCAGGTCGGCGGAGGCCAGGATGGGGTGCGGCTTGACCCCCGCGGTCCACACCAGGGTGCGGGTGGGGAAGCGCGAGCCGTCGCTCAGCGCGGCCACCCGGTCCACACAGGAGTCGAGGCGGGTCTCCAGCCGTACGTCGATGTTGCGGCCGCGCAGCTCGCGGACCGCGTACTTGCCCATCTCCTCGCCGACCTCGGGGAGGATGCGGCCGGTGGCCTCCACCAGGATCCACTTCAGGTCCTCGGGCGAGATGTTGTGGTAGTAGCGGACCGCGTAGCGGGCCATGTCCTCCAGCTCGGCGAGCGCCTCCACGCCCGCGTACCCGCCGCCGACGAACACGAAGGTGAGGGCGGCGTCCCGGACGTCGGGGTCCCGGGTGGACGACGCGATGTCCAGCTGCTCCAGGACGTGGTTGCGCAGGCCGATGGCCTCCTCGACGGTCTTGAAGCCGATGCCGTGGTCGACCAGGCCGGGGACCGGGAGGGTGCGGGAGACGGAGCCGGGCGCCAGCACGAGCTCGTCGTAGTGGATCTCGATCGAGCCGGTGCCCTCCTCCTCGGTGGCGAGGGTTCTGACGGTCGCGGTGCGCTTGCCGTGGTGGATCGCCGTGGCCTCGCCGATCACGACCTGGCACTGGGGCAGGACGCGGCGCAGCGGCACGACGACATGGCGTGGCGAAATGGATCCGGCCGCGGCCTCGGGGAGGAACGGCTGATAGGTCATATACGGCTCGGGGTCGACCACGATGACCTGTACGTCGCCTTGCCTCAGCTCCTTCTTCAGCTTCCGCTGGAGGCGCAGCGCGGTGTACATCCCGACGTAGCCGCCGCCGACAACGAGAATGCGCGCAGGTTCCTTCACTCTCCCATGACGCACGCACAGCCGCGGTTTGTCCACAGCCCCGACGAATTGTGTGACCGGCGGTCCCGGGGCGGCGCCCGGCGCCCATTCGGTCTGGCGTACGGAAGGTGCGCAGGTCAGTAGGGGCGCGCGGGGTGGTGGGCGGCCGGGGAAGCGGGGATGGGCGGTGCGGTACTCCGAACGTGGGTCGATCTGTCCGGACCTACCCCCTTCTTTCTTGACCGGTGCTCAACTATGTTCGTACTACCTGTCGGGGTCGAGACTGCCCCGGCAATTCTGGGCGGGGAGTCTCCGGGGGGAGACGTCATTACCGGGGGATCACTATGCAGCTTCAGGGTTCTCATTGGTCGTCAGCCGTCGCGTCGGCGGACGGGACCGGCGGCCGGAACACTCCGCTGCGCGTGGACGCGCAGCGCAATCTCGAGCATGTGCTGCGGGCGGCGCGCGAGGTCTTCGGGGAGCTGGGGTACGGGGCTCCCATGGAGGACGTCGCGCGGCGGGCGCGGGTCGGGGTGGGCACCGTCTACCGGCGCTTCCCCAGCAAGGACGTCCTGGTGCGCCGCATAGCGGAGGAGGAGACGGCCCGGCTGACCGACCAGGCGCGGGCGGCCCTCGGCCAGGAGAACGAGCCGTGGTCGGCGCTGGCCCGGTTCCTGCGCACCTCGGTGGCCTCCGGCGCGGGCCGGCTGCTGCCGCCCCAGGTGCTGCGGGTCGGCGTCGAGGCGGAGGCGGAGATCCGGGTGCCGCAGCAGCGGCAGGCGGCGTTAGCCGACCCTCCCCAGCCGGAGCTGCGGCTGGTGGAGCAGCCCAGCGCCGTCCCCGGCGGCCCGGACGACGCGGGCGCGGCGGCGCTGCTGGAGGTCGTGGGCCAGCTGGTGGAGCGGGCGCGGGAAGCGGGCGAGCTGCGGCCGGACGTGACGGTGGCCGATGTGCTGCTCGTCATCGCCACGGCGGCCCCCTCCCTGCCGGACGCGGCCCAGCAGGCGGCGGCCTCGGCGCGACTGCTGGACATCCTCCTGGACGGCCTGCGGTCCCGCCCGGCGAGCTGAGGCGCCGCGCGGAGCGCTGACCTGGGACGGACGCGGCGTCCGTCCCCGGAGCGGAAGCGGTCTGCGGGGGCCTGCGTCATACATGCGCGTTCACGGCGCGTTCACGGCGCGTCGAGCAGGTCGACGACCTGCTCGACGGACAGCCCCGCGCCCTCGGCGCGCAGCGCCCGGGCCGCCTCGCGGCCCAGGGCGCGGTGCGTGGCCTCCGCGACCTTCTCGACCTCCTGACGCGGAAGCGGGGTGCGCGGCAGCTCGCCGCGCCAGCCGTCGGCCGCGCCCAGCAGCCGGGCGGCGAGGCGCTCCTTCCCGCAGCCCACCAGGATGTGTGCGGCGGTCTCCGCCTGCTGGGCCAGCAGCACCTCCGAGCATCCGACCTCCCCGCCCTGGCTCAGGGCCTCGCGTATCTTGCGCAGCGCCCCGGGGGTATCGCCCTCCTCGGCGGTGAGGCGGGCGTCCAGGCCGTTCAGCACCACCCGGAACTGGGGCGGCGGGGTCGCCTGGTCCCCCACGCGCCGCGCCTCCTCCCACAGCACCCGGGCCCGGACCGGGTCTCCGCGCCGCAACTCGATCAGGGAGCGCAGCAAGCGGTTGAAGGACTGGACGTCCCGGGTGCCGCGGCGCTCCGCCTCCTCGTCGGAGAGGTCCAGCAGCTTCTCCGCGCTGTCGAGGTCCCCGGCGTGGAGTTCCACGTCCGCGAGCCGGGTGATGATGAAGGGTGTCTCGGTGTGCGCGCCGATCTCCCGGGCGAGCCGCCGCGCCGTCCGGTAGGCGGCCCGGGCCTCGTCGAGACGGCCCCGGTTGGTGGCCATCTCTCCGGCGGCGGTCTCGACCTGGGCGAACATCCACCGGTCGCCGACCCGCCGGCTCAGCTCCCGCAGCTCCGCCCACCCCTCCTCGGCGTGGATCACCCCGCCCGGCGAGTCGATGACCAGGTGGACGCGGAACATCATCACCACGCCGAGCGCCCAGTCGTCGCCGTACTCCCGGCAGTTGGCCACCGCGATGTCGGTCATCGGCAGGACCGCGTTGTGGCCACCGAGGACGAAGCCGGAGAAGGGCCACAGCATGCCGGGGAAGCGGGCGGCGCGCGGGCCGGGGTGGTCTCTGTAGGCATCGCGGATACGCCGGGCCGCGGTCTGGAACCCGGGGGTGGCCATGGTGGCGCCGTCGGCGTTGTCGGCGTTCAGGAAGAACAGCATCAGCCGCAGGTCCATCTGGTCCCAGTAGCGCGTGGCGGCCTCGTCGACGCCGTCCTGCCCGGGCGGGACGTCCTCGGGGATCGAGCCGAGCACGCTCTCCAGGTCGTCAGCGCTCAGGACTCCGCCGAGCTTCAACGCCTCGCGGATCCAGGCCCCGCCCTCGTCCCGGTAGTTGCGCAGCCACCAGAACCAGCTCATGGACCTGACGAACTCGACCACGGTCCGCTCGTCGCCCGCCTCCAGGGAGCGCAGCAGCGCGGCCCGGATGTTGTCCAGCTCCGTCTCGACCCGGTGCAGCCAGGGAAGCTGTTCGGCGGAGCGCAGCCGTGGCTCGGCCGTGCGGATGAAGTCGCGGAAGTGGGCGATGTGCCGGGCGACGGCGGCGGCGTGGTCGGCTCGCGCGGCGGTGTCCTCGGTGGCGCGCTCGCCGACGTACTCGTGGATGGTCTCCAGCATGCGGTAGCGCACCTCGGCGGGCGCGGCGGCCGAGGCGCCGGCGGGGTCCTCCGGGCCCTGGTCGGGCGTCGGGTGGTCGACGACCAGGAGTGACTTGTCGACCAGCGCCCCGAGCAGATCGAGCACCTCGCCGGGGGCGATGTGGGTACGGGGGCGGGCGCCGGACGCGCCCGGATCGCCGGACGCGTTGGGGTGCGCGGACGCGGTGGGGTGCGCGGACGCGCGTACGCCGGCTCGGGGCGCGCCTGCATGGGGCGCGCCCCCGTGGGCTCCCCCGTCGTGGGCTGCGCCGTCCTGGGTTGCCTGGTCGTACGCCACGCCGGGCCCCGCCGCCCCCTCGTACGCCGCCGTGCCGACGCCCGGGTCGGCGGCGGGCGAGGCGTCCGCGCACACCGCCTCCGCCGCGCTCAGGCTCCACCCGCCCGCGAACACCGACGCCCGGCGCAGCACGGTGCGCTCCCGCTCGTCGAGCAGCTCCCAGGACCAGTCGACGACGGCCCGCAGCGTCTGCTGGCGCGGCAGGAGCGTCCGGCTGCCGCTGGTCAGCAGCCGGAAGCGGTCGTCGAGCCGGTCCGCGATCTGCCGGGCGGTCAGCATCCGCAGCCGCGCGGCGGCCAGCTCGATCGCCAGCGGCAGGCCGTCCAGCCGGCGGCAGATCTCCGCGACGGCCGCCGGCGTCTCCGGATCCCTCGCCGGGTCGAAGCCCGGCAGGGTGGCCGCCGCGCGCTCGGCGAACAGCTGGTGGGCGGGCACGGGCCGGAGCGGCTCCACGGGCCGTACGGTCTCGCCGGGCACGCCCAGCGGCTCCCGGCTGGTGGCCAGCACGGTCACCCCGGGGCAGTGGGCGAGGAGGGTCTCGGCCAGCCGTGCGGCGGCGTCGATGACGTGCTCGCAGTTGTCGAGCAGGAGCAGCAGGCGGCGGTGGGCGCAGAGCTCGACGAGGCGCGCGGTCGGGTCGGCGCCGTCCGCCCCGCCCTTCCGCCCTTCGAGGCCGGTCGCGAGCAGGCGGCTCTCGCGGTCGCCGACGGCGCTCAGCACGGCCCCGGGGACGGCGGCGGCATGGTCGAGCTTGGCGAGCTCGGCCACCCACACCCCGTCCGGGTAGGCGGCCGCGACGGTCGCGGCGGTCTCCTCGGAGAGCCGGGTCTTGCCGGACCCGCCGGGTCCGGTGAGCGTGACCAGGCGGGCGCCGCCCAGGTCGCGGCGCAGGTCGCCGATCTCGGTCTGCCGGCCGACGAAGCTGGTGAGCCGGGGGCGGAGGTTGCCGCGCGGACGGGAGCCGGCGCCCGGCCCCCCGCCCGCCCCGGTCCCGCCGTTCGGCGACAGCGCGGGCGGGGGACCGGCGGGGGCGGGGCGGAGCGCGTCGTGGGCGGGCCCGCCGGGGCGGCGCGGGCCCGGGGCTTCGGGGTCCTGGGGGGCGTACGCGGTGTGGGGCGCCGTCGCGTGGGCCGCGGCGGCCGCTGCCGCTTCGTACGCCGCGTCGGCCGCGTCCCGGCCGTATGGCGCCCCGGGGCCGGGGCCGCCGGACGGCGCTCCCGGCGCCGCCGCGTCGTCGCGGCCGGGGTACGGGGCGTGGGCGGCGGCTCGCCCGTGAACGGAGCCCGGTCCCTGGGCCGTCTCAGGAGCGAGGGCCTGAACCCCGGGGGGCTGCTCGGCGGCGGGGCGGGCGTGCCCGACTCCGGGGGCCGGCGCGGCGTGGGCGCCCTCGCTGTCGTGGGCGCTCGCGCTGTCGTGGGCCGCGCCAGAAGGTTCGGGAGCGGGATACGGCACACCGGCCGACGCGGATCCCAGAGGCGCCGCGGGCCCATGGTGGCCCCGCCCCGCCCCGCCGCCGCGCCCCGCCTCGCCGCCGGTGGCCGGTCCCGCGCCGGCCGGGAGCGGGGCGGGCTCCCCAGACAGCAGCCGCCCGTGCAGCGCCTTGAGGTCCGCGCCCGGGTCGGCGCCGAGGTGGTCGGCGAGGGTCCGGCGGACCGTCTCGTACGCGGCGAGCGCGTCCGCCGTACGGCCCGACGCGTGCAGCGCGCGGATGAGCTGCGCGTGGAAGGTCTCGTCGAGGGTGTGGTCCACGACGAGCCCGCGCAGCTCCGGTATGACGTCCGCCGCGCGGCCGAGGGCGAGGTCGGCGTCGATACGGCGGTGCAGCGCGGCCATCCGGAGCGCCTCGGGGCGGGCCGCGGCCGCGTCCCGGTCCGGCAGGTCGGCCAGCGCGGGGCCGCGCCACAGCGCGAGCGCCTGCCGCAGCACCTCGGCGGCCGTCCCCGGGTCTCCGGCGTCGAGGGCCCGGGTGCCGTTCCTCGTCAGCGCCTCGAAGTGGAGCAGATCGACGTCCTGGGGCCCGGCGGTGGCGAGGCGGTAGCCCCCGGGCGAGGAGACCACCGCATCCCGGCCGATGGCCCTGCGCAGCCGGCCCACGAGCGCTTGGAGGGCGGCGGGCGCGTCCTGGGGTGGGTCGTCGGTCCAGAGTTCGTCGATGAGGACGTCCACGGGCGCGGGGGCGGGCCGTGCGGCGCGCATGGCGAGGGCGGTGAGGAGCGCGCGGAGCCGGGGACCGCCCAGGGGGAGGGGGTTCCCGTCGTCGTCGCGAGCTTCGGCCGAGCCGAGGATCAGATACCGCACGGGGTCATTGTCCTCGGGGCGTCGATCGAATTATGCGAACACACGACCAATTGGCGCGCCGCGCCGCCGCCCCCTGCCCCGACAAGCACTGCCTCGCCCCCACAAGCACAACCCGCCCCCACGAGCGCATCCCCACCCCACGAGCCCCGCGCCGCGCCCCCACAAGCCCAGCCACGCCCCTACAAGCCCAGCCACGCCCCTACAAGCCCAGCCGCGGGACCACCCCGCCCGCCACCGCCCGCTGCCGCGGCGCCGCCGTCCCCGTCCAGCAGGTGCCGCGCCGGGCCAGCAGCCGCCGCAGCCACACCTCCGTGGAGACCAGTTCGGCCAGCCCGTCCAGGGGCAGCCGCTCCCCCTCCGCCGCCGCCCGCAGCGCCTTGCGTACGACGCGGGCCTCGACCAGGCCCGCGTCGGCCAGCAGCGGGGCGTCGAAGAGGCTGACGACCTCGCCCACCCAGGCGCGCAGCCCGGCCCGTACGGCGGCGGCGTGGGCGGCGTGGGACGGGGCTCCCCAGCCGGGCGGCAGGTCGCGGATGCCCGCTCCGGCGAGGACCGCGCGCAGCACGGCCGCGCGCGCCCCGGGTTGCACACGAAGCGTTTCGGGGAGCGCGCGGCAGGCCCGTACGACCTGGTTGTCGAGGAAGGGCGCGTGCAGGCGCTGGCTGCGCACCTCGGCGGCCTGCTCGAACACCCGGTGGTCGGCGGCGTACCTGGCCAGGGCCGCGTCGGCGCGCCGCTCGCCCGGGCGGCGCAGGGTGACAGGGCGGGCCGCGGCCTCCGCCAGGCGCAGCGAGACCTCGGCCAGCGCCTCGCCGGTGAGCCAGCGCGCGGCGGGGCCGGGCCGGCACCAGGCGAGCGCGGCGAGGGATGCGGAGACGACGCCGCGGCCGCCCTTGCCGCCCGCCGCGCCGCCGCCGTCGTCGGTGAAGCGCCGCTCCAGGAGGCGGCTGGCGGCGTCCTCGACGCCGTCCCGGTAGGACGTGCGGGCCAGCTTGCGCGCCGCCCGGTAGACGGTGAAGGGCACGAAGAAGGAGTGGCCGGTGGGCCCGTCGGCCTTGGCCAGCGCGGTGGCGGGGCGCAGCAGGTGGCGGCGTCGGCGGTCGAGCAGCAGGTCGGCCAGGCGCGCGGGGTGGGCGTCGAGCGCCTGCCGGGCGCCGTGGCCGACGAAGTGGTCGGCGCTGCCCGCGACGAGCCGGCGGCGGTGGCGCTCGGCGACGACGATGGAGGGCCCGGGTTCGTCGGTGAGCGGGCCACTGTCCAGCGCGGCGTACGGGAGCGCCTCCTCGCCCGCGGCGACCACGACGTGGTGCAGCCGCGGGTCCGCGGCGATGGCGCCGGCCCGCTCCAGCTCGGCCTCGCGGGAGCGGGCGCCGCCGGCGGTGGCCAGGTCGTTGAAGGTGACGGCGAGGAGCCGCTGGCCTGCCTCCGTGCCCTGGCCGGACAGGGTGCCGGGCAGAGTGCCGGGCATGCCGGGGAGTCCGGCGGCCAGCAGGGCCAGGGTGGCGGAGGCGCTGCCCCCGGAGAGGTCGGCGCCGATGCCGGGTGCCGGGGCGCCGCGGGCGGCGCGCCGCTCGGCGGGGCCCATGCCGGGGACCGGTCCGGGGTCGAGGCCGCCGCCGGTCTCGGGGGCGTGGCGAGGGGCGGTGAGCCTGGCCCGTACGGCCTCCACGAGGGCGTCCCGTACACCCTCCACGGCCTGCTCCTGGTCGGCTTGGGGCGCGGCGACGGCGAGCGAGGCGGTGGGCTCGTAGCCGATGATGTCGCGGGCGCCGTCGCGCAGGATCAGCGCGTGGCCCGGGGGCACGCGTCTGACGCCCAGGTACGGGGTGCCGTCGCGCATCGCCTCCGGGGAGTCGGGGCAGGCCAGGAGCGCGCCGAGGTGGCCGACGTCGAGCTGGGCCTCGATCAGGTCGGCGAGCGGCAGGGCGGCGGTGGCGTACGCGGTGCCGCCGCCCCAGTCGGTGTGGAAGACGGGCCGGGCGCCGGCCAGGTCGCCGACGATGGTGGTGCGGCGGCCGACCTGGGCGACGGCGGTGTAGCTGCCGGGCCAGGCGGTGAGGTGGCGCAGGGCACCGCCGCGGGCGGCGAACAGGCCGACGCGCAGCTCGTCGTCGGAGGCGCCGCAGCAGCCGAAGACGGCGAGGCGGGAGAAGGGGTCGGCCTGGACGACGCGTACCTCGTCGGGCCGCCAGTCGCCGACCGCCCACAGCGGATCGGGGTCCGCCCACAGGAGGTGGGCACCGACCGGCTGGATCGCGCGGCCCTGCGCGGGGTCCGGCCCCGATGCGGTACTGCTCCACCCCACCAACCACCGCATCGCGCCTCCACAGGGTGTGGACAAACAAGGCAACCAAGAGAGAAGGCAGCCAAGAAAGTAGGTGCCATCATGCACAGCACGTCGACGGTTTCGGCATCGAACCGGACAACTACATGGATCTCCTGGATGTCCTTTGACCGTAGTCGACCACAGGAACAACAGGGTTGATCACAAGACGTGATCCCGCCAAGTCCCGCACATGCCCCGCCCACATCCCAGCCCACGTTCTGTCGGGCGCGGAACGCGACATAAGGGAACCGCCGTCGGCGCGACGGACCGCTCCGCCGTGGCCCATGCTGCCATGAGCGGGGCGCACAAGGGCGCACGAGGGCGCATAGGCGTCAATACGGTGCGTGCCCCCGGCACTTGCGAGGGGGCTGCCGCGCCGGGCCTCCCCCTCCCCGGTCCGGCACGGCAGCCCGGCCGCGGTCGAGCGCCACGCGGAGCCACGGCAGTGGGTGGCAGGCGTTATTCGGCCAAACTTCCGCGGCGCTCTTGATGGCTCGCCATGGGCTCGCCAACGGGCCCACGAAGTCCCCGACGGGGTAAGCCACTGAGGGATGGCACTTGGATGCGGCACATGCCGCACGACAGTCCGGGAGGCGGCATCCGCCTCCCGGACCGCTCCGCCGCCCGCGGGGAATGAGGCGGCGGCGTCCCCCAGCCCACTGATTCCGTACAGCGGGCCGACCCACGCAGGACCCATCGAAACGTTCCCGCGAACCCTGAGACAGAGCGCACGGACGGGCGCACAGCCACACACAACGGGAGCACGCGTCACGTCCCGCACGCCCGTTCGTACAAGAATCTCGCCATCCGGGACACCACCTCTTAACGGTCGGGATGCGGCGAACTACGCTGGGTTTACGAATGCCCCGTGCCTATGCCGGGGCGGCCGTCGGTGCTGTCGAGGGGTGCGCATGTCCAGGGAGCCACGCGGGCCGAACGAGAAGCTCGGCACCGTTCTCGCCCTCGCGGGGATCAGCAATGCCGGGCTGGCGCGCAGAGTCAACGACCTCGGAGCCCAGCGTGGCCTGACGCTTCGCTACGACAAGACGTCCGTGGCCCGCTGGGTCTCCAAGGGCATGGTGCCCCAAGGCGCCGCGCCCCATCTGATTGCGGCCGCTATCGGGAGCAAACTCGGGCGGCCCGTACCACTCCATGAGATCGGGCTCGCCGACGCCGATCCGGCGCCCGAGGTCGGCCTCGCCTTCCCGCGCGACGTCGGCCAGGCCGTCCGCTCGGCGACCGAGCTCTACCGGCTGGATCTGGCGGGTCGGCGCGGAGGCGGCGGCATCTGGCACAGCCTGGCCGGATCCTTCGCGGTCAGCGCGTACGCCACACCGGCGTCGCGCTGGCTGATCACCCCCGCCGACCCGACGGTCGCGCGCGAGCCGAGGGACGCCGAAGTCGGCGGCGGCGTGGACGGTTTACCCCAGCGCGTCGGGCACAGCGACGTCACCAAGCTGCGTGAGGCCGCCGAGGATGCGCGCCGCTGGGACTCCAAGTACGGCGGCGGCGACTGGCGTTCGTCGATGGTCCCCGAGTGCCTGCGCGTCGACGCGGCGCCGCTGCTCCTCGGCTCGTACAGCGACGAGGTCGGCCGCTCCCTGTTCGGCGCCACCGCAGAACTGACCCGGCTCGCGGGGTGGATGGCCTTCGACACCGGCCAGCAGGAGGCCGCCCAGCGCTACTACATCCAGGCGCTGCGGCTCGCGCGCGCCGCGGCCGACGTCCCGCTCGGCGGCTATGTGCTGGCCTCCATGAGCCTTCAGGCCACCTATAGAGGCTTCGCCGACGAGGGCGTGGACCTGGCCCAGGCCGCCGTGGAGCGCAACCGCGGCCTGGCCACCGCCCGCACCATGAGCTTCTTCCGCCTGGTCGAGGCCCGCGCCCAGGCCAAGGCCGGGGACGGCCCGGCCTGCGGCGCGGCGCTGAAGTCCGCCGAGGGCTGGCTGGAGCGCTCCCGGTCGGGCGACCCCGACCCCTCCTGGCTGGACTTCTACTCCCACGAGCGGTTCGCCGCCGACGCCGCCGAGTGCTACCGCGACCTGCGGCTGCCGCGCCAGGTGCGGCGGTTCACCGAGCAGGCGCTGGCCCGGCCCACCGAGGAGTTCGTCCGCTCCCACGGGCTGCGGCTCGTCGTGTCCGCCGTGGCCGAACTGGAGTCCGGCAATCTGGACGCGGCCTGCGCGGCGGGCACCCGCGCCGTGGAGGTCGCCAACCGCATCTCCTCCGCGCGCACCACCGAGTACGTACGGGACCTGATGCACCGCCTGGAGGCCTACCGCGACGAGCCGCGCGTCGCCGAACTGCGGGAGCGGGCACGGCCGCTGCTGATGGCCCCGGCGTGACGGCCGGGGCCGACCGGGCCGCGTGATCGCCTGACCGCGCGGCACACTCGCGGCTCGCGGCCGACGAGATCGACAAGCCTGACAAGGCCGACAAGGTTGGCAAGACCGACAAGGACGACGACCGGGGTTTCGGGGCGTTGTCAGTGGGGCGGGTCATGATAGTTGTCGGCGGTCGGGTGAGTGGACTGTGCGCGGTGTGGGGAGGTGTGGTGACGTGAGGGCGCTGGACTGCGATGTTCTGGTGATCGGGGGCGGGATCGTCGGCCTGTCGACGGCGTATGCGATCACGCGCGCCGCGCCCGGCACCCGCGTGACCGTCCTGGAGAAGGAGGCCGGTCCCGCCCGCCACCAGACCGGGCGGAACAGCGGCGTGATCCACAGCGGCATCTACTACCGCCCCGGCTCCCTCAAGGCCCGGTTCGCGGTGCAGGGCGCCGCGGAGATGGTCAAGTTCTGCGCCGAGCACGGCATCGCCCATGAGGTGACCGGCAAGCTCATCGTCGCCACGGAGCGGTCGGAGCTGCCCCGGCTGCACGCCCTCGTCCAGCGCGGCCGGGAAAACGGCATCCCGGTGCGCGAGCTCGGCCCCGCCCAGCTCGAGGAGCGCGAGCCCTGGGTGCGCGGCCTGGCCGCCATCCATGTCGGCACGACCGGCATCTGCGACTTCAAGGCGGTCGCGGCCCGGCTCGCCCGCCTCGCGCGCGACGCCGGGGCCTCGGTGCGGTACGGAGCGGGGGTGCGCGCCATCGGGCGGCGCCCGTCGGCCGTCGCGGTCCGTACGGCCGACGGGGCGGTGCTGCGGGCCCGCGCCCTGGTCAACTGCGCGGGACTGCACTGCGACCGGATCGCCCGGCTCGCCGGCGACGACCCGGGCATGCGGATCGTCCCCTTCCGCGGTGAGTACTACGAGCTGGTCCCCGCCCGCTCCTCCCTCGTGCGCGGCCTGGTCTACCCCGTCCCCGACCCGGCCTTCCCCTTCCTCGGCGTCCACCTCACCCGCGGCGTGGACGGCTCCGTCCACATCGGGCCCAACGCGGTGCCCGCCCTCGCCCGGGAGGGCTACGCCTGGCACACGGTCCGCCCGCGCGAGCTGGCCGGCACGCTGGCGTACCGCGGCTCCTGGCGGATAGCCCGCCGCCACTGGCGTTACGGCGCGGGCGAGCTCCACCGCTCGCTGTCCAAGCGCGCCTTCACCGACGCCGTCCGCCGCCTGCTGCCCGACATCACCGCCGACGACCTGATACCGGCCCCGGCGGGCGTGCGCGCCCAGGCGGTCCTGCCCGACGGCACGCTGGTGGACGACTTCCTGATCCGGGAGTCCCCCCGCATCGTCCATGTGCTCAACGCGCCCTCGCCCGCGGCGACGGCGTCCCTGCCGATCGGCCGGGAGGTCGCGAGGCGGGTGCTGGAGCGGCTGTGACGCCGGGGCGGGGCCCCGGCGGGCGTCGGCGGGCGTCGGCCGGGGACGCCGGGCCGGACGTGGCGGCCGGGGACGCCGAGGGCAACGGGCCTCGCCGGGGGGCGGAGTGTCGGCCGGGGACGCCGAGGGCAACGGGGCCAGGGCCCGGCCCCGGCCGCGTCCCCGGCCCGATGATCACGCGCAGGGCCCCGCACCTGATCACCCTCACGCGCCACGCCCCACCGCCCGCGCCCCCGGCTCCCGCGCTCGCCCGCCGCCCCCACCGAGGCCGCCACCGCCACCGGCGCCCGACACACCCACCGGCGCCCGCCGCCCCCACCAAGGCCACCACCCCCGCCAAGGCCACCACCCCACCGGCGCCCGCCGCCCGCCAGGCCCGCACCGGCCCCGCCCGTAGAATCGAAGCACTGTGTCCGAGAACCACGCCGCGAACCCCGTCCCGACTCCCGTCCCGACTCCCGTTCCGACCCCCGCCCCCAACCCCACCGCGCCCGAGCCGCGCGCCGAGCGGGCCGTCCCCGCCCCGCGCGACCGCGCCGAGCCGATGTTCCCGGGCGGCCCCCTGGCCGACCCCGCCGGCTCGCACCACGAGCGGCGCATCCGGTCCTTCCGCCCCCGGCGCGGGCGGGTGACCCCGGGCCAGGGCGAGGCGCTGCGCCGCCTGTGGGGGCAGTGGGGCCTGGACATCGACGGTCTCTCCCGCATCGACCTCGGGGAGCTGTTCGGCGACCCGGACCTGCCCGTCGTCCTGGAGATCGGCTTCGGCATGGGCGAGGCCACGGCCCAGATGGCCGCCGCCGACCCCGACACCGGCATCCTGGCCGCCGATGTCCACACCCCCGGCCAGGGCAATCTCCTCGCCCTCGCGGAGCGGAACAACCTCTCCAACATCCGGGTGGCCAACGGCGACGCGATCATCCTGCTCCGCGAGATGCTGGAGCCCGCCTCCCTCGCCGGGCTGCGCGTCTACTTCCCGGACCCCTGGCCCAAGAAGCGCCACCACAAGCGGCGCCTCATCCAGCCCGAGTTCATCGCGCTCGCCGCCACCCGGCTGCGCCCCGGCGCGCTGCTGCACTGCGCGACCGACTGGGAGCCGTACGCCGAGCAGATGCTCGAGGTCCTGACCGCCGACCCCCACTTCGAGAACACCCAGCCCGACGGCGGTTACAGCCCGCGCCCGGACTTCCGCCCGCTGACCAAGTTCGAGGGCCAGGGGTTGGAGAAGGGCCATGTCGTCCACGACCTGATCTTCCGCCGCCGCGACACATAGCGCCCTTTGCCGGCTGGGCGTAATCCCGCGGTCCCCCATTCCCCCGTTGGTTAGGGTCGTCAGGTGCACGAGTCCCCGCCCCCACACCAGCAGCCCGGACCACCGGCCACGGCGTACGGACAGCAGCCGTGGCCCGACGCCCCGTCCGCGCCGCCGGCCACAGGCGGCGGCTGGCCGTACCCGCCTCCCCGCGCCTCGTGGGGCGGCCGGCTGAGCGCGCTGTGGGCCAACAAGTCCGTGCGCGCCACGGCGCTGGTCGTCCTGCTCTCCCTGTCCGGGCTGATCATCCTGGCGCTGGTCCGCCGGCAGACCGGCACCGAGGGCTTCCTGGTGGGCCTGGGCCTGGCCATCCTGCCCGTACCCCTGCTGATAGCCGCGTTCCGCTGGATGGACCGCGTCGCCCCCCAACCCTGGCGGAACCTGTTCTTCGTCTTCGCCTGGGGCGCCTGCGCCGCCACCCTCGTCGCCATCATCGCCAACGGCTTCGCCACCGAGTGGCTGATCAGCACCGTCGCCGACTCCTCACACTCCGGCCAGGCCGACGCCGACGCCTGGGGCGCCACCCTCGTCGCCCCCGTTGTCGAGGAGAGCGCCAAGGCCGCCGCCGTCCTGCTGCTCTTCCTCTTCCGGCGCCGCGACTTCCACGGGATCGTCGACGGCGTCGTCATCGCCGGCATCACGGCCACCGGCTTCGCCTTCACCGAGAACATCCTCTACCTCGGCACGGCCTTCGTCAGCGACCAGGAGTTCGGCTACTCCGGCATCCGCTCCACCACCGCGGCGACCTTCTTCATCCGCGCGGTGATGTCCCCCTTCGCCCACCCCCTCTTCACGGCCGCCACCGGCATCGGCTTCGGCATAGCCGCCGCGGCCGCCCACCACCAGCGCGCCCGCCGGACCCTCGTCCCCCTCGCCGCCCTGCTGGGCGCCATGGTCCTGCACGGCGTCTGGAACGGCTCCGCCACCTTCGGCGGCTACGGCTTCCTCGCCGTCTACGCCCTCTTCATGGTCCCGGTCTTCGGCCTGCTGACCTGGCTGGTCATCTGGGCCCGCAACAACCAGCTGCGCACCATACGCACCCAGCTCCCCGCCTACCAGGCCGCCGGCTGGCTCACCCCGCCCGAGCCCATCGCCCTGTCCTCCATGCGCGCCCGCGGCATAGCCCGCGACCTGGCCCGCCGCACCCAGGGCCCGGCCGCGGCCCGCGTCGTCGCCGACTACACCGCGACCGCCACCTCCCTCGCCCTCCTCCGCCACCGCGCCTACCGCGGCACGGCCGGCCCCGACTTCACCACCCGCGAGCGCGAGTTCCTGGACCGCCTCTGGCAACACCGCGAAACCGCCCAACCACCCCTCGCCCACGCGGCCCTGTCCGTCCCCCTCCCCCGCCGCCCGGTCCCCCGCCCCCACCCGGCCACCATGCCCCCGCCCTACTGGCCGCCCGCCCCCCACACCACGTACGCCCCACCCCCCGGCTACGCCCAGCCCACCCCGTACGCCTACCCATCCTGGCCCCCGGCCGGCCCGCCCCCGCGCCCGCAGGGCCAGCCGTGACCAGGTTCGCTGTTCAGGCACCCCTTCTGCGGATCCTGAGCCACGGCGCACAGTCGCCGCCGTCAAGCCCACTCAGCGGAATCGCGCCCGACCCTGCCGGCACAATGGCCACGTGCCCGTCACACCGTCTTCCCCCGGGGTCTCCGCCCGCATGAGCCGCCAGGCCAGCCAGGACACCACGCCGGAGCTGGCTGTGCGGCGTCTGCTGTACGCGAGTGGGCACCGGTACCGCCTGCACCGCCCGGTCCCAGGGCTTCCCCGCCGAACAATCGACATCGCCTTTCCCGGGCTCAAGATCGCTGTTTTCCTCGACGGGTGCTTCTGGCACGGCTGCCCCCAGCATGCGACCCACCCGAAGGCGAACGCCGACTGGTGGCGGCAGAAGCTGAATCGAAACATCACTCGCGATCTTGAAACCACCGAGCGCCTCAGGACGGACGGATGGACGGTTTTGCGCTTCTGGGAGCACGAGGCCCCATCCGACGTAGCAGAGCGAGTGGCTACCGCTGTCGCCGACGCCAGGAGACCACACCACTCATAAGCCGGTGTCGGAAGAGCCTGGTTTCAGATCTTCCAACCCACTTGTCGCTCCTCGGCTCTACCATCACCATTGCTCATACGAATCGTGCGACGGTGAGTGGTCATACTCCTCGCGCTCCAGGATCTCTAGGCGGATGATGACAGGCTGGCAGTTCGACGTTCCCACCACCGGTAGCAAGCACCTACCCCCGGACGCCCGGTACATGGAGGCGCTGAGCAGCCAGGGATACGGCTTCGAGGTGGCCATCGCCGACCTCGTCGACAACTCGATCGACGCAGGGGCGAAGGACGTCGTCATCCACTTCCTTCGTGACGGCGAGCAACTCGTCTCCCTCCTTGTCGTGGACGACGGTCGGGGGATGGACGAGGAAGCGTTGGACGTCGCCATGACCATCGGCGGTCGCCAGTCGTACGACGCCAAGTCTCTCGGCATGTTCGGTACCGGCTTGAAGTCGGCATCCCTCTCTCATGCCGACGCCGTCACAGTCGTGAGCACCACCAAACGCACCCGTGCCGCAGGCCGGCGCTGGTTGATGGAGCACGCCAAAACGGGGTTCCAATGTGACATCGTCGACTCCGACTTCGCTCAAGGACTCGTCGATCGCTACTACGACAAGCCCATCACCTGGCAGGGCACGATCGTTCGGTGGGATGGGGTGAAGGACTTCCCGAAGCACGGCGGCAGCGGCCAGACCGATCGCTATCTACAGCGCACGATCAACAAACTGGGCCTTCATTTGGGGCTCTACCTCCATCGCTTCCTGGCCCGCGCGGACTTCAACATCACCATCGCTGTGGAGGACGTCCTGACCGGCACGGTCTACCTGGACTTCGGTGTTGAACCGCTGGACCCGTTCGCTTACCCGGTCACTGGTGCTGCGGATTACCCACGACGGTTCAGCGCCTTCATCGAGAGCCTCGCTTCTCAGGTCGTGCTCGACGCACACATCTGGCCACCCAAGTCGAACCTCGACGAGTACCGGGCCGTTGGTTCTGTGATCGATCGACAGGGCTTCTACTTCTACCGCAACGACCGCCTCGTCCAGGCCGGCGGCTGGAACAACTACCGCCAGCCCGAGCAGCACCTTTCTCTTGCTCGCGTGGCGATCGACCTGCCCGAGAAGCTGGGCGATGTCTTCAGGCTCACGGTCAAGAAGTCAGGGGTCGACACGTCTCCGGAGTTCACGGCGGCACTCGAGGAAGCGGTGGACGAGTCCGGCACCAAGTTCGCCCAGTTTCTCTCGGACGCGGACTCCGCTTATCGCGAGGCCCGCCGACGAGTAGGTGTTACGCGCAAGGCAGTGATCGGCCCAGGCAAGGGGATTGCCCCGGAAGTACGAGCAACCATCGAGGAAGAGTTGCCTCTCCTCCCCCATGAGGACACGATCAGCGTCCGCTGGGATCGGCTGGACAACGAATCGTTCTTCCACGTGGACCGCAAGCAGCGAACCATCGTGCTCAACAAGCACTACCGCAAGGCCATCCTGGGCGGGCGCGACGGCAGTCTCAACGATGCCCCACTTCTGAAATCGTTGATGTACCTGCTGTTGCACGAAGTGTTCGAGAAGGAGTACAGCGGCCGGCGGGAAAAGGACAACCTCCAGCTATGGCAGTCGGTACTGGTAGCTGCGGCCCGCAGTGAACTGGAGCGGGTGGTCGACGATGACAGCTGATTCCAAAGCCGACTGGTCACAGATCGAGTATTTTCTGCACGCCGGCCAGGCAACGACCATCCCTCTCGGTGGAAGTGCGCTACCCCGTGTCGACTATGTGGTGACGGATGACCGGGACATCGCCCTTCACCTGGAGCTCACTTCGCGTCAGAGGCTGCCGCGCTCACCACACCCATTAATACGGGTCGAAGAGATAGCGTACGAAGGCATGCGCATGGCTCGTCTCAGGACCACTCAACGACAGCTGTTGCGTGACTTTCACGACCTCCTGTGCGCTGTCGCCGATCGTGTCGTGGACCGGGGTCGCGCTCCGGATCAAGCTTTCAGTGAGACGGTGCAGGCCTGGCGTGCACTTCTGGACAGGCCGCGGGCCATGAGCCTGGAGAAACGAATCGGCTTGATGGGCGAGCTGGTGATGCTGACAGCCATCGCTGCCTCGCACGGATGGCAGACCGCCGCGGAATCATGGAGAGGGTCGTACGGCGAGGAACACGACTTCGGTCTGCCGTCCTACGACATCGAGGTCAAGACCACCTCGGCGGAAGAGCGCAACCACACCATCCATGGGCTTTCCCAACTCACCCCCAGCGCCGACCGGCCGCTCTGGCTGGTTTCTCTGCAGCTCACCCGAGGCGGTGCGCATGGCCGCACCTTCACTCAGTGTGTCTCCTCCGTCCGGGAGCGGCTCACAGAACACGCTACAGGCGTCGCCGCCGAAATGCTGGACCAACGACTCGCAGCCATATCTCACCCTGACACCGCTGACTTTCTGCCCACGGACGACGAACGTTGGTCGCTCCGCAGTGCGCCTCTCGTTCTCAAGGTCGACGAGCATTTGCCGCGCTTGGACCACTCTCTTCTGCGCGGACTGCCTCCGGAATCGGCGGCCCGAATAAGCCAGGTCGACTACAACATCAACGTGACAGGGCTGCCGGGCAGCCCCGAACGACCTGAAGCACTCCAGAGTGAATTCTTCCTGCCGTAAGCCACCCGCCCTTGAGGAAGCACCACATGAGCACAGCGGAAAACGCCAACGCCGACGTACTTCTCAAGGTGCATCAGGCCGCCTTGGCCGGCATGCAAGCAGCCGGTCCCGGGCCGCTCGGCCGCGCCGTCGCCTTCTACGCCGAGATGCAGGCTTTTGGGCACGACGTGTCCGAAACGACGTTCCGGGACATCTTGACCTGCGGCGGCGAAGGCGCCGAAGCGTTGAAGCGAGCTTGGCGCATTCAGCTCACTGACTGGGACTACGCAAACGGGCCCGCGACGACCGCTTGGGCCGCCGGTACCGAACCACGTACGGACGAACGCCGCGCCGCCATCCACGACAGGCTCGGCCTCGAACCCGCGACCCGCAAGGTCCTGGATGCCGAGATCCCGGTACAGAAGACAGCCGGTCCAGTCGTCATCAGCCAAGAGCGGAAGCCCTGGCGCGGTATCGGCACTCAGCGTGGGGTCGATTGGTATTGGCCCGCTTACCAACGCTACCTGCAAGAGAAGAAGGGATGGAGCCCAGAGACCACGGCGGACCTGGGAGACGCCGCGGAACGAGTCGTCGAGCGCTTGGCGGACCCCACGTCGTCCGAGGCCTACCAGTCGAAGGGGTTGGTCGTCGGCTACGTGCAGTCCGGGAAGACGGCCAACTTCACGGGTGTGATCGCGAAGGCCATCGACGCCGGCTATCGGCTGGTCATCGTGCTCGGGGGAACGCTGAATCTGCTCCGTGCGCAGACCCAACGCCGCCTCGACATGGAGTTGGTGGGTCGGGAGAACATCCTGCGCGGGGCCGGCAATGAGGTCGATTCCGACTATGCGGACGACACCGCATGGCTGCGCAACAAATTCCTGTCCCACGGTGGGATGCCATCAGAACTCGGCGCCTTCGATGTCGAACGGCTCACCACACGAGCCAACGACTACAAGTCGTTGGCTCAAGGCATCCGCGCACTCCAGATCGAGAAGCGGGAGAAGGGGCTCCCCCTCTACGACCCACGCAACCTGGACCACGCCGCCGCCCGCCTGATGGTGGTCAAGAAGAACAAGACTGTGCTCGCCAAGCTGGTCAAGGACCTGGAGAAGATCAAGGGGCTTCTCGGCGAAATCCCGGCCTTGATCATCGACGACGAGTCCGATGAGGCGTCCCCGAACACCGCCAACCCCAACAGAAGCGACGGCCCGGACCGTACAGCCATCAACCAGAAGCTCTCGGAACTGTTGGGGCTTCTCCCTCGGGCCCAGTACGTCGGCTACACGGCGACGCCGTTCGCCAACGTATTCATCGACCCCAGCGACACCAGGGACATCTTCCCCAAGGATTTTCTTATCTCCCTTCGCCGACCGGACGGCTACATGGGAGTTCAGGATTTCCACGACCTCGACTCGAAGATTCCGCCGCAGGAACGCACGTTCGCGAACTCGAACGAGAAAGCCTACGTCCGTGAGATCGGTGGCTCCATCGAAGAAGAGGACGACATCAGCCTGCGCAAGGCCCTGGACATGTTCGTCCTCACCGGAGCAATGAAGATCTACCGGGAGGCCGAGGATCCGCGGGTGGACGAGAACCACTTCCGCCACCACACCATGCTGGTGCACGAGTCCCGGCTGACAGCAGAACACAGCGAGCTGCGGGGAAGGCTGCTGCGCCTGTGGGACGAGGGCGGCTACACCGGTCCCTCCGGCCGGGAGCGGCTGCGTGAACTCTTCGAGTCCGACCTCCTCCCCGTCTCCCGCGTCCGAGCCGACGGGTTCGCGGTCCCCGGCTCCTATGACGACCTGGCTCCGTACATCGGACCGGCTTGGGCCCGCATCGGCGCCGACGACCGACCGGTCATCGTGGTCAACGGCGACAAGGACATCGAGAGGGGCGAAGCAGACTTCGACCGCCGGGCCATCTGGAAGATTCTCATCGGCGGGCAGAAACTGTCCCGGGGGTTCACCGTCGAGGGCCTGACCGTCACCTACTATCGCCGTCGGGCGGGCAATGCATCCACAATGATGCAGATGGGTCGATGGTTCGGATTCCGCAGGGGCTACCGGGACCTGGTCCGTCTGTGGATCGGCCGCAACGAGTCGTCCGGCGGGCTCCGCCCACAAGAAATCGACCTCTACGAAGCCTTCGAGGGGATCTGCCGTGACGAGGAAAGCTTCCGGGCGCAACTCGAGCAGTACTCGGTCATGGTGAACGGTAAACCTCAGGTGACACCGGCACAGGTACCTCCTTTGGTTTCCCAGCACTTCCCGAAATTGAAGCCGACTAGTCGTAACAAAATGTACAACGCTCGCCTGGTCGAGGTCAGGTCTCCGGGCCAGTGGTCGGAGCCCACCGCATATCCGGCGGAGAACCAAACCGCTGCCCTGCGCCACAACACCAATCTGTGGATTCCGGTGCTGGACCGCCTGTCGGACACCACGACGCATTTCTCGTTCCACAACGCAGACACCGGCATCACTCACGGATTCGACGCCTTCACCGGTCAACTGACCCCGGAGGACGCTCTCGCCGTCTTCCGCTCCCTGAAATGGCACGGGCAGCATTTCGCCCCGAGCCTCGCTTATTTGGAGGCGATCTCAGAGAACCGTCGGGAGGTCGACGACTGGTTGGTGGTCGCCCCTCAGCACTCCTCGTCCGTACAACGCATCCCGCTGGGGACACACAAGCGATCGTTGTCCTGGTTCAGCCGGAAACGGCGGCAGGAACGTTACCCACTGTTCGGGGCCATCAGCGACCCCAAGCATCGAGCAGTCGCCATGCGAATTGCCGGATCACTCCCCCACAGCAACGATCCCAACACGGAAAAGCATGTGGCGCGCCGGCGAGGCGTGATCACCTTGTATCCGGTGCTTGAGCAACGCCCTACTGTCACGGCAACGGGTGAGGCCGACCTCAGAGGATTGGTCATGGCCTTCGCCTTCGTCGCCCCCGCTGCCGCACACGGCCAGGACGAGAAAGTCGTACGGTTCACAACCATCGACTCCGCTCAGGAGGACGAGGCGATCATCGACGCGACCTGAGCGCGGGCGCGCCCGTTGTCAAAAAATGACCTGGGCGGCTTCGGCCCAGTAGATCACCACACCGCCACCATTACCGCAAGGAGAAAGCCGCATTGACCTCACCACGACTCTCCTCCCTCGAAATCTGCGCGGGAGCAGGTGGCCAGGCATTGGGGCTGGAACGAGCGGGCTTCGATCCGGTCATGCTGATCGAGACCGACGAGAACTCCTGCAAGACGCTGAAGCTGAATCGCCCGAGTTGGGAAGTGCTGCGCGCGGACGTCATCGACTTCGATCCGGAAGAACACCCGTCCGTCTATGACGTCGACCTACTTGCGGGTGGTCTGCCACGCGTCAAGTCCGCAGCGACGGTTCAGCGCCGCGAGAGCGACACGGAGCGCAAGCTCCTGGAGGCAGCGGTGTGGCTCACCCACTCGGTGCAGCCACGTGCCGTCCTGCTCGAGAACGTGCCCGACCTTGTCACCTCGGACAAATTCGAGAGCATCAGGTCCTGGATCGTCGACAATCTCGCCGACGTGGGATACGAGGTCGAGTGGCGCGTGCTCGATGCGGCCGATTTCGGCGTCCCGCAGCACCGCAGACAGGGGTTTCTGGTGGCCATGCGTGACCCGGAATTCAGTCGCTTCGAGTGGCCTGTGCACTCGACGGAACCTCCACCCACCGTCGGCGAGCTGTTGGAAGCGTCCATGGCCCGTGACGGCTGGCCCGGAGCCTCCGCATGGGCAAGAGGAGCGAGCGAGCCTGCGCCGGCCATCGTCGGTGGTTCCGCCTTCAGAGGCGGAGCCGATCTCGGACCGACGGGCTCGAAGCGCGCTTGGGCGAGGTTGGGCGTCAACGGCAACAGCATCGGAGACGGTGTGCCGGGCCCCGACTTCCCCGTGGACGCCATGCCCAAGCTCAATGTTCGTCAGGTCGCGATGCTCCAGTCCTTCCCTGACGAGTGGCGGTTCTTCGGCCGGAAAACCTCCGTGTACCGCCAGGTGGGCCATGCGTCGCCGCCACCGGTGGCCGAGGCTGTAGGACACTGCATCGCTCGGGCCCTTGGAGTGAAGACGCAGGCAGGGAGCAGTTGAGTGCGATTTGCCGGCTTTCCGAAGGCGCCTTCCAGCCGATCACCAGGCATGTTCGTGACCACTCCCGGCGGCCGGCTAAACTCACCGTCATGAACAGCCAGGAAGCCCCGGAACCGATCAACGTAGTTGATCTCTTTGCGGGATGCGGGGGCTTCACGGAAGGTTTCCGATCGTTCCGCACCCCCGGCGGGACGACTCCGGTCTTCCGATCGGTTGCAGCGGTCGAACACGACTTGGCTGCGGCCTCCACCTACGCCGCCAACTTCGCCGACGAGGCCGGCGGCTTGCATCACATCCACGCCGGCGACATCGAGGACTGGCAACCTCGCGACCACGACATCAAGGCCGACGTCATCCTTGGCGGCCCTCCGTGCCAGGGCTTCTCCGGGCTCGGGCTGGGGGACGTCAACGACCCCCGGAACAAGCTGTGGCGCGAGTACATGCGGGTTGTCAACGAAATCGAACCCAAGATTTTCATCATTGAGAATGTTGATCGATTCTTGAGATCCGCCGAGTTCGAGGCGCTGTACGCCGCCACGGAGAAGCCCAACGGCGACTTGCGCGACTACAAGCTCGTCGAGTACTCCCTCCTCAATGCGGCGGACTACGGTGTACCGCAATCGCGACGCCGAACCATCGTGATAGGGGTCCGCCGAGAGCTTGAATACCTCAATGGGCTCCGCTACCCCGAGCCCAGCCACGCCAAGGCCCCGGAAACCATGGGGACAACGTTGCCCGGCATCGAATCCAAAAAACCTTGGGTGGCAGTCGGTCCCGCAGTTTTCTCTCGTTCGTTGGTAACCCCCACCACCACCGAGCTCCCCCAAGGGAGCTGTAATCCCCTTGGACTGAAGGACTTCAGCCTGCCAGGCACTTTCAGGACCACGGATTTGCATTTCGGGCGGACGCCTACAGACGTCTCCCTGGCTCGCTACAAGGCGATTCCCAGGGGCGGTAACAGACACGACCTCCCGCCGGAACTGTCGACCCCGAACTGGCTGGCCCACCGAAGCGGCTCCCACGACGTCATGGGACGCATGTATTGGGATCGACCATCGGTAACCATCCGAACGGAATTCTACAAGCCGGAAAAGGGTCGCTATCTGCACCCCTTCGCATGGCGCCCCATCACCCACTACGAGGCTGCGCTCATCCAGGGCTTCCCGGAATCGTTCAAATGGTGCGGCAGCAAGATCCAGATCGGGCGTCAGATCGGGAATGCGGTGCCGGTCGGCCTGTCGCGGGCACTGGCAGGGGTCATATACCAGGCTTTGCGAGGCTGACTCCGGCACCGGCGTTGTCAACGGTCGCTGCTCTGCGGCGAAGGTGGGGAGACTCCTCGTGGACCTTTTCGAAGATTTTCACCAATGCGTCCACCGAGGTTTTGGGGACTCTTCCGTCCCTCGGTCCGTCCGGAAGTGAGTTCAGCGGAACGGGCGGAGCCGTTTCCGCCTCTGCGATCCATTCGAGAACAGCATCGGTGTCGGGTGGTTCCACGGGCGCGATGACGTCATACATCAAGGTGCTCCGGACGATGTTTATTTCGCTTGCCAGAGCATTGACGTGATCACCGAGGTGAGAGACCTTGCGCGCCGCCAGGTTCGCAAGGACCTGGAGAAGCGCCAGTGCTGTCGGCCGGTGATCGATCGCATTGAGCCTGAGAGCCGTATGGAGCACGTCCTGGTTCCCGCAGGCGAATTCCGCGCTCCTGTAGTCCTCACCGTCCCGGAACATTTCCGCGGCCCACCACAGTCTTGCGAAGGCATGTTTGTGGGCGACCCCCACGAACCGGTCCGCCGGCGCGGTCGGCCTGGAGGTAGTCGACGTGACCGCCCCTGTGTGACGCCAGACCACGTAGTCCGGCGCCACCACCAAGGACATGAAATTCCAGAGTTCCGGGTCGGCTGCTTCGGCTCGAGTCATACGCAGGGTGGCGTGCAGGCGTGGAGCCAGCCAGGCGTCGGCTCGGGTGCGCGCATCGGCGAACCGCCGCATGGCCTCTTCGACCAGTTCCCTCACCGGCGCGGTGTGCCACCGCGCGGCGGATGCGCCAATGGGCTTACTGGCACGCTGGAGGGCGACCCTGGGCGGATCCTCTTGGCCGGTCAGCACGCCCCGAGTCAAGTGTTGCGTTGCCGCTGTGGTGGGCAGCAGGGCGAGAACCTCTGGAAGTGCAGGGGGAGTCCGGTTCACCGCTCCGAGTCCTCCGCTCGATCGAGTGCGCGAACGGCAGTTCTGACGTACTTCGGTATGCGGGCGCGCTTGGCCGCTGCGTGATGAATATATGTCTGCAATGCCGACCAGCCCTGACCGTCGGTACGGCGCTCATGCACCTCGAGCAAGGCATCGGCCAATGATGCCCCGGGGATCACATCCGGCAGCATCTGCCGCAACACCGATTCGCGCCACCCGGAGGGGACTTGAGGGGTCCCGTCGTCGCCGATCTCCAGATCGCTCACGGCCGCATGGAACATGGCCGTCCAGGCGTCGCCGGCGATTTGGGACGCCACCAGCCCTCGTGCGCTCTTCTCCATCTCACTCCTCGCGCCGTTCAACAGCGGTGCGAGGCCTTCGAAGCCGGTGTTGAGATAGACGGTCGGCATCTCCCCGCTCGTGTCCACCAGCCAGGGAGATTCCTTCAACTTGATCAACCACTCCTCGTCACTGGCCGCGAAGTCGATCTCGACGATATTCAGTTCCTTCTTGCGCTCCGGGGCCCGGGCAGTGAGGTCGATCACCCACGCTGCGTCAGCAGCGCCGATCACTCGACCGGCCACACCTCCTACAGTGCCAACGACGCTCACGGTGAGGGATGCGCGAGTACGATGCAGGGTTCGCGACACCGGGACGCTGCCGACCCATGCCCCATCCGTCCTCTTCCGAAGCGGGCGGGCCAGTCGAGCGTTGGTCGCTCCCTCGGTGAGTATCGCGACACAGACAACATCGGTCCACGGGCCCGCCTCGATCTCCCGCTCCGGAAGTGAGACGCGCAGCGCGATCCTTGCCTCTTCCCACTCGGCCCGCTCGACCTCGTGCAAGGCGACCACACGCTCGTTCCGCGAGATCATCGAGTAGGGAAGATCCCGCCCGTCGAGCGCGACCTTCTCGATTGTCACATCTATATCGCCGACAACCGTGGGGTAGGGCATTAGGGTCTTCATGTCCTCGCCCCTCTCGCTCGCCGGACGTCCACGGCGAGACGCGCCCAACCGGCCGGGACCAAGTGGCTGCTCACTTCCGTGATGCCGGCGAACGATGCACTGCCCACGCCAGGAGAGACCCGCACATTCTCTCCGTCGATCTCACAGTTCTCCACCGCCGCGAGTTCCGCCCAGGTGATCGTGGCCTTCCCGCCTTCCTGTCCGTGGAACCAGGCGACGGGTGCCAGCAACCAGGGATCGTCCCGTCGCGGAATGCGCAGCTCGATATGCACTCTCCAGGCTCCCGTGTCGTCGATCGCCCCCTCGATGTGACGAACGGTGGGGTATCCCTCACCACGGCGTGCTCCGACCGCGGTGTCCAACTGGAGAAGTTCCCGCAGTACCGACGGGCCCCCCTTGGCTTGCACCTCGCGGCGTCCGACGATTTCCCGCAATGCGGCGTCCACATCGGCTCGGAAGGTCCTGGGACGGGTCAGTGCGCCCCGAGCGTAGACGACCGCGAGTTCCTCGGTTCTGTCCCACCTGTCGTGCTCAGGCGGCTCCGATGCCCGCAGGAACGCCTCCGCCGCCGCAACCTCCGGGCCTTCCTCGCCGGTGGCATAGCCGGCCAGAAGAATGGCCTGGAAGGGATCCGTGCCCAAAGGGACCTCGCGGGGACGGCGTTTCATGACCGTCATCCGGCTCCCGCGCATATAAACGATCTTGCCGGGGTCCCGATCTCCATGGTCAGCCGGGGTAACCAGCAACACGGCTCGGTGCTCGACCGCCTTGTCCCCGGTGCCGCGCAACGGTGGGACCAAGAGAGGGACTCGGGCCAGTGCCACTTGATCCACCGCCGTGAGCCTGTCGACGGTCACGCCGTCCAGATACGCCTTCAACGCCCTGACATGAGCCGGAAAGTACTCGCTGGGCTCCACACGCTGCTCGGGGATCACCACCTCGCCGTTGCGCAATGCCGCGACCGAGGCCTGCAGCAGGGGAGGCCTGTTCTCACCAGCGGTCATAGCGGCCCAGAAGTTGTCGGCCAATGCCACAACCAACTTGGTGTGCATGGCGAGGAGATCGGGCCGACCGGGCTCTCCCTCATTGCTCATGTCATGAGCGCCGACGATCAAAAAGGACGTGCCCGGCTCCTGGCTGTCACGCTCCAAGTGCAAAGCACGGGCCGTCTCCTCGTCCGCCCACCATGACCGGGCCACTCTTCTGAACCCTGGGGTCTCGTCCGGCTCACCGAGCCAGGCGGGACCGGCGAACGGCTCGCCGTCCACACGTCGCCACGGCAGGTCCAGGCGCCCAATCATGCGCCGTTCATGGTGGCCTTCGTATGGCTCCGAGAGAGTGCTGTTCATCAGGACCAGACCCAGGCGGCTGTTTGCCCACAGAGTCGCCTTGCCCAATCCGAACGACCCGCCCGCAGGGCGCCCCTCGGCCTTGCGACTGTCCAACTGCCGCCGCACGACTGCCGCGAACCTGCCGTCGTCGTATTCGGGGCCGGTCAGTCCAGCGGCGTTGTAGTCGTCGATCCGTAGAAGCAACAGGCTGTCGGTCTCGTCGAGTTCGCGAAGGCCCTCGGCAAGTACTCGTGCCACCTTCTGACGGTGACGGGCCGCTGCGCGAAGGTGTGGTTCCAGGTCGTCCCACTGCAGGTGGTCCTTGAACGTCCGCAGCTGGTCGCCGCTCAACTCGTGCAGCGTGTACCGCACCCGGACGGGACGCGTGGGATCCAGCCCCTCGTCGAGGCTGTTCTGGGTTGCCTCCCGGGCGAGTGTCGCCAGGTCGGCTTCGAAGGCGAAGGCGGCAGCATTGCCGAACTCCCTCCCTCCGTCCGGGTGGGCACGTCGGTGGTACCAGATGCGCTGCACAGCCCGCTTCTCGGCATCCTGGAGAGACGTGGCTGCCCCGGGCAGAAGGCCGAAGAACTCCTCTATCGAGCGGAGCTTGTCTGCTCGCGGCATGGCCCGGTTGTTGACCCACGCCGACACCCCGGCTCGCGTCATGTTCAAGGCCGCAGCCAGCTCCGCCTGGCTGACCCTGCTCCGCCGAAGCTGTCGCTCCAGCCAAGCTCCGAAGGAGTCGAGCTCACTCACCGAACCTCCCCGTCCCCGCCCTCCAATGGGTCACCGAGGTTATTTGACATGCCCTGGCACGTCAAATGTAGGTTGACGAGATGTTCGAGAGGGCTGCTACCGTGGTTCGGGCACACGGCACCAACTCCCGTGCCGTCAAACGGCGTCGCCCTGACCAGAAGGGTCCACCTCATGTCCGAACCGGCACGCATCGAGTACACCTTCGAGGTGGAGAAGGGCCACCCGGCGACCGTGACGCTCCATCATGTCGAGGGCGGGTCCGCCATCGTCGTGAACCCCACCCCCTGCGCCGTCAGGATCTCGATCAACGAGGTGGCCACGGCAGAACCGGAGCAGTCGTGCCGCCACGAGCCCGGGCCGGCACTGGCGCGAGAAGCGCCCGTCGCGGGCGCCGATGATGCCTGGTTCAAGTCCTCGTACAGCGGCGCCGGACAGACCGAATGCGTCGAAGCCGCCTTCCGGCCGGGCGGCATCGCCCTACGGGACTCGAAGGATCCGGAGCGGGCCGTGCTCGCTTTCTCCGCTCGCGCTTGGGGGGACTTCCTCGCAGCCGTTCGACCCCGGGAAGCGGGTCGCGCTTAGGCGATCGATTGCAAGGGATCAGTGAGCATAGCGGTCAGCGAGCGCTGGCGAGTGCCGGAATTGTCCCTGTACCAGAAGCCAGCAGTGAGAGCCCGGATGTGCGACGAAACGCGGGCGACCCCACTTCGGTAGCGGCGGCCCCAGTGCTGCTCCGGACCGAGCCGGCCTTCCAGCTTCAATCAGCCGCCCTGCACAGCATGTCAACCCGGGGGCGCGTACGGTCTCCGGTTCATCCGGCTGCTCCCACCTCGGCTTCGAAGTGCAGCTGGGCGCGGTCCAGGGCCGTGTCCGGGTCCTGGCCGTGGGCGCGGAACCAGTGGAGGAGGTCCGCGATCAAGGCGATCGCCGCCTCTTCCGCGATGGCGCGTCCGAGTTGCGGCGAGGAGCCCGTGCCGGGCGCCGTTCCGCCGTAGAGGGTGAGCAGAGCCTCCGCGCGGTGGACTTGAGGCCCGTCCAGATGCGCATCCTCCCGGCACAGCGGCGTGGCGATCTCGCACCAGGTGGTCTTGCCGGCGTCGGTCGGCATCACGCCCCACCGGTCCGTTACCGCCATGACCAGGGCCAGCCCTCGGCCGGACTCCGACGTGGAGGACGCGGCCAGGAGGGTGGGCAGGGCTCCGCGGTCGGGGTCGTGAACCTCGATGCGCAGGTAGGTGCCGTTCATGGAGACGGCCATCGTCGTGGGTGTGCCGGCGCCGACGTGGACGATGACATTCGTGACGAGTTCGCTGACGCAGATCAACGCGGCGTCGATGAGGTCGGGCAGGCCCCAGCGCGCCAGGTGAGCACGCACGCCGCGCCGGAGGGCGGGGACTTCACCGGGTTCCGCCAGGAAGGGAAAGTGCCACGCCTTCCTCGGCATGCAGTGCTCGATGGCCATCTTTCAACCCCTCGTGTTCGCGTCGCCCTGCAGCGATCACGACGTGCGATCGCGTGGTGGCCCCTGGTTACTACGAGTGAGAGCATGGCACTGCACATCTCGCCGTGCAATGTGCACGGAGGGATTCGCTCGAATGAGTGACTGGCGGGTCCCTATCCATCCGACAAGACTGAACAATCTTTTCCACACGAGGAGTTCACGTGCCCGGATCGCCCACTGCCCGACGTCGCCGCCTGGCCATCGAGCTCAAGAAGCTCCGCGAGGAGCACCAGCTCACCTGCAACCAGGTGGGCAAGGAGTTGGACTGGAGCGGCTCCAAGGTCAACCGCCTGGAGACCGGCCAAGGTCGCGTCCAGCCTTCGGACGTCGATGCGCTCTGCCGGTTCTACGGAACCCCCGATGAGCTCCGTGAACTCCTCAAGGACCTGGCCAAGCAGTCCAAGACGCGCGGGTGGTGGCATGCGTACGGCAGCGCCGTGCCCTCGTGGTTTTCGGTCTACGTCGGGCTGGAGCAGGCCGCCTCGGGGTTGCGGACGTACGAGTGCGAGTTCGTGCCCGGTCTGCTGCAGACGGCGGACTACGCACGGGAACTGCATCTCGCGGCGCCTGCTCAGGACCCCGACGATGTCGAGCGCATGATCAGCGTACGGATGGAGCGGCAGGCCCTCCTGACGAGCGCGGCGCCTCTCGACCTGTGGGCGATCGTGCACGAAAGCGTGCTGCGGCACACCATCGGCAACGCCGACATCATGCGTGGGCAGCTCGAACGCTTGCTGGAAGCGGCGCAGTTGAAGAACGTGACGCTCCAGGTGCTGCCGTTCGACGCCGGCACCTACCCCGCTGTCGGCGCTTTCACGATCTTGGGCTTCCCGGATCAGGAGGATCCCGACATGGTGTACCGCGACGGCCTGACGGACGCGGTGTACCTGGAGCGTCCGGAAGAGATCGCTCTCTACGGCAAGGCGTTTGACAATCTACGTGCGCTGTCCTTGAGTCCTCAGCGGTCGAGCGACCTGATCAGACAAGCGGCACAAGGACTGCGTTGATGACTCACATATCGCCCCTCCAGTGGCGGAAGAGCAGCTACAGCAACGGAAGTGGGGGCAACTGCGTCGAGGTGGCCGAACTCGCCGACGGTGGGGCAGCCGTACGGGACTCCAAGGACCCGGAGCGGGCCGTGCTCGCGTTTTCGGCGTGCGCCTGGGGTGAGTTCGTCGTGGCTATTCGGCGCGGGCAGCGCTGAGGAAGCGCTAAGCGCGCGTGCCAGGCAGGGCGTAGCCCTCGTCCCCGTCCCACGGGATGTCCACGTCGTCGATGTGCACCCGCCACTCCGCGTCCGGCAGGGCCCGGCGGAGGTCGGTCACGGAGGCGAGGACATGGGTGGTGACCGGCAGGAGGCGGTCGGGGGCGAGGGGGAGCTTGGTGGATCCGGCAAGGATCTCGTCCGGGTCGCGGCCATCATCCCCGTAGAGGTACAGGCTCTCCTCGTCCTCATACGGGAAAGACGCCTGGTGGGCGGCGGCGATGCGGGCCACCTCGGTGGCCTCGGCTTCGGTCGGCGGCGTCGAGCGGCGCGCTTGGTAGTAGAGGGATACGCCCATGCGCCGAGCGTAGGGGCAGGGGCGGGTGGCACGGGGGCGTGGGTGCGGGCTGCCGCTGGTGGGTGACCGCCGGGCGGGGGAGGTGGACGTGTCGGTGCGGCTGGGGGCGGGGTGGTTGTGGGCATGGTGGTGATCACTCGTGCCTAGAAGAGGAGACTTTCCAATGACGTTGTCAAGCCGCTGCCGTGACTGGTGGTGTGGCTTGGTAGCACGCTCCGTCGCGGATCATGGCCCACAGGACGTTGGCCCGGCGGCGGGCCCGCTCAGCCTCATCGTTCAGTACCCGACGCGACAGCAGCCGCTTGCCCTGGGCGTCGATCACCACGCAGTGGTGATGTTCCTTGCCGATGTCCACTCCGGCCCAGATCTCGGGCACGGCCACCTCCGCCAGCTCGTCGTACATGAACCCAGCAGACGACCTCGCCGACGTTGTCCTACACAGCGATCGCGTCGCGTCTTCCAATTAGCGGTCGAGTCGTCGCGGGGCCCGGGCGGCCAAGTCTCCTGAGCCATCCAAACGGCGACGTCATGGCAGCCATACCCGGGACCCCCGGGCCCCACCGATCTTACGAATGACCAGTTCAGACCCACATCAAGAAAGGTAGGACCGTCATGAGGCCACTGTCGCGTTGGGTCGCAGCCGTGGTGACAGGGGTGGTGACCGGGGTGGTGGTCGGGGTGCCGGCCGTGGGTGCTTCGGCGCAGGCCGTGGGGGGTGGGGGTGTGCGGGGGGAGGGTGAGCAGGCCCGCGGCGTTGAGGTGCGGGTGCGCAATGGGACGGGGTGTCGGCTTACGCGCAGCGATTACGGGCTGAGCTCGGGGCAGTTCGTCGCGCGTCCTCCGGTGACGCTGGCCAAGGGGCAGGACGGCGTGTTCAAGGCGCAGGCGCGGGAGGGGTCGTACAAGGGGGTCGCGGGGTTCGTCGAGTACACGGCCGGCAGCTGTGACGCGAGCTGGCGCAACGGGCACACGGCCCGGCTGGTGTTCGGCGCCGCGGCCAACGGCATGAACAGCTACACCTCCGACGGCGGCGGGGCCTTCGGGACCCGGCTCTCCGGCGGGGGCGGGTCTCAGGCCGTGATGACCTGGATCGTGAGCAGGTAGCGGGGCTGTTGCAGAGTCGGTGCCCGATCATGACCCCACCGGAGCGTACGGCCGCCGGGCCGGGCATAGGGTCGAGGGAGTAGGCACCCTCACAGTGGAGGTAAGAGGTCATGGCCGGAATTCCGGCAGGTGTGGTGGCCGCGGGCGGGCTCGTCGGCGGGTACGGGGTGGCGCGCTGGACCAAGAAGCGGCAGCTGGGCGGGGTGGCGCTGGCGGCGGCCGGGGTGGTGGCCGCGCGTGGCTGGAAGCAGAAGGCGGGGACTGGGACGGCGGCGGTGCTGAGTGGGCTGTACGTCGCGGCCTTCGCCGGGTCGCATCCGCTCGCCAAGAAGCTCGGGGCCTGGCCCTCGGTCCTCACCGTGGCCGGCGGGGTCGCCGCAGCGTCCTGGGCCGCCGCCGACCGGCGGAGCGGCCGGGCCGCGGCCTAGAACACACCTGAAACGTTGCGCGGCGGGGAGGGCCTGGTGCCCTCCCCGCCGCGTTTTGCGGTGAGTTCGGGACAGCGACACGCCGTGGCGTCGGCGTTGTCCCATACTCACCGCAAAGGAGTCACAGCGAAGGGCTCACCGCAACGGGTTCACCGCCCCCGGAGTCACTCCGACGCCGACGTCAGCAGCGCCAGCTCCTCCTTCGTCAGCTCCAGGTCGGCCACCGCCAGCAGCGCCGGCAGCTGGTCCACCGTGCGCGCGCTGGCGATCGGCGCGACGACGGTGGGCTGGGCCGCCAGCCAGGCCAGGGCGACGGTCGCGTGCTCGGCGCCGTGGTTGGCGGCCACGTCGTCCAGGGCGGCGAGGACCTTCTGGCCGCGCTCGGTGTCCAGGTACTTGCCCGCGCCCTGGGCGCGGGCGCTGTCGATGGTGGCGCCGGGGCGGTACTTGCCGGTGAGGAAGCCGGAGGCGAGGGCGTAGTACGGGACGGTCGCCACGCCGTGGCGGGCGGCGACCTCGGCCAGCTCGCCCTCGAAGGTGTCGCGGGAGACCAGGTTGTAGTGCGGCTGGAGGGCCACGTAGCGGGCCAGGTTCTCCTTCGCGGAGAAGTCCAGGGCCGCCTCCAGGCGCTCGGCGGAGATGTTGGAGGCCGCGATCTCGCGGACCTTGCCCGCCTTCACCAGCTCGTCCAGCGTGGAGATGATCTCCTCGATCGGCACCGAAGGGTCGTCGTAGTGGGTGTAGTACAGGTCGATGTAGTCGGTGCGCAGGCGCTTCAGGGACTCGTCGACGCCCGCCTTGACGGCCGCGGCGGACAGACCGCGGGGGTTGGGGACGCCGGCGCCGACCTTGGTGGCGAGGACGATGTCGGCGCGGTTGCCGCGGGAGGCGAGCCAGTCGCCGATGATGGTCTCGGACTCCCCGCCCGAGTTGCCCGGCACCCAGGCGGAGTAGACGTCCGCGGTGTCGATGAAGTTGCCGCCCGCCGCCGCGTAGGCGTCGAGCACGGCGAAGGACTCGGCCTCGTCCGCCGTCCAGCCGAAGACGTTCCCGCCGAGCGAGAGCGGGTGGACGGACAGGCCGCCGATCCGCTTGCGGTGGCCGGGCTGGGTGGTCTGCGGGGACTGCGGGGTCTGTGTGGTGTCAGCCATACGTTGTTTCAGCGCGGGGGCGGAGGGGCGTATTCCCCCGTCGTGGCCTCCACTCCCCCAAGATCCCGTAAACGCGCGGGCCAAGCGCCCGTGAAACCAGGCCTCGTGGTACCAGGCCTCGTGAAAAGACCGACGGCCCTGGCGTCAAGGGGGGAGAGAGCGCCAGGGCCGCCGGGGTTTCGGGGCCGGGCCGGTCACCCGGTCGGGAGGTCCGGGAGGTCACCCGGTCGGGAAGTCACCCGGTCGGGAGGTCACCGGGCACGAGGTGACGGTCACCGGTCATGGGGTCAGTCCGTGGTCGCGGAGCCAGGGCATCGGGTTGATCGGGCCGCCGCCGCCCGGCCGGACCTCCAGGTGGAGGTGCGGGCCGGTCACATTGCCCGTGGCGCCGACGCGTCCGATCACCTCGCCGGTCGTCACCGAGCCCGACGTACGGACCATCGAGGACAGGTGGCAGTACCAGATCTCGGTGCCGTCCTCGAGCTTGAGCACGATGCGGTAGCCGTACGAACCGGCCCACCCGGCCGAGGTGATGGTGCCGCCGTGGACCGCCTTGACCGGGGTGCCGGTCGGGGCGGCGAAGTCCTGGCCTGTGTGGTCGGCCGACCACATGTCGCCCGCCTGGCCGAAGGACGCGGTCAGGGTGTAGGAGGCGACGGGGAGGGTGTACTGGGCGGCGAGCTTGGCCAGCCGCTCGGCCTCGGCCTTCTTGCGGGCCGCCTCCTCGGCCTTCCGCTTGGCCTCCGCCTCGGCGGCCTTCTTCTTCGCGTCGATGTCGGACTGCCGCTCGGCCGCCGCGTCGGCGGCCTTCTGGGCGGCGGCCCGCGCCGCGGCCTGGCGCTGCGACTCGTCGGCGGCGTTCTGCTGGTTCTCGGCCTGCTGCAGGATGCGGGCGCGCAGCGCCTCGCCCGCGTCGGTGGCGCCGTTGGCCTGGTCCTCGGTGGTCAGGCCGGCCTGGGAGAGGGGGGCCGCGGAGGTGGCGGGGCCGTCGGAGTCCGAGCCGGAGTCGGAGATCAGCGAGCCGATGCCGGGCAGGTCCGCGGCGTCGGGGAGGGCCTCCTTGACCTGGCCGGCGATGTGGCCGAGGTCCGGCATGGAGATGGGGGCCTTGGGGCGGTCCTTGGCGCTGGCCATTCCGCCCGCGCCGACGGCCGCGATCACGCCGACGCCGAGGACGGCGCCGCTGCGCGCCATCGTGCCGCCGCGCTGCTTGGGGACGCGGTGCCGGCCGCGCACGGGGGCTATGGACTCCTCGGTGGGATTCCACTCCTCCCACGTCTCGGTGTCCCGGTCGGCCTTCGCCTCGGCGGCCGGTTCGAACCAGGAGCCGTAGCGGGTGGCTGTCCCCGCTCCGGCACCGGATGTGCGGGACGGGGCTTCTTCAAGGGCAGACCTGTTGGACGCCACGCGGGCGCACTCCTTTCCTTCCCTCTCGCCTACCGGGTTAGCTGACGGGTTCGGAGCAGGAAGGTCTCCTACGGGTCAAGTTCGACCCGATTCACCCCAAGGTTGGTGGTTCCCCGGTTCCCTTGGTGTTGCTTGTCGCTGTGCTGCTGCTGTGCGTGCGGGATTCGGCGACGGCGCACGGTGCCGCCTCTTGCGGCGGCGGTGACGACCGCGCTGCGTTATCGAACGTTAATAGAAGCCGTGACGTGATTCCAAGCTGTTCCGGGGAATCAGAGGAACCTTTGAGGTGAACTTAGCGCCCAACTCCGGGCAAACGAGGGCGAGTCAGTGGTGTCGTGAGCACGCTCAGAAACGCCCTCGGGTTGATCGTGTGTCAATTGTTACCCGAAACGATCACGCTCTACTACGGAGCGTGTCCTACGGAGCGTGTTCGGGTACGGCGCCGGACGTCACCGGCGCCCGGCGCAGCGCCAGCAGCGCCATGTCGTCCGTGGTCCCGCCGCCCGTGTGCCGTTCCACATCCGCCACCAGGGCGTCGAGCAGCTCCACCGGGGTGGCGAAGCGGCGGCCGCGCAGCCGGGCCTCCGGGTCGTAGAAGGTGCCCTGCGCGTCGCGTGCCTCGCTCACCCCGTCGGTGAACAGCAGCAGCGTCACCCCCTCCGCGAAGGGCAGCTCCTCCACTCGGTCCGGCCAGGCCCCGAGGTCGCCCATCCCCAGCGGCAGCGCCGGCACCTCGGGCTCGGCGGAGCGCACCGAGCCGTCCGCGTGCAGCAGGAGCGGCGCGGGGTGGCCCCTGTTGATCAGGCGGAGCAGGGAGTCGCCGCGCGGGATCTCGGCCAGCACCGCCGTGATGAACCCCTCGGTCTGCTCGAAGTCGGCCCGCCGGGCCCGCTCGCGCTGCAGCGCCCGCTCCAGCCGGAGCGCGAGCCCCTCCAGCGTCGCCTCCTGCTCGGCGGCCTCCCGGAAGGCGCCGACGGTGATCGCGACCACCTCGACCGCCCCCAGCCCCTTGCCCCGTACGTCGCCGATGAGCATCCGTACGCCGTGCGGGGTGTCCTGCACGGCGTACAGGTCGCCGCCGATCGCGGCGTCCTGCTCCGCCGCCACATACCGGGCCGCGACGTCCAGGCCGGCGAGCCGGGCCGGCGGCACGGGAAGCACGGCGCGCTGGGCCGCCTCCGCGATGCCGCGGGCCGAGGCCAGCCGCCTGCCGCCGCGGCGGACGACGTGGCTGATGAGGAGTGCCAGCAGGGCGACCGTCACGACGGTGGCGATCTCGGTGGCCGACTGGGCCCAGTCCCGGACGCCGTGCAGCTCGGCCAGCAGGCAGGCGGCGGTGACGGCGAGGGCCCCGGTGAGGGCGGTCAGCCGCAGCGGATAGAGGGGGGGCGGCGACCAGCGGGGCGGCGGCGAAGAAGGGCGCGGCGGTGTAGGGCGGCGGGCTGCTGATGTCGTAGACGACCCCGCCCACGATGAGGATGGCGGGGAGCCAGGACGCGAAGCGGGGGCTGGGCATGCCCTCGGGCGCCTCGTCCCCCGCGCGGGGCGCGTCCGCGCGCGGTCTCGCGCGCCGGGGCTCGTGCGGGCCCGTACGCCGCGCGGGTCTCGTACGCCGCGCCGGGCGCCCTTCGCCGCGCGGGTCCGTACGGGCGTCCGTACGCGCCCTGCTCCCTCGCACCCGCACCGGTCGCTCCCGCTTCCCTGGCCCGCTTCCCCGGCCCGCTCCGCCCGGCGGCCCCGGCCGGCGGCTCCGGCCGGCGGATCCGGCCGGTGCGCGCCGTCTCGTACGCGCCGTCTCGTACGCCGCGCCGTCCCGTACGCCGGGCCGCGCCCTTCTCCTCAGGCTCGCGGGTGACGGGGTGTCGGGCGAGCCGGTGTCGGCCAGGTGGGTGCGGCGGGAGGGGGCGCCGGGGCGGCGGAAGGGGGCGTCAGAGGTCGACGCCGAGAGCGCGGGCGTGGCGGTCCGCCGCCAGTTCGGCGGAGACCTCGTCGAGATACACCTCGCACACCAGCCGCCCGTCGGCGGTCAGGTTGTGCTCCAGCTCCCACAGGACGATCTCGTCTCCGCCGGCCAGCAGGAAGGCGTGCTCGTAGAAGCGGCACCACGTGGCGTCGGGGCCGCCGGAGCGGCGGCGCGGCTTGGGGGCCAGCGCGATGTCGTGGGCGAAGGCGGTGGCGAGCAGCTGCTCGGTGTCGGCGCCGGGGCGGTCGGGGTTCTCCGCGCGGCGCAGGACGCGGCGGGCGTGGTCGGCCGAGTTGTCGGAGACGTACGCGCGGGAGGTGCCCACCGGCGCGACGGACTGCAGCAGTTGCTCGGGCAGCCACAGGGGTAACCCCTCCAGCTCGTCCCAGCGGGCGCCGCCGATCCGCTCGTGGACCCGGCGCTCGGCCAGGGCGAGGGCTTCCTCGTCGGCGTACAGCTCGAACAGCGGGGCGCGGTCGGGGCCGGTGTTGTGCTCCAGCTCCCACAGCAGGAGGCTGCTGCCGTCGGGGAGCAGGAAGATGTGCCGGTAGGTGCTGTAGCCGAGCGGGCCGGCGGGCTCGTTGCACTGCCGGCAGGACCGCAGCTCGGACTGGTGCATCAGGGCGTCCCGGGCCTGGCCCAGCACCGCCTCGTCGATCTCGAAGCCGTTCTGCGCGCGGGCGAGAAGCCCTTCCAGGTGCTCGGTCGGCGTGCCGCCGCCCGCACCCGATCGTGAGTGCCCCATCCCTGTCTCCTCCCGCCTCCCGGCCATCCGCTCGCCATCCCCCGGCGACATCTCGCGCACTTACCGTAGCGGCGCGAACACGGGCCGCGCGTGCGGTTCGACGAAGCCGTCTGTGGGCGTGTGCCTCACTCAGTGCTGCGTCGGGAGGCTCGGATATATCACTCGTTCGGCCGGTCGAACAACCCGGAATGAGTGATTCCGCCCTGGACTCGGGTTGACAGATTCGCTTTCGTATTTCATATAAAAGCCCCCTCGGGCGGCCGCCATCCGGGGTCAGATCGCCCGTATTCCCTTCGCGGAAGCGCAAGGCGAGCGAAGCGAAAGAGCGACCAATTATGCCGGACGAGTGAAGCTGAAAGCAAACCCGAAGCTTTTACAGATTTTCTTCGTTGACGTGGATGTCCGTGATTTCGCGGCAGACACCCACCCGGAGGAATTAAGTGAACATCGCAAAGAAGGCAGCCCTCTTGGCCGCCGCCGCCGGCACCATGGTGATCGTCGGCGCCGGTGGCGCGTCCGCCTACGGCGGCGGTGGCGGTGGCAGCTACCAGTCCAACGACTGTGACACGAAGGTCGGCCTCATCACCCACGGCTCCGTCCTCGCTCCGGGCGGCGACATCAACGTGGGCGCCCCCTGCACCAACGTCGACTACAGCGGCTCGGCCTACCAGAGCAACGACTGTGACACCTCTGTTGGGGCGATCACCCCGATCTCCGGAGCCGCCGCCTCGGGCGACATCCACCTCGGCAGCGCCTGCAGCAACATCTCGTACCCGAAGGCCACCACCAGCGTCCGCTCGACCAACAGCGGCTACAGCAACAACCTCAGCGACAACGGCAACGGCAACTACAGCGGGAACGGCAACTACAGCGGCAGCGGCCACCGTGGCGGCAGCTACGGCGGCAGCGGCTACGGCGGCTGACCCCCTGCCACGCCCGCCGCGTCACCCCGAATGAGAAAAGCAGGGTGAGCGCCTCTCTGGCCTCCATCGCGGCCCCGGACACCATCCCGTCCGGGGCCGCCTTGGCGTTGCCCAGGGAAATCGAACGGCCGACGCAGAGTGACGATGTCCCTAATGCGCCGGACGGGTAGACGTGCGGCGACTCGGGGACCCATCACCGACTGCCCTCGTTAGTCAGATGTTCGCGGATAACCGTCGAGAACTCACTTGGAGGCTTTATGCACAGGCGCAAGAGGACGGCGTTGCTTCTGGCAGCCGTGGGTGCGCTGACCATCGGCGGCGCGGGCAGCGCCGGCGCCACCGACAACGACTCGGGTACCAAGTCCGCGCCGGGAGGGACAGGCAGCCAGAAAAACCGCTGCGACACGAACTCCACCATCGGGCCCATCAGGATTGTCGGCCTCGCCCCGGCAGGCGACATCACGACGGAGACCAACTGCCTCAACTACAGCGAGTCGGGAGTGCTCGAGCAGAGCAACCACTGCCGGCACACGTCCACGATCGGATCCATCACCATCAACCCGGGCCTCGCTCCGGCAGGTGATATCACCAGCCGGACCAACTGCATCAACTACAGCAAGACCGGCGGTGCGTTGCTTCAGAGCAACAAGTGCGACACCAGGTCCACCATCGGGGACATCACCATCTCCCCGCTCGCCCCCGGGCCCAAGATCACCCAGGAAACCAACTGCGTCAACATGTCGGGGGCCGGTGACGGCGACGGCAAGAGCGGGAAGCGCTCAGGGCGTTGAGATACTGACAGCTTCGCGAAGGCCCCCGGCGGCATCTCCCGCCGGGGGCCTTGCCATTTCGGAGCCGAACGGCACGGAATCAGGCGAAGATAGCCTTACTGCGGCGGACGGGTGAAGCTGCGCCCGGCACCGGATCCTTCGCCAATTGCCTTCGTTGTCAAGCCGTCTGCGGAATTCGCGGAGAACCTAAATGGAGGCACCCACCAATGCAGATTGGCAAGAAGGCCGCTCTCATGGCCGAGCGGCCGGCGCGATGGTCATCGGCACCGCGGGGGGCGCGAGCGCTCACGGCTTCGGTCCCCTGTTCGGCTCCGGCGGCGCCATTCAGAGCAACTCGTGTGACACCACCACCGGCGCGATCGCCACGACCGGCAGCGTGTCCTCGACCGGTGAGGTCAACGTCGGCAGCGACTGCACCAACTTCACCACCTCCGGTGCGGTGGCCCAGAGCAACGACTGCGACGTCACCACCGGCCCCATCGCCACGACGGGCAACCCGTCGCCGACCGGTGACATCAACGTGGGCCGCCCCTGCACCAACATCGCCCTCGGCGAGAACATGCACGAGGAAAACAAGCACAAGAACGAGAACAAGGGCAAGAAGAGCAACAAGAAGAACAACAAGAAGTCGCACCACCGCGGCCACCGCTACTGATGTAGCAGGTGCCATGTGCCCGCCCGAGCGGGATCACGGCACCACCTCCCCGGTCGATGAGCACGGCCCCCGGCGAAGTTGTCTGCCGGGGGCCGCGTTCATGCATTCAGGTCAATAAAGGAAAAGATATCCTTACTGCGACGGACGGGTGAAGCTGCGACCGATACCGGTTCCTTGGTCAATTGCCTTCGTTGTTAATGCGTCTGCGGAATTCGCGGAGACCCTAAATGGAGGCACCATCTGTTCGGCTCCGGCGGCGCCATCCAGCGCAACGACTGTGACACCGCCACCGGCGCGATCCCCAGCACGGGCAGCGTGTCGGGCACCGGTGACATCACCGCGGGCAGCGCCTGCACCAACTTCACCAACTCCGCCGCGGCGATCCAGAGCAACGACTGCGACGTTCGCACCGGCCCCATCGCCACCACGGGCAACGTGGGCCCGACCGGTGACATCAACATCGGCCGCCCCTGCACCAACATCGCTCTCGCCGAGAACGCGAAGAACGAGAACAAGAACGAGAACCACGGCAAGAAGAGCAACAAGAAGTCGCAGCGCGGCTACGGCTACTGATGGGGCAGGTGCCGTGTGCCCGCCCGAGCGGGATCACGGCACCACCTCCCCGGCCGATGACCTCCCCGGTCGATGAGCGCGGCCCCCGGCAGAGTTCTCTGTCGGGGGCCGCGCTCACGCGAGGCCGCTCCCCAGGCCCGCTCCCGAGGCCGAGCCGCGTCAGCAGCCGGGGAGGCCGGGAACGCAGTTGTCCGGAATGTTGCCGGAGACGGTGGTCCCGGTCAGTGTCACCGTGCCGCCGGCCACGAAAATGCCACCGCCCTGGCCGCCGCCTGCCGTGTTGCCGGTCACCTGGTCGCCGATGAGCTGAGCGGTTCCCGAGGCGTTGTACAGGCCCCCGCCGTTCCCCCCGGCGGTGTTGTTGGTCAGGGCTACGGACTGCATCAGCAGCTGGCTTCCGAAGTTGGCGATACCACCTCCATGACTTCCTGAGCTATTACCGTCGATGATCACCGAATTCATGGTGAAATCGCCGCCGTTCGTCGTGATCGCACCGCCCTCGAAGTTGATGGCACGATTGCCCCGCAGTTCCACCGACGTGAGCGTCACGTTTCCGAAGTTGGAGATCCCGCCGCCCGAGCCGTTGGCAGTGTTGTTGGAGATCTGGCTGCCGAGCGCCGTCAGCGAGCCCCCCGTGTTGATGTGCACGCCGCCGCCGTCGCCCCCGGTGTTGCCGTTCACCTGACTGGAGTTGAGCGTCAGGGAGGCGTTGTTCGCGACCTCGATGCCGCCGCCGAGGTTGCTCGCGGTGTTCCCGGTGACCGCGCTCGAGGTCAGCCTCAGCGTTCCCGCGTCGAGGATGCCGCCCCCGTTGAGCCCCGCGGGCCCGGTGGTCGCCGATCCGTTGGAGATCGTGATGCCGTAGAGGTCCAGGGTCCCCCCGGGAGCGACCTCCGCGATGCGGAACGCGGTGCCCGAAGCCCGGGTGATGGTCGTGTCGGACCCGCTGAGGGTCACATTGCCGGTGATCACCGGCAGCCCGTCGGGCCCGTTCGTCCCGGGGGTCACCGCCGGGCCGGTGAGGCTGTAGACACAGTTCGACGCGAGCGTGATCGACCCCGACCCCGCGTTGTTGGCGTCGGTGATGGCGCTGATCAGCGCGCCGACGTCCCCGCAGGCCACATCGGGCTGATTCCCGCCGCCGCCCTCGCCGCCACCACCACCGCCGCCCTCGCCCCCGCCCTCGCCTTCGCCGTGGCGATGGTCGCCGTGGCGGCGGTCGTCCTGGCGGCGGCCGTCCTGGCGGCGGTCGTGTCCGCCGTCATGGGCATGGTGATGGGCAAGCTCGTCGCCGTGGCCGTGCCCGCCGCCGCCCCCGCCGCCATGCCCCCCGGCCGCGGCCGACGCGGGGACCCCCCACACCGACGCCGCCACCATCATGACCGGGACGAGACCGCGGAGTGTTGTCACGAGTCGCACGAGGTGTCTCCTTACGCCTTGCTGGATTCCGGATGGCTCGAAGCAGCAAGATCAGCCTGAGCGGAGGGGCAGGAGACGGCATCCGCTCGGGCGCAGGTGGGTGACACCATGATCTAAAAACGACGAAAACCGCAGGTCAGCGGTGCACACCTGCGGTTCGCCACGTGGGTCATCAGGGGCTCGAACCCTGAACCAATGGATTAAAAGTCCACTGCTCTGCCAATTGAGCTAATGACCCGCACCCCCGCAGCATAGCTCGGCCGGGGGCGAAGACCCGAGCCAATACCCCAGGAGGTCGAAAGGCCGTGCAACAACCGGGTGTTGCACGGCCCCTCATCAGGCCGATCGGCAGGCCTCTCCGTCAGCCTCTAGCCGACGGATCGGCGGCCGTCAGCCGTTGCGCTTCCAGCGCGGCTTGTCGGCGCGGCGGTCGAAGGACCGGTCGTGGGACCGGTCGTGCGAGCGGTCGTAGGAGCGCTCGTAGGACCGGCCGCCGGAGTTGCCGGGCCGGTGGTCGTCGCGGCGGCCCGGACGGTCGTCACGGCGGTCGCGGCCGAACGGACGGTCACCGCCCCGGTGGTTGTGGTCGCGGCGCTCGAACGGGCGGCCAGGACGGTCGTCACGGCGGTCGTCACGGCGGAAGCCACCACGGTCGTCACGACGCTCGAAGGAACGGCCACCGCGGTCGTCACGACGCTCGGACGAGCGGCCCGGACGGTCGTCACGGCGGAAGCCGCCACGGTCCCGGTCCTCACGCCGCTCACGGCGCTCGAAGCCGCCCCGGTCGTCCCGGCGGTCGTACGAGCGGCCACCCCGGTCGTCGCGCCGGTCGTCACGGCGGAAGCCACCACGGTCGTCACGACGCTCGAAGGAACGGCCGCCCCGGTCGTCACGGCGGTCGTACGAGCCGCGCGGGCGGTCCTCGCGGCGGTCGTCACGCCGGTCGTCACGCCGGAAGCCGCCACGGTCCCGGTCCTCACGGCGCTCCCGCCGCTCGAAGTTGCCCCGGTCGTCCCGGCGCTCGTACGAAGCGCGGCGCGGCGCCTCGTCGGCCTCCGCCGCGGCGACGGGAGCCGCGGGGGCGTCGGCCTCGGCCACCACGGGTTCGGCCGAGCGCTGCGCGGGCACCACGACGTCCGCGGAGCCGTCGGCCGGGGCCTCCGGCGCCGGGGCGCCCGCCTCGGCCTCCACGGCGGCGGTCGGCTGCGCCGGCGCCACCTGCTCGCCACGCTCCCGCGCCGCACGCGCGGTCAGCCGGTCGGCCTCCTCGCGCAGCTCCGTCGCCCGCCGCTGCGCCTTCTCCAGCTCGCGGGTGAGCTCCTGCACATCGCGCTCGGCCTGCTTGGCGGCGTTCGCCACCGACTCGGCCTGCACCTCGGTGAGCGAGCGGGCGCCCGTGATGCGCGCCACGTCCTCGTCGAAGACGCCGGCGCCGCCGACGATGTGGCGCGAGGCGTCGACGCCCGCGTCCTCCATCAGCCGGAAGATCTGCCGGCGCTGGTGCGGCAGCGCCAGCGAGACGACGGTGCCGCTCTGCCCCGCCCGGGCCGTACGGCCGGACCGGTGCAGATAGTCCTTGTGGTCCCCGGCCGGGTCCACGTTCAGGACGAGGTCGATGCCGTCGACGTGGATGCCGCGCGCGGCGACGTCCGTGGCGACCAGCACGTTCACATAGCCGTCCTTGAAGTCGGCCAGCGTCCGGGTCCTGGCGCCCTGCGTCATGCCGCCGTGCAGCGCCTCGGCCCGCACCCCGGCGTCACGCAGCTGCTCGGCCACGCGGTCGGCGCCGAGCTGGGTCCGTACGAAGATGATCGTGCGGCCCTTGCGGGCGGCGATGGCGGCGGTGACCGGCGCCTTGTCCTTCGGCTTCACCACGAGCACGTGGTGGGTCATGGTCGAGACCGCGCCCGCGGAGGGGTCCACCTCGTGGGTGATCGGGTCGACCAGGTAGCGCTTGACGAGGGTGTCGATCTCGTTCTCGAGGGTCGCGGAGAAGAGCAGCCGCTGGCCGCCCTGCGGCACCAGGTCGAGAATCTCGGTGACCTCGGGCAGGAAGCCCATGTCGGCCATCTGGTCGGCCTCGTCCAGGACCGTGATCTGCACCTTGTCCAGCGACGCGGCGCCGCGGTCGATGATGTCGCGCAGCCGGCCCGGGGTGGCGACGAGGATGTCTACCCCGCGCTCCAGCGCGTAGATCTGATTGCCCATCGAGGTGCCGCCGCAGACCACCTTGAGCTTGAGGCCCAGGACGTCGCCGTACGGCTGCAGCGCGTCGCTCACCTGCATGGCGAGCTCACGGGTGGGGGTGAGGATGAGGCCGCGGGGGCGCTTCTTCTCGGTGTGGCCGCCGGCCAGCGTGGTCAGCAGCGGGAGCCCGAAGGACAGGGTCTTGCCGGAGCCGGTGCGGCCACGGCCGAGGATGTCGCTGCCGGCCAGGGCGTCCGGGATGGTCGCGGCCTGGATCGGGAAGGGCGTGGTGACGCCGTTCTGCGCCAGCTTGCGGACGATCTGCTCGGGCAGGCCGAGGTCGGCGAAGGTGAGCTGCGGCTGCTCGGCGGGGGCCTGCTCGGCGGGGGTCTGCTCGGCAGAGGTCTGGGGCTCGGTCTGGGCGGGTTCGTCGGTCTGGGTGCGCTCGGCCTGCTCGGTCAGCTCGGTCTGCTCGTCGGCGGCGGGCATGACGGCGTGGTCAGTGGCAACGGACATGCGAAATGCGAAACCTTCCGGAGTTTCGGCACGCGCCCAAGCTCCGTGTGATGTCGCAAAAAACCGCCTCAGTGCGGTCAGCCACGGGAAGGTAAGGAACGCGCCACGCGGCGCTCTTCGGTTTGGCGCCGGGCAAATGGGATCAAACGATCTACCACCATACGCACTTCCACCCCCCAAGAGCAAATCCGCCACGCGGCCCGTGCCGGTCGGGCGCCCGGCGGGCCGGCGTCAGTCGTCCTCCTCCTCGTCGGGCGCCGGGGAAGCGGGCGGGGAGTCCGGCGCGGAGGTGGTCGGCCGCGGCGGCTCCTGGGTGCCCGGCGCCGGGTCCGAGGGGGCCGCGGTGGAGGGCCCGCCCTGGGACGGCGACGAGGGCGCGGACGGCACCGGCCGGTGCGGGCCCTGCCCGCCCTTCGGGGGCTTGGCCGGGGAGGGCTCGGCTTCGCCCGGCGCGGAGGCCGAGGCCGACCCCTTCGCCTCCTTGTCCCCCTTCTCGCCCTTCTTCCCCTTCTTGTCCTTCGCCCGCTTCCCGTCCTTGCCGTCCTTCCCGTCCCTGCCGTTCTTGCCGTCGTCCCCCTGATCGCCGTCCGGGTACGTACGCGCCCTGGCGTCCGCGTTCGCCACGCCTCCGGGCTCCGCCGCCCCGTCCCGGTGCGGGGCGGTGTGGCGCGACCCCGGTCGCTTCGGACCCTCGGAGACGCTCGTGCAGCCCGCCAGGGCCACGGCCGCGGCGAGGAGGGCCGCCACCGCGCAGGGCCCCCGCAGGACGCGGGTCGCCCGGGCGACCCTGGGCGCCCGGGAGGCCCGGGAGACCCGGGAGGCCCCGGGGCGGCGGGCGGGGCGGACGGAGCGGGGAGCGGGCGATCCGGGCATGCGGGCAGGCCTCCAGGGCGCGGGGGTACGGACGCCCTGCCCAACTGAACCCGCCCCGCCCAGGACACGCCCGGGCCCAGAGACGCGCGCCGCGTGATAAACGCCGCCCGGAACGGCCGCCGGGAGGCCGCAGGCCGCAGCCGTTTCAGTCGTAGCTACCCGCTGCCGCCGGCCGCGGCCGTATCAGCCGTAGCCGAGCGCGGCCGCCGGCCGTATCAGCCGTAGCCGAGCGCGTGCAGCCGTTCGTCGTCGATCCCGAAGTGGTGCGCGATCTCGTGCACCACGGTGACCTCCGTCTCCTCGACCACGTCCTCGCGCGTCTCGCACATCCGCAGCGTCGGCCCGCGATAGACGGTGATCCGGTCCGGCAGCACGCCCGCGTACCACTCGCCCCGGTCGGTCAGCGGCGTCCCCTCGTAGAGCCCGAGCAGCTGCGGACCGTCCGCCGGCGGCTCGTCCTCCACGAACACCGCGACGTTGTCCATCAGCCGCGTCAGCTCCGGCGGGATCCGGTCCAGGGCCTCGGCGACCAGTTCCTCGAACTCCTCGCGCGTCATCTCCAGCACGTGGCCATTGTCCGGCAGCGGGCCCCGGAAGGGGACGACCGTGGCGCAGATCCGTACCGGCCGGGGATCGGGGACGACCGTGGCGCGGATCCGTACCGGCCGGGCCCCGGCATGCGGCAGCGCCGCGCATCGCGGGCGTCGGCGACCCGCAGTGCACCCCGGACCACTCGGTCGCCGCCGGGGGGCGACCCCGCCTAACGCCGCGCCGGCCGCCAACTCGCCGCCGGGATCCGCGCCCAGAGGACGGCCAGTCGACCTCGCCCTCGACCTCGCCTGCCACCCGGTCGCCGCCGAGCCGACGGCCGTCGGCGTCTACCTGGACCGCGACACGCACCGGCCGCAGGCCTGGAACGAAAACGGCCTCGGCGGACTCGGCGCCGCGAAAGCCGAGGTCAGCCGCCCCCTCCCGGCCGAGAACAGCCCACGGGCGCGCCCGGCGCCCGGCCCTTCCAAAACCGTTTTGGCGAACCTCCCCGGCATCCCATATGCTTCTCACGTCCCCGACGGCGCCGGAAGGCGCTCCAGGTGGGCCATCAGCCCTCATCGTCTAGTGGCCCAGGACGCCGCCCTTTCAAGGCGGTAGCACGGGTTCGAATCCCGTTGGGGGCACGCAACACCATGTGCGAGACTGGTTCTCGCACGAGCTAGGTCCTGTGGAGCAGTTTGGAGTGCTCGCCACCCTGTCAAGGTGGAGGCCGCGGGTTCAAATCCCGTCAGGACCGCTGCGGCTGGGTAGCTCAGTTGGTACGAGCGTCCGCCTGAAAAGCGGAAGGTCGCCGGTTCGACCCCGGCCCCAGCCACCGCAGCCCTCACCAGGGCGAAGCCCCCTCCAGGGTCACCCGGAGGGGGCTTCTTCGTTGCCTGTACCGTCCGGCCGTGTGGGAGCGCCTGCTCACCCGGGCCGGCTTCGCCACGGCCAAGGCGCAGATCCTCGACGCACCGCAGCCTGGGCATATCGGAACGCTCCTGGTCCGCGCCGTGACCCCATGACGATGTTCCCGAGCTTGAGAGCGTGAAGCGGTACGAGGCGCTTACTACTCCTCGGCTGACGCCAGCCGTGACGCCAATGGCTCGCCGGTCAGGGTCCGCTCGGCCCGCTGCCCGGTCCCGTCGCGGGGGCCGTGGGTTGGGCGGTGCCGCAGTAGCGGCACTTGGAGGCGGCTTCCGGGAGGTCGGCGGCCAGGCAGGCGGGGCAGGTCTTGACGGGGGTCGGCTCGCCGAAGACGGTCATGCCGCGGCGGGACTGGATGGCCTTGTAGGGCAGGACGATCAGGAAGTAGACCACCGCCATGAAGATGACGAAGTAGATCAGGGCGGAGATGAAGGCGCCGATGTTGAGGTAGGTGGCCTTGTTCCCGGACTGGCCGAGCTGCCAGCCGAGGCCGGCGGAGCTGCCGCCCTGGGCGCGGGCGATGATCGGGTTGATGACGTTGTCGGTGAACGCCACGATCAGGGTGGAGAACGCCAGGGCGATGATCAGCCCCACCGCGGCGACGATGACGTCACCGCGCATCAGGAAGTTCTTGAAGCCCTTGAGCATGTCCTCAGGACAATCGATCCCGGGCCGGCCGACAACCGGGACTGCTCCGAGTGGCGGAGTGGCGGAGTCGGGGGTCAGCGTTCGGGGCGGCGGAGGGGGGTCTCGCGGCCGCCGGGGTGGCGGTGGCGCCAGGTCCAGAAGACGGCGCAGCCCAGCAGGGCCCAGGCGGCCAGCACGAGGAAGGGGAAGGCGTGCTGGTGGCCGCGGAAGTAGACGGCGGTGTGCTGGGCGTTGACCGAGCCGCCCGGGGGGAGCCAGCGGCCGATGTGGCCGAGGAGGGAGGGCAGCAGGGGCCAGGAGACCGCGCCGCCCGAGGAGGGGTTGCCGAGGAGCACCATCAGGCCCCAGGTGGGGATGAGCGCCCATCGTCCGAAGAGGACGTTGAACATGGAGAAGACCATGCCTGAGGTGAACATGGTCAGGGCCAGGATCATCCAGGACTCCAGGAAGGGCAGGTCGAGCGCGCCGAGCCCCCAGTCCACGGTCGCCGCGATCGTGAAGCCGCCGAGCAGCGCGTAGGCGACGGTGAAGGCGATCCGCTCCCCCGGCTCCAGGGCGCGGGCGTGGACGCTGAGCTGGATGGCGCCGATGAAGCCGATGACCACGGCGGCGAGCGAGATGTAGAAGATCGCGAGCCCGCGGGGGTCGCCCGGCTGGAGTGGGTTCACGTCCCTGACGAGGACCGGCACCCCGAGTGCCCGGCCCACCTTCGGCGCGGCCTCGGTCAGCACCTGGGCCACCGAGGCCCCCGACGCACCGGAGACGTCCAGCGCGACCCCGCGTCCGCGCGCCCGCAGCACCGCGAAGACGGTCTGCTCCTCGACGGCCTCCCGGGCGCGCGGGTAGGTGGGGTAGAGATGCAGCCGGAGCGAGGTGTGCAGGGCCTTCTCCATGCCGTCGACGAAGGCCTTCTCGGTAGGGGTGCCGTGGTCGGGGAGCACGACGGCGGTGGGGATGCGGTGCGGGGTGGGGTTGGCGAAGGCGTAGGTGTACGAGCCGGCGAAGAGCCCCGCGCCCGCCGAGATGATCAGCACGACGACGGTGGCGGAGAAGAACGGGGAGTGTCTGAAAGCCGACCACCACGACGGCCGGCCCCGTCGGCCCCGTCGGCCCCGTCGGTCCTGTTGGTCCTGTTGGTCCTGTTGGTCCTGTTGGTCCTGTCGCTCGCCCTCGGACCGTTCGGCCCCGCCACTCCCACCGTCGGCCCGTTCGGCCCCACCGCCCTCCGACCGCTCGCCCCCGCCCTCGGCCCTGTCGTCGCTCGCCTCATTGCCCATGAGGTCACGCTAGAACGGACAACTCGGATATACCTCCCGGCGTGCTCTGGACAACACCGGACAGAAATCGTTCGCCAGTCGTTTTCGGGAGGTGAGATCCTGGAGCCCGTATGTCCACATCGCCTGCCCCCGCCCTGACCGCCCTGCTGGAGCGGCTGCCCGAGCTGATGCTGCGCGACCAGCAGCGGCTGGGCCGCCGGCTCGACGGCGCGCGCCGGATCCGCAAGCCCGAGGCCCGCGCGGCCGTGCTGGGCGAAATCGCCGACGAGATAGAGCGGGCCGAGCTGCGGGTCGAGGGCCGCCGCGCCGCCGTGCCCGCCGTCACCTACCCCGAAGAGCTGCCGGTCAGCCAGAAGAAGGACGACATCCTCGCGGCGGTCCGCGACCACCAGGTCGTGATCGTCGCGGGCGAGACCGGCTCCGGCAAGACCACCCAGATCCCCAAGATCTGCCTGGAGCTGGGGCGCGGCGTCAAGGGCCTGATCGGCCATACCCAGCCGCGCCGCATCGCGGCCCGTACGGTCGCCGAGCGCATCGCCGAGGAGCTGCGGTCGCCGCTGGGCGAGTCGGTCGGCTGGAAGGTCCGCTTCACCGATCAGGTGAGCCCGGACACCCACGTCAAGCTGATGACGGACGGCATCCTGCTGGCCGAGATCCAGACCGACCGCGAGCTGCGCCAGTACGACACGATCATCATCGACGAGGCCCATGAGCGCAGCCTCAACATCGACTTCCTGCTCGGCTACCTGGCCCAGCTGCTGCCCCGCCGCCCCGACCTCAAGGTCGTGATCACTTCCGCGACCATCGACCCCGAGCGCTTCTCCCGCCATTTCGGCGACGCGCCGATCGTCGAGGTCAGCGGGCGTACGTACCCGGTCGAGGTGCGCTACCGCCCGCTGCTGGAGGAGGGCGGCGAGGACAGCGACCGGGACCAGATCACCGCCATCTGCGACGCCGTGGACGAGCTTCAGGCGGAGGGCCCGGGCGACATCCTGGTCTTCCTCTCCGGGGAGCGGGAGATCCGGGACACCGCCGACGCGCTGAACAAGAAGCAGCTCCGGGCGACCGAGGTGCTGCCGCTGTACGCGCGGCTGTCGCACGCCGAGCAGCACCGGGTCTTCCAGCGCCACACCGGGCGCCGGATCGTGCTGGCGACGAACGTGGCGGAGACCTCGCTCACCGTCCCCGGCATCCGGTACGTGATCGACCCGGGCACCGCCCGGATCTCCCGCTACAGCCACCGCACCAAGGTGCAGCGGCTGCCCATCGAGCCGGTCTCCCAGGCCAGCGCCAACCAGCGCAAGGGCCGCTGCGGCCGCACCAGCGACGGCATCTGCATCCGGCTGTACTCCGAGGACGACTTCCTGACCCGCCCGGAGTTCACCGACGCCGAGATCCTGCGGACCAACCTGGCCTCCGTCATTCTCCAGATGACCGCCGCCGGGCTCGGGGACATCGAGAAGTTCCCGTTCATCGACCCGCCGGACCGGCGCAACATCAAGGACGGCGTGCAGCTGCTGGAGGAGCTGCACGCGCTGGACGGCGCCCAGAAGGACCCGCGCAAGCGGCTCACCCCGGTCGGGCGCAAGCTGGCCCAGCTGCCCGTGGACCCCCGGCTGGCGCGGATGGTCCTGGAGGCCGACCGCAACGGCTGCGTCCGCGAGGTGATGGTGATCGCGGCCGCGCTGTCCATCCAGGACCCGCGCGAGCGGCCCTCCGACAAGCAGCAGCAGGCCGACCAGCAGCACGCGCGCTTCAAGGACGAGGGAAGCGACTTCCTGGCCTTCCTCAACTTGTGGAAGTACATCAGGGAGCGGCAGAAGGAGCTGTCCTCCTCCGCGTTCCGCCGGATGTGCCGCCAGGAGTTCCTGAACTACCTGCGCATACGCGAATGGCAGGACATCTACAGCCAGCTCCGCGCGGTCGCGAAGACCATGGGCATCCAGATGTCCGACCAGGACGCGTCCCCGGACCGCATCCACACCTCGCTGCTGGCGGGGCTGCTGTCGCACGTCGGCCTGAAGGACACCGACAAGAACGAGTATCTGGGCGCGCGCAGTGCCAAGTTCGCCGTCTTCCCCGGCTCGGCGCTCTTCAAGAAGCCGCCGCGCTGGATCATGTCGGCCGAGCTGGTGGAGACCTCGCGGCTGTGGGCGCGGGTCAACGCGAAGATCGAGCCGGAGTGGATCGAGCCGCTCGCCGAGCACCTGGTCAAGCGCACCTACAGCGAGCCGCACTGGGAGCAGAAGCAGGCGGCCGTGATGGCGTACGAGAGGGTCACCCTCTACGGCGTGCCCATCGTCGCCCAGCGGAAGGTCAACTACGGCCGGATCGACCCGGAGACCTGCCGGGACCTGTTCATCCGCAACGCCCTGGTGGAGGGCGACTGGCGCACCCACCACCAGTTCTTCCACGACAACCGCAAACTGCTGGGCGAGGTCGAGGAGCTGGAACACCGCGCCCGGCGGCGCGACATCCTGGTGGACGACGAGACGCTGTTCGATTTCTACGACCAGCGGCTGCCCGAACACATCGTGTCCGGGGCGCACTTCGACTCCTGGTGGAAGCACAAAAGGCGCGAGGAGCCGGAGCTTCTCAACTTCGAGAAGTCGATGCTCATCAACGAGCGTGCGGCCGGCGTCACCAAGGACGCCTATCCGGACTCCTGGCGCCAGGGGAAGCTCAAATTCAAGGTGACGTACCAGTTCGAGCCGGGCACGGACGCGGACGGCGTCACCGTCCACATCCCGCTCCAGGTGCTCAACCAGGTCACCCCCGACGGCTTCGACTGGCAGATCCCGGGGCTGCGCGAGGACTTGGTGACCGAGCTGATCCGGTCGCTGCCCAAGCCCATCCGCCGCAATTACGTTCCGGCGCCGAACTACGCCAAGCGCTTTCTCGACACCGTCGTCCCCCTCCAGGAGCCGCTGACGACCGCGCTCTCCCGCGAACTTCAGCGGATGGCGGGGGTCCGGATCGACCCGGAGGACTGGGACCCGGACAAGGTGCCCGGCCACCTCAAGATCACCTTCCGGGTCGTCGACGAGCGGCGCCGCAAACTCGCCGAGGACAAGGACCTGGAGGCGCTGAAGCAGCGCCTGAAGCCCAAGACCCGGGCCGCCATCTCCAAGGCCTTCGAGACCTCGAAGGAGGGCGGGGGCCTGGAGCAGCGCACCGGGCTCACCCGCTGGACGGTCGGCACCCTCCCGCGCACCTTCGAGACGCGCCGCGCGGGCCAGCCCGTCAAGGCCTACCCGGCGCTGGTGGACGAGGGCGAGTCCGTGGCCGTACGCCTCTTCGACACCGAGGCCGAGCAGCGGGAGGCGATGTGGCGCGGCACCCGCCGGCTGATCCTGCTGGGGCTGCCCGCCAACCCGGCCAAGTTCGCCCAGGACAAGCTGTCCAACCAGGCCAAGCTGGCGCTGTCGCGCAGCCCGCACGGCAGCGTCCAGGCCCTTTTCGAGGACTGCGTGGCCGCCTCCGCCGACCGGCTGATCGCGGGGCGCGGGGGTCCGGCGTGGGACGAGGAGGGCTTCCGCAAGCTCTTCGACGGGGTCCGGGCCGACATCATGGACGCGACGCTGGACACCGTGCGGAAGGTCCAGGAGGTGCTGGCCGCCTGGCAGGCCTGCGAGCGGCGGCTCAAGGCCACCACGAGCCCCGCGCTGCTGGCGTCCCTCGCGGACGTCAAGGAGCAGCTGGCGGAGCTCATCAAGCCCGGTTTCGTGACCGAACACGGGGTGCGCCGGCTGCCGGACCTCATGCGCTATCTGGTGGCCGTCGACCGGCGGCTGCAGCAGCTCCCGACCGGCGCCGAGCGGGACCGGGCGCGGATGGCGAAGGTCAAGGAGATGCGGGACGAGTACGCGTGGCTGCTGGAGCAGTTCCCGGCGGGCCGGCCGGTGCCGCGCGAGGCGCTGGAGATCCGCTGGATGATCGAGGAGTTGCGGGTGAGTTATTTCGCGCACGCCCTCGGCACGGCGTATCCGGTGTCGGACAAACGCATCGTGAAGGCGATCGACGCCCTCGCCCCCTGACGGCCCGACGGCCCTGGACCCGCCCGACGGTCCCGGAAGGCGCCCAGACGGGCTCTGGGGCGCCTTTACGGGCCTCCTGGAGCCCCACCGGGGCCGTAGCCCCACCGGGGCCGTAGGGGGGCCGTACGGGGGTAAGGGCGGGACACGGGGGCCAGGGACGCGGTGCGGCGCCGCGCCGCTCTCCTGGCCGCCGCGGTGGGGCTCGAGCGGGCGCCGGGCGCGAGTTCGACCGCACCCCCTGACCTGCTGTAGAGTCTGGTTCCGCAGCGCACGGAAGAGCGCGGCAACCAAGCAGCTGAGCTGCATGGTCCTGTGGAGCAGTTTGGAGTGCTCGCCACCCTGTCAAGGTGGAGGGGTTCAAATCCCGTCAGGACCGCAGAGAAAAGGCCCGGACCGCACAGAGGTCCGGGCCTTTCGGCGTCTTGACGGCGGCACGTACCAGGGGTACCCAAGCTAGAAGGTGGCTTGGGGCGCGCGCGGGAGGTACGGCTCATGACGACATCCGCGAGGCATGAGACGAGGGCGCTGCTCCGTGCGCATCTGGCGGCCGCCGCGGGCTATCGCCACTTCACCCGCCACTGCCCCATCTGCCATCGGCTGCTGCGGCTCGCCATGGACTCGGCCGCCATGGATTCAGGCGCCATGGACCCGGTCCCCTTGAACCCGGTCCTCATGGACTCGGTTCCGAGGAACCCCGCGGCCATGGATTCAGTGGCCATGGAGCCGGCGAGGGACACGGCGAGGGACGCGGCGGCGGAATCCCCGTCCGCGCGGGCCGATGACGGTCCGGCGGCAACTCGGTAAGCCCTTACCGCAGTTGTGGAGCACGCCACAAGCATTGTGCGGTGTGACGGGAGTCACCGAATGGGCTCAAGGACTAGGGGAACTTACACCCCCCCTACACCCAGTCAATTTAATATGTGCAATTGCACTGCCCATCCAAGCCCCCGGGAGGCTTCCGGAAGGGGTGATTCCGAGGCGACTCGCCCACCCGCCCCCACCCTCCCGCGACGTCCCGCCACGGCGTGCTACCGGTGAGTCACCAAGCCCCGGAGGCGGCCGCGAGCGGCCCCGGTGAGCGGGCACAAAAAGATCGCGCTGGACCCGGCGGAGTCCAGCGCGATCGACGACGCACCCATGTCGAGCGGGCGTGGGGCCTGTTGGGGCAGGCACCAGTCGTTGTGGAGCTAAGTGGAGCCACGTGGGCGGTTTCCTGGCTGGGGGGCCGGAAAACGCCCGGTCATGCGGTTGTTCAGGCCTCGCTGCGCTGCTGCGGGATGCCCGCCAGCAGTGCGCGGACCTCCGCTTCGCGGTAGCGCCGGTGTCCACCGAGCGTGCGGATGGACGTGAGCTTGCCTGCCTTGGCCCACCGCGTGACCGTCTTCGGGTCCACGCGGAACATCGTGGCAACCTCAGCCGGGGTCAGCAGCGGCTCGGCATCAGGGGTGCGAGCGGTCATGAGCGGCCTCCTCGGGAGAACCGAACCATCACGGTTCTTTCCTCTAAATTCTGCACCTTGACCCGCGTTGCCCGAAATGGCGGACGCGGGCCGAGTCGGTTATAGGACGAACGGCTTGTCCTCGGCACTACAACTACACCATCTGTCCAGCCCCGTCGGCCAAACCGATGGAATTGCCCTCTCAGGTGTTCAACCTCGACGGAAGCCGATGGACCATGTCATAGCGGACAGTCACGCGGCCGTGACGATCAGTCACAACAGGACCAGGCTCACCAGACCCCGCCAAGGAGCGCAATACCGATGAATCCGCCCATACTTGGGCGGAAGGAGTCCTTCCCGGACTCCTTGTCCTATTTTGACACGAGGGTGGGGGATTGCCGCAAGGCCCGAACTCAGTGCTTTAGGTCACGATTGAGGCAATGGCCCGGATCGGGACCTACGTCCCGCCCGTCCCCCTTCCGCCCCGCGTCCCGGCCTCAGCTCGCGTTCTGGCGGCGGCGCACCGCGCTCCAGCGCTCGGACAGCCGCTCGTACACCCTCCCCGCCCGCTCCCCGTCCCCCTCGCGCAGCGCGGCGAGCCCCTCCGTCACATCAGCGGCGGAGTGGTCGTCGTCCATCTGGCCCGGGGGCACCGCGTGCACCAGGCCGCCGTAGTCCAGCTCGACCAGCGAACGCGGGTGGAATTCCTCGAGCCATCGACCAACATCTACCAGGCCGTCGATCAGCGGCCCCTCGCCGAGACCATCCTTGAGCACCTTAAGGCCGCGCGCCACTCGGCGCCTGGCCTGGACCATCGGGGTCCGGTAGCGCAGCAGGGGCCCCTCGTCCCCCTTGGCGTACTCGCGCTCGTCGTCCGCGAAGAGCACGAACCACCGCACCGGCACGTGCCAGGTGGCCGATCTGATCCACGGCCGGGCGTCCGGATTGCGCTCCAGCCACCGCTCGTAGTCGGCCGCCGCCTGCCGGCGCACCACCGGGGGCAGCGCGGCGTCCAGCAGGGGCGCAGGAAGGCGCTCGGCGAGCTCCTCCAGGGCCAGCCAGCCGCGCAGCCGGGTGCGCCACGGACAGACGCAGGTGACCCCGTCCACGACCGCCACGAACGCGTCGCTGCTCTCGTGCACGGGCACCGGCACGGGCGGCACCGGCAGCAGGTCCGCCAGGGAGCGGCGCAGCTCGTCCTGGGCGCCCGGGAGGTCGTCGCGCTTGGCGTAACGTGCCCAGTGAGAGCGTTCGGGCTCGGGAAAGGCCGCCAGCGGCTCGTACACCCTCAGGTACGCCGCGTACGGGACAACCACCGAAGACGCCAGGGTCACGCGCGCTCCCTCAAGGCCGAGACGGTCGCCGGGGCCCGCTCGTCCCCGGCTGTCCGCATCGTCCCACGCCCGGCCCCGGCGCTCCGCGCCCGCCGTCGGGACTCGGCGCCCACCGTGCCCTTCCGCGACGGGCCCCAGGGCTTACGCTCTTGCCCACCGGCCCTCCCCACCAGCAAGGAGGGCATCCGACAGCGGCATATGGGAGTCACCACAGTGACCGACGTACGTCATACCGTCAGCGTCGACGGTCCGACGGGCAGCGCAGTATCCGGGTCCTCGTCCCCCCTCACCACGCTCTTCGCCTCCGATCAGGGCGGCCATGAGCAGGTCCTGCTCTGCCAGGACCGGGCGAGCGGCCTGAAGGCCGTCATCGCCATCCACTCGACCGCCCTGGGCCCCGCCCTCGGCGGCACCCGCTTCCACGCCTACGCCTCCGAGACGTGCCCCGAGGACGCGGCCGTCAACGACGCGCTCAACCTCGCCCGCGGCATGTCCTACAAGAACGCGCTGGCCGGGCTCGACCACGGCGGCGGCAAGGCCGTGATCATCGGAGACCCCGAGCAGATCAAGACCGAGGAGCTGCTGCTCGCCTACGGCCGCTTCGTGGCCTCCCTGGGCGGCCGCTACGTCACCGCCTGCGATGTGGGCACCTATGTCGCCGACATGGACGTCGTCGCCCGCGAGTGCCCCTGGACCACCGGCCGCTCCCCCTCCGCGGGCGGTGCGGGTGACTCCTCCGTGCTCACCGCCTACGGCGTCTTCCAGGGCATGCGGGCCAGCGCCCAGGCGTCCTGGGGCGAGCCCACGCTGCGCGGCCGCCGGGTGGGCATCGCGGGCGTCGGGAAGGTCGGCCACCACCTCGTCGAGCACCTGCTGGAGGACGGCGCCGAGGTCGTGGTCACGGACGTGCGGGCCGAGTCCGTGGAGCGGGTCCGCTCCCGCCACCCCCAGGTGACGGCCGTCGCCGACACCGACGCCCTGATCCGCGCCGACCTCGACGTCTACGCCCCCTGCGCGCTCGGCGGGGCGCTCGACGACGCCACCGTGTCCGCACTGACCGCGCGCGTGGTGTGCGGGGCCGCCAACAACCAGCTGGCCCACCCGGGGGTCGAGAAGGACCTCGCCGACCGCGGGCTACGCCCCG
>NZ_MAXF01000076.1 GCF_001704635.1 Streptomyces sparsogenes | reverse complement strand
GGTCCGCTCCCGCCACCCCCAGGTGACGGCCGTCGCCGACACCGACGCCCTGATCCGCGCCGACCTCGACGTCTACGCCCCCTGCGCGCTCGGCGGGGCGCTCGACGACGCCACCGTGTCCGCACTGACCGCGCGCGTGGTGTGCGGGGCCGCCAACAACCAGCTGGCCCACCCGGGGGTCGAGAAGGACCTCGCCGACCGCGGGATCCTCTACGCCCCGGACTACGTCGTGAACGCCGGCGGTGTGATCCAGGTCGCGGACGAACTACACGGTTTCGATTTCGACCGGGCCAAGGCCAAGGCGGCCAAGATCTTCGACACGACGCTGGCCATATTCGATCGGGCAGAGGCCGACGGAATCCCGCCGGCCGCGGCCGCCGACCGGCTGGCCGAACAGCGCATGGCGGAGGGCCGCCGCCCCTAGGGACCGCCGGCGACCGCCGGAGGCCGTTCCGGGCCCTGCGGCAGCCCGCGCGCGGGCCCCTGTGGACGCTGCGTCACGGGGCCCGCACGGCGCCGTACGGGGCCGTCCCGGGGCCATCAGGGAGAGATCCCTCACGGCCCGTCGGCGGGTCGGCCTCCAAGACACGTTAAAATCGCAGCTGACCAGCGGGTACGGGGCTGTCCGCGGGTTGTGCGGCGTGGCACGTCATGCGGGCGACGTACCGTATGGCCACAGAAGCAGGTACCGTTGAAGCCCTACGGGCCGGGTTCTCTTTCGAGAGTCCGCTCCGCATTGTGAACGTGAACGCGTGTCAAGACTCTGGGGCCGTCGAGCCCCGTCGTTGAGGGGGTCGAGCCATGGGGCGCGGCCGGGCCAAGGCCAAGCAGACGAAGGTCGCCCGCCAGCTGAAGTACAACAGCGGTGGGACGGACCTCTCACGCCTGGCTGAGGAGCTGGGCGCATCGACATCGAGCCACCCGCCGAATGGCGAGCGGTTCGAGGACGATGAGCTGGACAACGACCCGTACGCACAGTACGCGGATCTGTACAACGACGACGAGGACGAGGACGACGCCGACGAGCAGTCGGGGCCGTCCGCGCAGCGTCGTCGCGCCTGACCCTTCCTTTCAGGTCGCGTCAGGCGCTCGGCTGCGAGCCGCACCTCCGCCGGTCCGGGGCAACCGCCTCGGACCGGCTTCTGTGCTGTCGTTGCCGGGTCGCCGGACCCGGCGGCGACCTCAGCTCGCGTAGTCACCGATCACCGACACCGCGTCGGCGTGCCCGGCGGTCCGCTCGACGATCTCGCCGCCGACCCAGGCGTCCACACCGCGGTCCGCGAGGGTGGCCAGCGCCACGTCGACCGACTCCTCCGGCACCACGGCGATCATGCCGACGCCCATGTTCAGGGTCTTCTCCAGCTCCGCCCGCTCGACCGAGCCGACCTTCCCGACCAGGCCGAAGACCGGGTCCGGGGTCCAGGTGGAGCGGTCGACCACGGCGTGCAGACCGTCGGGGATCACCCGCGCCAGGTTGTTGGCCAGCCCGCCGCCGGTGATGTGCGAGAAGGCGTGTACCTCGGTGGTGCGGGTGAGGGCCAGGCAGTCCAGCGAGTAGATCCGGGTGGGCTCCAGCAGCTCCTCGCCCAGCGCCCGGCCGAGCTCCGGAACCTCCCGGTCCAGGGACCAGCCGGCCCGCTCGAGGAGCACATGGCGGACGAGTGAGTACCCGTTCGAGTGAAGTCCGGACGACGCCATGGCGATCACGGCGTCACCCGTACGGATGCGATCCGCGCCCAGCACCCGGTCGGCCTCCACCACGCCCGTGCCGGCCCCGGCCACGTCGAACTCGTCGGCCCCCAGCAGCCCCGGGTGCTCGGCCGTCTCGCCGCCCACCAGCGCGCAGCCGGCCAGCACACAGCCCTCGGCGATGCCCTTGACGATGGCGGCGACCCGCTCCGGATACACCTTGCCGACACAGATGTAGTCGGTCATGAACAGCGGCTCGGCGCCGCACACCACCAGGTCGTCCACGACCATGCCGACCAGGTCGCGGCCGATGGTGTCGTAGACCCCCATCCGGCGCGCGAGGTCCACCTTGGTGCCGACCCCGTCGGTGGCCGAGGCCAGCAGCGGCCGCTCGTAGCGCTTGAGGGCGGAGGCGTCGAAGAGCCCGGCGAACCCGCCGAGACCGCCGACGACCTCGGGCCGGGTGGCCTTCTTCACCCACTCCTTCATCAGCTCGACCGCGCGGTCGCCCGCCTCGATGTCGACGCCCGCGCTCGCGTACGTGGACCCGGCCGCGCCCGGGGAAGGCTCAGACATGACGTTGAGATCTTTCGTGTGGTGGTGAGGGGAAGAGCGCTCTTCGGCGCCCTCCGTGGGCGCGCGTGCTCCCGTGCGGGGCTCCCGTGCGGGGACCGGCCCCGCTACGGGCGCCGCAGCGCGTCGGCGCCGCCGACGCCCGCGGTCAGCGTCGTGACACCGTCCGCGTCGCTGCGGCTCGGGGCCTGCGTCTCGGCTTCCAGGAGGTGCTTGCCGAGCAGCTCCGGGTCGGGGAGTTCCATCGGGTACTCGCCGTCGAAGCAGGCGCGGCACAGGTTCGGCTTGGCGATCGAGGTCGCCTCGATCATGCCGTCGATGGAGATGTACGCGAGCGAGTCGGCGCCCAGCGACTTGCCGATCTCCTCGACCGACAGCCCGTTGGCGATCAGCTCGGCGCGGGTCGCGAAGTCGATGCCGAAGAAGCACGGCCACTTGATGGGGGGGCTGCTGATGCGGATGTGCACCTCCGCCGCCCCGGCCTCGCGCAACATCCGGACCAGCGCGCGCTGGGTGTTGCCGCGGACGATCGAGTCGTCGACGACCACCAGGCGCTTGCCCCGGATGACCTCCTTGAGCGGGTTCAGCTTCAGCCGGATGCCCAGCTGGCGGATGGTCTGCGAGGGCTGGATGAAGGTCCGGCCCACGTACGCGTTCTTGACCAGCCCCGAGCCGTAGGGGATCCCGCTGGCCTCCGCGTAGCCCACGGCGGCCGGGGTGCCCGACTCCGGGGTGGCTATCACCAGGTCGGCGTCGGCCGGGGCCTCGGCGGCCAGCCGGCGGCCCATCTCCACCCGGGACAGGTACACGTTCCGGCCGGCGATGTCGGTGTCCGGGCGGGCCAGGTAGACGTACTCGAAGACACAGCCCTTGGGGCGGGCCTCGGCGAACCTCGTCGAGCGCAGCCCGTTCTCGTCGACCGCGATCATCTCGCCGGGCTCGATCTCCCGGATGAAGGTCGCGCCGACGATGTCCAGGGCGGCGGTCTCGGAGGCCACCACCCAGCCGCGCTCCAGGCGGCCGAGGACCAGCGGGCGGATGCCCTGCGGGTCGCGGGCCGCGTAGAGGGTGTGCTCGTCCATGAAGACGAGGCTGAAAGCGCCCTTGACCTTGGGCAGCACGATCGGGGCGGCCTGCTCGACGGTGAGCGGCTTGCCGTCCGCGTCGACCTGCCCCGCCAGCAGGGCGGTGACCAGGTCCGTGTCATTGGTCGCGGCGACCTGGGTGGCCCGGCCGTTGTCCCGCGGCAGCGCCGCGACCAGCTCGGCGAGCTCGGCCGTGTTGACCAGGTTTCCGTTGTGGCCCAGCGCGATCGAACCGTGGGCGGTCGCCCGGAACGTCGGCTGCGCGTTCTCCCACACCGAGGCACCGGTGGTGGAGTAACGGGCGTGACCGACCGCGATGTGGCCCTGGAGGGAGCTGAGGGAGGTCTCGTCGAAGACCTGGGAGACCAGGCCCATGTCCTTGAAGACCAGGATCTGGGAGCCGTTGCTCACCGCGATGCCCGCGGACTCCTGTCCACGGTGCTGCAGCGCGTACAGCCCGAAATAGGTGAGTTTGGAGACCTCTTCACCCGGAGCCCAGACACCGAAGACGCCACAAGCGTCCTGGGGGCCCTTCTCACCGGGGAGCAGGTCGTGGCTGAGTCGTCCGTCACCACGTGGCACGCCACCGAGTCTAGGCCAGTTCCGGAGCGGGTCGACACGAGGGAGCGCGAGGGGGGCGTAAGTCACATTCCCGGAAGACCCCCCTGAAGGCCCCCGGACGGCCACGCGGCAGACCCGCCGCAAGCCTCCCACGGGCCCCGCGGGCGGCGTCTCTCAGCCGAGAAGCGGCAGGTGGGGCGCGAGATCGGCGCGCTCGCCGCTGGCCGTGACCTCGGCCGACTCGACCGCCTCCCACCAGTCCGCGCGGCCCGTGGCGAGGCGGATCCAGGTCAGCGGGGTGGTCTCGACCACATTCGGGGGCGTGCCGCGGGTGTGCCGCGGACCCTCGACGCACTGGACCACCGCGTACGGCGGGACACGGACCTCCACCGACCCCCCGGGCGCCTTCGCCGCGAGCGCGTCCGCGAGCAGCCGGGTGGCGGCGGCCAGGGCCTGGCGGTCGTACGGGAGGGGGGTGCCGAGCGCCGCCGCCAGGTCGTCGGTGTGGACGACCAGCTCCACGCAGCGCGTGACCAGGAAGTCGTCGAGCCGCATCGCCCCCACCCGGGCCGCCAGCAGCCGCTCGCCCGGGACCGCCGGGACCAGCTCGGCGAAGCGCTCGGCGGCCCGGTCCAACAGCTCGGCCGGCTCGGCGCTCGCCGCCAGGGCGCGGGTGTCCTCGTCGATGTCGCCGGCGCGCGCCGCCGTCGCGGCCACCCAGCCGGTGACGGTCACCTCCCGCGCGGGCGGCGCGGGCTGTTCCAGGTGGCGGCCGGCCGCCTCCACCGCCATCGCCAGATGCGCGACCAGCTCGCGGACCGTCCAGCCGCCGAGCCGGGTCGGCCGCCCCAGCCGCTCCCCGTCCAGGCCGCGCACCGCCTCCCGTATGTGCTCGAACTGCGCGGCCACGGCGGCGCGCGTCTTGACCGGGTCGTATGTGCGGGCACGGGCGCGGGCGGGCATGTCGCCGAGCTTACTCACGGGCGTGGACACCCCGGGGACAGCGGCAGAGGATGGAAGCCACCAGGACATCGACATTTCGGACGAGTTCCGGCCCTGACTCCCGGCAGACGAGACCGCCCCGCTCCCTGTGTGACGGCAGGGAGCGGGGTCACATGTCGCGCTCGTTCGTCGCGGGTCAGGCGAGCAGACCCGGGATCGTCGCCTCGTGCGCCTCCCGGAGCTCCGCCAGCGGGATGCCGAACTGGCCCTGGACGTCGACCGCGTCGCCGTCCACCACGCCGATCCGGACCGCCGGAAGGCCCCGCGCCCCGCACATGTCCTTGAAGCGGAGCTCCTCGCTGCGCGGAACGGCCACCACGGCCCGGCCCGCCGACTCCGACAGCAGGAAGACGAACGGGTCGATCCCATCGGGCACCACGATCCGGGCGCCCTTGCCGCCGCGCAGACACGACTCGACGACCGCCTGGATCAGGCCACCGTCGGACAGGTCGTGCGCCGCGTCCACCATGCCGTCGCGCGAGGCCGAGATCAGGATCTCGGCGAGCAGCCGCTCCCGCTCCAGATCCACCTTCGGCGGCAGCCCGCCGAGGTGGTCGTGGACGGTCTGCGACCAGGCCGAGCCGCCGAACTCCTCGTCGGTGTCGCCGAGGAGGTACAGCAGATGACCCTCGTCCGCGAAGCCGATCGGGGTGCGGCGCGCCACGTCGTCGATCACGCCGAGGACCGCGACGACCGGCGTCGGGTGGATGGCCACGTCCCCGGTCTGGTTGTAGAGGGAGACATTGCCGCCGGTCACCGGGGTGCCCAGGGTCAGGCAGCCGTCGGCCAGACCACGGGTGGCCTCCGCGAACTGCCACATGACCGCCGGGTCCTCCGGCGAGCCGAAGTTCAGGCAGTCGGAGATCGCCAGCGGCTTGGCCCCGGAGGCGGCCACATTGCGGTACGCCTCGGCGAGCGCGAGCTGCGCCCCGGCGTACGGGTCGAGCTTGGCGTAGCGGCCGTTGCCGTCCGTGGCGACCGCGACGCCGAGGCCGGTCTCCTCGTCGACGCGGACCATGCCGGAGTCCTCGGGCTGGGCGAGGACCGTGTTGCCCTGCACAAAGCGGTCGTACTGGTCGGTGATCCAGGACTTGGACGCCTGGTTCGGGGCGGAGACGACCTTGAGGACCTGCTCGCGCAGCTCGGCGGGGGTCGCCGGGCGGGGCAGCTTGTTCGCGTCGTCGGCCTGGAGCGCGTCCTGCCACTCCGGGCGGGCGTACGGGCGCTCGTAGACCGGGCCCTCGTGGGCGACCGTGCGCGGCGGGACGTCGACGATCTGCTCGCCGTGCCAGAAGATCTCCAGCCGCTCGCCGTCGGTGACCTCGCCGATGACGGTGGCGATCACGTCCCACTTCTCGCAGATCTCCAGGAAGCGGGCGACCTTGTCGGGCTCGACGATCGCACACATCCTTTCCTGCGACTCGCTCATGAGGATTTCCTCGGGCGACAGGCTCGCGTCGCGCAGCGGCACGGTGTCCAGCTCGACCCGCATGCCGCCGGAGCCGGCCGAGGCCAGCTCGCTGGTGGCGCAGGAGAGCCCGGCGCCGCCGAGGTCCTGGATGCCGGCGACCAGCTTCTCCCTGAAGATCTCCAGGGTGCACTCGATGAGCAGCTTCTCCTGGAAGGGGTCGCCGACCTGCACGGCGGGGCGCTTGGTGGGCTTTGTGTCATCGAACGTCTCGGAGGCGAGCACGGACACGCCGCCGATGCCGTCGCCGCCGGTGCGGGCGCCGTAGAGGATGACCTTGTTGCCGGCGCCTGAGGCCTTGGCGAGGTGGATGTCCTCATGCTTCATGACGCCCACGCACAACGCGTTGACCAGCGGGTTGCCCTGGTAGCAGGGGTCGAAGACGACCTCGCCGCCGATGTTGGGCAGGCCCAGGCAGTTGCCGTAGCCGCCGATGCCCGCGACCACGCCGGGCAGCACCCGCTTGGTGTCGGGGTGGTCGGCGGCGCCGAAGCGCAGCGGGTCCATCACGGCGACCGGGCGGGCGCCCATGGCGAGGATGTCGCGGACGATGCCGCCGACGCCGGTGGCCGCGCCCTGGTACGGCTCGATGTAGGAGGGGTGGTTGTGCGACTCGACCTTGAAGGTGACCGCGTAGCCCTGGCCGACGTCGACCACCCCCGCGTTCTCGCCGATGCCGACGAGCAGCGCGTCGTTCTCAGGGGCCTTCTCGCCGAACTGCCGCAGGTGGACCTTGCTCGACTTGTACGAGCAGTGCTCGGACCACATGACGGAGTACATGGCCAGCTCGGCGCCGGTCGGGCGGCGGCCGAGGATGGTGCGGATGCGCTCGTACTCGTCCTGCTTGAGGCCGAGCTCGGCCCAGGGCTGCTGGACGTCCGGGGTCTGTTCGGCGTGCTTGATGGTGTCGAGGGTCATGCGTCGACCAGCTTCTTGAGGATCGAGGTGAAGAATCCGAGCCCGTCGGTGCGGCCGGTGCCGATCAGCGGCTCGACGGCGTGCTCGGGGTGCGGCATGAGACCGACGACATTGCCCGCCTCGTTGGTGATGCCGGCGATGTCGCGCAGCGAACCGTTCGGATTCACGTCCCGATAGCGGAAGACGACACGGCCCTCGGCTTCGAGTTCGTCCAGGACCCGCTCGTCGGCCACATAGCGGCCGTCGATGTTCTTCAGCGGGATGTTGATCTCCTGGCCCTGCTCGTAGGAGCGGGTCCAGGCGGTCTCCGCGTTTTCCACTCGCAACTTTTGATCACGGCAGATGAAGTGCAGATGGTTGTTCCGCAGCATCGCGCCGGGCAGAAGATGAGTCTCGGTGAGAACCTGGAAGCCATTGCAGATGCCAAGCACGGGCATGCCCGCCTTCGCCTGCCCGATCACCGACTCCATTACCGGGGAGAAGCGGGAGATCGCTCCGGCCCGCAGATAGTCGCCATAGGAGAAGCCCCCGGGCAGCACGACCGCGTCGACCTGCTTGAGGTCCTTGTCGCGGTGCCACAGCGGCACGGCCTCCAGCCCGGCGACCCGCACCGCGCGCTGGGTGTCGCGGTCGTCGAGGGTGCCGGGGAAGGTGATGACTCCGACGCGTACGGTCACGACTCCGCCTTCGCGGCGAGGGCGGCCGAATCGGCCTGGTCGGCCTCGATCCGCACATCGAAGTCCTCGATCACGGTGTTCGCGAGGAAGGTTTCCGCGATCTCTCGGATACGGGCGAGGGCGGCGTCGTCGACCGGGCCCTCCACCTCGAGTTCAAAGCGCTTGCCCTGACGGACGTCGGAGATCCCTTCGAAACCGAGGCGGGGCAGCGCGCGCTGCACCGCCTGGCCCTGGGGGTCGAGGATCTCCGGCTTGAGCATGACGTCGACTACGACGCGTGCCACTGGCACTCCCGGTGGTGTGGTGCTGGTGCGTAAGGCGGTGGCCCAAGCCTACCCCGAGGAAAAGTCTACGCGAGTAGATAAGGTGGCCCTTCCGTCACGTTTAAGCATCGGCGGCGACATCCGCTGGGGAAAGTTCCCGGAAAAACGTATGGTCCCGATTGCGGCCTGACACGCGGGCGGAAATAGCAGGGCTTCACAATGCAATGCTCGCCGCTGTACAAATGAAAAAGCATTGTTCACTAACAACAGGACAGCTGCCATCTTTGCACGTCAACGCATCGATGCAGCCCGAAAGGACCGATATCCCGTGGCGCAGCGCGTAGTAGTCACGCTCTCCGACGACATCGACGGGGGTCAGGCGGAGGAGACGGTCTCGTTCGGACTTGACGGCAAGGCGTACGAGATCGACCTCAACGCTGCCAATGCGAAGAAACTCCGCGGTCTTCTCGCCCCGTACGTGGAAGCGGGCCGCAAGCGGTCCCGCTCAGGCAAGGCCTACCGCCGCACCTCCGTCGCCCCCGACCCGGCCGCCGTCCGCGCCTGGGCGCGGTCGCACGGCATGGAGGTCCCGCCGCGCGGCCGGATCCCCAAGAAGGTCTACGAGGCGTTCAACGCGGCGAACTGAACGGGCCGCGCAGCCGAGTTGCACACCACCCCCGATGATCCGCTAGAGTCTGGAACACGCCGAGGGGCGAGGCCGAAAGGCCAAAACCCCGAGGACACGCGGGTGTAGCTCAGTAGTAGAGCGCCCTCTTTCCAAGAGGGAGGCGCAGTGTGCAATCCCTGTCACCCGCTCTCATCGCCTCGCCGAACCACTCCGGTGGATCGGGTAAGGTGATGGACACGCCGATCGGCGCGAGTCGATCGGAAGCCATGCGGGTGTAGCTCAGTAGTAGAGCGCCCTCTTTCCAAGAGGGAGGCGCAGTGTGCAATCCCTGTCACCCGCTCTCATCGCCTCGCCGAACCACTCCGGTGGATCGGGTAAGGTGATGGACACGCCGATCGGCGCGAGTCGATCGGAAGCCATGCGGGTGTAGCTCAGTAGTAGAGCGCCCTCTTTCCAAGAGGGAGGCGCAGTGTGCAATCCCTGTCACCCGCTCTCATCGCCTCGCCGAACCACTCCGGTGGATCGGGTAAGGTGATGGACACGCCGATCGGCGCGAGTCGATCGGAAGCCATGCGGGTGTAGCTCAGTAGTAGAGCGCCCCCTTTCCAAGGGGGAGGCGCAGTGTGCGATCCCTGTCACCCGCTCTCATCCTCTGCACGACCACTCCGGTGGATCAGGTAGAGTGGTGTTCGCGCCGATTGGTGAAAGCCGGTCGGAGGCATGCGGACGTGGCTCAGTTGGTAGAGCATCACCTTGCCAAGGTGAGGGTCGCGAGTTCGAATCTCGTCGTCCGCTCCATCGCCTGAAGGCGCCGGTCGAAACGACCGGCGCCTTCAGGCTTTTGTGGCGTGTGGGCCCGCGTGCTCGCTGACATTTGTCATCCGGGCTCATGACAGCCCGCACTACCCGGGCCCGGCGGGCGCCGGAAGCCTGGAGACATGGATCTCGGGGACAGCGCGGTGGACGGCCGCGCGATACACGTCACAGAACTGCGGCGCAGATACGGAGGCGGCTCCGGCACCGCCCGGGGCCGGGGCGCCGCCAAGGCCCTGGGCGCCTCGAAGGCCCAGGACCGCGGCTTCGAGGCCGTGCGCGGCGTCTCGTTCTCCGTGGCGCACGGCGAGCTGTTCGCGCTGCTGGGCACGAACGGCGCCGGGAAGACCTCGACCGTCGAGCTGCTGGAGGGGCTGGCCGCCCCGACCGCCGGCCGGGTGCGGGTGCTGGGCCACGACCCGTACCGCGAGCGGGCCGAGGTGCGGCCGCGGATCGGCGTGATGCTCCAGGAGGGCGGCTTCCCCTCCGAATTGACCGCGGCCGAGACCGTCCGGCTGTGGGCGGGCTGCACCAGCGGGGCGCGGCCGGCCGGCGAGGCCCTGGAGCTGGTGGGGCTCGCCCGGCGCCGGGACGTACGGGTCAAGATGCTCTCCGGCGGGGAGCGGCGCCGCCTGGACCTGGCGCTCGCGCTGCTCGGCCGGCCGGAGGTGCTCTTCCTCGACGAGCCGACGACCGGCCTCGATGTGGAGGGGCGGCGCGAGACCTGGGAGCTGGTGCGGGCCCTGCGCGACGAGGGCACCACCGTCGTGCTCACCACGCACTACCTGGAGGAGGCCGAGTCGCTGGCCGACCGGCTCGCGATCATGCACGAGGGGCGGATCGCCGCCTCGGGGCGGGTCGCGGACATCGTGGCCGAGCGCCCCTCGCGGCTCTCCTTCACCCTCCCCGCCCCCTTCTCCGCCACCGACCTGCCCTCGCTCGCCCGCCTCGGCGCCACCGAGCGCGAGACGGACGGGCGGACGGTACGGCTGCGCACCCGGGACCTCCAGCGCACGGCGACCGAGGTGCTGGTGTGGGCGCGGGACAAGGGGCTCGAACTGGGCGCCCTCGACGCCCGGTCGGCGTCCCTGGAGGAAGCGTTCCTGCATATCGCCCAGGGCCTGGAGAAGACGGGGGACCCCCGATGACCGACACGACCACGACGCCCGGCACACCCGGCGCTCCCCGCACGTCCGGCACGCGCCGCACGACCGCGAGGCCCACCACGACCGCCGCGCCCCGCACGACCGCGCGCGCCCGCGTCGTCTCGCTCGGCCGGGCCGAACTCACCCTGCTGGTGCGGAACAAGGCGGCGCTCACCTACGCCCTGCTGCTGCCCGGCTCGCTCACCCTCAGCATGACCACCTTCACCAGCGACATCGACCTCGACAAGGCCGGTCTGTCCCTGGCCACGCTGGTGCTCCCCGGCTCGATCGGCCTCGCGCTGATCCTGGCCGTGTACATGAACCTCGTGGGCGTCTATGTCATCCGGCGCGAGGAACTGGTCCTCAAGCGGCTGCGCGCCGGTGAGCTGACCGACCCGGAGATCCTCGCCGGGGCGGCGCTCCCCGCCGTGCTGATGGGGCTGGTGCAGTGCGTGCTGATGGTCGCCGCGGTGGGGCCGTCGCTGGACGCGCCGATGCCGAAGGCGCCGCATCTGGCCGTCCTCGGGGTGGCGGCCGGGCTGGCCCTGATGGTCGCGCTGGCCGCCGCGACCGCGGTCTACACCAAGACCGCGGAATCCGCGCAGCTCACGCCCATGCCGGTGATGCTGGTGTCGATGCTGGCCTCGGGTCTTTTCGTACCGCTCGACGTCATGCCGGACCGGGTGGCGGCGGTGTGCGCGTGGGCGCCGATGACCCCGGTGATCGACCTCCTGCGGGCCGGGTGGACCGGCGGCATGGGCGCGGGCGAGGTGCTGAAGGCCCTGGCCACGGCGGCGGCCTGGACGGCCCTGGCAGGGTGGACCGTACGCCGCCGGTTCCCCTGGGAGCCCCGGCGCTGACGGATCTTGGTTCGCGGTGAGTATGAGACAGCGACACGCCATGGCATCGGCGTGTCGCTGTCTCATACTCACCGCAAAAACACAGGAGATGGGGGACCGGTGATACGCCGATGGCGGCGGCGCAGCCGACAGGTGCGCGTGGAGCTGCTCACGCGGTGGACGCTGTACGCGCTGCCCTGGATCATGCTGGTCGTCATGGCGGGGCCGCTGCCCGGCAGGCTCCGGGACGAGGGCGTGGCCGGCGGGCTGGCCTGGGCGCAGCTCGGCCTCTCGGCGGTCCAGAGCGTGCTGGCGATCCCGCTGCTGCGGCGGGGGATCGAACACCGGCGGCGCGAGCGGGAGGTGCCGTGGGGGCTGTTGGCGCTCGCGACCGTGCCGATGGTGGCGGGGCAGGGGGTGGGGGTGGCGGTCCTGTCCACGGTGGGGGCGCCGGACGGCTCGGCGTTCATGACGGCGGTGACGATGAACACGCTGCCGTTCTCCCTCTCGTCCGCCCTGCTGCTGTCCGTACGCGCCTTCATCCTGCTGCACGCGGGGATCGGCGCGGCGACGCTCGCGGCGCTGGCCGTCGCCGGGGAGGGCCCCTTCATGGTGGTGGGCTCCGCCTTCGCGGTGCTTCTGATGGCCGCCCTGGCCCTGTTCACGGTGCGCAGCTCGATCTGGATGCTGGTGGTGATGTGGGAGCTGGACGCGAGCCGGGAGGTGCAGGCGCGGCTCGCGGTGGCGGAGGAGCGGCTGCGGTTCGGCCGGGATCTCCACGATGTGATGGGCCGCAACCTGGCGGTGATCGCGCTCAAGAGCGAGCTGGCGGTGCAACTGGCGCGGCGCGGGAGGCCGGAGGCCGCCGAGCAGATGGCGGAGGTGCAGCGGATCGCGCAGGAGTCTCAGCGGGAGGTGCGGGACGTGGTGCGCGGCTACCGGGGGGCGGATCTGCAGGTGGAGCTGGCGGGTGCGCGGTCGCTGCTGCGGGCGGCCCGCGTCGACTGCCGGATCGAATACCCGGGCGGGGACGGGGGCGTGGATGAGGGCGGGGGTGAGGGCGGGGGCGGGGGCTGGGCCGGGGGGCTGCCGGCGGCGGTGCGGTCGGCGCTCGGGTGGGTGGTGCGCGAGGGCACGACCAACGTCCTGCGGCACGCGGAGGCCGCCCGCTGCACGGTGCGGGTCGCGCTGAGCCGGACGGCGGACGGGGGCCGTACGGCGGTGCTCGTCATGGAGAATGACGGGGTCTCGGACCTGGGCACATCCGCGTCCGCGGGCACTGCGGGCACCGCTGGGAACGGGCTCAAGGGGCTGCGGGAGCGGCTGGCGCCGCTCGGCGGCACGCTGTGGTCAGGACCCGGGGAGGGCGGGACGTACCGGCTGCGGGCCGAGCTCCCGCTGTCCGCGGACCCGGGGCGCGAGGGGCGCGAGGGGCGGCAAGGACGGGAAGGGCGCGAGGGACGCCAGGGGCGCGAAGGGGGCGGCGTATGAGCGGGACATCCCCGATCCGGGTGCTGCTCGCGGACGACGAGCATCTGATCCGGGGCGCCCTGGCCGCCCTGCTGTCGCTCGAAGAGGACCTGCTGGTCGTCGCGGAGGCCGCGTCCGGGCCCGAGGCGCTGGCGATGGCGCGGGCGCACCGGCCCGATGTGGCGGTGCTCGACCTGCAGATGCCGGGGGCGGACGGGGTGTCGGTGGCCGCCTCGCTACGGTCCGAGCTGCCGGACTGCCGCGCCATGATCGTCACCAGCCACGGCCGCCCGGGCCACCTCAAGCGGGCGCTGGAGGCCGGGGTGCGGGGCTTTCTGCCCAAGACCGCGTCGGCCCGGCGGCTGGCCGAGATCATCCGTACGGTGCACGGCGGCAACCGCTACATCGACCCCGACCTGGCGGCCGACGCGATCAGCGCGGGCGACTCCCCGCTCACCGCGCGGGAGGCGGAGCTGCTGGAGCTGGCGGCGGACGGGGCGTCCATCGCGGAGATCGCCCAGCGGGCCGGGCTCTCCCAGGGGACGGTGCGCAACTACCTGTCCTCGGCCGCGTCCAAGATCCCGGCCGAGAACCGGCACGCGGCGGCCCGTATGGCGCGGGAGCGGGGCTGGATCTAGGGTCCGTCTTCAAAGGGGGCGTCCGGCCGCGAGCGGCGTCTGGTGCGGTGCATCGCAAGGCGGAGGATCGCCCTCGTACTGGGCGTACTCGGGCGACTCCGACAACGCAGCGAGGTGCCGTGCCAGGCGTCGTGAGCAGGGCGCCCCCTTTGAAGACGGACCCTAGCGGCCTGAAACCAGCGGTGAGGTCAAGCTGCCGGAGCCAGCGGTTCGATCCGGCGGCCCGCTCCAGGCGGCCGCCTCGGTCAGGATGCGGGCCAGCTCCCGGGGCCGGGAGAACATCGGCCAGTGGCCGGTGTCCAGCTCGACCAGCCGCCAGCGCTCGCTCTTCAGCAGCTCCGCCACGTCGTCGCTCGGCTCGGGCCCGTCGAGCAGGCACTTGACGTATGTCGCCGGAAGCTCGCCGAGTGGGCGCGTCAGCTCGGCTGGCTCGGTCAGGGAGGCGCCCGGGTGGGGTGTCGCGCCGCCGACGAACCGGGCGATCTGCTCGTCGGTGAGGCCCTGGCCGGCGCACTCGGCCGCGGTCAGAGGCGCCCAGAAGCCGCCGTTCCCGGCGAGTGCCGCCGCGAACTCCGCCGCGCCCCGCCACCAGCGCGAGGCGAAGGACTCCCCGTCCGCCGGGACATTGGAGTCGACGAACACCACCCGCGCCAGCCGGTCGCCGATCCGCTCGGCGGCCTGGCCGGCCGGGATGCCCGAGTAGCTGTGGCCGACGAGGACGACATCGCGCAGATCGAGCCGCTCCACCTCGCCGACGATGTCCGCCACATGCGTCCGCTGCCCGGCCGGCACGCCGCGCTTCTCGGCGAGCCCGGACAGCGTCAGCGCATGGGCGCCGTGCCCGGCCGCCCGTAGCTCCGGCATCACCTCGTCCCACGCCCACGCCCCCAGCCATGCGCCCGCCACCAGTACGAATTCAGCCATGCGCGGACCGTAACCCAGGGCCCACGCCGCCCGCAGTCGAACCATCAAATCGCACAGGTATTCGGTACGCCGGTTATCCTGGACCCATGCCCCCGTACCTCCAGGGCTCGCTCTTCGACCAGACCGACGACATCCGTCTCGGCCCGCTGGACGGTCTCCGCCGGACCGTGCTCGGCGACGGGGCGTGGATCGATCTGCTGCCGGGGTGGCTGAGCGGGGCCGACGCGCTGTTCGCGCGGCTCGCCGAGGAGGTGCCCTGGCGGGCGGAGCGGCGGCACATGTACGACCAGGTGGTGGCCGTGCCTCGGCTGCTCGCCTTCTACGGCGCGGGCGACGCGCTGCCGCACCCCGTCCTGGACGAGGCCCGCGCCGCGCTCTCCGCGCATTACGCCGCCGAGCTCGGCGAGCCGTTCACCACCGCCGGGCTCTGCTACTACCGGGACGGCCGGGACAGCGTGGCCTGGCACGGCGACCGGCTCGGCCGGGGCGCCCACCAGGACACCATGGTCGCCATCCTGTCCGTCGGCGCGCCGCGCGACCTCACGCTGCGCCCGCGCGGCGGCGGGCCCGCCGTGCGGCGGCCGCTCGGACACGGCGATCTGATCGTGATGGGCGGCTCCTGCCAGCGGACCTGGGAGCACGCGATCCCCAAGAGCACCCGGGCCACGGGGGCGCGGATCAGCATCCAGTTCCGGCCCCATGACGTCGGCTGATGGCGGGAACGGGGGCCCTGGCGGGCCACGAGGTAGTTCCCCCGTCGCGGGTTTGGTTATAGTGGATGCGCGCCGGACGGAATCCGCCCCGATCGGACGGAAGACGCGGCGCATGCGGACGTAGCTCAGTTGGTAGAGCGCAACCTTGCCAAGGTTGAGGTCGCGAGTTCGAGCCTCGTCGTCCGCTCTGTGAGGAAGGCCCTGGCCGTATCGGCCAGGGCCTTCGTCGTGCTGCCGCTGCCCCGCACCGCGGGGCCCCCGCGGCCGGGCCCCGGCGCAAGGGGGCCCGGCGGGCGGGAGCGGGTCAGGACCAGCGGGTGCCGGTCAGGCGCTCGTACGCCTCCGCGTACTTGGCCCGCGTCCGCTCCACGATCTCCTCCGGCAGCGGGGGCGGCGGCTGCTCGCCGTGGCGGTCCCAGCCGGAGGCCGGGGAGGTCAGCCAGTCGCGGACGAACTGCTTGTCGAAGGACGGCTGCGCGCGCCCGGGCTGCCACTGGTCGGCGGGCCAGAAGCGGGAGGAGTCGGGGGTCAGCACCTCGTCGGCGAGGATCAGTTCCTCCCCGTCCGAGCCGCCCTCGGCGTCGGCGCAGCCGAACTCGAACTTGGTGTCGGCGAGGATGATCCCCCGGTCGCGGGCGATGTCACGGCCCCGGTTGTAGACCGCGAGCGTGGCCTGGCGGAGCTGGGCGGCGGTCTCGGCGCCGACCCGGCGGGCCACCTCCTCGTACGGCACGTTCTCGTCGTGCTCGCCGACCTCGGCCTTGGTGGCCGGGGTGAAGATCGGGGAGGGCAGCTCGGAGCCGTCGACCAGGCCCTCCGGCAGCGCGATCCCGCACACCGTCCGGCTCTCCCGGTACTCGGCCAGGCCCGAGCCGGTCAGATAGCCGCGGGCCACGCACTCCACCGGGAGCATCCGCAGCGAGCGGCACACCAGCGTGCGGCCCGCCCAGTCGGCGGGGGCGCCCTCGGGCACCTCGGTGGACAGGACGTGGTTGGGCACCAGGTCGATGAACTGGTCGAACCACCACAGGGAGAGCTGGGTGAGGATCTTGCCCTTCTCGGGGATCTCGGTCGGCAGCACCCAGTCGAAGGCCGACATCCGGTCGCTGGCGACCATGACCAGGTCGCCCCTCTCGTTCCGGTAGAGGTCGCGCACCTTGCCTGTGTGCAGGTGCACAAGGCCCGGGACCTCCACCGGCTCGGGCTTCTCCACGAATCCGGACACGGTTCCTCCTGGTGGGTTTGTCCAAGGACCCCACGATTCTGCCCCACGCCCCGGCCCGCGACCGAGGCGGGGCACACCGGGCGTGGCCTGCGGCTTTCAGCCCCGCTCCGGTTCGGCTCCGGTCCTGCTCGGGGCCGGGCTCAGTCCCGTTTGCAGATGCGGTCCAGAAGGTTGGCGGTGGCCCGCTGCACCCGTACGTCGGTGTGGCCGGGCCGGTCGAGGGCCGGGGTCCAGGCGAAGGTGCCGGAGGCGAAGACCAGGGCGCCGCTGGGGGCGCGGTACAGCGAGGTGTCCTGGTGCCGGGTGACGCCCCCGGCGTCCCGGTACGGGGAGTGGGCGAGCAGGATCCGGCGCAGGTGCTCGGGCAGACAGGTGCGCGGGAAGTAGCGGTCGGCCTCCCCCGCGACCAGGCCGGGCAGCTCGTCGCCCTCGTCCGCGCCCGTCGCCTCCCACAGCCAGTGGCTCGCGTTCCGCACGATCAGCGGGGCCGGCTGGGGCACCGGGCCCGCGTACTGGATGCCCAGGAGCTGCTGCTCGGGCGCGGTCTCCCGCCACTGCGCGGAGCGGCCGGGGCCGCGGCGCTTGTGGCAGGTCAGCAGGCGGTCCGGGCCGGAGGGCGAGTCCACGAGGCCGACCTGCCAGTACATGGTGTTGGCGGAGAGGAAGACCAGCGAGGTGCCGCTGTCGCGGGCCCTCTCGACGCTGCGCCGCAGCGGCGCCGACCAGTACTCGTCGTGGCCGGGGAAGACCAGGCCGCGGTAGCGGGTGGGGTCCACGCGGCCCGCGTGCAGATCGCGGGACTCGGCGTACGCCAGGTCGTAGCCGAGGCGCTCGGCCCAGCGGATGAAGTCGTACGCGTGGCCGATGTGCAGGGGCAGCCCGGCGCCCGCGTACGGCCGGTCGAAGGAGACCGTGACGGCGGCCTGCGACTCGCCGAGCAGCCGGCCGCGCTCGTCCCACGCGTGGTAGAGGCTGGCGCCGGTCCGGCCGTCCTCGGGGTAGAGGTTGTACGCCTGCCAGGTGATGTCCGGCAGGACGAGCAGGAGATCGGCGGGGTGGGTGTCGCGGACGGTGAAGGGGATGTGGTTGCGGTAGCCGTCGGCGGTGGTCAGGACGGCGACGTACGCGCCGGCGTGCCAGTACGAGGGGATCTGGAGCCGCCACGACAGCCACCAGTGGTGGCAGGAGACGGTGCGGTCGGCGGTGAGCGGGGGCGACTGGACGATGCCGGCCAGGCGCGGGCTGCTGGTCATCTTGGCGGCGCCGTCGCCGCCGTAGTGGCCGATGCGGTAGACGTCGACGCTGAACTGCTGGGGCGGGTCGACGGTGATCCTGAAGTCGATGGACTCGCCGGGGGCGGCGGCGGAGGCGGAGGCGAAGCCCTTGATCTGGCGGTGGACGTCGTCGGCGGTCCGGATGGACGGGCCCTGGCCGGGGCCCTCGGCGGCCTCCTGGCCTCCCGTGACGCTGGTGACTGCTGTGGCCGCCGTGGCTCCTGTGGCCGGGTCCTGGTCCACGTACCACGGGACCAGGCGGCCATCGCCGAAGTAGGTCTGCCTGCCCCGCAGCCACGGCAGGGGGCCCTGGCCGAAGGGGCCCGTCACCGCGTGGGCGAGCGCTCCCGACTCCCAGCGCCGGACCGGTTCCCTGGCGTCCACGACTGGTCCCCTCCCTGCGTCCCCCGGCCTTTCACCACCGCCTCCAGCACATCACATTGCGCACCTATTCCATCACTGATCGTCGCGACTTTGCCGAACCCAGACCCTTTGCGTTCACACCTGGGTGTCAACCGCGCGGACCACGATTTACGCGGCCCGCCCCGGGGTCGCCCGAGAGGGGGTCACACCAGCCGGACCGGCTTCTCCGCCCGTACGCCCACCTCGCCGAGCCAGGCGCGCAGCGGCTCCGCGTCGCCGTCCTCGACCAGGCTCAGCACCGGATACGCCAGGTCCGCCCGCCGCCGCCCGCCGACCAGCAGCGCGGGCCCGTCCAGCCAGTCGAGCCCCGGCGCGGCGCCCGCCGTGTCTATGGCGGCGCAGCACACCATGGCCGTGACGTGGTCGGCCAGCAGCTCACGACCCGTACGGGGCGGTTGCGGCGGGAACAGCGGCGCGCAGCCGTCGATCCACAGGTCACCGCCGCCGGACGCCGGCCCCTCCCCCGCGCGGCCGCCGGCCCGGCCCCGGGCGCGGGTCTCCGCCCGGTGGAGGGCCTCCTCGCGGGCCAGCTCCACGCTCAGCAGGACCGCGACCTCCTCGCCGAGCTCCCCCGTGGGGGCCCGGTCGGGGGCGGCGGTGAGCCGCTCCATGACCCGGGCGAGGGTGGGCGCGGCGGGCTCGGGTGCCACACAGCCGGCCGCCACGGGGCCGGGCGGCGCAGGGTCGGGCTGCGCGGGGGCGGGCTGCGCAGGCTCAGGGGGCACGGGGGCGGGCTCGGCGTCGGGGTGGGGCTGCTCGTCGAGGACTCGGTGCAGCCGGGCGGCCTCCAGCCGCCACTTGCGGTCCACGACCTCCTCCGGATACGCGCCCCAGTCGACCGGGGACCAGTCCGGGCCCGGCTCGCTCGGTCCGCCGTGGAACAGCCGGGCGGCCAGCAGGGACGTCGCCTCGTCGATCAGCCCCGGCTCCTCCAGCAGGTCGCAGGCGGGCCGCTCGCTGAGCCGGGAGGCGAACCCCTCGGCCAGCCGGTCGCGGCGGGACAGCTCGGTGAGGGCCGACACCACGCCCGCGTCCAGGCGGGACGGCCAGCGGCCCATCCGCCAGGCGGGCAGCGCGACCCTCGTCAGCAGCCGGTCCCACCCCGCGTACGCCAGCCCGACCTGCTCCTGGGCCACGATCCGCAGCCCGTAGTCCACGGCCTGGGCGCGCTCGGAGGCGGCGGCGGCCACGGCACGCTCCATCTCGGCGGCGTGGTCCCGGCAGCCGCGCAGCAGCAGCCGGGCGATCCAGCCGAGGAACGCGAGGGCGGGGCGGCGCACCGCCCGCCCGAGCGCCGCGACGGCGGCCCCGGGCGTTCCACGGCGCGGCGCGGGGCGCGCGGGGCCGCCCAGGGCGGCGACGGCCACGGCGGCGTCCAGCCCGCGCACGAAGCGGCGGGCGGCCGCTATGTCGGGGTGCACGGACGGGCCGGTGCCCGCGACCACGGGCGCGAGCAGGGCGCGCAGCTCGCCGACCCGCATCCACCACAGGAACGGCGAGCCGATGACCAGCACGGGGGCGACCGGCGCCCGCCCGCCGCCCGCCCCGGCCGTACGTCTCCTGCCGCCGTGCGCCCGGTGCGTACGGTCCTCGAGCCAGCTGTCGCAGTCCGGGGTGAGCGCTATGGCGGACGGGGCGGGCACCTCCAGGCGCTCGGCCAGGTCGCGGACCAGGCGATACAGGTCCGGGGCCGTCTCCTCGGCGATCGGCACGGTCGGGCTGAGCGCGGGCCTGGCCCGTACGACCACGGCCGCCACGGCGGCCGCCAGCAGCAGGACCACCACGGCCCCGGCGACCACCGCCCAGCGGACGGCGGTCCAGCCCTCGTCGTGCGAGCCACCGATGCGGCCGGTGGCGCCGCCGACCAGCAGCACCACGGCGGCCGCCGCCGGGAGCAGCGCGACCGCGAGCGCGGCGCCACGGATCCGCAGCACCGCGAGGGCGCGGGCACGAGCTGCCTGCGCGCCTTCTTCCGGACCTGCCACGGTTCCATCACCCCCTGCTGCCCAGCCGATGTGTGAACAGCGGACGACGGTGGTGTTGTGCCCTTACTCCCCCCACTGTCGCACCGGCCGCCCGCGCCGCAATGCCGGTGGGCCACTTGCCGCACCGCGTCTGAGCGGCACAGTAGTTGGGGCCCGCGCGTGCGTCAGCAGGATGCAGGGAGGGCTCACCCGATGGAATGGCCTTGGCCAGAACCGGGAACTTCTCAAGGAACTCTCTGGGCCCTTACAGGTGCCCCTCGACCGCTCCTCGACCGCCCCTCGGCCCTTTCTCGGCCCTTTCTCGGCCCTTTCTCGACCGCTCCTCGACCCGGTCTCAGGCCGAGGTCGCCTCGGGCCCGGCCTCCCGCGCCGCCTTGGCGGCGATGTCCGAGCGGTGGTGGGAGCCGTCCAGGCCGATGCGGGCGACGGCGCGGTACGCCCGCTCCCGGGCCTTGGCGAGATCCGACCCGGTCGCCGTCACCGAGAGCACCCGGCCCCCCGCGCTCACCACGTCACCCGAGGCCGCGTCCCGCTTGGTGCCCGCGTGCAGCACGTACGCCTTGGGCGCGTCCTGCTCGGCCACCTGGTCCAGGCCCGTGATCGGGTCACCCGTACGGGGCGTCCCCGGGTAGTTGTGCGAGGCGATCACGACCGTCACCGCCGCACCGTCGCTCCAGCGCAGCGGCGGCAGCGAGTCCAGCCGCCCGGTCGCGGCGGCCAGCAGCACACCGGCCAGCGGCGTCTTCAGCCGGGCCAGCACCACCTGGGTCTCCGGGTCGCCGAAGCGCGCGTTGAACTCGATCACCCGCACCCCGCGCGAGGTGATCGCCAGCCCCGCGTACAGCAGCCCCGAGAACGGCGTCCCCCGGCGGCGCAGCTCGTCCACGGTCGGCTGCAGCACCGTCGCCAGCACCTCGTCGACCAGCTTGGGGTCCGCCCACGGCAGCGGGGAGTACGCGCCCATGCCGCCCGTGTTCGGGCCCTCGTCGCCGTCGTGGGCGCGCTTGAAGTCCTGGGCGGGCTGGAGGGGGACGACCGTCTCACCGTCCGTGACCGCGAACAGCGACACCTCGGGGCCGTCCAGGTACTCCTCGATCACGACGCGCCCGCAGGCCAGCGCGTGCTCGCGGGCTGCCTGGAGGTCGCTGGTCACGACGACGCCCTTGCCGGCCGCCAGCCCGTCGTCCTTGACGACGTACGGTGGGCCGAAGGCGTCCAGCGCCGCGTCGATCCCGGCCTCGTCGGTGCAGACGTAGGCCCGGGCGGTGGGCACGCCCGCCGCCGCCATCACGTCCTTCGCGAAGGCCTTCGACCCCTCCAGCTGGGCGGCCTGCGCCGACGGCCCGAACACCGGGATCCCCCGCGCCCGCACCGCGTCCGCCACCCCCGCCACCAGCGGAGCCTCCGGACCGACCACCACCAGCCCCGCCTCCAGGGAGACGGCCAGCTCGGCGACGGCCGCGCCGTCGAGCGCGTCGACGGTGTGCAGCTCGGCGATCTCCGCGATGCCGGCGTTGCCGGGTGCGCAGTACAGCGAGCTGACGTCGGGGTCGAGGGACAGTGCGCGGCACAGGGCGTGTTCGCGGGCGCCGCTGCCGATGACGAGGACCTTCACGGTATGCAGCCTATTGCCTCGCCGCCCGCCCCCTCCGCGCCGGGGGCCCGGCCGCCCTCGTCCGGCGGCCGGGCGGGCGTGATCAGGCGCCCGCGTAGCCGATGTGCTCGATGTGGAGCGTGTGAGCGTCCCGGTCAAGGCGGTACAGGATGCGCCAGGGCCCGTGCCGCAGGCGGCGATGCTCAGTGCCCCACGGGCGGGAACCTTCGGGCCGATGGTTCTCGGCTAGCTTGCCGGTGGCTCGCAGGAGGTCGTCAACACTGCGGGGATCGACCTTCAGGTGGCCAGCAGCGGCATCGAGAGCTGCGGGTTCCCACACCACCTGCCAGCTCACTCGCTCCGTCCGGCTGCCTCAAGAAGGGCGCGTCGCGCCTCATTGTGCGGGATCGGGGCCTCGCTGCGGCCAAGGGCACGATCACGCTCGATGCGCGCGAGAGCGAGGGCGTCCTCAAGGTCTTCGAGCTCGGCGGGCGAAATCAGGACAGCCGTAGGAACACCCCGGTCAGTCAGGGTGATGTGCTCGTGTTGAGCGGCTCGACGAGCGAGTTCGCCGAGCCGGCCTCGGGCTTCTGCGATCGGATATGTAGCCGACATGCCACTAGTGTACACCAGCATTACACTTGGATCGCCCGGTCGAGGCGGCACTCGCGGCCGTCTCCGGCCGCTGCTGATCCAGCTGTACTCCACGGGCGAGACGCTCCTGCGCCTCACCGGCGGCCCGTGCTCACCCGCCCCGTAGAGCGCGCGGGCGAGCAGGTGTTCGATCAGCGTTGTCGGTGCCGGGTGGGAGGATCCGGCGCATGCTGGAATCACTGGAATCGGCCGTGAAGGCCAGGCTCCACCACTACCTGCGCCGGGCCCGCGAGGCCCTGCTGTGGAAGCTCGACGGGCTCTCCGAGTACGACATCCGCCGCCCGCTGACACCGACCGGCACCAATCTGCTGGGGCTGGTCAAACACGCCGCCGGCGTGGAGAAGGTCTACTTCGGCGATGTGTTCGGGCGGTCGTTCGACGAGCCGCTGCCCTGGATGGCGGAGGACGCCGAGCCCAACGCCGACATGTGGGCGACCGCCGAGGAGTCGCGCGAGGACATCGTCGGGCTGTACCACCGCGTGGCGAAGCAGGCCGACGCGACGATCGAGGCGCTGCCGCTCGACGCGCCCGGTCGTGTGTCGTGGTGGCCCGAGGAGCACCGCGAGGTGACGCTCCAGCAGATCGTGCTGCATGTGCTCACCGATCTCCACCGCCACGCGGGTCACGCGGACATCGTCAGGGAACTGATCGACGGGACCGTCGGCATGCGGCCCGGCGGCGAGAACATGGCGCCGGGCGACCAGGCGTGGTGGGAGGAGTACCGGGGCCGGCTGGAGCGGGTGGCGAAGGAGGTCGGCAAGCCCTCGACGCGGGTGACGCTGCGCGAGGTCCGGGACGAGGACCTGGCCGTCTTCTGGGCTCAGATGAACGAGCCCGAGGGGATCCATATGGCGGCGTTCACCGCCGAGGACCCCTCGGACCGCGCCCGTTTCGACGCCCACTGGGCGCGGAACCGCCGGGACCCGGCGGTCGTCCTGCGCACCGTGGTGGGCGAGCGCGGTGAGGTCGTCGGGCACGCCGCCGTGTTCGGCCCGGCCGAGGAGCGCGAGGTCACGTACTGGATCGGGCGGGAGTACTGGGGCCGGGGGGCGGCCACCGCCGCGCTGCGGGAGCTGCTCAGGGCCGTGCCGGAGCGTCCGCTGTACGCCCGGGCGGCGGCGGACAACGGTGGCTCGATCCGGGTCCTGGAGAAGTGCGGATTCGTGGCGGCCGGCAGGGAGCGCGGATTCGCGAACGCGCGGGGCGAGGAGATCGAGGAAGTGGTGTTCGTCTTGGCCTGATGGGCCTGGTGAGTTGATGAGGCTGATGACCGCCTGGTGCCCCGGTCGCCGGGGGACGGGGCGGGCGGCGCCGGGTAGGTTCGCCGGTCGAGGAGCATGTGTCGTGTGTGGCGGACCGGTCGCTGGGGTGAGAACGTCACCGCCCGACCCCGGCACTCTTTCGGGTGAGGGAGCGGACGCTCTTATAGCGGATGACACACCTCGTACGGGCGGTTATGTTGCCATCTCGGCCGCGTGGCCAGCCGTTTGGCGGTAGGTAAGGTGGTTCCGCATCGGCCGCGCGCCAAGAGAGGTGCAGCGACTACATGAAGCCCCAGAGGGAGTGGCACGGGTGAGTCAGCCGGAGATGCAGCCCGAGGGGCTCCCTCGACAGGAAGGCCCGAAGAAGCAGGGGGACCTGCTCGGTCGGCCCTTCCCGCACGGCGACTGGGGCGAGCCCGCCGAGCGCCTCGACGAGCTGTACCAGTGGGTCGAGGAAGGCGCGCTGCAGGTCGCGAAGTGGTACCTCGCCGACCGGGTGTGGAAGCGGCGGGTCGCCCGGGCGCTGCGGGTGGGGGCGGCCGTCATGGGGGTCGTGGGAGCCATACTGCCGCTGCTGGATCTCAACGGGGTGCTGGGCGGCGGGGCCGGGTGGGGCTGCCTGGTGCTGCTGATCGCCGCCGCGTGCGTCGGGTGCGACCGGTTCTTCGGGCTGACCTCGGGCTGGATGCGGGACGTCGCCACGGCACAGGCCGTGCAACGACGTCTGGAGACGCTGCAGTTCGACTGGGCGTCGGAGAGCGTGCGCGAGGTGCTCGGCCCGACCGAGGGCACGGCGGCCGAGGCCGTGGAGCGCTGCCTCGCCGTGCTGCGCCGCTTCTGCGAGGACATCTCGGAACTCGTACGGACCGAGACCGCCGGCTGGATGGTGGACTTCGGATCCGGCTCCGCGCCCCTGTTCACCCAGGCCCTGGTGGCCCAGGGCTCCCGCCCCGAGGGCGGCTCCCCCGCGAACCGCTTCCCCCTCCAGCCGACCACCCGCCCCAACATGCCCCGCCAGCGCCCGCCGGAGCCGCCCCGGTAGCCGGACCGCCCGGCGGCACCGCCCCGGTAGCGGAAACGCCCGGGTCAGCCGGTCCGAGGGGCCTGCTGGACCGCCCACTGGATCGCCGCCACCATCTCGTTCCGGTGGGCGATGTTGTGCCGCGACCACACCGGCGTGCGCCAGTTGGCGGCGATCCCGAAGCGTCGGCGTCTGCCGTCCCGCGTGGTGATGTGCAGCACCGTCCGGCCGGTCGCCCCGACCGAGGTGATGTCCTCAAGCCGCACGGCCCGCGCCTTGTTCGCCCACCCGACGATCAGCTCGATCGCCCTGTCGACGCCCGTCGGCGCCGCCGAACCGGCCACCGTGCTCAACAACTGGCCCGCGAGCTTGGTGTTCAACGGGCCGTGGTACACGCGGCGGTTGGTGAGCACGAGCAGACCGCCGATCAGCGCGAGGCCGGTGCCAGGGATCAGAACGGCCCCGGTCTTCACGCAGAGCACCCGCTCCCCCGGCTCCGGCGGCAGGGTCACCCACAGTCTCATCACGCATCCCCCCTTGAACCATCAAGCTTACTGACGGTCCTCCCGGCGCAGGCGATAAACGACGCTCGGGCGCAGCGGGCCCTCGGGCACGGTCATGTCGTCGAAGTCGTCGGCCGGGTCGCGGGTCATGCCGATGCGGCGCATCACCGCCTGGGAGCGGAGATTGGTGGCCGTGGTGACGGCGAGGATCTCCGGCAGGCGGAGGGCCTCGAAGCCGTGGTCCACGGCGGCCAGGGCGGCCTCGGTGGCGTAGCCGTGTCCCCAGTACGGGCGGGCCAGCCGCCAGCCGACCTCCACTCCGGTGAACGGCATGCCCTCGTCCACCGGATCGAGCCCGGTGAAGCCGATGAACTCCCCGGTGGCCCTCACCTCCACGGCCCACCACCCCCAGCCCCGCCGGTCGAGGTCGGCCTGGAAGCGGGCCACTGACGCGTCGCTCCGCTCCCGCGTGAGGACGCCCGGGAAGTACTCGCGGACCTCGGGGTCGGCGTTCAGGGCCGCCCATGGGGCGAGGTCGGATTCCCGCCACTCGCGGAGCACAAGACGATCGGTGCGCAGTTCGGACATCCCGGCAACCTAACGTGCCCCACGAGCGCGGGACGATCGAATAAACCGGCCGAGCGGCGCCGCCCCTCGGGCTCCGCCACCCGGCCCGCCCCGGCCGGCCCCGGCTCCCCGCTCAGCTGAAGACGATCATCGAGCCCTGGCCGAGGCTGCGGGTGGCCGCCGCGTGGAGGCCCAGCCAGACATGGCGCTCGCGGGCGAAGGGGCTGTCCTCGTACGGAATGGGTGCGGCCGGTTCCTCCAGGGTGGTGGGGCGGGCCGGGGGCGCGGGGGTGGCCGGGGGGTTGTGGGGGTCGATGCCGAGCGCGGGGGCGACGGCCTCCAGCTCCCTCAGCAGGCCGTGGCTGGACCCCAGGGGGCCGCCGCCCTCGAGGAGTTCGTCGTTGGACAGCGGGTGTTCGAAGTCGACGGGGACGTAGGCGCCGGCGTGGTCGTAGTGCCACACCAGGTGGGACTGCTGGGCCGTGGGTTCGAACATCTCCAGCAACTGCTCGTAGTCGCCGCCGAGTTCGTCCACCGGCGTGACGGCCAGCCCGCAGACCTGCAGCAGATAGGCGCGGCGGAGGAAGTGCAGCGCGTCGTAGTCGAAGGCCGCGACCGGGGCGACGTCCCCGGACAGGCCCGGCATGTAGCCGAAGACGGGCACGGGCGGCAGACCGGCGTCCCCGAGTGCCTTGTCGTAGGCCGCGAGTTCCTCCGCGAAGGGGTTGTCGGGGCTGTGGCACAGCACATCGACGAGGGGGACCAGCCAGAGGTCACAGGCCACGCGATCTCACTCTCGTATCCGTACGGGCAGTGGTCGGCCCAGCGTAATGCTCCCCGTACGCCGCGCGAAGGGCCCTGTACGTCAGGGGGGCGTGACGGTGGTCGCTGTCGTCCCGGACGGGTTCGTCGGCGGCGTGTACCCGCCCGTCGGGGTGGTCGGGGACATGCCGGGGGAGGTGTTCGACCAGGTGTCCGGTGAGGTGCTGGGTGACCTGGGTGGCGGTTGGCTGGAGTCCGCTGATCCCGTCGGTTCGGTCGGGCCGGACGAGTTCCCGCTGGGCGACGCCGTCCCGCTGGACGGGGCCGTCCCGCTGGGCGACGCCGTCCCGGTCGGCGCGGTGCTCGTCGTCGTGGGGCGGTCCGGGCCGGGCCCGGCGGGGGGCGTGGCGGGGCCGGGCAGCAGGCGCGCGGCCAGGGCCAGCGCCACGGCCACCAGCGCGACGACCAGCCCCGCCGCCACGGGCAGCGCCGCCCGGCGCGCACGCGCCCGCCGCCGGCCCCGGCTGAGGGCCCGGGCCACGTCCACGCCCGGCGCCCCGGGGCCCGGTTCGAGACCGCGCAGCGGGGAGAGCAGCCGCGCCGCCTCCCGTGCCAGCTCGTCGTCGTCCCGCATGGCGGCTACTCCTTCCCCAAGCGCTGGTCCACGGATGGCATCGAGGCGAGCGGGTGCCCGCCGAGTTGTCCGCGCAGCCGGGCGAGGCCCCGCGCGGTCTGGCTCTTCACGTTTCCCTCGGAACAGCCGAGGACCGCCGCCACCTCGGCCACCGGCAGGTCGCACAGGAACCGCAGCACCAGCACGGCGCGTTGGCGCGCCGGGATGCGGGAGAGCGCGGTGTGCACGACCGTGCGCGTCTCGATGTCCGGCACGCCCGCGACGGGCGGCAGCCCCGGCGTCTCGTGCGGCGCGCCCGAGAGGCGGACGACCCGGGCCCAGCCGAGGCGCTGCTCGTTGAGGAAGCACCGGACGAGGATGGTGTGGACGTAGCGGTCCAGGTCGTCGGCGGCGCGGGCGCGGCGCCAGTGGACGTACAGCTTGGTCAGGGCGGCCTGGACGACGTCGTCGGCGCGGTGCGGGTCCTTGCAGAGCAGGTGCGCGACGCGGCGCAGCGCGGGCAGCCTCGCGGAGACGTACGCGGTGTACGCCCGCTCGGCTTCCGCCTCGTCCTCGGCCCGGTCGGCGGCCCGGTCGGCGGCCTGGTCGGCGGCCTGATCGGTGGCCCGGTCGGCGGCCTGGTTCCCCGTCCGGCCCTCCGCCCGGTCCTGAGCCCCGCCCCCGGCCGCACCACCCCCGGGCCCGTCCTTCCTCACATCCCTCCGTGCACGTCCCACACCCACACTCCCCCGATCCACTCCCCCTGCCAGCCCAGCAGCCGCTCCACGGTGACACGCAGCGCCTCGTCCCCCGGTTGCGGGGCGAGCACGACCGCGCCCGCCCGCCAGTACTCGAGGTCCTCGCGGGCGGCGCGGCGCTGCTCCTGGCGGATGCGCGGGACCCGTCCGGTGCGGCTGACCTCGGCGAGGAGGGCGGAGGTGAAGCGGTACTGGGGGCCGTAGACGCCGGTCCGCTCGGGGCCGTCGGGGCCGTTGAAGTAGCCGCCGGGGAGCGGGAAGCCGAGCCCGGCGGTGGTCTGCCAGTGCAGGGCCTCGGCGTCGCCGGGGCTGGGCAGCGGTACGGGGACGAGGGTGTGGCCCTCGGGCACGTGCGCCCGCCAGGTGCCGTCGGCGATGAAGGACGGGACGGGGACGCGGTCGGCGGTGGTGAACGGGGTGGGCGCGAGGGGCAGCAGGGCGGCGGTCACGGCGGCCCATCCGGCGATCCGCAGCCCCCGGCCACCGCCGGCACCGCCGCCCGGCCCAGCGGCACCGCCGTCGCCGTCCGGCCCGGCGGGGGCGGAGGCGCACAGCCGGTCGCAGGCCAGGGCCAGCAGGATGCCGAGCGCGGGCACCGCCGCCATCGCCACCCGCGACTCGATGACCGACTCGAAGAGCGGCCGGTGGGCGAGCGCCCGCCACGGCCCGGGCAGCGTGATCCCCGTCCAGGGCACCGGGATGGTGCGCCCGAGGGAGAGCACGGACGCCGCGAAGGCCACCCACCCGAGCGCCCGCACCCGGGGGTCCCGCCACAGCCACACCACCACGACGGCGGTCAGGGCGAGCAGCGGCCAGCCGAAGAAGGCGTTCTGCTCGGTGCGGTTCATCGCCAGCGCGTCGGCGGTGGCCTGGTGCCCGGCCAGCGAGCGGCCGGCGAACTCCACGAACGCGCGCGGGGAGTTGCCGGCCGGGCCGTGCAGCACGCTGTGGTAGCTCTGGTCGCCGAAGAACTGCCACAGCAGCGGATAGGCGAGCAGCGGCACGCACACCGCGACCGCGACGGCCAGCCCCCGGGCCAGCGGGCGCAGCGCCGCCCGCGCCCGGGCGGGGCGCGCGGCCGCGTAGCCGGCCGCGAAGAGGACGAGGCCCAGGGCGGCGAGCAGCAGCGCCTCCTCGCCGAGGAAGACCTGGTAGGTGAGGAAGAGGCCGAGGACCACCCCGTCGCGCCTGACGCGGGTGCCCTCGCACAGCCGCAGCAGCCGGTCGATGATCAGCGGCATCATGAACAGCACCGCGAAGTTGGGGTGCGCGTTGGCGTGGGAGATCATCGGCGGGGCGAAGGCGCACAGGGCGCCGCCGAGCGCGGCGGCCCGGCGGGCGCGTACGAACCGCTTGCGCAGCAGCCAGTACCAGGCGGCCGCGGTCCCGGCCAGCCCGCAGGTCAGCACCAGCGTCCAGGTCGCGCCCGGCCCGAAGAGCGCGGTGACGGGCGCGAGCGGCACGGCGAGCCCGAGCATGGCGGTGTTGGCCATGAGGTTGACCCCGAGCGGGGCGTTCTGGAGGCCGGTGAAGAACGGGTCGTCGAGCCCGAGGACATGGTGGGCGGTGACCGCGAAGAACCACTCCCACTGGTTCTGGTCCTGCCCGCTGTCGACGAGGTAGCGGTGCCCGACGTGCGCCCACAGCCCCTTGTAGAGCAGCACCGACAGCAGCAGATAGGCGAGGAGTACGGCCCGGTCGCCGGCGCCGATCCGCTCCCGTACGCCCCGCCGCGCGAGGCGCAGCAGTTCCAGGAGCACCCGTCCGTAGTCCAGCGGCCGGATCTTGGAACCCTCCTGGTGGGCCCAGCGCACCGGCACCTCGGCGACCGGCCAGCCCTCGCGGCGGAAAGCGCGCAGGATCTCCACGTCGATGCCCCACCCGTCGAGCCGCGACCGGCCGAAGGCCGCGCGCGCCCGGTCGCCGTCGAAGAGCTTGAATCCGCACTGGGTGTCGCGGACGCCGGGCAGGGCGACCGCCCGTATCAGACGGTTGCCCGCCCGGCCGGCCAGCCGGCGCAGCGGGTGCTGGTCCACCTCGATCAGCGCCTCGGGGTGGGCGCGGGAGCCGATCGCCGCGGCGGAGCCCGCGTCGAGCCGGTCGTGCAGCGGCGCCAACTCCTCGATGGGGGTGGCGAGATCGGCGTCGGTCAGCAGCACCCGGCGCCCGCGCGAGGCGAGCACGCCCAGGCGCAGCGCGTGGCCCTTGCCGTGGTTGCGCGCGGAGGAACCGGCGGTGGGGGACGCGGCGGGCGGGGTCAGCAGCCGGATGCGCGGCTCGGCCTCGGCCGCCCGGCGGACGACGGCCGCGGTGGCGTCGCTGGACCCGTCGTCGACGACGATCAGCTCCCACTCGGCGTGGCGGCCGGGCGAGGAACGCAGATAGCGGCAGATCGTGTCGAGGGTCCGGGGCAGCCGGTGCTCCTCGTTGTACGCGGGCACGACCACGGTCAGATCGACGGCGCCGCGGCCGGGAGCGGGCGCGGCGGGGCCGATGGCCAGGGCCGGAGGGCGGGCGGGCGAAGTGTGCAGCACATGTAGGGGACCACCGCGGACCCGCGCCGGGTTGTGTGTCGCCCGTCACATTCGCGGGCGGGTGTCGCGCGTCGCCTCCCCGCGGGGCGGCGGCTCATTCCTTCCCGGCGGCTCATCCCTTTCCGCCGCCGGTGACCAGTCGCTCGATCAGAGCGAGGGAGTGCGCGTTGTACGCGGCTATCAGCCGCTCGGAGGCCTCCGCGTCGCCGCGTGTGACGGCCGCGGTGAGCTCGCCGTGCCCGGCCCACAGCTGCCCGCGCAGATCCGGCACCCGCCGCAGATACGGCACGGTGAAGACCCAGGACTGGACCCGCAGCCGCTGGAGGAAGTCGAGTATGTACGGGTTGCCGACGAGCCCGCACAGCTCGCGCCAGAAGCGCAGGTCGTAGCCGATGAGTATGTCGAGGTCGCCGGAGCGCGCGGCGCGCTCGGCCTCGTCGGCGCGGCGCCGCACCGAGGCCAGGGCCTGCGGGGTCATGCTGCGCAGGGTGTCCTCGACGCACTGCCGGAAGACGCCCTCGACCACCATGTTGCGGGCGTTGAGCATGTGCCGGAAGTCCTCGAAGGTGAACTCGTGGACCTTGAAGCCGCGGTGTTCCTCGACGTCCAGCAGCCCCTGGGAGCACAGGTCGAGCAGGGCCTCGCGGACGGGGGTGGCGGAGACGCCGTACTGGTCGGCCATCTCCTTGACGGTGAACTGCCGGCCGGCCGGGAGTCTGCCCGCGAGCACCTCGTCGCACAGCGCCTCGGCGATCTGTTGACGCAGGGTGTTGCGCTTGACCGGGCTGGTGCCGGGCACGGGCATCGATGACCGTCTCCTTCCGCGGCCGTCGTGTCGTACGGATGCGGACGGCCCTCGCATCACGATATGCGAGGGCCGTTGCGCGAAGTGCGCAGAGTGGCTGGAGTGGTCTACACCGTGACGCCCGATGAGCCGTCAGACGGTGTGGGCGTCGGCCGCGGACAGGGCCTCGTCGAGGATCGCCAGGCCCTCCTTGGCCTCGGCCTCGGTGATGGTGCACGGCGGGACCACATGCGTGCGGTTCATGTTCACGAAGGGCCACAGCCCGCCGCGCTTGCAGGCCGCCGCGAACTCGGCCATGGGCTGGTTCGCCGGGCCGCTCGCGTTGTACGGGACCAGGGGCTCGCGGGTCTCCTTGCTCTTGACGAGGTCGAGCGCCCAGAACACGCCAAGACCGCGGACCTCGCCGACGGACGGGTGGCGCTCGGCGATCTCGCGCAGCCCGGGGCCGATGACCTTCTCCCCGATCTCGGCGGCGTTCTCCACGATGCCCTCCTCCGCCATGGCGTTGATGGTGGCGACGGCGGAGGCGCAGGCGAGCGGGTGGCCGGAGTAGGTGAGGCCGCCGGGGTAGGGCCGCTGGTCGAAGTCGGCGGCGATCCTGGCGCTGATGGCGACGCCGCCGAGCGGGACGTAACCGGAGTTGACGCCCTTGGCGAAGGTCAGCAGGTCCGGGGTGACGCCGAAGTGGTCGGCGGCGAACCAGTGGCCGGTGCGGCCGAAGCCCGCCATGACCTCGTCGAGGACGAAGACGATGCCGTAGCGGTCGCAGATCTCGCGGACCCCGGCCAGATAGCCGGGCGGCGGCACCATGATCCCGGCCGTGCCGGGGACGGTCTCCAGGATGATCGCGGCGATGGACTGGGGGCCCTCGAACGCGATGGTCTCCTCCAGGTGCGCCAGCGCGCGCTCGCACTCCTGCCGCTCGTCGGCGGAGTGGAAGGGCGAGCGGTAGAGGAACGGCCCCCAGAAGTGGACGACTCCGGCCGAGGCGGTGTCGGAGGGCCAGCGGCGCGGGTCGCCGGTCAGGTTGATCGCGGCGGCGGTCGCGCCGTGGTACGAGCGGTAGGCGGACAGCACCTTGGGCCGGCCGGTGTGCAGCCGGGCCATGCGGACGGCGTTCTCCACGGCCTCGGCGCCGCCGTTGGTGAAGAAGATCTTGTCCAGGTCGCCGGGGGTGCGCTCGGCGATCAGCCGTGCCGCCTCGGACCGCACGTCCACGGCGAAGCCCGGCGCGATGGTGCACAGCTTGGCGGCCTGCTCCCGCACGGCGGCCACGACCTTGGGGTGCTGGTGGCCGATGTTGGTGTTGACCAGCTGGGAGGAGAAGTCGAGGTAGCGGTTCCCGTCGTAGTCCCAGAAGTACGCGCCCTCGGCGCCCGCGACGGCGAGCGGGTCGATGAGCCCCTGGGCGGACCACGAGTGGAAGACGTGGGCCCGGTCCATCGCCTTGACGGCGGCACCGGTGGCGGGGTCGGGCGTGGGGCTGGGGGTCGGGGCGGGCTGCGCGGGCAGTGCGGACACGTTCGTACCTCTGATCGCTCGCAGGTCGGTGGGGCCCAGGGTACGGACCGGGCACGGCGGCGCGGCACCGACAGGCTGTCGGGCGCTGGCCGGGCGCGTGGACAGACTGCCGGGCGGGAGCGCCGGCCCCTGACCCGGCCTTGTTTGACAGTCTGCTGTCGATACGACAGCCTGCTGTCATCCAGTCGGCACGCCGCACCGAGGCGGGCCCGGGGACGAGGAGCAGCCATGGAACGCAGGACCGTGCATGTGGCCGTCTACGACACGCTCGCCGACTGGGAGTTCGGCTACGCCACCGCGTATCTGCGCGACACCTCCCTCCACCGGCCGCCCCGCCCCGGCATCGACGTGGTGACCGTCGCGGAGCGCCGCGAGCCGGTGACCACGATGGGCGGGCTGCGCCTCCAGCCCGACCTGGCCCTGGAGGACCTGCGGCCCGAGCACAGCGCGATGCTGGTCCTGCCGGGCGCGAGCCTGTGGGACGCCGGCGACCGGAACGCGCCCTTCGCGCGGGCGGCGCGGACCTTCCTGGAGGCGGGCGTCCCGGTCGCGGCGATCTGCGGGGCCACCGCGGGCCTCGCCCGCGAGGGCCTGCTGGACGACCGCGCCCACACCAGCGCCGCCGCCCCCTACCTGGCCGCCACCGGCTACAAGGGCGGCGACCACTACCGGGAGGCGGACGCGGTCACCGACGAGTCCGGCGACCTGATCACGGCCGGGCCGACGGAGCCGGTCGCCTTCGCCCGGGAGATCCTGGCCCGGCTGGACGTGTACGAGCCCGAGGTGCTCGACGCCTGGTTCCGGCTCTTCTCCGCCTCGGACGCGAGCGCCTTCGAGGTACTTCAGGCGGCGCAGCTGCGATGAGCGAGAGCGCCGAGCGGAGGGCGGCCCAGCCCGCGGACACCGCGCCCGCCCTGCTCAGCCGGACGGCGCTGGCCGTCTTCCGGCTGGGCGGGCAGTTCCTCGCCGTGTCCGAGCGGCTGGCCCGGCCCGTGGGGCTGACCGCCGCGCGATGGCAGGTGCTCGGGGCCGTGGTGGGGGAGCCGCTGAGCGTGGCCCAGATCGCGCGGGTCATGGGCATCACGCGGCAGAGCGTGCAGCGCGTCGCGGATCTGCTCGTCGCGGACGGACTGGCCGAATACCGCCCGAACCCCGCGCACCGCCGCGCCAAACTGCTCGCCCCGACCGCCGAAGGCCGCGCCGCCGTACGAGCGATCAGTCCAGGCCACCGGGGCTTCGCCGGACAGCTGTGCGAACAGCTGGGCGGACAGGCGGAGTTCGCGGCCGTCGCGGACGCGCTGCGGCGGCTGTCGGAGGCCGTGGAGGCTCTGGAGGATCAGCACGGTCAGATACGGAACCGATAACGGATCCCACGCGTCGTCCACTTCGCTCTCAGCCCCCTCTATTCTCTGGCGAGGGGCTGATCAGGGGAACAGGGGAAGGACAGCGACGCATGGAAGACCTGGGGGCCGAGGACCCTCGCTGGATCGGCGAGTACCGGCTGATCCGGCGGCTGGGAGCGGGCGGCATGGGACGGGTGTTCCTGGCCCACTCGCCACGCGGCCGCACGGTCGCGGTCAAACTCGTCCAGACGGAACTCGCGCAGCAGGCCGAATTCCGACGTCGCTTCAAGCAGGAGGTGCGGGCCGCGCAGCGGGTCGGGGGCGAGTGGACGGCCCCCGTGCTCGACGCGGACACCGAGGCCGCCACGCCCTGGGTGGCCACCGGCTACATCGCCGGTCCCTCCCTGCACTCGATCGTGGCCGAATCGGGTCCCCTGCCCGAGCGGTCGGTACGGATCCTGGGCCACGGCCTGACCAAGGCGCTCCAGTCCATCCACGGCGCGAATCTGATCCACCGTGACCTGAAGCCCTCCAACGTCCTCATCACGATCGACGGGCCGCGCGTCATCGACTTCGGCATCGCGCGGGCCCTGGAGACCGTCACCGACGGCATCCTCACCCGCAGCGGCGCCGTGGTCGGCTCGCCGGGCTTCATGTCGCCCGAGCAGGTGCGCGGCGAGCGGGTCACCCCCGCCAGCGACGTCTTCTGCCTCGGCTCGGTGCTCGCCTTCGCGGCCATCGGCCGCCAGCCCTTCGGCACCACCGACAGCGGGGTGCACGCGGTGATGTACCGCATCGCGCAGGAGGAACCCGACCTCCAGGGGCTCCCCGAGGGGCTGCGCGAGCTGGTCACCGACTGTCTGAACAAGGACCCGGCCGCCCGGCCCACCCTGGAGCAGCTCCTGGAGCGCACGGCCGGGCCCGAGGGCGCGGAGGACGCCGACGAGCCCTGGCTGCCGGGCAGCCTCGTCGCGCAGCTCGGGCGCCACGCCGTACAGCTGCTCGACGCGGAGACCCCGGCCGGCCCGCAGCCGCCCGTCATGCCCGCGCCGCCGTCCGCGCCGCCCACCACTCCGCCGTCCGCGCCGCCCGCCTTCCCGCCGGCCAAGCCGGCGGTCCCCGCTCCTCCGGCGACGCCGCCCACCGCCACCTCGTACCCGCTGGCGCCCGCGGAGCCGCCGACGCCCCCGGCGCCGGCCGGCCCGCCGCAGCGGGCGACCCCGCCGGCGGTCCCCGCGGTGCCCCCTGCCGCCCCGCCCGCGGCCTCTCCCGCCACTCCTCCCGGCGTGCCCGCCGCGCCGCCGGTGGCGCCCGCCGCCGCGGTTCAGCCGCCCGCCGGACCGCCGCGGGCCGCCGAGGCGCCCGCCGCGGACGCGGTGCCCGAGCCGCGGGCGGAGAACCCGGCCGCAGGCCCCGCAG
>NZ_MAXF01000075.1 GCF_001704635.1 Streptomyces sparsogenes | reverse complement strand
CGCGCAGGCCCCGCAGCCCGCCGTGCCCACGCCGCCCGCCGCGCAGGCCCCGCAGCCCGCCACTCCCGCCGAGCCGGCGCCGGCCGCGGGCCCCGGCGCGGGGGCAGGAGCCGGTCCAGGCGCCGGTCCCGGCACGGAACCGGTGCCCACGCCGCCGCAGGCGTTCGGGCCGCCGGAGGTCACCTCCTTCGACGCGACGCCCAACACACCCAACGCCCCCCACACACCCAACACCCCCGCCGCCCTGGGCTCCGTCGGCCTGGGCGGCCCCGGTGCGCCCGGCGGGCCGTTCGCGCCCGTGCCCACCCCCACCCCGCCGCCCGCCAAGCGGAGCAGGCGCAAGCCGGTCATCATCGCCTCCGCCATCGTCGCCACCCTGGTCATCGCGGGCGCTGCCGCCTTCGCCTACATGGCCTCCGACGACGACAAGGAGAAGCGCGACTACAGCAAGTTGACCCGCACGCCCTCCGCCGCCTCCACGACGTCCGACGGGCCGTCACCGTCCACCGACGACAGCGGCTCGCCCACTCCGTCCTCCACGTCGCTGGGCTCCAGCGGCGATGTGCCCGACGAGTACCTCGGCGCCTGGGAAGGCGAGATCATGGAGAGCGGCTCGGCCACCGGCAAGATCCGCCGCATCGTCATCTCCCAGGGCGCCATCGGCTCCAAGACCATCGAGACCTTCACCGCGGCCTCCGACTCCTTCTGCCAGACCAAGGCCACCCTCAAGGATGTGAAGAGCCTTCTGGTCGTCGAGGACGAGGAGGTGGACACCAGCATCCCCACCGACAGTTGCAGCACCGTCGGAGAGCAGACCCTGAAGCTGGGCGACGACGGCTCCATCGCCTGGAACAACTCGGACGGCTCCGCCTCGGCCACGCTGCGCCCCTCGAAGTCCGGGAACAAGGCCATCCCCGACAAGTACCTGGGTACCTGGCTGGCCAAGGACGCGTTCGGGGAGTCCGGCGCCACCCTGAAGATCACCATCAAGCAGGGCGCGATCGGCACGGAGGTGACCGACGACCTCGGGGAGAGTCAGAGGTACGAGTGCAAGGGCAACCGGGTCCTGGTCTCGGTCGAGAAGGGACTGGTCCTGAGCCCCGCCAACATCACCGAGGAGGCCCCCGAGGACTCCTGCCCGTCGAGCAGCATGCTCACCTTCACCGCCGCCGGATCTGACAAACTCCGTGTCCAATACGACGATCCGAACGACTACAGCGACGAGACCCAGACGCAGACGTTCACCCGGGTCGACTGATCGCGCACGGACAGGAGCCGCACGGCAATGGAGAACCTCGGGGCCCAGGACCCGCCGTGGATAGGCGAGTACCGGCTGCTCGCCAGGCTGGGAGAGGGCGGAATGGGCCGGGTGTACCTGGCCCGCTCCGCCCGCGGCCGCACCGTCGCCGTAAAGCTGGTGAAGGCCGAACTGGCCCGCCAGCCGGACTTCCGCGGCCGTTTCCGGCGTGAGGTCGCGGCCGCGAGACGGGTCGGCGGCCAGTGGACCGCGCCCGGACGCCGACAC
>NZ_MAXF01000074.1 GCF_001704635.1 Streptomyces sparsogenes | reverse complement strand
GGAGAACCTCGGGGCCCAGGACCCGCCGTGGATAGGCGAGTACCGGCTGCTCGCCAGGCTGGGAGAGGGCGGAATGGGCCGGGTGTACCTGGCCCGCTCCGCCCGCGGCCGCACCGTCGCCGTAAAGCTGGTGAAGGCCGAACTGGCCCGCCAGCCGGACTTCCGCGGCCGTTTCCGGCGTGAGGTCGCGGCCGCGAGACGGGTCGGCGGCCAGTGGACCGCGCCCGTCCTGGACGCCGACACCGAGGCCGAGGTGCCCTGGGTGGCCACCGGCTACATCGGCGGCCCCTCCCTGCACGACGTGGTCGCCGGGCATTCCGGCGCGTTGCCCGAGCACTCCGTACGGACCCTCGCCCACGGGCTCGCCCTCGCGCTCCGCGACATCCACGGCGCCGGGCTGATCCACCGCGATCTGAAGCCCTCCAACATCCTCGTCACCATCGACGGCCCGCGCGTCATCGACTTCGGCATCGCGCGGGCGCTGGACACCATCGCGGGCCTGGGCACCGGTCTGACGGTGACGGGCGCGGTCGTCGGCTCACCCGGCTTCATGTCGCCCGAGCAGGTGCGCGGCGAGACCGTCACCGCCTCGAGCGATGTCTTCTGTCTCGGGTCGGTGCTGGCCTTCGCCGCCACCGGCCGCCAGCCGTTCGGCAACGTGACCAGCGGGGTGCACGCCCTGCTGTACCGGATCGCCCAGGAGGAGCCCGACCTGGAGGGGCTGCCCGAGGGGCTGCGCGAGCTGGTCACCGGCTGTCTGAACAAGGATCCGGCCGCCCGGCTGTCGGTGGAGGAGGTGGTGGCCCGCACCGCGCCGCGGGCGGACCAGGCGGACGCCGCGGCCGGCCCCTGGCTGCCGGGCGAACTGCTCGCCAAGCTCGGGCGGGACGCGCTGCAACTGCTGGACATGGAGGCGGACGCCGACACCGACCCGGACACCGCCACCCTCCGGCGGACCCCCGTCCCGGCCGGCCCCGTCGGCGCCCCGACCGCGCCCGCGGCGTCCGGCCACGCGATGCAGGGCGGGCCGGCGATGCCCGGCATGCACGCGCAGCCGACCACGCCCGCCGCCTACCCGGCCGCCGCCCACCCCGGCTACCCGATGGCCGGCGGCGTGGCCGGGCAGCCCTGGGCGGCCGCCCAGCACCACCCGCCGGGCCGCTTCCCCGCCCCGCCCGCCAGGACGCTGCGCCCCTCGCGCGGCCTGGGCAACACCATGATGTGGCTGTTCGGCGCCTTCGCGCTGCTGTCCGTCGCCCACCTGGGGCTGAACGGCACCCTGTACAGCGCCTACGTGGACAAACTCAGCGGCGCCGGCACCCAGAGCGCGATCGACGAAACCAGCGAGGCCCTGGGGATCCTCGAGATCTTCACCGGGCTGCTGGGGCTCACGCTCGTCGTGATGTACCCGGTGTGGTTCCGGCGCGCCTACCTCAACGCCACGTTCCTCGCGCCCGGCCGCCAGCGGTACGACAGCGGCCTCGCGGTCGGTTCGTGGTTCATCCCGGTCGCCCAGCTCTGGCTTCCCAAGCAGATGGCCAATGACATCTGGTCCTCCAGCACGCCCCCGGGTACCCGGCCCGCCTCCCGCGCGCTGCTGCACTGGTGGTGGGCGCTGTACGTGACGATGTTCGTCGTCATAGCCGTCCAGGGACTGGTGGACGCCTTCGCCGACACGGCCGACGAGAGCCGGCAGGCCGTCGCCTGGGACATCCTCAACGACCTCGTCTCGATCCCCGCGGCCGTGCTCGCGCTGCTCGTGGTCTCCCGCCTCACCAGGATGCAGCAGCCCCAGCGCTGGCAGCCGGAAGCCGGGGCCTTCGGGCCTCCCGCCATGCGGTAGCGGGAGGCCCGGCCGCGGGTTTCCCCGTGCCTCGGAGGATCAGAGGAACGAGTTGATCTGGATCGTCTCGTCGCGGCCCGGCCCGACGCCGATCGCCGAGATGGGCGCGCCCGACATCTCCTCCAGCGCCTGCACGTACTTCTGCGCGTTCTTCGGCAGCTGGTCGAAGGACTTCGCCTGGGTGATGTCCTCCGACCACCCCGGCAGCGTCTCGTAGATCGGCTTCGCGTGGTGGAAGTCGGTCTGGCTGTACGGCAGCTCGTCGACCCGCTTGCCGTCGATCTCGTACGCGACGCAGACCGGGATCCGCTCCCAGCCGGTCAGCACGTCCAGCTTGGTGAGGAAGAAGTCGGTCAGGCCGTTCACCCGGGTCGCGTAGCGCGCGATGACCGCGTCGAACCAGCCGCAGCGCCGGTCGCGGCCGGTGGTCACGCCCCGCTCGCCGCCGATCGTGCGCAGCTTGTCGCCGTCCTCGTCGAAGAGCTCGGTCGGGAACGGCCCCGCGCCGACCCGGGTGGTGTAGGCCTTGAGGATGCCGATCACCCGGTTGATCTTCGTCGGACCGACGCCGGTGCCCGTGCAGGCACCGCCCGCGGTCGGGTTCGAGGAGGTCACGAAGGGGTACGTGCCGTGGTCGACGTCCAGCAGCGTGCCCTGGCCGCCCTCGAAGAGCACGACCTTGCCGTCGTCGATCGCGTCGTTGAGGATCAGGGTCGTGTCCGCGACGAAGCCCCGGAGCTGGTCCGCGTAGCCCAGCAGCTCCTCGACGACCTGCTCGACGGTGATCGCGCGCCGGTTGTAGAGCTTGGCGAGGACCTGGTTCTTGAAGTCGAGGGCCGCCTCGACCTTCTGCCGCAGGATCGACTCGTCGAAGATGTCCTGCACCCGGATCCCGACGCGGTTGATCTTGTCGGCGTAGGCCGGGCCGATGCCCCGGCCGGTGGTGCCGATCTTCCGCTTGCCGAGGAACCGTTCCGACACCTTGTCGAGGGTGGTGTGATACGGCGTGATCAGATGCGCGTTACCACTGATCAGCAGCTTGGACGTGTCGATGCCGCGCGCGTTCAGCCCGCTCAGCTCGGAGAGCAGGACCGCCGGGTCCACGACGACGCCGTTGCCGATGACCGGGGTGCATCCCGGGGAGAGGATTCCGGAAGGGAGGAGGTGCAGCGCGTACTTCTGGTCGCCGACGACGACCGTGTGGCCGGCGTTGTTGCCGCCCTGGTAGCGCACCACGTAGTCCACCGAGCCGCCGAGCAGGTCGGTGGCCTTTCCCTTGCCTTCATCACCCCACTGAGCACCGAGCAGCACAAGTGCGGGCACAGGCGTACACCCCTTCCGGGCGGGGCATGTCCAACGTGCGTGGTGGCTCGCGCAACCACAAGAGCCGTCGAACCGGTGCCCCGGATAGACGAAGCCCCTGGCGCAACAGCGACAGGGGCTCTTGCACCGAGAGATTACCTGAGGAAGGACCGAGGTGTCGGCTCCAGATCCCTGGCAGATTTCTCCGGACGCCGTCCGGGGGCGCCCCCTGCTCGTGCTCATCGACCCGGCGGCCCGCCGATCGGACGGGGAGTCGGTGCGGATCGCGAAAGATGTGCTGTGTGCGGGCGCGGCCGCGAAAATCTGCCTGCCGGAGGGGCCGGAGGAGGTCGAGCGGGCGCTGGCCCGGCGCGGCAGCCGCCGCCCGGTCGTGGTCGGCGACCACCGGGCCCTGCTGCGGACCGTGGAGCTGCTGCACCGCAAGCGGGAGCTGGCGGACGCGGCGCTGTCGGTGGTGCCGGTGGGCGGCGCGGCGACGGTGTCGCTGGCCCGCGCCCTCGGGCTGCCGACGGACGCGGTCAGCGCGGCGCGCACGGCGCTCGACGGCGCCGCCCACCGCCGTGACCTGCTGGTCGACGAGAGCGGCGGGGTGGTGCTCGGCGGCCTGCGGATCTCCGGCGGGGAGCAGATGGGGGCCGGGGCGGGTGCGTACGGCGCGGGGTACGGGGCCGAGGTCGGCGGGTGCGGCTTCACCCCGTACGAGGGCCCGCACGACGGCCCGTACGAGGGCCCGCACGACGGCCCGTACGACAGCCCGCACGGCGGCCCCTACGGCGGCCCGCACGAGGGCCCGTACGACGGCCCCTACGGCGGCCCGCACGGCGGCCCCTACGAGGAGGCTCAGGACGGCGGCCACGGGGCCCAGGACGGCCCGTACGAGGCTCGGGACCGCGACCCGTACGAGACCCGCGACGGGGGCGAGGACGGCGCTCCGTACGGGGCTCCGGACGGCGCCGCCGGCAGCCCCGCGGGCGGCGCCGTGGGCAGCGCGGCGGGCGGTGGCGGGCGCGCCGGCGTCGGGCCCGCCCGGGGCCCCGGCGGCTTCTCCGCCACGGCCGGCCACCAGCCGTGGTGGACCCCGGCGGCCCGCACCGCGCGCAGCGCGCTGACGCTGCTGTCGCTGCCGGGCATCGGCCTGGGCGGCTCCCGGCGGCGGGTGCGGCCGCCCGCGCAGCGGCTGCGGGTGGAGGCGGACGGCGTGCTGCTGGCCGACCTGGACGAGCCGGTCGAGCGGGTCTCGGTGTCCACGGCGGCGGGCGGCGGCCTGGCCGAGGTCGTGGTCCACCCGCGCGCCGGGACCGGCCCGGTCCGGGTGCGCGCCGGTGCGATCACCGTCTCGGGGCCCGACTTCCACTACCGCGCGGACACCGTGACCCGGGGCCCGGTGCGCACCCGCACCTGGACGGTGCTGACCGGGGCCTGGCACCTGATGCTCCCGCGAGGGGGCTGAGCCGGGATGCCGACGGACTTACGGCGCTCCGGCCGGGCCGGCGCCCCGCTCCTCCGCGCGGGCGCTCTCCTCACGGGCCCGCCAGCGCGCCAGCATGTGGATCAGCTCCGCCTGCATGAACTCGTAGAACTCCGCGGTCTTGGCCACGCGTGCGCCCGCCGGGGTGTCGCTGCCGAGTATCTTCGCGCCTTCGCGCATCGTGTTCTGCCAGCGGGTGAGGAACTGGTCGCGGTGGGCCACGGCCTCGTACCAGACCTCGTTGTAGAGGCGGTACTGGTCGCGCCGGGAACCCGGCTCGCGCTCGCGGGTGATCAGGTTCAACTGGTTCAGGTAGCGGACCGCGCCCGAGACCGCGGCCGGGCTGATCCGCAGCCGCTCGGCGATCTCGGCGGCGGTGAGCATGCCGGGGTCGGAGACGAGCAGGGCGGCGAACACCCGGGCGCCCATCCGCTGCATCCCGGCCTCGGTCATGTCCGCGGCGAACCGCTCGACGAACCGGGACACCTGCTCTTCGTCACGCGCCGCTTCCTCGCCCCCGCTCTCACGGGCGCTCCCCTTCTGCGTCACCTCCGTCACCGCCCTCACCATCTCCCCTCGTTGCTCGTTCAATATCAGTTTATACGCTTCCCTAACTTCACAAATTTGTGAAACTAGCGTAGCTTCAGAAGCATGACAACGGCAATCTCCACCTCCGGCCTCCACAAGTCATTCGGCCGTACCCATGCGTTGGACGGCCTCGACCTGGAGGTCGAGACGGGCGAAGTCCACGGTTTCCTCGGGCCGAACGGGGCCGGGAAGTCCACCACCATCCGCGTCCTGCTCGGTCTGCTGCGAGCCGACAGCGGAGCGGTCCAGGTGCTCGGCAAGGACCCCTGGCACGACGCGGTCGAGCTGCACCGCCGCATCGCGTACGTGCCCGGCGACGTGACCCTGTGGCGCAACCTCAGCGGCGGCGAGGTCATCGACCTCTACGGGCGGCTGCGCGGCGGCCTGGACAAGGACCGGCGCGCGGAGCTGCTCGAGCGCTTCGAGCTCGACCCCACCAAGAAGGGGCGCACCTACTCCAAGGGCAACCGGCAGAAGGTCGCGCTGGTCGCCGCCTTCGCCTCGGACGTCGACGTGCTGATCCTCGACGAGCCGACCTCCGGGCTCGACCCCCTCATGGAGGAGGTGTTCCGCGACTGCGTGATCGAGGAGCGGGACCGGGGCCGCACGGTGCTGCTGTCGAGCCACATCCTCAGCGAGGTCGAGGCGCTGTGCGACCGGGTCAGCATCATCCGCAAGGGCCGCACCGTCGAGACCGGCTCGCTCACCGAGCTCCGCCACCTCACCCGCACCTCCGTCACCGCCGAGCTGGCCGGCCCGCCCAACGGCCTGTCCGCCCTCCCCGGCATCCACGGCCTCGACATCCAGGGCAAGCGGGTCAAGCTCCAGGTCGACACCGACAAGCTGGACGCCGTGCTGCGGCAGCTCAGCGAGTCGGGCGTGCGCAGCCTGACCAGCACCCCGCCCACCCTGGAAGAGCTGTTCCTGCGCCACTACCAGGAGGACATCCGCGACGAGGCAGAGGCGGTCGCCCGATGACCGCCGTGGCCGACACCCGCGCCGCCGCACCCGAGCGCGCCGGCTCCCGCGACCTGGCGGGCACCGGCACGCTGCTGCGGCTCGCCCTGCGCCGCGACCGGGTGATGCTCCCGGTCTGGGTGCTGGCCATCGGCCTGACCGGCAGCAGCGCCCTGGGCCGGATGAAGAGCACCTACGAAACGGCCGCCGACCGGGCCGAAGTCGCGCACGACATGAACCACAACGGCTCGATGCGGTCCATGCTCGGCGTCGCGTTCGGCGACTCGTACGGTGCGCTCACCGCCTGGCGCGTGGGCGTCTTCCTCGCCGCCTTCGCCGGGATCATGAGTGTGCTCCTGGTGATCCGGCACACCCGCGAGGAGGAGGAGTCGGGCCGCCAGGAGGCGCTGTCGGCCGGCATGGTCGGCCGCCGCGCCGGCCTGACCTCCGGCCTGCTCACCATGGGCATCGCCAACGCCGCCGTCACCCTGCTGATCGCGGCCACCCTCGCGGGCGAGGGCGGCGCCGGCGCGCTCGCCCTGGGCCTGGGCGTCGGCCTCACCGGCCTGGCCTTCGGCGGTGTGGCCGCCGTCGCCGCCCAGATCACCGAGAACGCGCGGCTGGCCCGGGGCCTGGCCACCGGCGCCGTCGGCATCGCGTACATGCTGCGCCTGCTGGGTGACGCGGCCGAGGACGGGTCGAAGGGCTCCGGCCATGTGCTGGTGTGGCTCTCGCCCATCGGCTGGGCGGAGTACACGCGGCCGTTCGCGAACGAGCGGTGGTGGGCGCTGCTGCTGCCGCTCGCCTTCGCGGCCGTCCTGCTCGCCGTCGCCTACTCCCTCGCGGGCCGCCGCGACATCGGCGCCGCCTTCTTCCCGCCCCGCCCCGGCCCCGCCTTCGCCGACCGCTCCCTCCACGGCGTGTACGGACTGGCCTGGCGGCTCCAGCGCGGCACCCTGCTGGGCTGGTGTATCGGCATCGCCCTTGCCGCCGCCGGCCTGGGCGGCGTCTCCAGCGGCGCCGACGACATCGTCGGGGACAGCGAGAAGAACCGCGAGATCATCGAGCGCATGGGCGGCACGCAGAACATCTCCGACGCCTTCCTCGCCTCCATGATCAGCATCCTGGGCGTGGTCATCACCGTCCAGGCGGTCGGCGCGGTGCTGCGGCTGCGGAGCGAGGAGACCGACCAGCGCGCCGAACCGCTGCTGGCCAACGCCGTCAGCCGGCTGCGCTGGGCCGCGAGCCACCTCGTCATCGCCTATCTCGGCCCGGCCGTCATCCTCCTCGCCGGCGGCCTGGCGGCGGGCGTGGTCTACGGGGCCGCGTCCGACGACCTGGGCGGCCAGCTGCCCCGCGTCCTGGGCGCCGCGCTCAGCCAGCTCCCGGCGGTGTGGGTCGTCACCAGCGTGGTGGTCTTCCTCTTCGGCCTGCTGCCCGCCGCCACGACGTCGCTGGGCTGGGGCGTGGTCGGGGTCGTCGTCGCGCTCGGCTGGCTCGGCCCGGCGCTGGACGCCCCCCAGTCCGTGCTGGACATCTCCCCCTTCGGCCACCTGCCGAAGCTCCCGGGCGCGAGCGTCTCGGCGACGCCCTTCGTCTGGCTGCTCCTGCTGACGGCCGTGCTGACGGCCGCGGGGCTGTGGGGGTTGCGGCGCCGCGACATGAGCAACTGACCGGTCGGTGAACGGCGGAACCCCCGCCGTCGTCCACAGGGACGACGGCGGGGGTTCCGCCGTTCGCGGATTCAGACCTCGACCAGCAGCTCCCGCAGCCCCCGGATCACGAACCCCGGGTTCCACCGCGGCTCCGCCACCAGCCGCAGCCCCGGCGCCCTCCGCAGCAGCGCGCCGAAGGACGCGGTCAGCTCCAGGCGGGCCAGCGGCGCGCCCAGGCAGTAGTGGATGCCCCCGCCGAAGCTGAAGTGCGGATTGTCCGCACGGGACAGGTCGAGCCGGTCGGGGTCGCGGAAGCGCTCCGGATCGCGGTTCGCGGAGCCGAAGAGCAGCGCCACCTCGCTGCCGCGCGGAATGACCGTCCCGCCGACCTCGATGTCGTCCAGCACCCACCGCTCGAACAGCTGCAGCGGCGTGTCGTAGCGCAGCAGCTCGTCCACGGCGGTGGGCAGCAGCGCGTCCGGATCGGACCGCAGCAGCGCCAGCTCGTCGGGGTTGCGGAAGAGAGCCAGCCAGCCGTTGCCGGTGGAGTTGACCGTGGCCTCGTGCCCGGCGTTCAGCAGCAGCACACAGGTGGAGATCATCTCCTGCTCGGTCAGCCGGTCCCCCTCGTCGTGCGCCGCCACGAGCCCGCTGATCAGGTCCTCGCCCGGGGACCGGCGGCGGGCGGCGATCAGCTCCCGCAGATACGCCGAGAACTCCACGGAGGCCCGCACCGCGCGCCGCGCCGTCTCCTCCCCCGGGTTCAGCTCGTACATCCCGCAGATGTCCGCCGACCACGGCCGCAGCGCCGCCCGGTCCCCGGGCGGGATCCCCAACATCTCCGCGATGACCGCGACCGGCAGCGGCTCGGCGACCGCCGCCACCAGATCGCCGCCGCCCTCGGCGACGAACGACTCGACCAGCTCGTTCGCCAGCCGCTCCACGGTCGGCGCAAGCCGCTCGACCATACGCGGTGTGAACGCCTTGGACACCAGGCGGCGCAGCCGGGTGTGGTCCGGCGGCTCCAGGTCCAGCATCCCGTGGTCGTTGAGCGTGTGGAACGGCTCGTGTTCGGGCGGCGGGGCGGTGCGGCCGAACTCCTCGTGGCTGAACCGGTGCAGATAGGTACGGCCCAGACGGCGGTCCCGCAGCAGGGCGCGGACATCCTCGTAGCGCGGGATCAGCCACTGCCGGGAGGGCTCGAAATACTGCGCCCGGCCACGGTCGCGCAGCGCCGCGTACACCGGGTAGGGGTCGGCGACGAACGACGGCCGCCACGGGTCGAAGGCCGCCGGGGCCTGCACTGCGCTGCTGCTCATGGCGGGACGCTACCTCACGCCTTTCGGCGGGTTGGGCGGGCTCGGTGCCCGGTGGGCTCGGTGGGCTCGGTGGGCTCGGTGGGCTCGGTGGGTTGGGTGGACTGTGTGGGCTGTGTGGGCTGTGTGGACTGGGCGGGCTGTGTGGGCTCGGTGTGCGATCTCGTCGGCGACCGTGCGGGCGGCGGGCGCCGTGGGGTCGATCAGCGGGAAGTGGCCGGCGCCGGCCACGCGCACCATGCGGACCGGCTGTCCGGCGCGCCGCGCGGCCGCCGCGAACGCCTCCGCGACCGGCGGCGGAACGTCGATGTCGGTGGTGCCCTGCACGAGGGTGGTGGGGACGGCGGTGGGCAGCAGCGCGGCGGGATCGGCGAGCGGCAGCCGGTCCGGTGCCCGCTCCTCCCCGTCGAGGAGTTGGTCCACGGCGTCGGAGCAGACCCGCAGCTCCCGAGCCGTCGTGAAGTCCGCGATGGGCGCGAGGGCGACCACGCCGCACACCGGGGGAGGGGAGGCGAGGTGCCAGCGGCAGCCCGGCGGCAGGACGTGGCGGGCCGCCGCCCACAGCGCGGCGTGCCCGCCCGCGGAGTGCCCGGCGAGCACGACGCGCGCCGGGTCGACGGGCAGGGCCAGCCCGCGCGCCAGCCCGGGCACGGTGTCCACGGCGGCCGCGATGTCGTCCAGCGTCTCCGGCCACCGCCCGGCCCGCGGCCCCGCCGCGCTCCCGGCCCCGGCCGTGTCCACCGCGTCCGCCTCCCCCGCCTTTTCCGCCTGCTGCCCCTTCTCCGCCTCGTCACGGGCGCCCCGGCGGTACTCCACCGACGCCACCACGACGCCGCGCCCCGCCAGATAGGCGGCGAACGGCGAGAGGTGACGCCGGTCGTACGGGGCGCGCCAGGCGCCGCCGTGGAACAGCAGCACCAGCGGGACGGGCGCCGCCGACTCAGCCTCGGGCAGATAGAAGTCGACCACCTGGTCGCGGTGGTCACCGTACGCGGCGACCCGGTGCGGGGCCACGGGCGCCAGCCCGAAGAGCGACGCCGCCTCGGCCTCGCCGGCCCGGCCCGCGTCCGCGCCTGTTTCCCGATCGGCGCCCACCGCTACGCCACCTCCCCCGGCGCCTCCGCGAGCACCGCGGCCAGGACCCGCGCCGCGCGCTCCACATCGGCGAAGCCCGTGTAGAGCGGGGTGAAGCCGAAACGCAGGATGTCGGGCCTGCGGAAGTCGCCCACGACACCGCGCCGGATGAGCTCGGCCATCACCTCGCCCGCGTCGGCGCAGCGCAGCGCGACCTGGCTGCCGCGCTCCTGGTGGGCCGCGGGGGTGACGGATTCGACGCGCCCGGCCGGGACGTACGCCTCGACGCAGCGCAGGAAGAAGTCCGTCAGCGCCAGGCTCTTGGCCCGCACGGCGTCCGGCGAGACACCGTCCCAGACCTCCAGCGCGGCCTCCAGGGCCAGCATGGACAGGATGTCCGGGGTGCCGACCCGACCGCGGCGGGCGCCGTCGGCCGGGGCGTAAGCAGGCGCCATGCCGAAGGGGTCGGCGTGGGAGTTCCAGCCGGGCAGCGGGGAGTCGAAGCGGGGCTGGTGCGCGCGCGCCACGTACAGGTAGGCGGGCGAACCCGGCCCGCCGTTGAGGTACTTGTACGTGCAGCCGACCGCGAGATCGACCCCGTGCGCGTCGAGCCCCACCGGCAGCGCGCCCGCGCTGTGGCACAGGTCCCACACGACGAGGGCGCCCGCCGCGTGGACGGCGGCCGTGGTGCCGGGCAGGTCGTGGAGGCGGCCGGTGCGGTAGTCGACGTGGTTGACGAGCGCGACGGCGGTGCGCGGGCCGACGGCGGCGGCGATGTCGGGGGCCGGTACGGGGCGGAGCGTGCAGCCGGTCATCCGGGCGGCCGACTCGGCGATGTAGCCGTCGGTGGGGAAGGTGGACTCGTCGACGAGGATCTCGTCGCGCGGCTCGGCGCGCGTCCCCTCCTGCGACTCGGCGCGCGTCCCGTCCCGCGGCTCCTCGCCCCCCGCCGCCCGCGCCTGGGCGATCCGTACCGCTCCGACGACCGCCTTGAAGACGTTGACGCTGGTCGAGTCGCCGACCACCACCTGCCCGGGCGCCGCGCCGACGAGCCGCCCGATGCGGTCGCCGATCCGCTCCGGCGCCGTCCACCAGCCGCTCTCCTCCCAGGAGCGGATGCGCAGCCGCCCCCACTCCCGGCCGATCACGTCGGCCAGCCGGGCGGGGACGGCGGCCGGCAGGGCGCCGAGCGAGTTGCCGTCGAGGTAGACCGTGCCGTCGCCGGCGTCGTCGGCGTCGCTGTCGTTGTTGTCGTTGTCGTTGTTGTCGCTGTTGTCGCTGTCGCTGTCGCTGTCGCTGTCGCTGTCGTCGAGGACGAACTCGGCGCGCTTGGCGCGCAGCTCGTCGGCGGCGTCCAGCTTCGCCGCCTCTTCCGCCAGGGTCGCGTGGGGCTCAGACATGGCTGCGCGCCGTCCACAGCTCGGGGAAGACGTTCTTCGCCGCCCGCTTCTCCAGCCAGGCGACCCCCGCCGAGCCCCCCGTGCCGGTCTTGGCCCCCATGGCCCGCCGGGTCGCGACGAGATGGTCGTTGCGCCAGCGCCACACCAGCTCGGCGACCTCCGTGAGCGCCTCGCCTAGCCGGGCCGGGCCGCTGTCCTCCGGGCCGGAGTAGATCTCCTGCCAGACCCGCTCGACCGCGGGGTCCGGCTCGTAACGCCGCGCGGGGTCGCGGTCCAGCACCGACTCGGGGATCGCGAAGCCCTGGCGGGCGAGATGGCGCAGCACCTCGTCGTAGAGGCTGGGCTCGGTCAGCGCCTTCTCCAGCTCCGCGTGCACGCGCGGCGCGCCCCGGTGCGGGACGAGCATAGACGCGGACTTCTCACCGAGCAGGAACTCCATCCGCCGGTACATGGCGGACTGGAAGCCGGAGCCCTCACCGAGCGCGGAACGGTAGGCGTTGAACTGGGCGGGCGTGAGGTGGGCGAGCGGCTTCCACGACGCGTTGAGCGACTCCAGCTCGTACGTGGACCGCTTCAGGGCGGCCAGCGCGGTGGGCAGGTCGTCCTCGCGCAGCGCCTGCGCGGCGGTCTGCCACTCGTGGACGATGACGGTGAACCACAGCTCCATGACCTGGGTGGTGACCAGGAACGCCATCTCCCCGGGGTCGTCGGAGAGCGGGTGCTGGAGGTGGGTGAGCACGGACGCCTGGACGTAGTCCTCGTAAGGGGTCGTGCCTTGGAAGTCGAGATTCGGGGCGTCCGGCTCGGCTTCGTACGGGGCAGGCTGATGCGACATCGCCGTCTCCTGAGTCTGCTGCTACCGGGTAGCGGTCCGCCCCTTCCTCATCGGCATCGGAGCCCCGGTCCCCTCGGGGCCCGCCATGAGCGGGCCCCGAAGCGCATCATGCGTGCCGTGCGCACTTATCGCAAGTGCGCTTTGAAACCCTAGGAGAGGGTGTCCGCCGCCGTCGGGGAGCTCTCCCGCAGGAACGTCGAGCAGCGCTCGTACTCCTCCTGCTCGCCGATGGCCTGCGCGGCCCGGCCCAGCGCGTGCAGCGCGCGCAGGAAGCCGCGGTTGGGCTCGTGCTCGAAGGGCACGGGGCCGTGCCCCTTCCAGCCGCTGCGCCGCAGCGCGTCCAGACCACGGTGGTATCCGGTGCGCGCGTACGCGTACGACTCGACCACGCGCCCAGCCTCGAACGCCTCGTCGGCGAGCTGCGCCCAGGCGAGGGAGGAAGCCGGATACTTCGCCGCGACCTCGGCCGGAGCGGCGCCGGAGGCGAGCAGCTCACGCGGCTCGGGGTCGTCGGGCAGATGCGTCGGGGGCGGTCCCCCGAGGAGGTTCTCGTGAATGGCCATGAGATCCAGTCTGCCTGCTCCGGCGCCGGGTGGGTCACACTCCGCCCGCTGCCCGGCCCGTCAGCGGGGTGGGCGGTGCGGGTGGCGTGGGTGGTCCCCGCCGTCCTGGCCGCACCGGCGGGCCGGGGCGCCCGGGGGGCGGTCGCCCGGGTCCAGGGGCGGGGCGCCCACGCCGCAGTGGTACGCGCACTCGGGCCGGCACGGCCGCCGCTCCCCGCCCCGGGCCCCGGCCCCGCCCTCACCCCCGGCCCCGGCCCCGACTCCGCCCCCGACCTCGGCCCCGACCCCAGCCCCGGCCCCGGCCTTCCGTGGGGCCTCCGCCGCTTCCACCGCACCGCCCCCTTCCGGGCTGGGCGCACCGCTGGGCACGGCAGGCGCGGCCTCCAGCACATCGGCCCGCACCGTGCACCAGGCCACGACGGCGCCCAGGACCAGCACCCCGGCACAGATCGGCATCGCCCGCCCGAACGTCGCGGCGAAGCGGTCCGCCGAGCGGTACGCCTCCGGCCCCATCCCCGCCAGCAGCGGCAGCGCCGCCACCGCGACCAGGCCCGCCGCCCGCGCGGCCGCGTTGTTGATGCCGCTGGCCAGGCCCGCGCGTTCGACCTCGACCGAGGCCAGCACGGTGGCGGTGAGCGGGGCGACCAGCGTCACCATGCCCAGCCCCAGCACCAGCAGCGCGGGCAGCACGTCCCGCCAGTAGACCGCCCCCACCCCGGCCCGCGTCATCAGCAGCATCCCGGCAGCGCACAGCAGCGGGCCGACGGTCAGCGGAATGCGCGGCCCGATGCGCCGGCCCAGCTCGCCGGAGCGCGCCGACAGCAGCAGCATCAGCACGGTGGTCGGCAGCAGGGCGGTGCCCGCGGCGAGCGCGGAGTAGCCCAGGACCACCTGGAGCTGCAGCACGGACAGGAAGAAGAAGCCGCTGAAGGCCGCGTACACGCACAGGGTCACCGCGTTGACGGCGGTGAACTGGCGGGAGGCGAAGATGTCGGGCGGCAGCATCGGGTCCCGCCGGGCCCGCTCCACGTACACGAAGGCGATGCCCAGCAGAAGCCCCACGACGGCGGGGATGATCACGGCGGACGACAGGCCCGCGCCGGGCGCGGCGATCAGCGCGTAGGTCACCGAGGCGAGCGCCAGGGCGCCCAGCGCGGCCCCCAGGACGTCGAACCGCCCGTGCGCGCGGGGGTCGCGGGACTCGGGGACATGGCGCAGGGCGACCGGCACGCAGACCGCCGCCAGCGGGACGTTGAGGAAGAACACCCAGCGCCAGCCCGGCCCGTCCACCAGCCAGCCGCCGACGAACGGCCCGATCGCCGCCCCGACCCCGCCGAACCCGGACCACAGGCCGACCGCCCGCCCCCGGTCGTCCGGGTGGAAGGTGGCCTGGATCAGCGCCAGGGACCCCGGCGTGAGCAGCGCCCCGCCGATCCCCTGGAGGGCGCGCGAGGCGATGAGCACCCCGGCGTTCGGCGCCAGCCCGCACAGCAGCGAGGCGACGGCGAACCACACCACGCCGATGACGAAGACCCGCCGCCGCCCGAAGCGGTCCCCGAGCGCACCGCCGAGCAGGATCAGCCCGGCGAGGGTGAGCATGTAGGCGTTGACGGTCCACTGGAGGACGGCGAGATCGGCGTTCAGGTCGAGGCCGATGTGGGGCAGCGCGACATTGACGACGGTGCTGTCGAGCAGCGCCATCGCCGACCCCAGCACGGTCGTGAGCAGGATCCAGCGCCCGGCCGCCGACGACACGCGAAACGACCCGGCCACGTCGCGCTCCACACCGCGCTCCGCGCCGCCGGATGGCGCCTCGGGCGCCGTCCCGTACTCACGACCTGGGCCGGGCCCCGGCCCGGAATCACCCATACGTGGATCCTCCCCGCCCCCGGCCCCCATCGCCAGCCCAACTCTGGAACTCCCGCAACTCCCGCAACAGAAAGACGCCGGGCCCGGCACCCACTGGAGCTGGGGGCCGGGCCCGGCGGGGGCTGAGAGGGTTACTTCAGCTTGGTGCCCGTGGAGCGCAGGTCCGCGCACGCCTTCGTGACGCGCTCGGCCATGCTCTTCTCCGCGACCTTGCCCCAGCTGCGCGGGTCGTAGGTCTTCTTGTTGCCGACCTCGCCGTCGACCTTCAGCACACCGTCGTAGTTGCGGAACATGTGGTCCGCGATCGGCCGGGTGAAGGCGTACTGCGTGTCCGTGTCGAGGTTCATCTTCACCACGCCGTTCTCCAGCGCCGTGCGGATCTCCTCCTCCGTGGAGCCGGAGCCGCCGTGGAAGACGAAGTCGAACGGGTCGGACTTGCCGTGCTTCGCCGCGACGCCGTCCTGCAGCTCGCGCAGCAGCTCCGGGCGGAGCACGACGTTGCCCGGCTTGTAGACGCCGTGGACGTTGCCGAAGGACGCGGCCAGCAGGTAGCGGCCCTTCTCGCCCAGGCCGAGCGCCTCGGCGGTCCGCTCGGCGTCGGAGACGGTGGTGTACAGCTCGTCGTTGATCTCGTGCGAGACGCCGTCCTCCTCGCCGCCGGTCGGGGTGATCTCGACCTCGAGGATGATCTTGGCCTTGACGGTCTCGGCGAGCAGCTCCTGCGCGATACGGAGGTTCTCGTCGAGCTTCTCCGCGGAGCCGTCCCACATGTGGGACTGGAAGAGCGGGTTACGGCCGGCCGCGACACGCTCCTGGGAGATCGCGATCAGCGGACGGACGTATCCGTCGAGCTTGTCCTTGGGGCAGTGGTCGGTGTGCAGGGCGATGTTCACCGGGTACTTCTCGGCGACGACATGCGCGAACTCGGCGAGGGCGACCGCACCGGACACCATGTCCTTGCTGTACTGACCGCCCAGGAACTCCGCACCACCGGTGGAGATCTGGACGATGCCGTCGCTCTCCGCCTCGGCGAAGCCGCGCAGCGCGGCGTGCAGAGTCTGCGTCGAGGTCACGTTGATCGCCGGGTAGGCGAACTTGCCTGCCTTCGCCCGGTCGAGCATCTCGTTGTAGATCTCGGGGGATGCGATGGGCATCTGTCCGCTCCTTGGGGTGTGCGGGATTGGTTCTTGGCCCTGACCTAGGGGAACTACGGGGGCGACGTCATCGTCGTGGCCATCTTCCCAGACTCCGCCCTTTGCTCCACACGGCGCACGGCGGGATGACTCGGACGGGGGGCGGTGGTTTCACGTGAAACCACTGCCCCCCGTCACCACGTCTGCTCGGGTCAGCCCAGGCCGAGGTCGCTCAGCGAGTACGCCGTCACATACCGCAGCCCCGCCTGCTCGATCGCCGCCGCCGCCCCGCGATCGACGATCGTGGCGACCGCGACGACCTCCGCGCCCGCCTCGCGCGCCGCCTCGACGGCGGTCAGCGGCGAGCCGCCGGTGGTGGAGGTGTCCTCGACCACCAGCACCCGCCGGCCCTTGATGTCCGGGCCCTCGATGCGCCGCTGCATGCCATGGGTCTTCTGAGCCTTGCGCACCACGAACGCGTCGAGCCTGCGCCCCCGCGCGGCGGCGGCGTGCAGCATGGACGCGGCGACCGGGTCGGCGCCGAGCGTGAGCCCGCCCACCGCGTCGTAGTCCAGGTCGGCCGTGGCGTCGAGCATGACCTGACCGACGAGCGGTGCCGCCTCCGCGTCCAGGGTGATCCGGCGGAGGTCGATGTAGTAGTCGGCCTCCAGCCCGGAGGAGAGGGTCACCTTGCCGTGGACCACGGCCTTGTCCTTGATCTGCTGCAGCAGGGCGTCACGCGCATCGCTCATGGGCACGAGCTTATGCGCTGTCCCCCCGGAGCCCTCACGAGCGGTCTCACCCGAGGCGACGCCAGCTCCAGGTCATGGACAGCTCCAGCGGGTCGATGGGGGTGACCAGGCGCGGCAGGGTGTTCAGGCCGTTGGGCGGGCCGGACTGCGGCTCGACGCAGACCGCCTCCGCCTGCTCGTCGTAGACGACGACCCACTCCGTACGGCTGGTGACCTTCAGCTCCAGCCGCCCCGGCCAGGTGAGCGTGACGTCCACGCCCCCCGGCATGCCGAAGCAGTCGTCCCAGGGGCCGGGGCGCGGCTCGATCCGGCGGCCGGTGGGCAGGTGGTTGTCGCCGCGCTCCTCCTGCCACTCGGCCTGGAAGGCCAGCTCCACATCGGCGCCGCCGTCGCCGAGGTCCCTCAGGAACCACGGGTGCCAGCCCACCTGCGCCGGAAAGGAGTCGCCCTCGGTCTCCACGCTCATCGTGGTGGTCAGGGAGTCCGGGGACAGCTGGAAGGCCTGGGTGACCCGGCCGCTGTACGGCCAGGGGTCGGCGAGGTCGTAGGTGAAGGCCGCGGCGGCGGTGTCGATGTCGGCCGTGCGCCACGCGACGTCCCGGCCGGTGCCGTGGATCGCGTGCGGCGGAGCGTTCACGGGCAGTTGGTGGAGTCGGCCGCCGTTGCGGAACTGCCCGTGCTCCACCCGGCCGCACCAGGGCACCATCGGGAACGAGCCGAATCTCGGGCCCTGCCGCAGCAGCTCCGTACCGCCGATGCGCAGCGAGCCGACACGGCAGCCGTTGCCGGGCGCGACGGTCAGCTCCACATCCCCGGCGCTCAGCCGTACGCCGCGGGTATCCGTTGTCTCTTCGGTGGTCACGCCCCGACTTTATGCGCCCGCGCCCGCGCTCGCCTCGCTACGTTCCACAGCGCTCACTTTCCGCGGGCGCTCACTTTCCGCAGCGCCCACTTCCGCGGGCGCCCACTTCCGCGGGCGCCCACTTCCGCGGGCGCTCACTTTCTGCGCCGCAGGACCCGGCTGACGACAACAGCGGACGCGAGCACCACCGCGGCGGCGGGCGCCGCCCAGCGCAGGGCCATGCCGGCGGGGGACACGGTCTCGGGCGCGGGCACGGGGGCGTACCGGCCGCGCGGCGGGGCGTGGTCGACCTCCTCGGTGCTGCGGCCGATCATCGTGCGGCGGGCGTGCGCGGCCTCGGCGGGGGGCTCGTCGCCGAGCTCCCCCAGCTCGTCGAGCTCGCTCAGCTCGCTGAGGTCCTCGACCTCGGCCACACCCTCCAGGTCCTCGATGTCCCCGATGTCCCCGATGCTCTCGACGCCCTCCAGGGCCTCTGCCCCGTCGATCCCGTCGATCCCGTCGATCTCTTCGATGTCGTCGAGGTCCCCGACCTCGTCGACGGCGACCTCGTCGAGGGCGTCCACCGCCTCCGCCTCGTCGAGCGAGACGACCGGGTCGCTCTCCAGTCCGCCGGCCAGCGCCGCCCCGAAGCGGTCCAGCAGCCGGCGGGCGACCGTGGCGGCCGTCTGCTCGTCGAACTCCGCCAGCCGCCCCTCGCTGCGCACGGTCCCGGAGCAGACCAGCGTGGTCCCCCCGGTCGCGGCCCGCACCCCCACGGTCAGCGCGAGCTTCACCGAGCCGCCGCCGCGCACCTCCGTGCCCTCGCCCTCCACCTCGAAGCCGTCGCCGCGCTCGGCGACCCGCAGCGCGCCGCGGTAGGTGATGGTCGAGCCGCCGATCCGCAGCCGCAGCCGCCCGGCGAGCGGGCCCGCCGCCTCGTCGGCGTCCTGCTGGAGCCCGGGGACGCAACGGGCGACGCGGTCGGACTCCGTGAGCGCCAGCCGGACGGTGTCGACGGGGAACGGTACGAACACCTCATGCTCCATAGCTCAAGACACTACCCATCGCGCCTCCCGTGAGACCCGTTCCGGCGCGACTTTCGCCGCTTACGCCATGTTTTCCCGCGTGATGCGGGTGACAGCGGATATCGGGGCACCAGGCAGGAGCCGGCGGGCCCGGCGGCTCACGGCGCGTACCGGGGATGCACAGCGCCCGGCGACTCAGGGCGCGTGCCCGGCGTACCCAGCGCCCGTCGGCTCAGGGCGCGTACCGGGGGTGGGTCAGCGTCGAGGCGGGCAGCCCGGGCTCCCGCTGCCGCGCCGCCTCGCGCGCGCCCGCGCGCAGCGCGCCCGTGGTGAGCGACTGCGGGCGCGGGCCGTGGCCGGGCAGACGCAGCCGGACCGGGGCGCGCCCGGCCAGGACGAACCCCCAGTCTTGCGGGGTCGCGCCCCCGCCGACCGCGTACGGCACGGTCCTCAGGCCGACGGAGCGCAGGGTCGACTCGACCGTCCAGTAGGCCTTCGGGTCCGCGCCCAGCGATCCCGCGTGCACCACGAGCCGCCCGCCGGGCGCCAGCGCGCGCTGCACCAGCCCGTAGAACTCCTGCGAGTAGAGCTTGGCGCCGGCCGTGACGCCGGGGTCGGGCAGATCGCACACCACGACGTCGTAGCCGCCGGGCGGGAAGCGCTCGACGGGCGGGCTCCGCGTGCCCGACAACCGGTGCGGGCCCGCCTGGCCGCCCGCCCGGTCGCCGCCCCCGCCCCCCGCCCGGCGCAGCCAGCCGAACGCGTCGGCGGTGACCACCCGCACCCTCGGGTCCCGGTAGGCGTCCGCGTTCAGGGCGGTCAGCCCCGGGTCCGTACGGGCCAACCGCACCACCCCCGCATCGAGTTCCACCACGGTCACCGAGCGGACCCCGCCGTACCGCAGCACCTCGCGCGCCGCGAGCCCGTCGCCCCCGCCCAGCACCAGCACGCGCCGGTGCGGCCCGGCCATCGCGGGATGGACCAGCGCCTCGTGGTAGCGCAGCTCGTCGCGCCCGCTGACCCGCAGCCGGCCGTCGAGGAAGAGGGACAGCGGCCGGCCGTCCGCCCCGCCGCCGGTCAGCACGATCTCCTGGACGCCGGTGCGTACGGCGACGCGGATGTCCGGCCCGTACACGGCGCGCCGGGCGGCCCGCTCGAAGGCGGGGGTCAGGACCGCGCCGGCGGCCAGCAGGGCGAGCACCACCACATTGGCCACCACCAGCGTCCACCGCGCGCGGCGGCTCAGGTCGCGGCGGAACAGCCACAGCACCAGCGCCCCGCCGGCGACCGCGTTGACCGTGCCGGTCAGCAGCGCGCCGGTCAGCTGCCCGAGCGCGGGCAGCAGCAGGAACGGGAACGCGAGCCCGCCGACCAGCGCGCCCACGTAGTCCGCCGCGAACACGTCGGCGACCGCGCCGCCCGCGTCCTGCCGCCGCACCCGCTGGATGAGGGTCATCAGCAGCGGCACCTCGGCGCCCATCAGCACCCCGATCGCCAGCGAGAACCCGACCAGCGCGGCGTGCGACTGCCCGGACCACACGAAGGACGCGTACAGCGCCATCGCCGAGCAGCCGCCGACCAGCGCGAGCACCGCCTCGACCACGCCGAAGCCGACGGCGGCCCGGCAGCGCAGCCACTTGGCCAGCAGCGAGCCGAGGCCCATGGCGAAGACCATGACCGACAGCACGACGGACGCCTGGGTGACCGAGTCGCCCGTCAAGTAGGAGGCGAGGGCGACCAGTTCGAGCTCGTAGACGAGCCCGCAGGCGGCGCAGACGAAGACGGTGCCGAGCACGAGGAAGCGGCCGAGCCCGGCCGGGACGGGCAGCCGCGCCGGGCTCTCCGACTCGGGCCGGGACGGCTCGGGCCGCGACGGCTCGGGCCGCAGCGGCTCACGCGGAGACGCCTCGGGCCGCGACGGCTCACGGGGAGACCCCTCGGGCCCGGACGGCTCGCGCGGAGACGGCTCGGGCGGGGGTGTCACACCAGGGGCGGTGGGCACCGGCACTCAGAGGGCCGCCGCGACCCGCGCCCCCACCCATGTGCGGGTCGTCACCAGCCGCCCCTCCTGCGGGTAGGCGTGCCAGGTCCGCCAGCTCACCAGGCTCCCGCGCCGCTGCGCGACCATCGCCGTGAACGCGTGCGGGCTGCCGGGGAAGGTGCCGGCCAGGCCGTGGGGGTGGTCCGCCACCAGCGCGAGCAACTCCTGCGCGCGCCCCGCGAACGCATCGCCCGACAACTCCTCGACGCGCGCCGCGAATTCGTACTCACGGCCGTCGACCAGGGTGGAGACGCCCATCGGCAGCGGGGTGCTGTGGCCCGACATGCAGGCCACGGTCTCGGAGCAGGAGCCCCCCGCACCCTCCAGGAGGACTTGGTGAGAGGCCCCGAGCAGCCTCAACTGTACGGAGAACTCACGCAGTCGCAGATCGAGGACGGCCAGAGCCGGAAGCGGCTCCCGGCCCAGGCACCAGGCGAGGTCGGCGGCGCGGGTGTCGGTGTAAGCAGTTTTGAGGGTGGTGAGCATGGGTCGGCTCCGCAAGCAGCGCAGGGGAAGAGATGGGCCGGCCCGCCCCGCCGTGAGCCGGGCGCGCTCGAATGCGCCGGCTTGTGCCCACGCGGGGTCCGTAGGGTCGGTGGTATACGGAATCATGAACTGAGCAGGCAGCACATCGTTTTTACCCACCTTCGCCAGGGGTCCACCCCTGCGAGGGTCTACCAGTTCACGTGTTCAATGAGCACTGACGCCCAACAGGCGTGCGCCCGGCGTGCCTTTGGCACACCGGGCGCACCCGGGACGGAAGAAGCCGACCACCCGTGAGTCAGCTCCCTCCTCCGCAGCCACCACCGCCTCCGCCACCGCCGCAGGACGAGCCGCCCCCACACGACGACCCGCCGCCACCGCACGAGTGGTGATGGCCCCCGCTGTGTCCCCCGTGTCCGTGTCCGTGTCCGTGCCCGTGTCCGTGTCCGCTGCTTCCGCCGCCGTCGGCCCCCGCGGCCCACCAGCTGCTGTCGGAGCCCCCGCCGTACGCCGAGGTGCCCCATGCCCTGGCTCGCCGGGTCCGCGCGGTGCCGAGCGCGGCCAGGACCGCGATCGCGAACGCGCCCAGGATCAGCACGACCATGAAGGTCATCGGACCTCACTCTCCCTTCGTTCCCCCGTGTCCCCCGTGCTCCCCCGTGTCCCCGTAGCCCCCTCAGTCCCCCGTATCGTCTTTGTTCCCTCTGTCATGAACGATGCCCGGGCGGCGGGACGGTCAAAGCGGAGTTGAGGAACTCCAGAGGTTGGGCGCAGGATGGCCCCCATGGGACGACCGCTGCTCAACCGCCGCCTGGCCGCATTCGGCACCACGATCTTCGCCGAGATGTCCGCGCTCGCCGTGCGCACCGGCTCCATCAACCTCGGCCAGGGCTTCCCCGACAGCGACGGCCCCGAGGAGGTGCGCGAGGCGGCGGTCCGCGCCCTGCGCGACGGCCGCGGCAACCAGTACCCGCCGGGCCCCGGCATCCCCGAGCTGCGCACCGCCGTCGCCGAGCACCAGCAGCGCTGGTACGGGCTGTCGTACGACCCGGACCGCGAGGTGCTGGTCACCGCGGGCGCGACCGAGGCCATCGCCGCCTCGCTGCTCGCGCTGCTGGAGCCGGGCGACGAGGTGATCGCCCTGGAGCCGTACTACGACTCGTACGCCGCGTGCATCGCGATGGCCGGCGGCACCCGCGTCCCGGTCACCCTCCGGCCCGACACCACCGGTCCCCACCCCGCCTTCCGGCTGGACCTGGACGAGCTGCGGGCCGCGGTCACCGACCGCACCCGGCTGATCCTCCTCAACACCCCGCACAACCCCACCGGCACCGTCCTCACCCGCGAGGAGCTGGCCGCCGTCGCCGAGCTCGCGGCCGAGCGGGATCTGCTGGTGGTGACGGACGAGGTGTACGAGCACCTGGTCTTCGGCACCGCGCACACCCCGCTCGCCTCCTTCCCCGGCATGCGCGAGCGCACCGTCACCATCGGTTCGGCCGGCAAGACCTTCTCCTTCACCGGCTGGAAGGTTGGCTGGGTGACCGGCTCCCCGGCCCTGGTCTCGGCCGTCCGCTCCGCGAAGCAGTTCCTCACCTACGTCTCCTCCGGCCCCTTCCAGTACGCGGTCGCCGAGGCGCTGCGCCTGCCCGACAGCTACTTCCACTCGCTCCGCGAGGACCTGCTGGCCAAGCGCGAGCTGCTGGCCGCCGGGCTTGCCGAGGCGGGCTTCGCGGTCTTCCGCCCCTCGGGCACGTACTTCATCACCACCGACATCCGGCCGCTCGGCGAGACCGACGGGTTCGCCTTCTGCCGCGCCCTCCCGGAGCGCTGCGGCGTCGTGGCGATCCCCAACGCCGTCTTCTACGACCACCAGGACCAGGGCGCCCCCTTCGTACGCTTCGCCTTCTGCAAGCGCGAGAGCGTCCTGGAGGAGGCCGCGACGCGCCTCAAGGGCCTCAAGGTCTCATGACGGGCTGGGCCCCCGCCCCCCGGTAGCTGAGCCCCCCGCCCCCGGCCCCCGTATGGGTCACCCCGGTCGCGGCCGGGCGCGCGGGGGCGCATGGTCGGTATGTGCCGAGCCCCGCCGCATTCCCGGGGCTCGGCACGCGACCGCCGCGCCTACCCCTCCGGAGGTGGCCCGTGTCCGCCGATACCAGCGCACCCATACGGGCCCCGGAGCCGCCGGCACCGTCCCCGGCCCACCGCCGCGCCGCGCCCCGTCTGCGCGCATCGCTGCGGCGGGCCGCGCCCGCGCTCGGGCTGTACGCCGCGAGCCGGCTGATCGGGCTGGTGTGCATGGCGGCTTGGGCCGGGCGGATCGGCAAGCACCCGCGCACGCTGCTCGGCTACTGCTGGGACAGCGTCTGGTACGTGGGCGTCGCCCGCCACGGATACAACGGCAACGCCCTCCTGCCGGACCCCGCCAAGCACGGGGTGACCTTCAGCGACATGGCGTTCTTCCCGCTGTTCCCGATGCTGATGCGGACCCTCACCACCCTCCTGCCGATCTCCGCGGTGACCGCCGGCCTGGTGGTCGCCTGGGTGGCGGCGGGGGTGGCGGCCTGGGGGATCCACGCCGTCGGGGAGCTGCTGTACGGGCGGCGGGTGGCCATGGCGCTGGTGGTGCTGTGGGGGCTGCTGCCGCACGCGATCGTGCAGTCCATGGCGTACACCGAGCCGCTGCTGACCGCGCTGGCCGCCTGGTCGCTGTACGCGGTGCTGACCCGGCGCTGGCTGTCGGCGGGGGCGCTGGCCCTGCTGGCCGGCGCCTCCCGGCCCAACGGGATCGCCGTCGCGGCGGCCGTCTGCTGCTGCGCGGCGGCCGAGCTGTGGCGCCGGAGGCGGGCGTGCGGGACCCGAGAGGTGCTCGAGGCGCGCGGGGCGTCCTGGCGGGTGTGGGCGGGGGCGGCGCTCTCGCCGCTGGGCTGGCTCGGCTATCTGGCCTGGGTCGGCTGCCGGCGGGGCAGCTGGCGCGGCTACTTCGCCGTCCAGGAGGAGTGGGGCTCCCGCTTCGACTTCGGCGCGAACGGCCTGCGGTTCGTCCGGTACCTGCTCATCCACAAGGCGTCGTTCGCCTACTTCGTGGCGCTGGTGATCCTCGGCGTCGCGGTGGTGCTGCTCGCGCTGCTGGTGGCGGACCGGCCGCCGCTCGCGCTGCTCGTCTACACCCTGGTCCTGGTCGCCATCACGCTCGGCGGCTCCAACTACTTCGCCTCCAAGCCGCGCTTCCTGCTGCCCGCCTTCCCGCTGCTGCTGCCGGTGGCGCTGGCGATGACGAGAGCCCGGCCGCGCACCGCCGTACTGACCGGCGGCGCGTTGGCCGGGTTCTCCTTCGTCTACGGGACGTATCTGCTGACCGTGGCCCGCATCGCGATGTGATCCGGCGCGGGCCGGGCGGTGCGGCCGTCAGACCTCGCCGCCAGACCTCGCCGTCAGACCTCGCCGTCGTCCGGCTTCTCGTCGCCGTCGGACTCGATGTCGGCCTCGAGGCCCAGCTGCTCGACCAGCCACCGGTCGAATTCGATCGAGGCCCGCACCCAGCTGACCGTGCTGGACACGAAGTGCTCCAGGCTGACGCCGGTGCCGATCAGCATCTGCGCCTCACCGATCAGCCGGACGGTGCCGTCGTCGTTGGTGTGGCTGTAGACCTTCGGCCACAGCGTGCGACGGTTCCAGTCGTCGATCGCCTCGAGCAGTCGCGGCTTCTCGTCGATCTCGTGCGGCCGGTCGTAGAAGGTCCGGACCGAGAAGACCTGCTGCTCCTCCTCACCACGGAACATGAAGTAGGTGCGGAACTGCTCCCACGGCGCCGCGAGGTCTCCCTCCTCGTCGACGACGTACTTCAGCTCCATCTGCTCCAGCAGCTGCTTGACCAGGTCCTGGTCGGGCAGCACGGGGCCCGTCGGACCCGTCGGTTGCGGCTCGGGCTGGCCCCCGAAATTCGGAATCGAGGACGGGTCGATGCTCACCGTGGATTTCCCTTCGTCTGGATACCGCCATCCTCCCTCACACCCGCCCCCACCGTGCAAGCCCGGGCCAACTCTTGCCGGATCGGCGGATCCGATCACCCACACCCGACGGCGAAAAGGCGGGTGGCCCGCGGCGCGCGCCGCGGGCCACCCGCCCGGTGCCGGGGCCGCCTGCCGCGGCCGGGCCTCTTGCCGTGCCGCTTACTGCGCCGGGCCCACCAGCAGGTCGTCGCCGACCCGATCCACCCGGACCGTGTCCCCGTCCCTGACCTCGCCCGCCAGGATCTCCTTGGCGAGCCGGTCGCCGATCGCCGTCTGGACCAGGCGGCGCAGCGGCCTGGCCCCGTACGCCGGGTCCATGCCCTCCTCCGCCAGCCAGGCCAGCGCGGCCGGGGTGACGTCGAGCTTCAGCTGCCGCTCGGCCAGGCGCTCGGCGAGCCGTTCGATCTGGAGCCCGGCGATGCGGGCCAGCTCGCTCTGGCTGAGCGCGGTGAAGACGACCAGGTCGTCCAGCCGGTTCAGGAACTCCGGCTTGAAGGAGGCCCGCACGGTCTCCAGCACGCTCTGCTTCTTCTCCTCCTCGCTGAGCAGCGGGTCCACCAGGTACTGGCTGCCGAGGTTGGAGGTGAGGACCAGGATGGTGTTGCGGAAGTCCACGGTCCGGCCCTGGCCGTCCGTGAGCCGTCCGTCGTCCAGCACCTGGAGCAGGATGTCGAAGACCTCGGGATGGGCCTTCTCGACCTCGTCCAGCAGCACCACGCTGTACGGGCGGCGGCGGACCGCCTCGGTGAGCTGGCCGCCCTCCTCGTAGCCGACGTAGCCGGGGGGCGCGCCGACCAGGCGGGCGACGCTGTGCTTCTCGCTGTACTCGCTCATGTCGATGCGGACCATGGCCCGCTCGTCGTCGAAGAGGAAGTCCGCGAGCGCCTTGGCCAGCTCGGTCTTGCCGACGCCGGTCGGGCCGAGGAAGAGGAACGACCCGGTCGGCCGGTCGGGGTCGGCGATGCCGGCCCGGCTGCGGCGCACGGCGTCGGACACGGCCCGTACGGCCTCGGTCTGGCCGATCAGCCGCTTGCCGAGCTCGTCCTCCATGCGCAGCAGCTTCTGGGTCTCGCCCTCCAGCAGCCGCCCGGCGGGGATGCCGGTCCAGGAGGCGACCACATCGGCCACGTCGTCCGGGCCGACCTCCTCCTTGACCATCGTGCCGCGGCCCTCCTGGACCTCGGCCTCGGCCGCGGAGGCCTCCTTCAGCTCGCGCTCGACCGCCGGGATCTCCCCGTACAGCAGCTTGGACGCGGTGTCGAAGTCCCCGTCGCGCTGGGCCCGCTCGGCCTGCCCGCGCAGGTCGTCGAGGGTCTCCTTCAGCTCACCGACCCGGTTGAGGCCCTGCTTCTCCTTCTCCCAGCGCGCGGTCAGCCCGCGCAGCTCCTCCTCCTTGTCGGCGAGGTCGCGGCGCAGCTTCTCCAGCCGCTGCCGGCTGGCGTCGTCGGTCTCCTTGGCGAGCGCCATCTCCTCCATCTTCATCCGGTCGACCGAGCGCTGGAGCTCGTCGATCTCGACGGGCGAGGAGTCGATCTCCATGCGCAGCCGGGAGGCGGCCTCGTCGACCAGGTCGATGGCCTTGTCGGGGAGGAAGCGGGAGGTGATGTAGCGGTCGGACAGGGTCGCGGCGGCGACCAGGGCGCCGTCCGCGATCTGCACCTTGTGGTGCGCCTCGTAGCGGCCCTTGAGGCCGCGCAGGATCGCCACCGTGTCCTCGACGGTCGGCTCGGCGACCAGCACCTGCTGGAAGCGGCGCTCCAGGGCGGCGTCCTTCTCGATCCGCTCGCGGTACTCGTCCAGCGTGGTGGCGCCCACCATGCGCAGCTCGCCGCGGGCCAGCATCGGCTTGAGCATGTTGCCCGCGTCCATCGCGGAGTCCCCGCCGGCGCCCGCGCCGACCACGGTGTGCAGCTCGTCGATGAAGGTGATGATCTGGCCGTCGCTGGACTTGATCTCGGCCAGGACGGTCTTCAGCCGCTCCTCGAACTCACCGCGGTACTTGGCGCCCGCGACCATCGCGCCCAGGTCGAGCGCCACCAGCCGCTTGTTCCGCAGGCTCTCGGGCACGTCGCCCTTGACGATGCGCTGCGCCAGGCCCTCGACGACGGCCGTCTTGCCGACGCCGGGCTCGCCGATCAGCACCGGGTTGTTCTTGGTGCGCCGCGAGAGCACCTGGACGACGCGGCGGATCTCCTGGTCCCGGCCGATGACCGGGTCGAGCTTGCCGTCGCGCGCGGCGGCGGTGAAGTCGGTGCCGAACTTCTCCAGCGCCTTGTACGTGCCCTCCGGGTCCGGGTTGGTCACCCGCTGCCCGCCCCGGGCCTTCTCGAAGGCGGCGAGCAGCTTCTTGGCGCTCGCGCCCTGCGCGGCCAGCAGCTCCCCGGCCCGGCCGCCCTTGGCGGCGATGCCGATCAGCAGGTGCTCGGTGGAGACGTAGTCGTCCCCCAGCTCCTTGGCGCGCTGGGCGGCGTCCGCGAGCACCGCCAGCAGGTCGCGGTCGGGCTGCGGCGGGGCGACGGTCGAGCCGCGCACGCTGGCCAGCCCGGCCAGCAGCCGCTCCGTGCCGTCGCGCACCACGGCCACGTCCGCGTCCACGGCCGCCAGCAGATCCATCAGGTTCTCGTTGTCCTGGCCCTGCAGCAGGCCCAGGAGCAGATGCGCCGGTGTCAGGTCCGCGTGCCCCGCGGAGACCGCGCGGTCATTGGCGGCGCTCACCGCCGCCCGGCTCTTGTTGGTCAGCTCGGCGTCCACGTCCCCGTACTCCTCCTCGTCGCGCTCTTGGCGGCACTCAGTCCCTGCGACCCAGTTCCAGCCACTCAGTCCTGCCGTACCCAACCTCCGTAAAGTTGAGTCTATTCCACTCAAGGGCGTGGGTCGATAGATTGTGGCCATGGCCTTGGACCCACGCGACCCCGGCCCCGACTACCTGGCCTTCTGGCGCGAGCGCCATGTGTGCACCCTGACCACGCCGCGCCCCGACGGCACCCCCCACGTGGTCCCCGTCGGCGTCACCTACGACCCGGCGGCCGGCCTCGCCCGCGTCATCAGCAACAAGCACAGCCGCAAGGTCGCCCACATCCGGTCCGCCGGCCCCTCCGGCGTGCCCGTCGCGGTCTGCCAGTTCGCCGGAAGGCGCTGGGCGACGCTCGAGGGCCGGGCGGTCGTCCGCACCGAGGCCGAACTCATCGAGGACGCGGTGCGCCGCTACGCCGAGCGCTACGAGCGCACCCCGTCGCCCAACCCGGACCGGGTCCTGATCGAGATCGCGCTGACGAGGGCGCTGGGCCGGGCGTGACGATCACTCCCGGTAAAGTCCGGGCCAACGCCGGCACAGCGCGGCGTCGCACCGGCCGGGGAGGACTTCCATGTTCCAGTCGCTGTCCACCAGCACGTGGATACTGATCGCCGCGGGCGCCACCCTCGTCAACCTCGCCGCCATGCAGTGGATCATCGAGATCCCGCAGTACCGCACGAAGCAGCTCTGGATGCCGGTCATCGGCATCATCGCGGTGGGAGGCAACAGCCTCGCCCAGGGCGACGGGCCGGCCAGCACCTGCTACCAGTACACGGTCCTCATGATCATGATGCCGGTCGCGCTCGCCCCGGTACGCCGCCAGATCACCCGCGACTACTACCGGTGGGTCCAGAACCCCGCGACGAAGCCGAGCAAGGGGGCGATGGTCTGGGTGACCACCTCCATCCTGGTCATGGTGGTCGCGGCCGTGCTCCTCTGGCAGGCGGAGAACTGATCACGACTCCCTGCCGCCGGCCCACCCCCGGCCCAGGTCACCAGATCACCGTCCCCCGTCCCCGCCGTGATCCCGGTACCGCTGCGCCGCCCACGGGTGGCGCAGCCTGATCCACACGTCCCGCGCCCGCCGCCCGGCCCGGGTGCGGCTCCTGGCCACCAGCCGCCGCGCCTCCTCGGCCGTCTCCACCATGGGCCCCGAGCCGCGCAGCGGCTTGCCCGCCGTCTCGTGCAGGAAGATCGTGGAGACCAGCCCGACGAGGCCCGCGCCCATCAGGTAGTAGGCGGGCACCAGCTTGTCGCCCGTCGTGGCGACCAGCCAGGAGGCGACCAGCGGGGTGGTGCCGCCGAACAGCGACACCGAGATGTTGAACGCGATCGACAGGGCGCCGTAGCGCAGCCGGGTCGGGAACAGGGCGGGCAGCGTGGCCGCGCTGGTCCCCGCGAAGATCACCAGCAGCAGCCCGAGGATCACACAGCCCACGGCGGGCATCAGGAACCCGCCCGCCTGGATCAGCAGCAGCGCCGGGATCGCGAGGGCGATCAGCGCCACGCTGCCGGCCATGAACATCGGCCGCCGCCCCCAGCGGTCGGAGGAGCGGCCCACCACGGTGATCGTCAGCGCGACGAGGATCATCGTGCCGAGCACCAGCACCTGGGCCGTGGTGGGGTCCTGGCCCAGGGTGGAGGTCATGTACGTGGGCAGGTAGGACGTCACCATGTAGTTGGTGACGTTGTACAGCAGCACCAGCCCCATGCAGATCAGCACGGCCTGCCAGTGCCGGGTGAAGATCTCCTTCAGCCGGCCCTTGCCGGACTGGCGCGCCTCCTCGACCGGATCCACGCTGTCCTGCCCGGCGCCCACCGCCTCCGCGGCCCGCTCGGCCTCCTGCTGGAACGCCGGGGTCTCCTCCAGCCGCAGCCGCATGTAGAGCCCGATCAGCCCGAGCGGCCCCGCGATCAGGAACGGCACCCGCCAGCCCCAGTCCACCATCCCCTGCTCGCCGAGCACCGCGGTCAGCACCGTGACCACCCCGGACCCCAGCGAATAGCCGACGAACGTCCCGAAGTCCAGCCAGCTCCCCAGGAAGCCGCGGCGCCGGTCCGGGGCGAACTCGGCGATGTACGTCGTGGCCCCCGCGTACTCGCCGCCGGTCGAGAACCCCTGCACCACCCGGCACGCCAGCAACAGCAGCGGGGCCGCGATGCCGATGGAGTCGTAACCGGGCAGCAGCCCCACCGCGAAGGTGCCGATCGCCATCATGATCATGGTGGTCGAGAGCACCCGCCGCCGCCCGATGCGGTCCCCCAGCGGCCCGAAGACCAGCCCGCCCAGCGGCCGGACCAGGAACGCGACCGCGAAGGTGGCGAAGGTGGAGACCACCTGCGTCGCCGCCGAGTCCGAGGGGAAGAAGACCTTGCCGAGCGTGACCGCGACATACGCGTAGACGCCGAAGTCGAACCACTCCATGGTGTTGCCGACCGCCGTCGCCGCGACCGCGCGGCGCAGCCCCGGCCGGTCGACGACCGTCACGTCCGAGATGGTCAGCGGCTCCTTGCGGCGGCGCAACAGCGTCCGCAGCATCCGGTCGGTGCGCTCGCTCCGGCCGCCGGGCGCCACCCTGCGGGGGCGGCGGCGGGGATGACGGGGTGGGGTGCGATCGGTACTCATCCTCTTCCCTGCCGACGGGTCACGGGCTGTTACGTCTCACCGTTGTCGGCGCCCGCTAACCCTCTCCCCATCGTGCGCCCCGGCCGCCCCGCCCGCACCAGGCGGGACTTATCGCCACATAGAGCGTCATAGCGGGCGAGAAATTCTTCGGAGATTTTTTCCGGGAGCTGTCGATCCGGCCGTCTCCCGTTCGACGCAAGGGTGAGAGACGGGGAGAGTCCCCGCCCTCCGTACCGAGGAGTCACCATGCCGCGCTTCATGACGTTGATCCGCATCGACGAGCAGAACGCCCCCGCCGAGGGCCCCAGCCCCGAGCTCCAGGAGCGCATGGGCGCGCTGCTGGAGGAGATCACGAAGGCCGGGGTGATGCTGGACACGGCCGGCCTCACCCCCACCTCCGAGGGCACCCGGGTCACCTGGTCCGGCGGCAAGCTCAGCTACACCGACGGGCCCTTCACCGAGAGCAAGGAGGTCATCGGCGGCTACTCCATCATCCAGGCCAAGGACAAGGCCGAGGCGCTGGAGTGGACCAAGCGGTTCCTGCAGACCCACGAGGACTACTGGACCGTCACCGCCGAGGTCCGGGAGATCGCCGAAGGCTGACCGACCGCGCTTGCCCGGCTCCCGCGCGGCTGCTCTGATGGGTGACCGTGACGGGAGCAGCAAGCGCTGACGCAGCGGGCTCTGAGGCAGCAGGCGCCGAGGCGGTCCAGGCCACCGAAACGGTCTTCAGAATCGAATCCGCGCGGATCATCGCGGGGGTCACCCGCATCGTGCGGGACATAGGGCTGGCCGAGGAGCTGGCGCAGGACGCTCTGGTCGCCGCGCTGGAGCAGTGGCCGGAGTCGGGCGTCCCGGACAACCCGGGCGCCTGGCTCATGGCCACCGCCAGGCACCGCGCGATCGACCTCGTACGCCGCAAGGAGACGTACGCGCGCAAGCTCGCCGAGGTCGGCCGTACCCTCACGGACGCGGCCCCGCCCGACTACGCCGAGGACCCCGCCGAGGACATCGACGACGACCTGCTGCGGCTGATCTTCACCGCCTGCCACCCCGTGCTGTCCACCGAGGCCCGGGTCGCCCTCACCCTGCGCCTGCTGGGCGGGCTGACCACCCAGGAGATCGCCCGCGCCTTCCTGGCCCCGGAGCCCACCGTCGCCCAGCGCATCGTCCGCGCCAAACGGGCCCTCGCCAAAGCCGGCGTCCCCTTCGAGGTCCCCTACGGCGCCGACCGGGCCGCCCGCCTCGCCTCCGTCCTCGAAGTCATCTACCTCATCTTCAACGAGGGCTACTCCGCCACCGCCGGCGACGACCTGCTCCGCCCCGCCCTCTGCGAGGACGCCCTCCGCCTGGCCCGCGTCCTGGCCGCCCTCATGCCCCGGGAACCCGAAGCCCACGGCCTCGCCGCCCTCCTGGAATTCCAGGCCTCCCGCACCCCGGCCCGCACCGGCCCCGACGGCGAACCCGTCCTCCTCGCCGACCAGAACCGCGCCAGATGGAACCGCCTCCTCATCCACCGCGGCGTCGAAGCCCTCCACCGCGCCGGCCACGGCCCCTACTCCCTCCAGGCCGCCATCGCCGCCTGCCACGCCCAGGCGGCCCGCTACGAGGACACCGACTGGGCCACCATCGCCACCCTCTACGGCCGCCTCATGGCCCTGACCCCCTCCCCCGTCATCGAGCTCAACCGCGCCGTCGCCGTCTCCATGTCCCAGGGCCCCGCCGCCGCCCTCCCCCTCGTCGACGCCCTCACCGACGAACCGGCCCTGAAGGACTACCACCTCCTCCCCAGCGTCCGCGCCGACCTGCTGAAGCGGCTGGGCCGCGAGGCGGAGGCCCGCACCGAATACGAACGCGCCGCCTCCCTGACCCGCAACACCCGCGAACGCCGGCTCCTCCTGGACCGCGCCGCCCGCTGCGGCTCCTGAAGGGCACGGCCGGACGCCCGCTCATCCGTGGCGCCGGGGCGCCAACAGCCCGATTGTCAGAGGCAGATGACAAAGTTCTGGCAACGCACACCGATGAGTTCTCACGCCCCCGGGCGTCTGCACATCAGACAGCTCTACCGGGCGAGACGAGGAGACGAGACATGACCACCGAGCAGACCACCGCGGCCGACGGCTTCGCCTACACCCTGACCCGAACGCTGAACGCCCCTGCGGTGGCGGTGTGGCAGGCGTGGACCACCCCCGAGCAGTACACCCAGTGGACGGGCGCCGCCGCCGGCTCCGTCGAGATGGACGTACGGGCGGGCGGAGTGTGGAAGGCCACCATGGTCACCCCGGACGGCGGGCAGTTCCCGCTGACCGGCTCCTACCTTGAGGTCGCCGAGCACCGCCGCCTGGTCACCGGCATGGACGTGCCCGGCAAGCCCGAGCCCGCCGCCATGACCATGGAACTCGACGAGCAGGACGACCAGCACACGCGGATCGTGCTCAGCCAGACCTGTGACACCGCCGAGGAACGCGACATGGCCGAACAGGGCAGCGCCATGCTCCTCGACAGCCTGAGCACCTTCCTGACCGCCCGCGCGTAGCCGGGTTCGCGGTGAGTATGGGACAGCGACGCGTCATGCCGTCGGCGCGTCGCTGTCCCATGCTCACAGCAGGCGGTCCAACGCCCCTGCTTTGGCCGCCCGGATGAAGGCCGCGAGGGGGCGCGGGGCGGTGCGTATGGCTGTGCTGGGGTCCTCGCTCTCGCGGAGGTGTATCGCGCCGTCGGTGGCGGCGAGTTCCAGGCATTCGTTGTTTATGCCGTTTCCGGAAAAGCTCGACTTGCGCCAGGGGATGTCGTGCATGCTCCGCCCTTCACAGCTCACGTGCGATCTGGTGAACAAAGTCTCGCGACTCCTCGGGGCTGAGTGCCAACCGCTCTGCGGCGCTCAGGCGGTGGCGGTAGTGCTCCAGTTGCGCTTCCCCGTCCAGGAAGGCGCTGCCGTGGACCTGATCGATCTGCACCGTGTCCAGCCGGGGCAACGGCCCCGTCGCGTAGAGCACGGAGTCGCCCATGCCCGCGAAACCCTCGGCAGCGAAGGGAATCACCCGCACGGTGACACCGGGGAGTTCGGACCTTTCCAGGATGTACTCCAGCTGCTCCCGCGCAACCTTCCGGTCTCCGACCTTCATGCGGAGCGCCGCCTCATGGATGGTCGCCGTGTACTCCGGCGGATCGTCGCGGTCGAGCACCTCTCGGCGCCGCAGCCGGAAGTCGGTCAAGGCCTCGATGTGATCGGAGACGCTCGACCGCGCGTAGCTGAACAGGGCCCGCATGTACGACTCCACCTGCAGCAACCCGGGAATATGGACGACCCGCAGCGTCCGCATCGCGTGGGCGTGCCATTCCAGGGCGGCGACGTCCAGCAGCCCCGACCCAAGCGCTCCCCGGTACCGCTCCCACCATCCCCGTACCCGCTCGGTTGCCATAGCGCTCAGCGCGTCGATCAGCTCGGCGTCCGTGCAGCGGTAGTTGTCGGCCAGCCGTCGTAGCCGCTCCTCGCTGACCCCGATGCGCCCCGCCTCGATGTGGCTGATCTGGATGGGGCCGGTGCCCAGCAACTCCCCCGCTTCGCGCACGGTCATGCCCGCGCGCTCCCGCATCTTGCGCAGCTCGGCGGCCAACCGCATCTGGCGCGCCGTGGGGTTGGTTCTCGGCGGCATGCGCTCTTCCCTCTCCTGACGGCTTGTCATGGCAACGATGGCACGGTTCACCCTGGCGGGGCGAATCTCGGGATAAGGGTTGCAACGTATCAGGGCTGCACCCTACGTTGAGTATCGCACCGCTCACCAAGCGAAACATCCGGCCAGCCGGAAGCGCACCGCCATGCCCACATGGCGGCAATGACACCGGCCCGCCCTCGCACACCCCACCGCGCCACAGGAGGCCCCCATGCCCCTCGTCACCCCTGCCGTCGCGCCGTTCGAGTACTCGCTGCACATCCCCCACGACCCCCGCGCAGTCCGCGTCGCCCAGGCCTCCCTCCGTACCGCCCTCACCGCCCATGAGCTGCCCGAACTCGTCGACCGGGCCGAGCTGCTGGCCAGCGAGATGCTCACCAACGCGATCGTGCACACCGGAGGCGAGGCCGATCTGCGGCTGAAGTGGTACGCCGAGCGGCTGCGCATGACGGTGTGGGACACCAGCCCCACGCCGCCCGGCCTGCGGACGGTCGGCGCGGACAGCGAGGGCGGGCGGGGGCTTCATCTGCTGGAGTTGCTCGCCGACAGTTGGAATCACTTCCCGCTGAACGGCGAGCTGTGGGGCCCCGCGTCCAAGGTGGTGTGGTGCGAGATCAGCCGGACGCCTCGTCCTGGCTGGTAGCGACGGCCACGCGGCGGAACTCGACGGACTCGATGGTGACGCCGGGCGCCGTCCAGCCGAGGGCGGGCGGGGTGGCCGCGCGGGCCTGGGCCTCGGTCTCGAAGACGGTCATGGAGAAGCCACGACCATCCACGGGCTCCAGCCAGTACCCGGTGAGAAATCCGGGCGCCGAGCGGATCCTCGGCAGGACGTCGTCAACCAGCGCGGCGGCGGCAGCGGGCGCCTGGGCCGGGTCGATGGTCAGGGTCACAAGGGCTGCGTGCACGGGGTCCTCCCCACTACGGATGATCCGGTCAGCAGATAGGACGTCGCGGCGGCCCGGAAGTCATCGGTCCTCACGGAGTCTTCGAGTAGCCCAGCGCCTCGGCGCTCCGGCCGCCCCGCAACAGCAGGCCGCCCAGACCTCGTGCACCGTCAGGCCAGACGCGGTCCGGTGATGTCCTCCGTGATCGCGAAGCCCTTCACCGGGCCCTCCGGGATCTGCACCTCGGTGCCGTAGGGGACGCGGATGGCGGCGGCGTACGTCTCCTCGCCCGGGGAGGGGGATGTGAGCACGGTCACCGTGCCGTGGTTGTCGTGGTCGTCGATCAGGACGTAGACGGGGATGCCCGCGCGCGCGTAGGCGCGGCGCTTGCGGACCCGGTCGCGCTGCTGGTTCTCATGGCCGGGGGAGACGACTTCGACGACGAGCTTCACGGCGGAGGCGGTGAAGCCCAGGCCGTCTTCGGTGAGGAACTCCTCGTCGTCTTCAGGCGCTACGAACAGGTCGGGGACCCACGCCTTGCGCTCGTGGATGACGTTCCAGTCGTGGTGCACCGCGTACTCACTGCTCTCCAGATGCCTTTCCAAGGCCCGCCGCAGGCGGTTGATGACACGAGCGTGGCTGGCACGTCCGGTGGGCGACACCTCGATGAACCCCTCGACAATCTCCGCGTGATAGCCCTCGGGGAGTTCCAGGGACTTCCACGCCTGCCACAGAGCCTCGTCCAGTCCAAGCGAGGGCACGTCTTCGGGCATGGCCTCAGGCACCTCCATTGTCGTAGGCGCCTCGTGGGCAAGAGCGGTCATGGCGCAGCACCTCCTCCTCAAGTGTGGGCCAGAAGCGTCCGTGCGGCACGGACAACGCCCCACGCTGGCAGAAAAGAAGCCCGGTGACCGACGGGTCGGTCACCGGGCCACTCGATCGGGTGAGGTCGGCCCCAGCGTGCGGCGGCTACTCCGAGCGCTTGGACTTCGGCCGCCACACCACCAGCGCGCTGGCCTGCCGGACCTGGTCGTAGGGGACCAGGTCGCGGCGGTAGGAGGCGTGGACCGCGGCTTCGCGCTGCTGCATCGCCGCGGCCGCGCCCTCGACCGCGGACTGGAGTTCGGCGACGCGCTCCTGGAGGGCGGCGACCTGGTTCTCCAGTTCGATGATGCGCTTGATGCCGGCGAGGTTGATGCCCTCGTCCTGGGAGAGCTGCTGCACCTGGCGGAGCAGCTGGATGTCGCGGGCCGAGTAGCGGCGCCCGCGGCCGGCCGTGCGGTCGGGGGAGACCAGGCCCAGCCGGTCGTACTGGCGCAGGGTCTGCGGGTGCAGCCCGGAGAGCTGGGCGGCGACCGAGATGACGTACACCGGCGACTCGTCCGTCAGCTCGTACGGATTGCGGCTCCTGGGCGCGCCCGTACCGCTCCTGCCTCCGACCCCTCGGCCATCCATGTCATGCTCCCTTCGCGGACTGGAACAGCTCCGCCCGCGGGTCCTCCCCCGCGGTCGCCTCCCGATACGACTCCAGCGCCTCGCGCGCCTTGTCGCTGAGGTCCTTGGGGACGGTGACCTCGACGGTGACCAGCAGGTCGCCGCGGGTGCCGTCCTTGCGCACCGCGCCCTTGCCGCGGGCGCGCATCGTGCGGCCGTTGGGCGTGCCGGCCGGCAGCTTGAGGGTGACCGGGGGGCCGCCGAGGGTGGGGACCTTGATCTCGCCGCCGAGGGCCGCCTCCGGGAGGGTGACGGGCACGGTGACGGTGAGGTTGTCGCCCTTGCGGCCGAAGACCGGGTGGGGGTCGACGTGGACCACCACGTACAGGTCGCCGGCGGGGCCGCCGGTCTCGCCCGGGGCGCCCTTGCCGCGCAGCCGGATCCGCTGGCCGTCGCTGACGCCGGCGGGGATGCGGACCTGCATGGTGCGGGCGCTGCGGGCGCGGCCGCTGCCCTTGCAGGCCTCGCACGGGTTCTGCGCGATCAGGCCGCGGCCGCGGCAGTCCACGCACGGGTCGGTGAGCGAGAAGCCGCCCCCGCCGCCCCGGCTGACCTGGCCGGTGCCGACGCAGGTCGGGCACACGCGGGGCGTGCCGTTCTTGTCGCCGGTGCCCGAGCACGCCTTGCACGGGGCCTGGCTGGACATCCGCAGCGGGACCGTGGCCCCGTCCACCGCCTCGGTGAAGCTCAGCGTCACCTCGGACTCGATGTCCTGGCCGCGGCGCGGCTGGGCCCGGGTGGAGGTGCCACGGTTGAAGAGGCCGCCGAAGACGTCCCCGAGGCCGCCGCCGAAGCCGCCGCCCGCGCCGCCGCCCTGGGCGCCGCCGAAGAGGTCGCCCAGGTCGAAGTTGAAGGTGCCGCCGGGGCCGCCCGCGCCCGGCCCCGGGCGGAATCCGCCGTTGCCGAACAGGGCGCGGGCCTCGTCGTACTCCTTGCGCCGCTTGGGGTCGCCGAGGACGTCGTTCGCCTCGGAGATCTCCTTGAAGCGCTCCTCGGCCTTGGCGTCGCCCTTGTTGGCGTCCGGGTGGAACTCGCGGGCGAGCTTCCGGTACGCCTTCTTGATCTCCGCCTCGGTGGCGTCCTTGGGGACGCCGAGGACTTTGTAGTAGTCCTTCTCGACGAAGTCCTTGGTGCTCATCCCCGACGTCCCTCCTCTCCTGCCATCGCTGTCACATCAGCCACGTCAGCCCTCTTCCGGGCCACCGCTCTCCTCGTCCGGCGTCTCGTCCCCCTTGGGCTGTGCGCCCGGCTGGGGCTCGGCGACCGCGACCCGCGCCGGGCGGATCGTTCGCTCGCCGATTCGATACCCCGGCTGCAGAATCTGCACGCACGTGGTTTCGGTGACGTCCGGCGCGTACGAGTGCATGAGAGCCTCGTGCACCAGCGGGTCGAAGGGCTCGCCCTCCTTGCCGAACTGCTGCAGGCCCAGCTTCGCCGCGACCGTCTCCAGCGACTCGGCGACGGACTTGAAGCCGCCGACGAGTTCGCCGTGCTCACGGGCGCGGCCGATGTCGTCGAGCACGGGCAGCAGCTCGGACAGGAGGTTCGCCACGGCGATCTCCTTGACCGTGGCCCGGTCCCGCTCGACCCGGCGTCGGTAGTTCTGGTACTCCGCCTGGAGCCGCTGGAGGTCGGCCGTCCGCTCGTTGAGGGCGGTACGGACCTGGTCCAGTTGGGCCTGGACGGCCACCTGCTCGAGGTCCCCTGCCGGGGCCTCCGGGCCCGCCTTGTCGGCGGACCCGGCGGCACCCTTGGCCGCCTCCTCAGGGGTCTGTGCGGCCTCGGAGGGGACGTCGGGCTGCTCCTCGAAGCCCGGGGTCTCCTCCGTCACGCGGCACCACCCCGCCCCTTGTCAGTCTTCTCGTCGTCCACGATCTCGGCGTCCACGACGTCGTCGTCGGCCTTGGCCTGGCCGTCACCGGCCGCGCCCGCCGCACCCGCCGCGCCCGCGCCGTCCTGGGCGTTGGCGTACAGCGCCTGGCCCAGCTTCTGGCTGACGGCCGCGACCTTCTCGGTGGCGGTGCGGATCTCGGCGGTGTCGTCGCCCTTGAGCTTCTCCTTCAGCTCGCCGACCGCGGTCTCCACCTCGGTCTTGACGTCGCCGGGGACCTTGTCCTCGTTGTCCTTGAGGAACTTCTCGGTCTGGTAGACCAGCTGCTCGGCCTGGTTGCGGGTCTCGGCGGCCTCGCGGCGCTTGTGGTCCTCCTCCGCGTACTGCTCGGCCTCGCGCATCATGCGGTCGATGTCGTCCTTCGGCAGCGCGGAGCCGCCGGTGACGGTCATCTTCTGCTCCTTGCCGGTGCCGAGGTCCTTGGCGCCGACGTGCATGATCCCGTTGGCGTCGATGTCGAAGGTGACCTCGATCTGCGGCACGCCGCGCGGGGCCGGCGGCAGGCCGGTCAGCTCGAACATGCCGAGCTTCTTGTTGTACGCCGCGATCTCGCGCTCGCCCTGGTAGACCTGGATCTGCACGGACGGCTGGTTGTCCTCGGCCGTGGTGAAGATCTCGGAGCGCTTGGTCGGGATGGTCGTGTTGCGCTCGATCAGCTTGGTCATGATGCCGCCCTTGGTCTCGATGCCGAGGGACAGCGGGGTGACGTCGAGCAGCAGGACGTCCTTGACCTCGCCCTTGAGGACACCGGCCTGGAGCGAGGCGCCGATGGCGACGACCTCGTCCGGGTTGACGCCCTTGTTGGCCTCCTTGCCGCCGGTCAGCTCCTTGACCAGCTCGGCGACGGCCGGCATACGGGTCGAGCCACCGACCAGGACCACGTGGTCGATCTCGGACAGCGCGATGCCCGCGTCCTTGATCACGTTGTGGAAGGGGACCTTGCATCGCTCGAGCAGGTCGCTGGTGAGCTGCTGGAACTGGGCGCGGGTGAGCTTCTCGTCCAGGTGCAGCGGGCCCTCGGCGGAGGCCGTGATGTAGGGCAGGTTGATGGTGGTCTCGGTCGAGCTGGACAGCTCGATCTTCGCCTTCTCGGCGGCCTCGCGGAGGCGCTGGAGCGCCATCTTGTCCTTGGACAGGTCCACGCCGTGGCCGTTGTTGAACTGCTTGACCAGGTAGTCGACGACGCGCTGGTCCCAGTCGTCGCCACCGAGGTGGTTGTCGCCGTTGGTGGCCTTGACCTCCACCACGCCGTCGCCGATCTCCAGCAGCGAGACGTCGAAGGTGCCGCCGCCGAGGTCGAAGACCAGGATGGTCTGGTCGTCCTTCTCGAGCCCGTAGGCGAGGGCGGCGGCAGTAGGCTCGTTGACGATACGCAGGACGTTGAGGCCCGCGATCTCACCGGCCTCCTTGGTGGCCTGGCGCTCGGCGTCGTTGAAGTACGCCGGGACGGTGATGACCGCGTCCGCGACCTTCTCGCCCAGGTAGGCCTCGGCGTCCCGCTTGAGCTTCTGCAGAATGAAGGCGCTCATCTGCTGCGGGTTGAAGTTCTTGCCGTCGAGGTTGATCTGCCAGTCGGTGCCCATGTGGCGCTTGACCGACCGGATGGTCCGGTCCACGTTGGTCACGGCCTGGCGCTTGGCGACCTCACCGACCAGGACCTCGCCGTTCTTGGCGAAGGCGACGACGGACGGCGTGGTCCTGGCGCCCTCGGCGTTGGTGATGACGGTGGGCTCACCGCCTTCGAGCACACTGACGACGGAGTTCGTCGTACCCAGGTCGATGCCGACCGCACGAGCCATTTCGCAATCCTCCAACTACACAGCATTGAGTGGAACAGGCTCAAGAGTGCCTGACGGATCCCCCCATGTCAACAGACCTGAGTCCGGCGGGCTCAACTTTTATACGGCCCTTATGGACAGGACACGGACAAGAGGAGGAGGGGTGAGGCGACGAGAGGGCCGGCGATCCGGCCAAGCGACACAGATCACCGGCCGGTCGGCTACATGAGCTGCCGCTTCCCCGGGTAATCTCGGTCAAGACCAGATAAGTTACTGCTTAGTAATCGACTGCTTCGACTGCTTCGACTGCTAGTAATCCGTTCCGCCCAGTCATCCACACTGCTCAGTAATCCGCTCTCGCAGGTTCGAGGAGCCCCCAATGCAACTCGCCGCGATCATCGTGTCGCTGGTCCTCACGGCGGTCGGCGTTGCCCTGCTCGGCCGCGCCATCGCGCAGTTCGTGCGCTTCTTCAAGCTCGGCGCACCCGTGCCGGCGGGCACCCGGACCGACAACCCCTATCAGCGCAGCGTGACGCTGGTGAGGGAGTTCCTGGCGCACACCCGGATGAACAAGTGGGGGATCATCGGGATCGCCCACTGGTTCGTCGCGATCGGCTTCCTGACCCTGCCGCCGACCATCATCAACGCCTACGGCCAGCTCTTCCAGGCCGACTGGACGCTGCCGATCCTCGGCGGCTTCCTCCCCTATGAGCTGTACATCGAGTTCATCGGGACGATGACCACCCTCGGCATCGCCACCCTGATCGTGATCCGGCTGCTCAACCTGCCCAGCCGGGCCGGCCGCAAGTCCCGGTTCGCCGGCTCCACGGCCTGGCAGGCGTACTTCGTCGAGTACGTCATCCTGATCATCGGCCTGGCGATCATGGCGCTGCGCGGTACGGAGGGCGCGCTGCACCACGTCGACTCGTACCAGCCGGAGTACTTCGCCTCGTACCCGCTGGTGCTGCTCTTCAAGAGCCTCAGCGTCGGCACGGTGCAGAACCTGACCTACCTGTTCGCGATGATCAAGCTCGGCACGACCATGGTCTGGATGATCACGGTCTCGGTGAACATCGACATGAGCATCGCCTGGCACCGCTTCCTCGCCTTCCCCAACATCTGGTTCAAGCGCGAGTCGAGCGGAGACGTCGCGCTGGGCGCGCTCCAGCCGATGACCTCGGGCGGCAAGCCGATCGACTTCGAGGACCCGGGCGAGGACGACCAGTTCGGCGTCTCGCAGATCGAGCACTTCTCCTGGAAGGGCCTCCTCGACTTCTCCACCTGCACCGAGTGCGGCCGCTGCCAGTCCCAGTGCCCGGCCTGGAACACCGGCAAGCCGTTGTCGCCCAAGCTGCTGATCATGTCGCTGCGCGACCACTCGCACGCCAAGGCCCCGTATCTGCTCGCGGGTGGCGGCAAGACTGCGGAGGGGGAGGAGAAGGCGAGCGCCGAGCAGCTCGCCGAGGTGCCGCAGTCGGCGCTGGCCGAGGCCGAGCGGCCGCTGATCGGCACCCTGTCGGCTGCATCTGACAGCGGCTCCGCCGCGGGCGGCGTCATCGACCCGGACGTGCTGTGGTCCTGCACCACCTGCGGCGCCTGCGTCGAGCAGTGCCCCGTCGACATCGAGCACGTCGACCACATCGTCGACATGCGCCGCTACCAGGTGATGATCGAGTCGTCCTTCCCGAGCGAGGCCGGGACGATGCTGAAGAACCTGGAGAAGAAGGGCAACCCCTGGGGGCTCGCCAAGAAGCAGCGCCTGGCGTGGACCAAGGAAGTCGACTTCGAGGTGCCGGTCGTCGGCAAGGACATCGAGGACCTGTCCGAGGTCGACTACCTGTACTGGGTCGGCTGCGCGGGCGCCCTGGAGGACCGGGCGAAGAAGACCACCAAGGCCTTCGCGGAGCTGCTGCACATCGCGGGCGTCAAGTTCGCGATCATGGGCGGGGACGAGTCGTGCACCGGCGACTCCGCCCGCCGCCTCGGCAATGAGTTCCTCTTCCAGCAGCTCGGCCAGCAGAACGTCGAGATGCTCAACATGGCCTTCGGGGAGGATGCGGAGGAAGGCGTCGTCGTCGAGAAGTCCAAGAAGAAGATCGTCGCGACCTGCCCGCACTGCTTCAACACGATCGCCAACGAGTACCCGCAGCTCGGCGGCCACTACGAGGTGATCCACCACACCCAGCTGCTGCAGCACCTCGTCGACGAGGGCAAGCTCGTCCCGGTCACCCCGGTCGAGGGGCTCATCACCTACCACGACCCCTGCTACCTGGGCCGCCACAACAAGGTCTACACCCCGCCGCGCGAGATCATCGCCAAGGTGCCGGGCCTGCGGAACGAGGAGATGCACCGCCACAAGGAGCGCGGCTTCTGCTGCGGCGCCGGCGGCGCCCGGATGTGGATGGAAGAGCGCATCGGCAAGCGCATCAACGACGAGCGGGTGGACGAGGCACTGTCCCTCAACCCGGACATCGTCTCCACCGCCTGCCCGTTCTGCCTCGTCATGCTCACCGACTCCGTCAACGGCAAGAAGAATGCCGGTGCGGCGAAGGAGTCGCTGCAGGTCGTGGACGTCGCGCAGCTGCTGCTGGACTCCGTCAAGACGCCCGCCGAGCCGGAGGACGACGGGAAGACGGCACGGGAGCCGGAGCCGGAGCCGGTGAAGTAGCGGCCGTAGTCGGTACGTTCCCGAGGGGCTCGATCCGACCGGATCGAGCCCCTCGGGCGTTTCAACGCCACGGGCGATTCAGCACAACCGTTTCAGCACCGCAGCCGTGTCATCGCCGCCGCGCCGTCTCACCGCCGCCGCTTGCCGCGCTCCGGCAGGGTCTGCTCGGTCCAGATGACCTTGCCCTCGGCGGTGTAGCGCGTCCCCCACCGGTCGGCGAACCGTGACACCAGGAACAGCCCGCGCCCGCCCTCGTCCTCCGTCGCCGCGTACCGCAGGTGCGGCGAGGTGGAGCTGGTGTCCGAGACCTCGCAGATCAGGCTGCGGTCGCACAGCAGCCGCACCCGGATCGGCCCCGTCGCGTACCGGATCGCGTTGGTGATCAGCTCGCTGAGGATCAGCTCGGTGGTGAACGCCACCTCGCCCAGGTCCCACTCGGCCAGCCGCGCCGCCACCGCGGCGCGCACCGCGGACACCAGGGATGGTTCCGACGGCACCTCCCAGTCCGCGATCCGCTCCGGCTCCAGCACCCGCGTACGGGCGACGATCAGCGCGATGTCGTCGCTGGGGGTGTCGGGCAGCATCTCGGCGAGGACCGCCGTACAGGTCTCCTCCGGTGTCCGCCCGGCGTGGGAGAGGGAGGCGCGCAGCAGCTCCAGGCCCTCCTCGATGTCCCGGTCGCGCTTCTCGACCAGGCCGTCGGTGTAGAGGACGAGGTGGCTGCCCTCGGCCAGCTCCACCTCGGCCGTCTCGAACGGCAGCCCGCCAAGACCCAGCGGCGGCCCGGCGGGCAGGTCGGGGAACTCCACCGAGCCGTCCGGGGCGACCACGGCCGGCGGCGGATGCCCGGCCCGGGCCATCACGCAGCGCCGCGAGACCGGGTCGTAGATCGCGTACAGACAGGTGGCACCGGTGATCACACCGCCGCCCTCCAGGCTGTCCGAGGTCTCGTCCTGGTCGATCCGGGCGATCAGGTCGTCGAGGTGGGAGAGGATTTCGTCGGGCGGCAGGTCGAGGGTGGAGAAGTTGTGCACCGCCGTACGCAGCCGCCCCATCGTGGCGGCCGCGTGCAGCCCGTGCCCGACCACGTCACCCACCACCAGCGCCACCCGCGCCCCCGGCAGCGGGATCACATCGAACCAGTCACCGCCCACCCCCGACTCCGCCGGCAGATACCGGTACGCCACGTCCAGCGCGCTCTGCTCGGGCAGCACCTGCGGCAGCAGGCTGCGCTGCAGCGTCACCGCCATCGTGTGCTCGCGCGTGTACCGGCGGGCGTTGTCGATGCTGACCGCGGCCCGGGTGACCAGCTCCTCGGCGAGGGAGACGTCGTCCTCCTCGAAGGGCTCGGGCTTCTCCGAGCGCATGAACGTGGCCATGCCCAGGATCACGCCCCGGGCGCGCAGCGGCACCGCGATCATGGAGTGGATGCCGTGGTGGACGATCTGCCGCGCCCGCTCCGGGTCGTGCTCGTGCCAGCCGGCGAAGTCGCCGAGCACCGCCTCCACCGTCGTCTCGCCGGTGGCGAACCCGATGGCCTGCGGCGTGGCCGGGCCGTAGCGGATCAGCCCGCCCAGCGGATACAGCGGCACGTCGTCGCGGATGCCGCTGAGCGCGGTACGGCGCAGGGAGGTGCGCGCCGTGGCGCCGCTGCCCGTCGCCGCGCCCGTCGGCTCCTCGCCGCGCAGCACCGGGTCCACCAGGTCCACGGCGACGAAGTCGGCGAACCGTTCCACCGCGTATTCGGTCAGCTCCTGGGCCGTGCGCACCACGTCCAGCGTGGTGCCGATCCGCAGCCCCGCGTCGTACAGCAGCTTCAGCCGCTTGCGCGCCACATCGACCTTGCCGGACAGGGCACGCAGCTCGGTGGTGTCCCGCAGCGTCGCGACGCTGCCGGGCGGACCGCCGAAGCGGTCGGTCGGCCGGTGGCTGACCGTCAGCAGCCGGTCCCCCGCCTGGTGCACCTCGTCGGTGGCGGTACGGCCCGACACCAGCAGCTCGGCCGTGCTCGGGTCGAAGCCGAGGTCGGCGACGGGCCGCCCCTCGGCGTCCGGGGGCAGGTCGAACAGCCGGCGCGCCTCGTCGTTGGCCAGCAGCAGCCGCTTGTCCCCGCCGACGATGAGCACGCCCTCCCGTACGGAGTGCAGCACCGCGTCGTGGTGCTCGTACATCCGGGTCAGATCGGCCGGGTCCAGCCCGTGGGTCTGCCGCCGCAGCCGCCTGCTGACCAGCGCCGTACCGCCAGTGGCCAGGGCGAGGGCGGCGGCGACGGCGCCGAGGAGGAGCGGCAGCTGCCGGTCGACCGCGCCGCTCACCTTCTTGACGGTGATCCCGGCGGCGACCAGGCCGACGACCTTGCCCCGGCTGTCGGTGACGGGCACCACGGCCCGTACGGACGGGCCGAGGGTGCCCGTGGACGTCTCGGTGACGGTGCCGCCGTCTGCGGCGGCACGGTAGTTCCCGAGGAAGTGCCGGCCGATCTGCTCCGAGTCGGGGTGGGTGTAGCGGATCCCGTCCGTCGTCAGGACGACGATGAAGTCGACGTCGGCCCGGGCGCGGGCGCGCTCGGTGCGCGGCTGCAGGATCGCGGTCGGGTCGGGGGAGCGCAGCGCCTCGACCATGCCCGGGGCGTTCGCGAAGGCCTCGGCGACGGCGAGCGAGCGGCGGCGGGCCTCCTCGTCGGTGTCGTGCCTGGACTGCAGGACGAGGGTCACCCCGGCGGCGACGGCGAGCAGCAGCACGACCGCCACCTGGAGGAAGAACACCTGGCTCGCGACCGTACGCACCCGGCGCGCGGCGCGCCGCATGGACTGGCTGGTGGGGGTGGGGG
>NZ_MAXF01000073.1 GCF_001704635.1 Streptomyces sparsogenes | reverse complement strand
GGCGGGGGGGGGGGGGGGGGGGGGCTCGGGGGGTGCCGGGGCGCGGGTTCCGGGGCCCGGGGCACGGGTTTCGGGCTCCGGGGCGCGGGTTTCGGGGCCCGGGGCCTCCGGGGCGGGGCCTTGGGGGCTGGAGGGTGCCGGGGCAGGACCTTCGCGCTCCGGGGCGGGCGCGGGCCCGCCGTCTAACGCCGGTGCGGGGGCCTGGGCCGGGGCCGCTGCCTGGGCCGGGGCCTGGGCCGCTGTTTGGGCCTGGACCTGCACATGGACCTGGACCTGGACCAGGGCCGGATCGGGCTGCGGCGAGGGGGCGTGCTCCGGACGCGGAGCGCCGCTCTCGGGACGCGGGGCGCCGCTCTTGGGACGCGGGGCGCCGCTCTCGGGGAGCCTGGCCTCACCCTCAGACCGTCCGGCATCGCTCTCAGACCGCCCGGCATCCTTCTCAGACCGCCCGGCATCGCTCTCAGACCGCGGGCCGTCGTTTTTCGGACGCGGCCGTGCGCGTCGTCCGCCCGGCCGCCGGTCGGCCAGCGCCCGGGCCAAGGGGACTCGGGACAGACCGAAGGATCCGGCCATGTCGCCGCTTCTGTCGCTCTCGTCGTCCGGCGGGCGAGCGGCATCCGCCGCGGCCGGCTGACCAGTTGTGTCCGACATCTGACTACGCTCCGCTCACCCCCTGCCCCCGCCGGTTTCTCACCGGATCAACAACCACCCGCATGCCGTGCAGTACGACCATGGCCGCCCCCCGCCTCAACCGCTCCGAACATGACTCGATCCTGACCGCGAAATGACCCTTCTCACAACAAGGTTGCGGATCCCAACAGGATCATGCCCCAAACCTCCGCACAGAAATGTCCTGAACAGCCCTTCCGCACCAAAAGTCATCTCTACAGCCAACCAGATGTTCCGAACCTCATATGTCCCAGAAGCCCCCGATGGGTCCGTCTCGCCCCACGGACCCGCGAGGGCGCTTCACCCCCATCCTCCCTCACCCGGAACCCCAACTGACCTGCGCCCCTGGCCAGTTCACCTTCACAACACCCTCGCACCACCGCCGCGCAACCCTCCCCGCGCGTCGCGAGTCACACCGGCCGGGAGCCGTTCGCTCTACCTCTCGACCTGTCCCCACCCATGGGAGTCCTTTTGCCTCTCTTCCCCGCATCGCCCACTTCCCCGGCATCGCCCGCATCGCGCCCACGGACCCTCGCCATCGCCACCGCCGTCACGGCCATGGCCATCGGCGCCCTCGGCACCCTCGCCGCCCCGGCCGCCCACGCGGCGACCGCCGGCGCCCAGCCCGCGGCGGCCGCCTCCGCGCAGGACGACTTCAATGGCGACGGCTACGCCGACCTCGTCACCGCCACGCCCAAGGCGCCCGTGAACGGCCAGGCCGGTGCCGGCAGTGTCGTGGTGCTCTACGGCTCGGCGAGCGGCGTCTCCCCGTCCCGTTCCGTCACCGTCACCCAGGCCTCCTCCGACGTCCCCGGCACCCCCGAGACGGGCGACGGCTTCGGCTCCGACATCGCGAGCGGCGACCTGGACGGCGACGGCTACGACGACCTGGTCGTCGCCTCCAGCGGCGAGAAGGCCAACGACGGCAGCCCCGGGACCGGCTCGGTCACCGTCCTCTGGGGCGGCCCGAACGGCCTGAGGAACGGCGGCACCGCGGTCCCCCACGACAGGCAGGGCGTCCCGGTCGGCGACCCGTTCGGCATCGACGTCGCCGTGGCCGACATCGACGGCGACCAGGGCCAGAACCTCATCGTGCTCACCGGCAGCAGCCTGGTCCCGTACGCCGACGGCTTCACCCGCACCAGGCCCTCCGCCGCCATGCCCGTCACCGACTCCTTCCGGGAGAACCCCCACGGCCTGGCCACCGGCGACTTCACCCACTCGGGCCACAGCGACATCGTCGTCTACGGCTCGCAGGACACGGACGAGCAGAGCGGCGCCTGGACCGCCGTCTACAGCGGCGGCCCCGCCGGCGTCGAGTTCCAGCGCGAACTGACCACCGGCACCTCGGCCGTCCCGGAGTCCGCCGCGGTCGGCGACTTCGACAAGGACGGCCGCGCGGACCTGGTCACCGGCTCGGGCACCAACTGCTGCCCCGACTCGGTCGAGGACCCGTCCGGCTCCGCCGGCCAGATCACCGTCTACTACGGCGCGCAGGACGGCCTGGGCACCGGCCGCGCCCCCGTACTCATCCACCAGGGCACGGCGGGGGTGCCCGGGGCGAACGAGTACGTGGACCACTTCGGCGCCTCCGTCGCGGCCGGCGACGTGACCGGCGACGGATACGCGGACCTGGCCGTCGGCCTGCCCGGCGAGGAGGTCGACGGCGTGGCCGCGACCGGATCCGTGGTCCTGCTCAAGGGCGGTGCGAACGGCCTGACCGGCACCGGCGCCCAGGCCGTCCACCAGGACACCACGGGCGTCCCCGGCGTCGGGGAGAAGGACGACCACTTCGGCTCGGCCCTCGCCGCGACGGACACCAACGGCGACGGCAGGGCGGACGTGGCCATCAGCGCCTGGGGCGAGGACGTCACCCCCGGAGCCACGGCGGACGGCGCGGTGTGGGTGCTGCGCGGCGCGGGCGGCGGGATCACCACGACGGGTGCGACGTCCTTCAGCGCGCCGAAGTTCGGCTTCACGTACACGGACAGCGAGTTCGGCTCGGTCCTGGGCGGCTGAAGGCGGCTTCCCGGGCCCGGCGGCGGGGGGCCGGGCCGGGGAAGCCCACGTAAGAGAACCTGTACGAGGGTTCGTACGACGCCCCATACGCGGACCCGCAGGAGGCCCCGCACGAGGCCCCGCACGAGAACGCGTACGAGGCCGCGTACGAAGACCCCCGTACACCACCCGCACGCACGCCCGCGCATACGCACCCGCGCACGCCCCCACCTGCAACCTGCCCCCTACCTCCCCGGCGGGGCGACCGCCGTAACCCAGGTGACCGCCATGAAGGCTGACCAACACGACCAACACGACCAACACGACCGACGCGACCAACACGACCGACGCGACCGACCTGGCCGAGGGCCCCGGACCCCCGCACCCAGCCGCACCGCCGCCGCGCTGGCCTGCGCCACGGCGCTGGCGCTGCTCACCGCGTGCGGCTCCGGCGGCGACGGCCGAGGCAGCAGCGGCGGCCCGGACGGCCGGAAGGCCCCGGCCACGTCGGGTGACCACACCACCTCCCCCACCCCCCGCGATGCACCCGGCAGCCGCCCCGCCACCCCGGTCACCACCCCCACCGCGACGGCGCCCGTCCCCCGGGGCAAGGGCAGCGAGCTGCCGGACGACATCAACGGCGACGGCTATCCGGAACTCGCGCTCCCGCTCTTCGCGAACGAGGAGTACGCCATGCCCTCCCTCCTCGCCTTCGTCCACGGCTCCTCGGGCGGCCTCAACCCCGCCACCCGCACCGTGCTCACCGGCGAGGACCTCGGCCTCCCCACCCGCGGCGACGCGGACGCGCCGACCCTCGCCCCGGCCACGGTGGCCACGGCCGACCTCGACGGCGACGGCTACGCCGACCTGGTGACCCCGGTCTCCGAACCGCTCGGCGAGGCTGACGCCGACCGCCTCCACACCACCGTACGGACCGCCCCGTACGTCACCTGGGGCCGCGCCGACGGCCCCCGGCGCGGCGCCCGGGCCACACGCGTTCCGCTGAGCGGCCCGGACGACAGCATGGACGGGACACGGCCGACGGTGGGCGACTTCAACGGGGACGGCCACCATGACCTGGCGATGATCCGCGACGACCGCGTGTCCTTCCTCGTGCTCTACGGTCCGTTCGGCCGGGACGGCAGGGCCGCCCGGGCGGTGCCCTACCGGACCCCGCTGGGCAGCGACAACAGCAGCGGCCAGATCGAGCGGTTGCTCGCGGACACCATCGACGGCGACCGGCCCACCGACCTGGTGGTGCACGCCATGGACGACAACGGGCAGTCCGCCTCCGTACTCCTCACCGCGGGCCCGGACGGCCTCGCCCGCACCGGCCCCACGCTGCGCGAGGGCAACGCGATCGCCTTCGGCGACTTCGACGGGGACGGCCTGCGGGACGTCGCGGTCGGCGACACCGGCACCCGCAACAACGAGCCCGGCTACGAGACGGAGGCGCCGGAGGTGGCCCATACGCTGACCGTCTACACGAGGAAGCGCCTCGAGAACGCGCCCCTCGAAGAGACGCCCACGATCCGGGGAATCAAGATCCCGGACATGGAGGGCGCCCTGGCCGCCGCCGACACCGACGGGGACGGCACCGACGAGCTGGCGGTGCCCCTCGCGTCGGGGGGCGTCGAGATCATCACCGTCCGGCCCGACTCCCCGGGCGACATCGCGCGCCGCCGCACCCTGGCCCGTACCGTCCCCGCCCGCGTGGACGGGGAGAAGATACCGAAGGAGCGACGCGCCGCCCGGCTCCACGGCGCCGGGGACTTCGACCACGACGGCAAGGACGAGATCGTCCTCGCCTGGGGCCGCGCCCCCGGCTTCGCCCTCTCCGGACATCGGCCCGAGTGGTGGTGGATCATCGAGGGCACCGCCGACCGGACCGCCTTCACCAGCGAGCCCTTCGCCACGGACGCCCGCTGACCGGCCGACCCCCGGCCGACCGGTCAACCCCCGCTCCGTAGGGGGGACAACCCCCCGGGGTTCCCCTAGGGGATGTCACAGCTCGGCCGCAATGCCGGACCTGTTACGACAGGTCCGGCACCCCGGCCTCGACGACCGGGTACGTTCGAATCGTGGCTGGATTCAGGATCGGACGCGGACGGGACCCCCGGTCCGCGCAACAGGGGCAGCAGGAACCACCGCAGCAGCAGCCGTACGGCCGGCAGGCGCCGCCGTACGGCCAACCGCCGCAGCCGCAGTGGCAGCAGCCCGCCTCACAAGGGGAGCCGGAGTACTTCGGCGGCCAGGACCCGTACTACGGCCCGCCGCAGGGCCACGCCCCCGGCTACGGCCAAGGCGGCCCGGGCGGCTCGTACAGCAACAACGATCCGGGCCATACCCAGCAATTCAGCATCGGCGAGGCGCCCGACGCCTACGACCCGTACGCCCAGGACCCCGGCTACGGCCCCGGCCCCGGCTCGTACGACGACGGCTACGCCCATACCTACCGCGCCGGCTCCTCCACCGCCCCGCCCGCCGGCCCCCGCCTGCCCTGGAAGCAGCTGCTGAGCGGCATCGTGCTGCGCCCGTCGGCCACCTTCTGGCAGATGCGCGACTACGCGGTGTGGGGCCCGGCCCTCATCGTGACGTTCGTCTACGGCCTGCTGGTGGTCTTCGGCTTCGACCAGGCCCGCGAGGACGTGCTGAACGCCTCGATGGGCAACAGCATCCCCGCGATCCTCGTCACCGGCGTCGCCGTCGTGATCAGCGGCCTGATCCTGGGCGCGGTCACCCACACGCTCGCCCGCCAGCTCGGCGGCGACGGCTCGTGGGCCCCGGCCGTCGGCCTGTCGATGCTGATCATGTCCATCACGGACGCGCCGCGCCTGCTGTTCGCGCTCTTCCTCGGCGGGGACAGCCCGACGGTGCAGGTGCTGGGCTGGGCCACCTGGCTGGGGGCGGGGGTGCTGTTCACGTCGATGGTGAGCAAGTCGCACGACCTGCCGTGGCAGAAGGCGCTGGGGGCGTCGGCGATCCAGCTGATCGCGCTGCTGTCGCTGCTGAAGCTGGGCACGCTGTAGAACGACCGAACCGGAGGCACAAGAAGAGGGGCCCTCAAGAGGGCCCCTCACCCGTTTGTCACCGACCCCCGGCAGGTCAGGCGTGTCAGGCCAGCAGGACAGGCATGCCAGACCAGCGGGTCAGGCGTGTCGGACCAGCAGGTCAGGCGTCCAGAACCTGCCCACCCCGCCGCACGACGGGCGGCTCGACGCTCCAGGGGAAGTTGATCCAGTCTTCGGTGCGCTTCCAGACGTACTCGCACTTGACGAGGGACTGCGACTTCTCGTAGATCACCGCGCTGCGCACCTCGGCGACCGTGCCGACGCAGAAGTCGCGGACGAGCTTCAGCGTCTTGCCGGTGTCGGCGACATCGTCCGCGATCAGCACCTTCTTGTCGGAGAAGTCGATCGCGTTGGGCACGGGCGCCAACATCACCGGCATGTCGAGAGTGGTGCCCACGCCGGTGTAGAACTCGACGTTCACCAGGTGGATGTTCTTGCAGTCCAGCGCATACGCCAGCCCACCCGCGACGAACACCCCACCGCGTGCTATGGACAGCACGATGTCCGGCTCGTACCCGTCATCCGCGATCGTCTGCGCCAGCTCCCGCACCGCCGTGCCGAAGCCCTCGTACGTCAGGTTCTCCCGCTGCTCGCCCACCCCGGGCCTCACACGTTCGTCCGGTGGAAGTTCTGATACGACCGCGACGGCGTCGGCCCGCGCTGCCCCTGGTAGCGGGAGCCGTAACGCGCCGACCCGTACGGATGCTCGGCCGGCGAGGTCAGCCGGAACATGCACAGCTGCCCGATCTTCATCCCCGGCCACAGCTTGATCGGCAAGGTCGCCACGTTCGACAGTTCCAGGGTCACATGCCCCGAGAACCCGGGGTCGATGAAACCGGCCGTGGAATGCGTCAGCAGCCCCAGCCGCCCCAGGCTCGACTTCCCCTCCAGCCGCGAGGCGATGTCGTCGGGCAGCGTCACCACCTCGTACGTCGAGGCGAGCACGAACTCCCCGGGATGCAGGATGAACGCGTCATCCCCCTCCGGCTCCACCAGCCGCGTCAGATCCGGCTGCTCCACCGCCGGGTCGATGTGCGGATAACGGTGGTTCTCGAACACCCGGAAAAAGCGGTCCAGCCGCACATCGATGCTCGACGGCTGCACCATCACCGGATCGAACGGATCGACCCGCACCCGCCCGGCATCGATCTCGGCCCGGATGTCCTTGTCTGAGAGAAGCACGCAAAGAGGATACGCACACCCCACCCACGACCTGGGCCCGGCCCAAACGGACCGGGCCCCGCGATCAGCAGCCGACGCCGACCACTACCGCTTCACGCCCCCCACCGGCACCGCCTGCCGCAACCGCGCACAACGCGGACAGCGCAGCAGCCGGCCGGGGCCGATCCGGTCGACGGTGAGGTGCTGCAACGGGAACGAAGCGGTGCTGAACACGTGCCCTTCGGCACAACGGACGACGGTGCGCTCCATTGAGTCCCTTCCCCATGAACGTGGACGACAAAAGCCACATTAGGGGATCACCCACCCACCACTCCACGCGGCACTCCGCCCCCACCGTACGCCCCAACTCCCGCCCCCCTCCTACCCGCTTCCCCCCGCCCGCATCTCACCCGCGCACCTTCCGAAACCACCCGGAAAACCCTCCACAGACCTTCCCAAAAACACCCAAAGACCCCGCGACGAATGCGCCGGGGGTCAGCCATGGGGTACAGTGTGCGACGGTACGACACCGAGAGATCGTGTCTTACGCGGGTGTAGTTTAATGGTAGAACATGAGCTTCCCAAGCTCAGAGCGCGGGTTCGATTCCCGTCACCCGCTCCACGACGAAGGCCCAGGTCAGCGACCCGGGCCTTGTTTGTTGTCTAGACCTCTCTAGGCGTCCCGCACCAGATCCGCACCAGATGCCGCCTCAGCGGCCCTTTGCCGATCGGCCCGCACCCGGGCATCGATCCCGGCGGCCACCTCCCTCTGTCGCTCGATGGTGGAGTGCTGATAGATCAGTGCGGCCCGCTCGGAGGACTGGCCGGCACGAACCATGGTGTCCTTGAGCGTCGCGCCGGACTGGGTCGAGAGGGTGTGCCCGGTGTGACGAAGATCGTAGAAACGAAAATCTTCCGGCAGCCCGACTTTGTCCCGAGCCCGTCGCCACTTCCGCCCGAAGGAAGACCGCCGGAACGGCGCTCCCTTCTCGCCGACGAAGAGCAGCCCGTTCGGCTCCTTCTCGGCGAACCACTTCAGATGCCGCTCCAGGTCCTTCCGCATGAAGGCCGGAAGCACGATGAAGCGCTTCCCCGCTTCCGATTTGGTCTCGCCGACGACGCGCCGCCCAGTCGTCAGCTCCGGCGCGGCCCGGCGAACCCACACGCCGACCGCATCGAGGTCCACGTCCGGCCGCCGCAGCTCGGCTTGCTCCTCGGGGCGGGCAGGGCCGTACGCAGCGATGTAGACCATCAGCCGCCACCGGGGCCCGATCGCGTCGGCCAGGGCATCCACCTGCTCAACGGTGGCTATAGGCCGCTCCTTGGCCGACTCCTTGCCCGCACCGCGAATGCGGCACGGGTTGCGGCGGATCAGCTCGTCCTCAACGGCCGTTTCCAGAATGGCCTTCAACAGCCGGTACGACTTCGCGACGGTCGTTGTCCCGGTCGACTCCAAACGCTCAGCGCGCCAGGTCCGCACACGCGGGGGCGTGATCTCACCCAGGTCCCAGGCCCGGAAGGTGGGAAGGATGTGCAGCCGCAGGAGGCGCCGGTACAACTCCTCGGTGGTGGGCGAAAGCCCACGCTCCTTCACCCACCGCGAGGCGTACTCCTCGAAGTTGACGGCGCCCGCGTTGGGGTCCTGCCAGTCCCCGCGCGTCAGGTCCGCCTCAACCTGAGACAGCCAGACCTCAGCGTCCCTCTTGGTGTCGAACGTCCCAGGCGAACGCTGCTCTTGCCCGTCCGGCGCCAGGTAGCTCGCGGTCCAACGCCCGGACCGGTACTGACGGACCGCGCCGAAGCGACGCCGGGTGCCCTTCTTGTTGGCCATCAGGCAGCCCTCCCAAGGCGCGGCCGCCGAGGCTGTACCGGCCGGACGGTGTGGGCGTCGATGTACTCGCGGATGACGCTTTCCGGGATGCGCACGTGGCGCCCGACCTTGACGTAGGTGATGCGCCGCTCGGCGACCAGGCGCCGGGGGAAACGATCGGTGGTGCCCAGCAGCTCGGCGACCTCTCTGACGCTGAGGTACCGGTCACGCATGGGTGGGTTCTCCTTCCGTTCCGGGGGCGGGGGCGATGGTGGCGGCGAGCCATTCCTCGGCAGGGGTGAGGCCGGTACCGGCGTAGGCCCAGTGGGCGAGGATGAGCGTGGTTTCCTCCTGCTCCAGCTCGGTGGCGACCTGGACCCGACGCCACGTAGCGCGAGCCTCACGAAGAGCCCCGAGAGTCGTTGAGTACCGACGCGACTTGGTAGAGAAGTGGCCCCGGAAGCCGAGCATGTGAGCCCAGGCGCGAAGCCGGAGGTCTTCCAAGTCCTTCCGGGCCCCGAGGGCCCAAGCGGTACGGATCAGTCGGCGGGTGTGCTCGGGGACGTCGATCTGCGCGAGTTCGGCGATGAGCCGTATCGGCCGGTCGAGAGCGCCGGTCGCCGTCTCGGCGCCTTTGGTGGCGTACTTGGCGATGTACGCGGCCACCGCCCGGTCAGTGAGGGTCGTCCCACCGTCCAGCTCGGGCCCACGGATGGGCCGTACGTCGAGCTGGCGGCCGAAGGCGAAGCGGTGGGACCGCCCATCGATCAGGGGCCCCTTCACCTCTGCCTTTGCCCTTGCGGCACGGATGGCGTCGGTCAGCAGCTCGGTGGTGGCCCAGGCCGGCGGCGGGGTGTCGCCGCCTTCCGGACCGTCCAGCCGGATCACGGCGTGGAAGTGGACGGCGCCGCGCTTCTGGTACTCGGCGACTTTGGCGAAGGACAGCCGGGCGTAGTCGCGGAAGGCCCGTTGAGTCAGCCCGGCCCGCTTGGCGACCTCCCGCCGCAGGTAGATTGAGAAGCGCCGCCACAGCAGCCCCGCATGAGCGTTCCAGAGCACCGCGGCTTCGTAGTCGTAGGTGTCCGGGTCGAGCGGAGACCCGATCGCCGTGTCGTCCTGGTCGTGACGGACGCCGCAGCGGCAGCGCCGGATCGTGCCGCCGGGCCCGGTGGGCCGGTTGTGGACCGGGCCGAAGCTGGGAGCGGTGAAGGTGGCGAAGACGCGTGGGTGCGTGGCTACCTCCTCAGGGGTGCCCTTGCCGCCGCGTAGTCCGGCGGTGATCAGGTGGAAGGTGTCGCGCCGGTAGACCTCGGCGCAGGCCGGACAGCGGGTGACGCGGCGGTTATTGCAGCGGACCAGCAGATGCCCGGCGGGCAGCTCGGCGGAGTCCAGGTGACGGAGTACACGCCCGATCTCGCCGGTGTCCTTGTTCACCTCGTGTTCGGTGCGGTGGCCGTCGAGGCGGATGGGATTGGTGCAGCCGCCGAGGCCGGAGAGTTGGCGGAGCAGGGCGGGCATGGTGCCGAGTGCTGCCAGGGTGCCCAGTTCGGGCAGCGGTGGCGGGGTGGTGCGGGTGATGATGGGTGTCACCTCTTTCGGCTGTTCGGTCGAGAGGGGGTTGGGCTGCCGGGGCGGCGGATGCTTGGCGGTATCGAGGCCGCCCCGGCAGTCGTGTGGTGTTTCAGCGGCGCCGCTGGTTGGTGAGCAGTGAGCGCATGACGACGGCGGCGACCGCGACGGATATGGCCGTGAGGGCGACGGCGGCGAGCAGAGCCGTCAGGACGATGCCGACGATGACCACGGCGGCGACGGTCCCAGCGCTGAGCCCGGGCACCATCCGATGAGCGGGTGCAGGCGCGGGGGCGGTGTGCTGGCAGGAGCAGGCCGGGGCGTGCCCGTGTTGGACGGCCGGGACGGTCGAGCTGATCACGTGAGCGGAGGGCAGGGCAGGGGCTTCGGGAAACTTGGGTCGGAACACGATGAATCTCCTGTCAGCTACTCGTCTAGGTGAGTGGCGCTAGCGGTTGACGACGTCCACGCCGGAGCGCGTACCGGATTCGATGACCGGGGCGAGCACGGTGTGGGAGAGCCAGAAGCCGAACAGGGCGATCACGACGACCACCCACACACGGACGCCGAGGAACTTGATCGCGAACCAGGTGACGGCGCCCAGGACGAAGACCAGCGGCAGGCTGACAGTCACGGGGGATCCCCTTTCAGCGGACGGGGCAGCGGTGGGTACGGGCAGCCAACTCGGCAGCGGCCCGGGTGGTGTAGTCGGCGGAGAAGTCGCAGCGCGGCGCGGTGCATACGGCGGTGTGCTTCTCACGGCCCCGCTGGTCGTAGGCGGTGCCGACACGGACCGGGCCGATACGGGCGATGTTGCGGAAGCGGCGAAGCATGAGGGTGGTACTCCTCTCAGAGACGGGCAGCGATGGCATCAGCGAGCGGCGCAGGGACGCCGAGGCGGGCGCGCAGGGTGTCACGGTCGATGGGCGAACCGGTGCGGACGTGACGTTCGTCGGCGAGCTTGCGCGCGTAGGTGACCAGGGCGGCCGGGACATGCGGCGCGGGCAACTGCGGCTCAGGCTCCGGCTCGGCGACTGGCCCCGCGGTTCCCGGCTCGACAGCCTCCGGCACCGGTTCGACGGCGGGCGCGGTGTGGGCGAGCAGGGTTCCGCCGAGGAAGGCCACGGCGGGCCATCCGGCGACGAGGATGCGCAGCCAGGCCGGTACGTCGTCCAACTCGAGCAGCCCGGCGGTGGCGACGTTCGCCCCGAGGGACGCAGCCAGGGCAACGACGAACCAGCACCACCCAGCCGCCTTGGATGATCCGGACCGCAACCGCCGCCAAGCCGCCACGAGCAGCAGGTCAACGGACACCGGATAGGCCCACGCCTTCCACCCGGCTTGCCCGGCCGCCGAGGCCAGGTCATGCAGGTGAGCGAAGGACAACGCGGCAGCGATGACCGCTTGCACGAGCACCGCGTCAACACGCGCCAGATGAGCGCGCACGGGAAGTCTCCTTCCGGAATCAGGCATGGCAGGGGTACGGACATGGCGCGAAACGGTCACGCCGACCGGGCGATGCTGGATTACTCGGCAGCCGGAACGGGCTTGACCAGCGAAACGGGAGCGCTCACCGGGACGGCCGGCACGGCGGGCCTGAACGGCTTGAGCGCGGGCAGATCCGGCACCAGGTGCGCGTTGTCGCGACAGGTAGCCGCAGCGTCGGCGAGAGACAGATAGGGGGTGCGGATGCGAGACCAGCCGCCGGAGGTGTCCCCGGCGACCGCGAGGCCGGGCCGCTCGGGTGCGATGGCGCAGGCCGCGCCGACCGCTTCTGGGGCGATGTCGCCCAGCGCCATCTTGGCGGAGGCTTCATCGTTCACGCGGTGGCAGACACGGCCGGTGAGTTGGGCCCGAAGCATCGTCGCCCCCTTGCCCAGCTCGGCGCCGAACCGCTGCCCGCATACCTCCAGGTAGATGCCTGCCGCGCGGCCAAGTTGGGCAAGCCGGATGAGCTGGGTGACCATCTCGTCCCGCCTCTCCTCGTCCTTCCGGGTGGCGATCAGGAACAGCTCGGCCACCTCGTCCACGAGCAGCACCACCGGCACCGGCCGCTCCTCCTCCGGAAGCCCCCAGATGTCAGAGGTGATCTCCTCGTCCGGAGTGCTCGGGGCGATGCCCTGCCGGGCCTTGATCAGGTCGTAGCGGTCTTCCATCAGCTCAACCAGCACGGGCAGCAGCTCGGCCGCCTGCACAGGGTCAGTAGCCAGGGCCGACAGCCGTGGGGCGAACGGCGCCAGCTCGACACCCCGCTTGCAGTCGATCCCGACCAGCGCGACCGGTTGCCGTGCCAGGCCGGTGATCAGATGCCGCAGGAACATCGACTTCCCCGACAGCGTCGCACCGAGGGTGAGTTGATGCGGGATGGCCCGGTAGTCCCGTACGAACGGCGTGGCGTCCTCCCGCAGCGCCACCGGCACCTTGAGGAAGCCGCCCGCTGTCTTGCGAGGCATCCGCACCTTCCGCAGGACATCGAAGCCGATCAGCCGCAGCTCCACGACCCCCGGCTTGATCTCCTCGACATACGCGCCATGGACGCCCCAGGTGTGCCGGAGCCGTTCCGCCGAGGCCGCCACGTCAGCGGGTTCCTGCCCGGGGGCCAGCCGCAGCCGGAGCCGCAACCCGGTCGAGGTCGGCCGGATGATCCCGCGTCTCGGCGGAACGGGCCGGACCTCTCGGCGAGTGAGCGCGTGTATGGCCCAGGCCCGGAGCCGGGACGGCGGCACGGTCAGCCCGCAAGCGTCCATCACCGCCCCGTACGAGCCGAGCAGCTTCACCGTGGAGACCGGGAGGCCGACCGTGGACCAGTACGCGGCCGGGTGCTTGACCCGGAGGTAAGCGGCCCCGCCGACCGTCGCGGCAACGGGACCACCCACCTCCAACAGCGTCGTCACATCGGTCATCAGGCTCAGGCCCCCGCACCTACCGGTATGACGGCCGGGGCGATGGCGTCGGCCCGGAAGGCGATGCCGTGCCGCTGCTGCCCCGTTGAACACACTCTCCCAGGGCCGGGCGACCAAGCCGATCAGGGTGACCGGCGATCCGAGAGCAAGCCCGTCGGTCACCCCGCTCTCCGGCACGGTCACCTGAATCAGAGAGGACTCCCCGCCGTCGATGAAGACGACCCCCAGGCGCATCAGGGCCTCACCGCTCTGGGCATCCTTGGCGATCTCGCCGGTCTGCCGGTCCTTCACCTTCGGCTCAGGCGCCTCAGTCAGCAGGATCGTCGCGGCAGACACGTCAACACGGATGGAACGCAACTTCTTCTCCTTCTCTCACATACACAACCATCTAGTCGTCTAGATGTCCTCCCCCGAACGAGTGGGAACGGGGACCACCATGCCACAGAACTTGCCCACTCGTCTATACGAGTATGCGTCTCCGTGTGTACGAGTTGAGAGAAGCGGCCCGCGACGGCCGCATAGCGCGCCATCCGGCGAGCCTGTCAGGTGGCGGGCAGTTGGTAGGAGAGGACGTATGCGTCAGCGGCCATCACGGTGTCGCAGACCTCCACGGCCCGCCCCTCAGCGTCGAAGGCCGTACGGATCAGGTGGATCACCGGCACACCCGAGGCCAGGTGCAGCGTGCGCACCTCGGCGGGCGAGGGCATCCGGGCGCGGATCTCCTCGTCAAAGTGGTCCAGGCGGTGGCCCATCTCTTCCAGCCGGGCGTAGATGCCGCCGGGGCCGGGGTTCGGCTGAGCAATTGGGGTGTCACGGGCCAGGTCGAGCGGTAGATAGGAGGTGGCGAACTCCACCGGCCGCCCGTCCAGCAGATACCGGCGCCGTCGGGCAAGCACCTTCCGGGGAGAACCCAGCCGGGCGGCGATGTCCTGCGAGGGCCGCTCCTCCTTCACCTCCAGGCTGTCCACCTCGGGGCGGCTTCCCGCGGCTTCCGCCTCCACCGTGAACGCCGACTTCCCCTGATCGCGATGGCGCCGCGCGAACCGGTCCGAGGCCAGGCGCCGCACGGGCGGCCGGGGCCGGACAAAGACGCCCTTGCCATGCTCGGAGACCGCGAGCCCTTCCTGCTGGAGCAGGGCCAGCGCGTTGCGGACGGTCATCCGCGAGACGCCGAAGTGCTCGACCAGCTCAGTCTCCGAGGGCAGCTTGTCACCCTCCTTGAAACGGCCCTTGTCGATCGCTTCGCGAAGCCGGTCAGCGATCTGCCGGAACACGGCCCGGTCACTGGTTGGGTCCAGCGCGCCCAGGACGGAAGTCAGAGAAGGCATTGTGTTTGTACTCCTTTAGGTGTCTAGACGAGCGGCTGACCCTGGTTGCTACGGTGGAGAGCCTAGCCAGCCGAGAGGGCAGAGGAACGTGAGCACTGAGCGCCCGCACTCCGTGAGCGTCGCCGGGGTCATCGTCGACGACGCTGGCCGCGCGTTGCTGATCAAGCGACGGGACAACGGTAAGTGGGAACCGCCCGGCGGCGTGCTGGAACCCGGAGAAACTATCCCCGACGCACTTCAGCGCGAAGTCCTCGAAGAGACCGGAATCAAGATCGCGCTTCCCGCGACCCTCACCGGCGTCTACAAGAACATGACGCGTCTGATCGTCTCCATGGTCTTCCGCTGCGAAGCGATCGACGGCACCCCGACCACCGGAGCGGAGACCCGGGCACTTCGCTGGGCCACCCGTGACGAGGTCATCGAGCTTGCCGACGAGGCGTACGCGATCCGCGTCCTGGACGCGCTCGACAACACGACCCCGCCGGCCGTCCGCGCCCACGACGGCGTTCGACTCATCTAGCACGAACCCATTGCCCATGGCCCCTACCAGCATAGAGGAACTTGTATGCACGAGTATATGAGTAGCATTCGTGCCTGGGGACTGACTTGCCCAGGATTCCCAGAAGAGATCGGCCGCGCCCGCCGCTGGACCCGCGACATCCTCAGCGACCACCCATGCGCAGACATCGCCGCTTTGATCGTGAGCGAGCTGAGCACCAACGCCGTGACCCACACCGCCAGCGGCAGCCCCACAGGGACCTTCCACGTCGCCCTTGCCCTGTCGAAGCAGGTGGTCGCGATCTCCGTCACCGACGACGGAGGCAAACCCGAGACGCCCCACCCTGCCGAGCCGGACCAGGAGGCCACCCATGGCCGGGGCCTGAGCATCGTCATGGCCCTCGCCAACCACCTCGGCATCACTGGCGACGAACACGGCCGCACCGTCACCGCCGAACTCATCACCCCGACCGCACTCGTCCCACAAGGAGGGGCCCGATGACCACCCCGCCGACCGCCGGCCACAACGACGGCTGGGAGATGGACCAGCTCCATCGGGACGAGATCACCGTGGCGATGAACTGGGTCATCCGAACCTGTCAGCAGATCGTCCGCGAACGCAGCCACAAGACGTTCTGGGCCCCGGCCGGCACCACCGACAGCACCCCAACCCCGGAACAGCTCATGCAGACGGCCCGCGAAGACGTGCTCGACAAGCTCCTACGGATCATCAACGGAGCCCAGTGCGTCATGAAGGACATCGAGCACCAACGCGCCAAGCGCAAGACGTGAGTTACAACCTTCTCTACGGGTTCAAGGCGCCGCGCAAGCGCGGCGCGGCACCCGCCCGGCCCGCGCGCCGCCGCTCCTGCCTGCGTCCCGCTCCGGCGCCCGGCCCGCCCGGGTGCCACGTGCGACAAGCGGCGGCGATAACCGTCAAAGACGGTGCCTCCGGCGGGGGCGCTCAGGCTCCGGGATGGATGAAGCGCCGTACGCGGGTGCCGCCCCGTAGTGGCGTGCGTGGGGAGCTTCCATCCCGTCTGCCGTCGACCCAGGCAGAGCCGAGCAGACGCGGCCCCTGGCGTCCAGGTCGTTCGTACAGTGGCGCGCTCCACCTGGACGCCAGGGACCACGCCCGCTCCACGGTGTGTGGGTCGACGGCAGACGGGATGGAAGCTAGGGCCAACTGGTGTGGGAGCTAGAACCGGACGCAGACGTTGTGACGCGATTCATTCGTTGTCTCGTTCAGCAAAGAGAGAGATCTGCCCTTCAATTGGCGCACGAGAAGGACGCACGAAATCGGAAATCGGCCCCAAAGTGCGTACAACCGTCGCGTCATACAGCCAGCTCAAGTTTCCTTCTTTTTCGAGCCGCCCACTAACCTCTAGCGCTAGATCCTCTTCGTGAGCCCTAACAGCCTCATGATACTCATCCTCGTCTGACAGGCGAACGCGAACCTTCTTGGCCCGCCCGCTCGACAAAGAATCGAGACCAAAAACGCCAGGGCTTCCCGCTTGCTTCTTCGCTAGCAGGTGAACTCTACCTATCAAGGTTGACACCTCAGAGGAAGCATCGGCAGCCAACCTCGTTGCCGCCTTGCTCAAAGGATCAACGTCAGACCCCCGGAACTCAAAGCGGGAATCAAGCCCGCCTGGAGGAGGCGTAACGGGATCCCAGTCAACACTAATATCTGCACCATCGGAATTTTCTGCAATTCCGAGGATTGCACTAGCCATCTCGTAGGAGATTCCCTGAGTGACTCCGGCTTCGAACCCCGAAAGTGACCCACTGGCGCGGTAGTGTTCCAGCGCCTCCGCAGTCGCTTGCACAGCCCTCACCACCGCTTGGCTCACGTCCCTGACGCTGGCTAGCCCCAGCTCAGGAACTGCGAAGGCGGGCGTGTCCGCAGATCCGGAAAGCGGAACTCCAGCATTCGGCGGCGCGTAAGCGGTGATGATGTAACTACCGGGAGCCGACTGCCCCATGAGCACTTGATCGAGATATCTATGAGCAAAACGGCCGTGCTTATTCACGAAATGACGGCCAGGGCCCATGTAAGACTTAGCCCCTGCAATAAGCGTCCGGCGCGCAGATTCAACAAGACGCTCTCCACTCTTCCAGGCGATAAATCCACTCGGCGCCGAAGATTCCTTTCGGAATTTAAACTCGTCCGAAGCGTCCACAATCAAACGAGGGTAGATCGACCTGATCCAGAAATCTCGATCCTGGGACAGTTGCAGCAGGGCCGATCTCATGGCGTCGACGAATTCGGGTGCGCCCTCATCAAGGGGAAGCATCAGGCTGGTGTTCAACCATGCATCCGTCAACTTTGGTGGTGTATAGCGAGAATAGATCCCCCGCCTGCCGCCAATACGCTGCCAGCCGGCTTCCTCTAGCAGGGCGCTCAGCTTTCCTGGGTCAACCCGCGCAGGGAGCGTGACGCTCGACGCATCAGTCATTCAGCGGTTCACCCCTGTCGACTTTATCCAGGATCTCCGAGAGAGATTGCGCATCCACCCGATTTTTGGTCGGGATATGCACCGTCGGCTTCTTTACCAACGGGTCAACATGGACCCCTTCCAAAGATACCCAGAAGCAAGATCGTCTAGTCCACAGGCCGTCGTGCGTAACCTCGGTCCACTCTGCCTGACGAGGCGGCGCAGTCATAACGACCAAAATCGCCTTTGGGTACTTACGCGGCTTCACCAAGTGATCGAAGTACTGACGCTTGGTGAACTGGTAGCTGAAGTACTCCCGTGACTGGTCAGGGACAATCCGGGTGGTGCACTTGAGCTGCGCCAGGACCGCAGACTCCTCATCCAGGGGGTCGCTCGGCGGGCGAATTAAACGAACGTCGTAGCCATAGACGTCAACCGGCACGATCTCGACCGCAAGACCAGCCGTCGCTGCCACGGACTTGATGTACCCCTGCTGGAGCTGCTCCATCATCTGAGTGACGTAGCGCATGTCCACGGCCTCGATGTGGCTAGCGCGCGGCTTCCTGCCGTCCGCAGGCTCCGTTGCCCTCACCACGCCGCAGTGCCCCTCCCCCGACGGTTGAGGTTTTAGGCTAAATCACCGGAGGGCCCCGGGCCAGGGACTGTCTGAAAGTCATGCCCAAACAGTAGAACGAGCCACTGACAGCGGCTAGTCCCGTACTTCGCGGGTCGTTGATTCGTATGGTGTGACCGGTCCGGGGGTGTCCTTGGCCGGTGGTGTGGCGTTGGGTTGGGTGTGTCGATGACTTCCCGGTCCCCGCGGCCACGGTCTGTCCGTCAGCGCCTTGATGTGGTGGTGACGTCCGTGGTGGAGAAGCGTCTGGGCGCTCTGCCTGTCGCTGCCGAGTTTCTGCGCCGGCTGGATGTTGCCGGGATCGTCGACGAGCTGTGTCCGGGCGGTGCGAGCGCGCATCTGACCCACGGGCAGGTGATCGAGGCGCTGGTGGCCAACCGGCTGACCTCGCCCGCACCGCTGGTGCGGGTCGGCGACTGGGCCCGCACCTGGGCGGTGGAGGAGGTCTTCGGCCTTGAGCCGGACCTGCTCAACGACGACCGTCTGGCCCGGGCCCTGGACGCGATCGCACCGAAGCTGGAGCAGATCGCGGGCACTATCGGCGCGCAGGCGATCGCCGAGTTCGGGATCGACGTGTCGAGGCTGCACTGGGACATGACCAGCATGTCTGTCCATGGCGCCTACCCGAGCGAGGACCAGGACGAGCAGTACCCGGTCATCAGCTACGGGCATCCCAAGGACCGGCGGGTGGATTTGAAGCAGGTCCAGACCGGGCTCGCGGTGTCCGCCGACGGCGGCATCCCCGTCCACGCCCGCGTCTTCGGCGGCGGCGTCGCCGAGGTCAGCCAGGTCGTCGGGGCGATGAAGGACCTGCGGGGCATGGCCGGTGAGCGGAAATTCTTGATGGTCGCCGATTCCAAGCTGGTGTCCTACACGAACGTCACCGCACTGCTCGCGGCCGGGGTGGACTTCATCGCGCCGGTCCCGGCCGCGCAGGTCAAAGACGAGGTCTATGCCGCCTTGGACCTCACGCAGGCACATCTGGTCGACTGGGTGCCCGAGAGGGACGAGGGCAAGCCGGCCGGTGAGCGGGAGGTCTACCGGGTACTGGAGGACGTCCACACCCTGGCCGGGCCCCGCAAACGGGATCTGGTGCACCGGCTGCGCCGGATCCTGGTCCATTCCACCGCCGTCGCGGCGGGCCAGCGCAGAGCCCGCGAGAAGCGTCTGGCCCGGGCCAGGGAAGAGATGGACAAGCTCGCCGGCGCGGCAGGCGGCCAGCACTACAAGACCCGGGAGAAGGTCGCGGCCCGGGCCGGCGTCATCGCAGCCAAGCGCCGCGTCACCGCCTGCCTGCGCTGGACCATCACCACCGACGAGCACGACACCCCCGCCCTGGCCTGGTACTTCGACCAGAACGTCCTGAACGCGGAGGCCGCCGTTGACGGCTGGTACGCGATGCTGACCAGCATCCCCGCCGACCAGGCCGACCCGGCCCAGGTCCTGATCCACTACAAAGGCCAGGGCGCGGTCGAGCGCCGCTACCACGACTTCAAAGGCCCCCTCGCGGTCGCACCGGTCTTCGTGCAGCACAACCGGCGCGTCGCCGCCCTGGTCCA
>NZ_MAXF01000072.1 GCF_001704635.1 Streptomyces sparsogenes | reverse complement strand
AGAGCAGAGCGCGCAGTACGGGGACAGGCGCCGGGCGTCGGCCGGGGTGGTCATGATGCTGTCCCCTCACGCCGGACGCGACGCAAGGCGTCGATCTGGGCGATCGGATCTATGGGCTGGGGGAAGGTCGGAACGTGCTCAGGGCAGGAGTAGATGGTGCGTCCGCCCATGCTGGCGGAGTGCACATGTCCTACGACGACTGGCTTGTCGGTCATCGTGTCGCAGCGCGCACAGATCTGGGGCCTCACCGATCGGCCTCCTCGTCGGAACCGAACTCGACGACGGCTGCGAGAAGGAGGGCCTGACGCAACTGCTCGGTGTCGGTCAGGTACCGGTTGGGGCCCACCGGGATGCGCCAGTGCAGACCGGGCCCCGACCTCCAGTGCCCGGGCGGCATGCCCATGAACGTGAGCTCGGCGGTGGTCGTCGTAAGTACCTGGACCTGCCGAATGCTCTGCCAGTAGTAGGCGCTCCCCGGCGAGATGAGCCAGTACATGGTGCAGTAGTCGGCGATGGCGGCGCCGCCCTGCTTACCGAGGAGTTCAAGAGTGCGTTCGCCGATGGCCTTGGGGGCACGCACAGCGTCCCAATAGTGGCCAACCTCGACCACCTCCACGTCATTGCCGCGTGGCGGTGTCCATGGGGCGGGGGTGGGCTGAGTGAGCGTCATGAAGAAGCCTCCAGCGGAGCGTCTCTTCCAGTGCGTCCAGACAACCGTTGCGCTAGGGCCGCCGTCCCGGGCGCATGCGTCCGTCGCTGTGCGTATGCGGAAGCTGCATACGTCTGCGACGGGGCCGCTACTGTGGGTATTCCTTGTCAAGCCACGCCCACCACAGACCAGGACCGGAGATGGCACAGTCAGCACCCCACCGCAGTGCCGGTGAGGCCATCGCGGCCGCCCGGCGCGGCCATGGGTGGACCCAACAGCAACTGGCGACGTTGTGCGGGTTCAGCCAGAGCACCATCAGTAGGCTGGAGCGCGGTCGTCAGTCCGCCCGCGACATGGATGTGCTGGCGCTCGTCGCTGACCGGCTTGGCATGTCTCCGGCCGAAGTTGGGCTAGCCGGAGACCACGCCCAGAGCGCTGAGGTGAATCGTCGGGGCTTCCTGGGCGCGGCGGTCGGCCTCGGCGTCCTTCCTGCCCCGACCGGCTCCACGACTCGCCGCGCGATCAACCCAGCCGTCGTCGACCACCTCCGCCAGCTCCGCGTCACCCTGGTCCAGTCAGACGGGCTTTACGGACCGCACTCGGCCATTAGCGCCGTCCACGACCACCTCACCGTCATCGAGCAGCAGCTACTTCCCGCAGCCTCCGGTGCCCTCCGACGTCGCATCCTCGAAACCGCCTCCGAATGGGCAGAGTTCGCTGGATGGCTGTACGAGGACCTCGGCCACCCTGGCAAAGGCCTTTGGTGGTCCGACCGCGCGATGGAGTGGGCGCAGGAAGCCGACGAGCCTGTGCGCCAAGCGTTCGTCCTGATGCGCAAAGCCCAACTCTCCGCTGGTCTCAGGCAGCAGCAGCGGGTAGTTGGCCTGGCGGCGGCCGCGCTACGCGTTCGCGGCGACGTGCCCGCACGTGTCCATGCCTCGGCTCGCCTCCAAGAGGCACACGGCCACGCGCTCGCCGGCGATGAAATGGAGGCCCTGCGCGCGCTCGACGCCGCCGAGGTACTCGTCGGCGGAGACGATGCGGTGACCGACCAGCTCGGGGGGTACTGCAACTCTTCCTATGTCGAGGCCCAGCGGGCGACTTGCTACCTGCGCCTAGGCAAGCCGGCCGACGCCCTGACCGCCTACCAGCGAGCGCTCAATAGCTGGCCTGACACCTACCAACGCGAGCGCGGGCTCCACTTGGCACGCCTCGCAGGCGCTCATGCCGCTAACCGTTCCCCCGACGCGGCTTGCGCCACCGCCATGGAGGCCCTGGAGATCACTCGCGAGACGGAGTCATGCCGCACCACCGCAGAGCTGCGCCGGGTCGTCACCGGCCTCGCGCCCTGGCGGCGCACCGAGATGGTCCAGCGCCTGACCGAAGCAATCGCCACTCCCTAGGCTCACCGACACCACCCACTGAGGAAGGGACCCATGAACATCAGCGAGCTGGTCGGCGCCGGCGAATGGACCACCGTCGAGGGGCGCCCCTACGTCGTCTACAAATACGCGGCCACCCTGGACGGGCGGATCGCCGCGGCGGACTCCACCAGCCAGTGGATCACCAGCGCGGAGTCCCGTGCCGAAGTCCACTCCCTGCGCGCGGCCTGTCAGGCCACGGTGGTGGGGTCCGGCACCCAGCAGGCCGACAATCCGCACCTTGCCGTGCGCTCGCTGGTGGACGACCCCACGCTGAGGGTAGCCGTACCCGTCGACGAGCAGCCGTGGCGAGTCATCGTCGACAGCAACGCGCGCACGCCCGCAGGCGCCCGCGTGCTCGACGACGCCGCGCCCACGATCATCGCCGTGGCGGAGGACGCGGACGCCACGCACCTCGACGGCGTCGCGACCGTCGTCCGGCTCCCGCGCGCGAAGGAGGGCTTGGACCTCGACGCGCTGCTGCGGGAGTTGTCCTCCCGTGGCGTGCGCGGAATGTTCCTCGAAGGCGGGCCCACTCTCGCAGCCTCGTTCGTGTCGGCCGGGTTGGTCGATCGCATCATCGCCTACATCGCGCCCGCGCTCCTCGGCCGTGGCAAGAGCGCGCTCCAGGGCGGCACCATCGAGACCATGGACGACATCTTGCGGTGCGAACTGCTGGACGTCGCGCGATCAGGTCCTGACATCCGGCTGATCGCTCGGCCGAGGCGTTGATATGACGACGATCGCCGTGACCGGCCACATGGACCTGACCGAGGACTCCGTGCCCCTCGTGCGGGCGGAGTTGGACAAGATTCTCGCCGGGTACGAGCCCGCCGGCCTGGTCGGCGTCTCGTGCATCGCGCGCGGCAGCGACAGCCTGTTCGCGGAGGCGGTCCTGGCGGTGGGCGGGCGGCTGGTCGTGGTGGTGCCGTCGCGGGATTACCGGGAGGCGAAGGTGAAGCCGGACCACGCCGCGACCTTCGACCGGCTCAGGGACGCGGCGCAGGAGGTGGTGGTGATGCCGTACGCCACGGCGAGCCGCGAGGCGTACGAGGCGGCGAACGCCGTGCTGTTGGAGCGCGCGGATCGGCTGGTGGCCGTGTGGGACGGGCAGCCGCCGACCGGGAAGGGCGGGGGCACGGCGGATGTGGTGTACGAGGCGCGTGAGGCGGGCCTGCCCGTGGATGTCGTATGGCCGGACGGGGCTTCCCGCCGGGCATGACGGGGGAGGCGTCGCGAGACGGCGCGAGTGACCGGGGACGCGACGCTCGCCCCGGCTGCCGGGGAGGACGGCTCGTGGGGAGAACGGCTCGTGGGGAGGACGGCTCGGGGGAGGCCCCTGGCGCCTCAGCCGGCCGAAGTGTTCTGTGTCGCCTCGCGGGCTTCGGTGAGGGCTCGCTGCCTGAGGTTGCCGCCGAACAACTGGATCGTGGTGGCGGCCAGGACGTCATCCCTGCCGATGGTCCGCCCGTCCCCCCTGCGGGTGGACAGGGCCCGGTGGGAGTCGTTGAGGGACGGGGGCGGGGTCGGGGCAGGTTCGCCCGACATCACCGGGGTGACCGTACCGAAACGTTTGACCCCGCCCTCGCGGACGACCATGGCCGCGTCCCGGGCGAGGTCCGTCAGGAACACGCTCGCGATTCCGTCCAGGTCGCGGACCATCGCCGGGACGGCCCTCGCTCCCTGGCTCCGCAGCAGCTTCCTGACCCCGGCCTCGAACCTGTGGGCGCCGACCACCGCGCTCGGTTTGCGTGACCTGCTGCGCTTGCGGGAAGGCACGATGACACCCTCGGCGTCGTACAGGTCACCGGTCAGGCCTCGAAACGTCGGGCTGTGGTCGTACCACTTGGTCCCCACCTCCAGCTCGACGTTCCGGTCGATCGCCGAGAGAAGGTCCCCGGGAATCAGCTTCTTCCGGGCCTCCTCCGCCGCCGCTCTCCTCGCGCTGTCGATGATCTCCGTCAGCACGGTCCGCGTCACCGACGCGGCGGCCCACGCGGCCGACCGGGAGACGTGCATCGAGGTCACGTCCCGGAACACCGCTTTGACGAGAGAAGGCTTGAACGGCGGGACATCCATGCCCGAGCCGGTCTCGGGACCGCTGCGCTCAGGGCGTGTGGGCTGGGTGGTCATCGGAAGAAACGCTCCCTGCTGTCCGAGTTGTCGAAGGCCCCGGTCGGCAGTGGGCCGAACGCGGTGGCAAGGGCAAGGCGCGGTCAGCCGCCCAGGGCGCTCAAGTCGAGCCGCCAGTCGTTGGACTCCTGCCAGGTGCCCTTGGGGTATTCGAAAGACACCTTGCCGACCAGCTCGAACCCGGCCTTGCGGCACACAGCGTTCGACGCCGCGTGGTCCACGTGGGGGAACGCGTGCAGGTAACGCCGTGCGCCACGCGCCGCCGCCCGGTCCGCGGCCAGTCGCAGGGCCTCGGACGCGTATCCGTGACCGCCGAACTCGGTGAAAATCCCGTATCCGGTCTCGTACACGTCCTCACCACCCCACTCCCGCTCCCAGTACCCGACCGAACCGATCGCCACGTCACCGAGGCGGACGATCAGCATCTCGCCGCCGTCGAGGCGCAGGTAGCGCTGATGACGATCGACGATCGCCTGCTCGGTCTCGGGCCCCCCGAGATGCTCGGTCATCTCGGGAGTGTTCTGGCGGTGCAGGATGTTCAGACCTGCTTCGGACCACGGTTCGAGGCGAAGAGTGTTCATGGCGCGGACACTACGCTCTGCCACTGACAAGACCGGCCGCATGGCTGCCCCGGCCCACCGGGGCGCGCCCGCGCCACCCCTCCGACCCGCCCGGAGCCTGCCGGGTGGTCAGCCCAGTGCGGGGCGCGTGCGGCGTGCGGTGTGTGCGGGCCGCCCGACTGCGGCGTACCAGACCAGGGCCGCACAGATGAAGCCCGTCGCCGCGGAGACCAGTGACCTTGTGAGGGTGTCGTTCCGTGCGCCGGAAGCGAGGGCGATGGCCAGTGCCAGCGTCAGGGTGATGACGGGCAGCGCACGGGGGCTCCGCGTGGCGCCTGGCGCGGCGGCCGGGGGCAGCAGCCAGGTGGCGAGGCCGTAATAGGCACAGGCCAACAGGGTGGCTCCCAGCACTTCGCTGGGCCGGTGGCCGCCCATGGTCGCGCTGGCGGCGGCGATGCAGGCCAGCCACAGCACACCGGCCGTGGCGACGTAGGGGCGGATGCGGGGGGAAACCACGAGGACGGCGGCGAGGGTCAGCGCGGCGGGGATGGCCGTGTGCCCGCTGGGAAAACCCTGATCAAGGAGGTTCTCGGGCGCGCCCACCAGATCGGGGCGGGGCATGGCCGACTTGAACACCTCCTTGCTTCCGGTCGTGAGAACGACGATCCCGAGCGCCGCGCACCCCTGCCGCCAGCACCGCCGCACCAGGGTGAGGACCACGATGACGGCCAGGCCCACCATCAGGGTGGGCTTGGCGCTCAATTCCATCGGGGGTATGGGCGTCGAGCCGTATTCCGCTCCTGACAGGGGGTAGATCCATGCTTCTTCGCTGCCCTGTTTACCGAGATCGAACAGTGCGTTCTCGGCTCGTTGCCCCCACGGGGTGCAGATGGCGAGTAGGTAGACCGCCAGGAACCCCAGCGTGTACAGCAGAGCCGGCATCCACGGCCGTGTCGTACGCGACGGGCTGGGGTCGTCGGGGGCCTCGGGGGCCTGCCTTGAGCCCCCCGGACGGTGCGCGGGCAGGGACGGAGAATCGTGCTGTGTCATCGCTCTGTTTCTTCCGTTGGGGGGGAGTTCGGTCACGCACGTCTTGCGGCACGACGTGGGCCGCCGGGCTCGGTCGGCCCGCCGGGGTCCGCTCCTATTGGGCGAGGGCCTGCCCCTGTCGGCGCTGGGCGGTGATCGCCAGGACCGGGAGGGGGGCGATCAGGAGGACGAGGACGACCAGGTTCGGCAGGGACTGCATGAACCCCTGCGGCTTGATCACGATCGCCTGCGTGCGGATGAAGGCGACCGCCGCGACGGGGATCAGCCACCGGTAGTCCCCGGTGGAGGCCGTCGCCACCCACGCGGCGATCAGCGCGGCGACCTCGATGGCGAACAGGCCGCGTTGGAAGGTTGGACTGACGGAGATGATGTGCAGGCCCCCGGCCACGTACATGGCGAGCACGACGGGCACCAGCCGGCGGTACGAGCGGCGCCGCAGACGGCTGGGACGGCAGGCCGTCAGCACAGCGCACGCGGTGCACAGTGTCCCCGACAGGACCAGGTCACGGGCGGTTATCGGGGTGCCGAGACCGTAGTAGCCCAGGCCCGCCTTGCCCTCGTCGCCGAAGAGGATGCGGCCGTGGGACGTGGCGCCGGCCCAGATCATGGCTGCCGCGACCGGCAGCGCGATCCCCGGTCTGCCACGCAGCAGAGCGATCAGGCAGCCCAGCGGCAGCAGCCCGTAGGGCAGCAGCCGTATCCGCGTGGGACCTTCGGCCCACGGGTACCAGCCGGAGAAGTGGAAGGCGATGGCGTGCTGTCCGGGGTCGATGTGCAGTGCCCAGTGCCACACATCCTGCAAGTACGGAACCAGCGCCAGCGCGGCGAGGGCCAGGGCGGCCAGGTGGATGCCGTCCAGCCACCACGGCCGAGTGGTGTCGTCGACGACGGCACGGGCGCGGGCCTGCACCCCGGCACGCGCCAAAGCGGCAACTTCCCGCGGCGGGGGCCAGGAGCGGCCGGGATACGCCTCGGCCAGGCAGGCCAGCAACTCCTCTCCATGCCGGGAACGGTGGGGCTCGGGATAGGCCGCGAGCAGCAGACGGTTCATGCCGGGGCCGCTCCGGCATTCCGTGAGCGGCCGATGACGACGGCGGCCGCCTGCTGCATCCGCAGGGCCTCCCGGCTGAGCATGGCGGTGCCGTCCTCGGTGAGCTTGTAGTAGCGCCGCGCCCGCCCGTCCACGATCTCCTCGTGGCCGGCGGCCACCAGTCCGGCCCGCTCCATCCGCTCCAGCGCGCCGTAGAGGGTGCCGACAGCGATCCGGAGCCGCCCGTCGGTGGCCTGCTCGGCCGCCTTGATGATGCCGTAACCGTGCAACGGCCCGTCCATGAGCGCGGCAAGGATGAAGTATTGCGGTTCCGTCAAGGACGGGTTCTGTCTTGTCACGCGCCGACTATATATCGAGCTACGAAATATATCCGAACAACTCTGGGCCGTCGCCGGCGGCGCCTCCACGCCCGAGGTGAGAGTCACCCTCTCCCGACCGGCGGGCGGGTGCTCGGCGATCAAGCCATGCTGAACTCGGAAGATGTCCAACATGCTGGCTGCGGGCTCCGCGCCGGCGGGGACGGAGTTCGAAAGCCCGCGCAGCACGGAGCGGACGGCGACCCGGTCGCTGTCCACGAGCATGTCCTCGACGGCGACGTGGATGTCGGGATGGTCCGCGAAAGCTGCCGCGCGCATCCGGTCCGCCCGGCCGGATGGTTACGGTCGGGCAACGTGAGGGTGAGGCCCCGGGAAACCGGGGGAAGATGCCTCTGTGAGCGTGGCGCATCGGGCCATGGAGCGACTGCGGGACTGGCCGGACCTCGACGAGGGCCCGGCCTGCTGTGGCATGGGGCGGGCGCTGCGGACGGAGGAGTGCGAGATCGTGCACTTCCATTCCGACCGGGACGCCGACCTGCACCTTACCGAACCGGCCATCCGGAATCTGGCCATCCATCTCGGCCGGTCGACGGCGATCCGGCTGGTGCCGGACTCGCAGTGGGTGACCGTGCACCTGGACACCGAGCGGGACGCGGACGTGTTGTTGTCCCTGGTCAGCGTGGCGTTGAAGGCGCACGCGCGCTGTGCCGGGGCCACGCCGCGGCGGTGCAATCTCAACCGGGTGACGTTCCCGGACCGGCGAGATCACCAGATGTGCTGAGGGCCGGGTCGGTCATCAGGGCCACGAGCCTCGCGCGGTGTTCGGGGTGTTCCGTGAGCCAGCGGCCGAGTTGGTGATCCGCGCCGTCCAGGACCATCTTGGAGAACCGGGACTTCGCCCGGAGGGCCTGCTCGATCCCGGCTGTGACCTCGGGCGGGATGACCTCGTCGCGCTCGGGGACGACCAGGACGGCACGGCCGGTGAAGGCCTCGAACGTGGCGAAGACCGTGCTGGGGCGCCAGCTTCCCGGGCGGCGGATGAGGTCGGTGAAGCCGTCCCCGAAGGGGACCGGCCACGCTTCGGGCCCGTACGCCGCCGGTGCGCACAGGCAGACCGCTTCGACGCGGCTGCCGAGGTGGGAGGTCAGATCGGCGACGGTCTGGCCGCTCATGCTGAAGCCGACCAGCATCAGCGGGTCGCCGTCGGGGGCGAAGGCCTCGATCACGGCGAGTGCCTGCCGGAGCCGACGCTCCAGGCTCAGCTCCTCCAGCGTTCCCGAGCTTCGCCCGTGTCCGGAGAAGTCGAACGCGAGGGAGGCGTGGCCGGCCGCGGCGAAGTCGCGGGCGAGGGGGAGGCTCCGCTGCTGGCTGCCGATGCCGGCCCCGTGCATGATCACCACCCGGGCGCGGCCGGTGCCGGGCGCGGCGGGGTCAGTGGGCGCGGCGGGTTCGATCGAGGTGCAGCTCAGGGCCTCGCCGTCGGCGTAGTGGATGAATTCCACGGACACTCCCGCTGGTTCAGGGTGGCGTTCGGCGAGAGCGTACTGGAGGCGGGGGAACGCGCGAGGCCCCGCCGACCGCGTTGCGCGTGGGGTCGGCGGGGCCTCGCGTGAGGGGAAGGGTCAGGCCTTCGCCGCGGCGGCTTCCTTGGCCACGCGGGTGAGCACCTCGGTGAGCTGGCCGACGACCTCCGCGTCGTCCGCCGGGTGCACCTCGGCGAAGCGGGTCAGGGAGCCGGGGATGGAGAGCTTGGCCTCCTCGATGACGGCGCCGCCAGCGATGCCCGCCGACTTGCGGGCGTCGTCGTGGGCCCACACGCCGCCGTACTGGCCGAAGGCGGTGCCGATGACGGCCACGGGCTTGCCGCGGAGGGCGCCGGCGCCGTACGGGCGGGACAGCCAGTCGATCGCGTTCTTCAGGACGCCGGACATGGTGCCGTTGTACTCGGGCGAGAACAGCACGATCGCGTCGGCCTCGTTGGCCGCGTCACGCAGCGCCGTGGCGGCGGCGGGGACGGAACCCTCGACGTCGATGTCCTCGTTGTAGAACGGGACGTCGCCCAGGCCCTCGTAGATCTGAATCTCGGCGCCTTCAGGGGCGTGCTTCGCAGCGGCCTCGGCGAGCTGGCGGTTTGTCGAGCCGGCGCGGAGGCTGCCGACCAGGGCGAGGATACGAACAGACATGAGTTCTCCAAGATCGATAAGCGCCCGCGGTGCGGACCTCGTTAGTTGAAGGTTATACCAGATATCCGGACCGCGGTCCACTTGAATATAACCGGACCGTGGTCCGCTACGCTAGGGGGCATGACCTCGTCAGCGCCGCCCCAGCCCCCGTCCCAGCCCGCATCCGCCCCGCGGGGTGAGGGTGAGGGTGAGGGCGCGGCCCGGCGGTCGCTGCTGCCGCTGGCGGGCCAGGCGCCGCCGATGCGGGCCGACGCCGCGCGCAACCGGGCCCGGCTGCTGGAGGCCGCCGCGCGGCTGGTCGCCGAGCGGGGGGTGGACAAGCTGACCATGGAGGCGGTGGCCTGCGCCGCGTCCGTCGGCAAGGGCACGGTCTTCCGCCGCTTCGGCGACCGTACCGGACTGCTCCAGGCCCTGCTCGACCATTCGGAGCAGGCCTACCAGCAGGCGTTTCTCACCGGCCCGCCCCCGCTCGGGCCCGGCGCCCCGGCCGTCGAGCGGCTGGCGGCGTTCGGGGTGGCCACGCTCCGGCAGATGTGCGCGTATCTCGACCTCTACCTGGCCGGGGACCCGCCCGCCGACCGCCGCCTGAGCAGCGCCCCGCGCCAGGTCCGGCTCACCCACATCACCATGCTGCTGCGCGAGGCCGGGGGCGGCGGCGACACCGAGCTGCGGGCGGAGGCGCTGATGGGTTACCTGGAGCCCGCGCTGATCCACCATCTGACCCGGCAGCGCGGCATGGCCCTGGACCGGCTGGAGGAGGGCTGGCGCGACCTCGTCGCCCGTATCGTGGGCCCGGCGTGAGCCCCGTCGGAGGCGCCGGCGTGAGCCCCGTCGGAGGGCCCGGCGTGGATCCCGCCGGGGAGTCCGCCGTCGGTCCCGCCCGTGGGGTCCGCCGTGGGGTCCGCCGTGGGCCCCGCTGTCGGTCCCGCCGTGGAGTCCGCCATCTGGGCCTCCGTCGCGGCGTGGCGGTGAACGGCCCGCCGCAGGGCCTAGCATGACGCGCTGACGCCCTGTCGAGAGAGCGTCCCGAGTGTCGTCGAGAGTGGCAGGACGCCGTTGTGCGGTTCGCCGGGCCAGGGAGGGCCGATGGGGCTGGAGGGGGAGCCTCCCAGCGGTGGCTGGGGGGCCGACGAGGAGGCCCATTCCGGGCAGCGCTGGTCGGCGCGGCTGTCGCTGACCACCGCCGCGCTGGCCGTGCTGCTGCCGGTGATCTTCGCCGGGACCGCGAGCGTGATCCTGCTCGTGGTGGGGCTCGGCGGGATGGGGGTCACGGCGGCCGCCGTGTGGTGGGTGCTGACCCGCCGGGGCGCGGTGCGGATCGCGGCGGGGGCGCTGGCCGTGCTGGCGCCGCTCACCGTGATCGGGTTCTACGACGCGCAGAACCTGCTGTGGGTGGTCATGGTGTCGCTGGGGCTGTGGGGGGTGGCCGTCTGGACGGGGCGGGCCGCGATCCGCAGCACCGGCTTCGGCGCCGTACCGGTGACGGAGTACCGGACCCCGGCCCCGGAGCGCCCCTTCCTGATCATGAACCCGCGGTCGGGCGGCGGGAAGGTGGGGCGGTTCGGGCTGGTGGAGAAGGCCGAGCGGCTGGGCGCCCGCGTGGCGCTGCTCGACCCGGACCACCCCCAGGACGTGGCCGCCCTGGCCCGCGAGGCGGCGGACGCGGGCGCCGACCTGCTGGGCGTGGCGGGCGGTGACGGTACGCAGGCGCTGGTCGCGGCCGTCGCGGTGGAGCGCGGCCTGCCCTTCCTGGTGATCTCCGCGGGCACCCGCAACCACTTCGCCATGGACCTCGGCCTGGACCGCGAGGACCCCTCGGCCTGTCTGGACGCGCTCACCGACGGCGTGGAGCTCCGCGTCGACCTGGGCTTCGCCAACGAGCACCCCTTCGTGAACAACGCGTCGTTCGGCGCGTACGCGGCGGTCGTGCAGAGCCCGGCCTACCGCGACGACAAGGTGCGCACCACCCTGGAGCTGCTGCCCGACCTGCTGACCCGGCAGCGCGGCCCCCGGCTGATCGCGCAGGCCGACGGGGTCCGGATCCCCGTCCCGCAGGCGCTGCTGGTCAGCAACAACCCGTACCGTACGGACGACCCGGCCGGGCTCGGCCGCCGCGAGCTGCTGAACTCCGGCAGGCTCGGCGTGCTCGGCATCAAGGTCGACAACGCCGCCCAGGCCGCCGGGCTGCTGCGCGGCCGGAAGGCGGCGGGCCTGACGGTGCGGACGGCCGGCGAGGTGCTGGTGGACGCCGACCAGGAGGAGATCGAGGTCGGGATCGACGGCGAGGCCATGGCGCTGTCGGTGCCGGTGCGCTGCCGCATCGCGCCCGGCGCGCTGCGGGTCCGGGTGCCCCGGGACCGGCCCGGGGTGCCGGCGGCGAAGCCGCGCATGGACTGGCGGCGGCTGCGCAAACTGGGCGCGGTGGTGGGGCGCACGGCGGCCGGCCGGCGCGGGTTCTGAGCCGCGGGCGCGGGTTCCGGGCCGCCGCCCGGCTCCAGGGGCGGGCTCTTTCCGGCCCCGGGGCGGGTTCTGAGCCACCCCGCCCCAGGGGGTCACTTCCCGCGTGGGCCGAACCTGTGGGCCAGCCAGTTGCTGAACGCCTCGACGCGCGGGCGGTGGCGGGTGTTCTGGAAAACGCGGATCAGCCAGCGTCCGTCGGCGCCGCGCGTCATCACGTACGTCTGCACCGACAGGGCCCGCGCGGAGGGCCTGGTCCGCTTGCCCTTGAGGACGGCGCCGCGCGAGTGGACCAGGGCGATGCCGGGGGCGGGGAAGGCCAGGTCCTCGATCTCGGCGTACAGCCGGGAGCCCTTCAGTACGCCCTCGAACAGCCCGCGGTGCCCTTCGGCGATGGCGTGCCGGCCGGTCATGCGGCCGCCGAAGAAGGTCACGTAGTCGGCGTCCTCGGTGAAGGTGCCGGCGAAGGCCTCGGTGTCCCCCCAGGCCCGGCTGTTGGCCTCGAAGAGGGCGCGGACGGCGGCGGCGTCGGTGGTGGTCGCGATGGTGCTCATACTGCTCCTCCTGGACTGGCTCACTGACTGGACTGGCTCACTGGCTGATAAGATTGCTTGCGTGCATGCAATATATGCAGGTGCGCATGAAATTGGCAAGGGGTGAGGGACGACATGACGGAAGGAAGGCACGACACCATGGCCGACCAGGAACGCGGACCGCTGCTGGAAGAGCTGGCGGGCGTCTACCGCACGTACCTCACCGCCGTCGTGCTGCACGGGCAGGCGGCGGCCGACGCCCTCGGGCAGAACCCCACCGACCTCTACGCCCTCAACGCCCTTCAGCTCGCGGGCCCGCTCACCACCGGCGTCCTGGCCGAGCGGATCGGGCTGTCCCAGAGCGCCACCACCCGCCTCGTCGACCGGCTGGAGCGGGCCGGCCGGGTCAGCCGCGGCCCCGACCCGGCCGACCGGCGACGGGTCGTCGTGGCCGCCGTGCCCGTCCCCGAGGAGGAGGACGAGAAGGCGTTCGGCCCGGCCCGCCGCCGTATGGCCGAGGTCCTCGACGACTTCGGCGACGAGGAACTGCGGGTGCTGCGCCGCTACTTCGAGCGCGCGGCGCCCGCCCTCCGCGCGGCCACCGCCGAGACGAAGGGCCTGGGGCCGCTCGAGCCCTGACCGGCACGGCCGCGTGGCCGCTGGGTCGCGGATTCTGCGGTGAGTATGGGACAGCGACACGCCGTGCCGTCGGCGTGGTCCCATACTCACCGCAAACCCCCTGCCCCCGACCGTACGGCCGCGTCGCCGCGACCGTCCGTCCGCTGGCTAACCTGACCCGGTGACCACCGAACTGGCCCTGCTGACGCGGGTATCCTGCCGCGGCCGCGAGATCACCGGTCCCCGGCTGCGCGGCCTGCTCGCCCTGCTCGCGGGTGACCTGCGCACCGGCTGCGGCACCGCGCGGCTGGTGGAGGGGCTCTGGCCGGAGGCGGAGCGGCCGGAGAACCCGACCAAGGCGCTCCAGATCCTGGTCTCCCGCGCCCGCGCCCAGCTCGGCGCCGACGTGATCGCCAGCACCCCCGCCGGCTACCGCCTCGCCCTGCCCGAGGACCGGGTCGACAGCTCCGCGGTGCTCCTCCGCGCGGCCGCGAGCGCGCGGCACGCGCGCGCCGGCGACCACGCCGCGGCGCTCGCGCACGCCGAGGCGGGCCTCGCGCTGTGGGCCGGCGGCCCGGGCGGCGAGGCCGCCGGCGGGGCGCCGGACACGGCGGCCGGGGGGCCGGAGGCCGGGGACCCGGCGGCCGAGAAGGACCCCGTGGCCGCGCTGCGCGCGGAGCGGGCCGCGACCTACCGGACGCTGGCGCGCGCCCGCGCGCTGGCCCTGTCCCGGCTCGGCCGGCGGGCCGAGGCGGCCGAGCCGCTGGCCGAACTGGCCCGCGAGCGGCCCCGGGACGAGGAGGTGCTGCTGGAGCTGCTGCGTTGCGAGGCGGCCACCCTGGGCCCCTCCGCGGCGCTGGCCAGGTACGACGCCTACCGCCGGGCGCTGCGCGAGGAACTCGGCACCGACCCGGGACCCGCGCTCCGGGCCGTGCACGAGGAACTGCTGCGCGGCGAGGCGCCCGTGGTGCGCCACGGCGTCCCGCACGAGCCCAATCCGCTGCTCGGCCGCGACGACGACATCGCCGCCGTCGCGGACCTGCTGGAGGCATCCCGGGTCGCCTCGGTCGTCGGCCCCGGCGGCCTGGGCAAGACGCGGCTGGCGCACGCCGTGAGCCGCCGGGCGGGGCGGCGCGCCGTGTACTTCGTCGGGCTCGCGGGCGTCACCTCCGACGAGGACGTGGCCAGGGAGGTCGCCTCGGCCCTCGGCGTCGGCGAGGTGCTGCCCGCCTCCGCCGGCCCCCTGGGCCTGCCGACGGACCTCCTCACCGGCATCGCGGCCGCCCTCGGCACCGGGCCCCTCCTGCTGGTGCTGGACAACTGCGAGCACGTCATACGCGGCGCCGCCGACCTCGTACGCCACCTGGTGTCCACGACCCAGGACCTGCGGGTGCTCACCACCAGCCGGGCGCCCCTCGGCCTCTCCTCGGAGGCCGTGTACCCGCTGCCGGAGCTGAGCCTCGCCACGACCGTCGAGCTGTTCGAGCAGCGGGCGCGGGCCGTGCGCCCCGGGGCCGAGCTGCCCAGGGAGGCGGTGGAGGAGCTGTGCCGCCACCTGGACGGGCTGCCGCTCGCGGTGGAGCTGGCGGCCGCGCGGGTCCGGGTCATGTCGGTCGCGGAGATCGCCCGGCGCCTGGAGGACCGCTTCGCCCTGCTGCGCGGCGGCGCCCGGGACGCGCCCGACCGCCACCGTACGCTGCACGCCGTCGTCGACTGGAGCTGGAACCTGCTGGACCCGGCCGGGCGGGCGGCGCTGCGGGCGCTGTCCGTCTTCCCCGGCGGATTCACGGCCGACGCCGCACGCCACCTGCTGGGCGAGGACGGCGACGCGCGCCCGGGAGAGGACGGCGACACCCTGGAGGTGCTGGCGGACCTGACCGACCAGTCGCTGCTCAAGGTCGCCGACACCCCCTCGGGGGCGCGCTTCCGGATGCTGGAGACCGTACGGGAGTTCAGCACCGCCCACCGGGAGGCGGCCGGGGACACCGACCGCGTGCTCGGCCGTTTCCTCGCGTGGGCCCGCGACTTCGGCGTCGCGCACCACGAAGGGCCCCACGCGCCCGAGCCCTTCGCGGCCCTCGACCGGATCCGGGCCGAGCAGGACAACCTCGTCCACGCCCTGCGGCACGGCCTCGCCCGGGCCGACGGGGCGGCGGTCGCGGCGGTCTCCGCGGTGCTCGCGAGCCTGTGGACCGTCGAGGGCAACTACGCGCGCGTGGCCGTGCTGGCCGACGAGACCGGCCGGCTGCTGTCGCACTTCCGGCCCGAGCGGGGGCCCGACCCCGCGCTCGTCGAGGCGACCCGGACCGCCACGGCGCTGTTCACCGCGAACACCTTCACCGTCGTCGGGCTGCGCGCCGGCCGTCCGCTCGCCACCCTGCGCCGGCTGCCGCCCGCCTCGCCCGACACCCTCCTGCGGGCCGTCGCGACCGTCCTGGCCGCCGCGCCCGAGGTGCTGGGCCCGGACCCCGCCCCGCTGCGCGCGCTGTGCGAGAGCGGCGAGCCGCTGCTGGCCGGCGTCGCCAATGCCGTGGCGAGCTACGTCCTGGAGCGAGCGGGCGACTTGGACGGCGCACTGCGGGCCGCCCGGGAGATGCTTGACGCGTTCGCGGGCCGGAGCGCCGCCTGGGTCCAGGTCCTCGCCCACTCCCGGATCGGGGAGCTGTGCCTCCAGGCCGAACGGGGCGAGGAGGGCAGGCGCCATGGGGAGGAGGCGCTGCGGCTGCTGGAGGAGTGCATGCCGTGGGGGGACATTTCCGGCGTCCGGGCGGCGTTGAGCCTCGTCAACCTGCAGCTCGGCGCCATCGACGAGGCGGAGCGCTGGCTGCCGCTGACCACGTCGGACCGGAGGGACGAGACGGTCGGTGTGGTCATCTTCGACCTCGGCACACGGGCGGAACTGGCCCTCGCGCGCGGCGACACCGAGACCGGTCTGCGCCAGTGGCGGCGGGCCGTCGAGGCGTCGCGCAGCGACGAGAACACGCTCTACCGCACCGACCCGCCCGGCCTGGAGCCCTGGACCCTGGAGGTCGAGGCCGCCGCCGTGATCGCCCACGCGCACCACGGCCGGGTGGACCTGATCGAGAAGACCGCCGGCGCACTTCCCCACAAGCTGTGGACAATGCTCAGCCACCCCGTGGAGAAGCCCCCGGCCTATCTGATGGAGCTCCCGGTGTGCGGCGCGCTGCTGCTGGCCGTGGCCATGGTGGAGCTCGACCGCGCGGAGCACACCGGCGACGCGGGCGCCCGCGCGGCCGGGGCCGGTGCGTCCGGGGCCCATGCGTCCGGGGCCGGTGTCCCCGGCGCCCGTGCGGCCGGGGCCCGGCTGATCGCTCTGGCGGAGCGGTTCCGCTTCCTGCGCGGATTCCAGCCGACCATGTCCTCGGCCCGCGCCCGCCGCGCGGCCGAACAGGCCGACAGGGCGGCGTACGAGGAGGCGGTGTCCTCGTACGCCGCCCTGGGGCGGGACGATCTGCGGGCCGCCGCGCTCGCCGCGATCGAACCCCTCACGGCAGCTCCGCGCGAGTGCGGAGGGCACGGCCGCACAGCAGGCACGGACGAGCAGCGCCGGGGCGCCTAACGCCGGGGCTCCCGCCTGAACAACGCCCGCGCCCAGAGGAATCCGACCACGGTGAGGCCCACGCACCAGGCCACCGCGATGATGCCGCTGTTCCCGATCTCCGTGCCCATCAGCAGCCCCCGCAGCGTCTCGATGATCGGCGTGTACGGCTGGTACTCGGCGAACCAGCGCAGCCCGGTCGGCATCGAGTCCGTGGGGACGATCGCGCTGCCGAGGAACGGCAGGAACTGGAGCGGCATGGGCGCGTTGCTCGCGGTCTCGGGGCTCCTGCACGCCAGCCCCATGGCGGCCGACAGCCAGGTGAGCGCGACGGTGACCAGCGTCAGCAGGCCGAGTACGGCGAGCCACTCGACGACGGTGGCGTTCGGGCGGAACCCCATGACCAGCGCGAGCCCGGTGACCAGGGTGATGGCGACCAGCGTCTGGAGCACGCTGCCGACGACGTGTCCGACGAGCACCGAGGCCCGCGAGATCGCCATCGTCCGGAAGCGGTTGATGATGCCCTCGGTCATGTCGACGGAGATGGACACCGCCATCGCCAGCGACCCGGAGGTGGCCGCCATCAGGATGATGCCGGGGGCGGCGTAGTCGATGTAGTCCGCGTCGCCGCCCGACCCGCCCATCGGGCCGACACCGGTGCCCAGGGCGCCCCCGAAGACGTAGACGAACAGCAGCAGCATGACGACCGGCATCGCGGCGACGGTGATCGTCATGGCGGGGTAGCGCAGCGCGTGCTTCAGGTTGCGCCGCAGCATCGTCATCGAGTCGCTGAAGGTGTGGATCAGGGCGCCGCTCATCACGCGTTCACCTTCCGTGCGGTGGGCTGGGGCTGCTGGGTCGGGGTGCCGGTCAGGGCGAAGAAGACGTCGTCGAGGTCGGGGGTGTGCACGGACAGCTCCTCGGCCTCGACCGACTCGGCGTCCAGCCAGTCGAGCAGGGACCTCAGCTCCCGGACACTGCCGTCGCTCGGCACCTGGAGGGTGAGCGCCTCGTCGTCGCGCGACACCTCGCCGAAGGCCCGGGCGGCCCGCTCCAGATCCTCCGGCCGGGTGAACCGCAGCCGCACATGCCCGCCGGGGATCCGCCGCTTGAGCTCCTCCGCCGTCCCCTCCGCGACCAGCTTCCCGCCGTTGAGCACCGCGATCCGGTCGGCCAGCTCGTCGGCCTCCTCCAGGTACTGCGTGGTCAGGAACACCGTGACCCCGCCCGCCACCAGGTCCCGGACGATCTGCCACATGGTGTGCCGGCTGCGCGGGTCGAGGCCGGTGGTCGGCTCGTCGAGGAAGATGACGCGCGGCTCGCCGACCAGCGTCATCGCGAGGTCGAGCCGCCGCCGCATCCCGCCCGAGTAGGTGGCGGGCGTCTTCCCGGCCGCCTCGACGAGGTCGAACCGCTCCAGCAGCTCGGCGGCCCGCCGCCGCCCCTCGCGCCGGCCGAGGCGGTGCAGGTCCGCCATCAGCAGCAGGTTCTCCTCGCCGGTCAGCAGGTTGTCCACGGCCGAGAACTGCCCGGTCACCCCGATCGCGGCCCGCACCGCGTCGGGCTCCCTCGCCGGGTCGTGCCCGGCCACGCGGAACTCGCCGCCGTCGGCCCGGATCAGGGTGGACAGGATCTGCACCATGGTGGTCTTGCCCGCGCCGTTGGGCCCGAGCAGCGAGAAGACCGTGCCCTCGCGGATGTCCAGATCGATGCCGTCGAGCACCACCTGCTCGCCGTACGCCTTGCGCAGCCCGGTCGCCGTGATGGCCCGGGCGGGTCGGGAAGTCGTCATGCGGTGAGGATGCGCGGGGCCGGGATCACCGCGGTTTCACGGCGGTTTCATAGGCGGCTCGATGACCGCCCTCTCTTTCAACAGAGACGTCGCCCCATTGCCCGAGCCGCCGCCGTCTGGGTTCGCCGATCAGAGAACGTCCACCGTGACACGTGCTACGCCTGCCTTCGCGATGCGTGCGTCGCTCGTGACGAAATCAACGTCGAGTCCTTCGGCAAGTGCGACGTACGCGGCGTCGTAGGCGGACAGGTTCGCCGACAGCTCTCGCACACGGGGCCAGAACGGCATCGCGTCGTACCGGCGGATGGTGAGCGCCTGGTAGGTGGCCAGGGCTTCGTCAAGGTCTTCCGCAGCCAGCTTCGGTACGCCCCCGCGTTGCCCGCGCGCCATGCCGAACAGGGCCGATCCGACCTCGAAGTCGAGCAGCGCCGGCGCCGCGAGGCCATGGGCGGCGATCTTGGCGCGTACGGCGTCCCCGCGCGGGCCCCGGTCGGTCAGGCCGTGGACAAGTGCGGAGCAGTCGATGACGATCATCGACGTTCACGCTCCGCTTCAAGAAGGCCCGGAACGTCCGCGTCCGTCAGGTCCAGAGTGGCGGCGCGCTTCATGCGCTGAGCCAGTTCGGCATTGGTGGGAGTCGTCGCCTCCCGCACGATCATGTCCCACAGATACGCCTGCAGAGACTTGCCGGCCTCCGCGGCGCGAATCTTGAGCGTCTTCAACATGTCGTCGGGCACTCTGCGGACTGTTACGTCGGTCATGCCAGCATTTTAGCAGCGGTGATGACGAAATGCTGACGACCTCGCCAGGTATCAGCGCGCGAGCGCGACGCCGTCCGCGGGCGCCATCAGCGCGTCGGCCACCGCCGTGCGCGCGTACAGCACCGAACGCCCCGTCCGGTGCGTCGTCACCAGGCCCGCGCCGCGCAGCGCGGTGAGGTGCTGCGACACCCCGGCCGCCGACATCCCGAACCGCTCCGCGAGCCGTGTCGTCGAGGCGGGGGTGTCCAGCTCCGCGAGGAGCAGGGCGCGCGACCGCCCCAGGACCGCCGCGACCGCGTCGACCGACCCGGCGTTCCGCGGCTCCCAGAGGGTGCCGATGCCCCGGGCGGGATAGGCGAGTTGCGGCGGGTCGGGGGGCACGGAGCGGGTGAACACCCGGGGCCAGGCGAAGGCGGAGGGCACCAGCAGCAGGCCCGCCCCGGCCTCCGACCGGCTCAGCGCGCAGTGGCGGCGCACCAGGCGCAGGGTGCCGTCGTCCCAGCGGACGGTCTCGTGCAGCTCGCCGAGGACGTGTCCGGCGCCGTGCTCGGCCACCTGCCGGGCCCGGTGGAAGACATCGGCCTCCAGCAGCTGCCGGATCCGGTCCCAGTACGGGGCGAGGGCCAGCTCCCAGTACGTCTCGATCTCGGCGGCGACCTTCCGCAGCGTCGCTTCGGGGGCCTCCCTGAGCAGCCGGATCCGGGGCGACTTGCTCAGGTCGCGCTCGGCGCCCAGCCGGTCCAGATCGATGCGTACGCGCTCCGCCGGGGTGTGCCGGATCGCGTCCAGCTCGGCGGCGAGCGTGGGGAAGGGGGTCTCGGGGGTGGGGTTGAGGAAGTCCGCGAGATAGGCGCGTTCGGGGATCAGCGTGGCGAGCCAGCCGCGGTCGAGCCCCGCCTCCGCGAGCCGCGGCCGGACCTGCGCCATCCACCGCCGGTGCGGCGGCGGCTCGCCCTCGGTGCCGCGCAGCAGCCGGAAACTGGTGACGACCTCCCACATCGGAGAGACCGCGAAGCGGGTCTGTGCCAGGTCCGCGGCGGAAAAGCTGAGCCCGGTCTCCATGCGATCCTCTCGGTCTCCAGCCGATCCTTCCGGTGGATTCGGTCTCACCTTAATCAATAGGAGGGTGGCCGGGTCACCCCGCAGGCTCCACGCATGCTCTCCACATTCCGCGGCCTGCCGCCCGCCGTCTGGACCGTCTTCGCCGGCACGATCGTCAACCGGCTCGGTTACCTCGTCACCCCCTTCCTGGTCTTCTTCCTGGCGGCGCGCGGCGTCACCGGCGCCGAGACCACCTTTGTCCTGGGCGCGCTGGGCGCCGGCAACCTCCTGGGCCCGGCGCTCGGCGGCCTGCTCGCCGACCGGATCGGCCGCCGCTCCACGATGCTGATCGGCCTCCTGGGCGCGTCCGCCGCGCAGGGCGCGCTGTTCGCGGCGCCGGGGGTGGCGACGATGGCGGCCGCCGCCCTGCTGATCAGCGCGGCGGGCGCGATGATCGGCCCGGCCGCCTACGCGCTGCTGGCCGACTCGGTGGACTCGGGCCGCCGGCAGCGGGCGTACGCGCTCTTCGGCTGGGGAGTCAACATCGGCACGGCCGCGGCCGGCGTCCTCGGCGGCTTCCTCGCCGCGCACGGCTACTGGCTGCTGTTCACCGTCGATGTGGCCACCATGCTGATCTACGCGGCGATCGTCGCCACCCGGCTGCGCGAGACCCGCCCCGCCCGGCAGGAGAAGGCCCCGGCGGCGGACGGCGCCGGCTACGGCGTCGTCCTGCGCGACCGCCTGCTGCTCGCCCTGCTCCCGCTGTTCGGGATCCAGCTCTTCGTCTACTCGCTGACCGAGGTCGCCCTGCCGCTGGCCATCCGCGACAGCGGGCTCTCCCCGGCCGTCTACGGCGCGATGGCCGCGGTCAACGCGGTGTTCGTGGTCGCACTCCAGCCGCTCGCCACCGCCACCCTCGCCCGGCTCCCGCAGCTCCCCGTGCAGGCGGCGGGCAGCGTGCTGATCGCCGTGGGCGTGGCCCTGACCGGCGTGGCGGACAGCGTCGCCGCGTACACCGTGTCCGTGGTCGTGTGGTCCCTCGGCGAGGTCGTGGTCGCGGGGATCGCCGCCGCCATGATCGCCGACCTCGCCCCGGCCCACGCCCGCGGCCGCTACCAGGGCGCCTTCCAGTGGACCTGGGGGGTGGCCCGGTTCGGCGCCCTCACCCTCGGCGTCACCGTCTACACCTCCCTGAGCCCCGCCGTCCTGTGGTGGAGCGCCCTCCTCTCCGGCGTCCTGACCTCGGCCGCGACCCTGGCCCTCCGGTCCCGGGTCGGCCGCCGGACCGAGCACGACCTGGCCGCCTGACGCCGGGCGCCCTCCGGCCGGCGCCATCCGGTCAGTTTTCAAGAAGCCACCCTCGCGGGTGATCCCTAGCCTGGTTGTCACACCGAGATCCGCACGATCCGCATGATCCGCACGAGAGGAAACCCGCGATGAAGGGCACCCGGACGGCCGCCAGGACCACCACCGCGACCGACGAGAAGTACGACGGCTTCACCGACGAGGAGCGGAGCGCGATGAAGGAGCGCGCCCAGGAACTGAAGTCGGCAGCCCGCCGCGGCTCCCGCGCGGGCGCGGCCAAGGCGGATCCGGAGAGCGAGGTGCTCGCGAAGATCGCCGAGATGCCGGAGGCGGACCGCGTCCTCGCCGAGCGGGTCCACGCCATCGTCAAGGCCGGCGCGCCGGAGCTCGCCCCGAAGCTCTGGTACGGGATGCCCGCGTACGCCAAGAACGGCAAGGTGGTCTGCTTCTTCCAGAGCGCGCAGAAGTTCAAGTCGAGGTACGCCACCCTCGGCTTCAGCGACCAGGCGCACCTCGACGACGGCGCCATGTGGCCGACCGCCTTCGCCCTCACGGAGATGACCCCCGCCGCCGAGGCGCGGATCGACGCGCTCGTCCGGCAGGCCGTGAGCTGAGACGGCCCCCGGACCGGAGGCGTTGACCGGACCGGGAGGAACCGGATCGGGAGGAACCGGATCGGGAGGCGTTGACCGGTTGACGAATGTCCGGCCCTTATGGATGCCCCGGCCTGCCGCCGTCCGCCTCCGCGTGGGCGGGGAGGGTGACCGTTACGGTCAGGCCCCCGCCGTCGCGGGGGCGTGCGGTGACCTCGCCGCCGTGGGCGCGGGCGATGGAGCGGACGATGGAGAGGCCGAGGCCGGCGCCCTTCGCGGTGACGAGGCGGTCAGTGCCCAGGCGGCGGAACGGCTCGAAGAGCGCCGGCAGCTCGTAACGGGGCACGGCCGGGCCGGTGTTGTCCACCTCCACCTCGACCAGGCCGTCGTCGCGGGCGCGGCAGACGGCCCGTACCCAGCCGCCTCCGTCCAGGGTGTTGTGGCGGATGCCGTTCTCGACGAGGTTGTGCACCAACCGTTCGAGCAGCAGCGCGTCGCCGGTAGTGGGCGCCGGGGCGGTCCGCTGCGTCACCGTGATCCCGGCCACTTCCGCCTCCCGCGCGGTCTGCCCGACCACGTGGTCCACGATGTCGGACAGATCGACCGGGAGTCGCTCGCTGATCTCGTTCTCCGAACTGGCGAGCAGCAGCAGCCCGTTGATCAGTCGCTCGTGGCGGGCGTTGATCTCCAGCAGGTTCTCGCCGAGCTGCCTGACGTCCTCGGAGGCGGCTTTGCGGTGCATGGCCACCTCGACCAGGGCCCGCCCCAGGGTGAGCGGGGTGCGCAACTCGTGTGAGGCGTTGGCGACGAAGCGGCGCTGGCCGTCGAAGGACCGGTCGAGCCGTTCGACCATCGTGTCGAAGGTGTCGGCGAGGTCCTTGACCTCGTCGTCGGGGCCGCGCAGGGCGATCCGCTCATGGAGGCCGCGGTCGGCGGCGGGGGCGCTCGCGATACGGCGGGCGGTGTCGGTGACCCGGTGCAGCGGGGCCAGCACCCGGCCGGCGGCCAGCCAGCCGAAACCGGCCGCCGCGCCCCCGACCACCAGGAGCGCGAGCCCGCCCTGGGCGATGAGCGACGTGGTGGCGGCGGCGTTCAGCCGGTCGCGTTCGTCCTTCATCCACTTTTGCGCCGCCTCGTTGCCGAGGACTTTTCCGTCCCCCGTGATCACCTGGTTCCGAGGTGGGCCCGAGGCGGGATCGTCGGTCTTCACGCCGCGGGCGTAGACCTTCAGACCGCCTCCGGCGAGCTGCTGGTCGAACAGCGCGTAGGTGACGCCGAGCAGCACCACGCCGGCCGCGAGGAACAGACCCCCGTAGATCAGGGTCAGCCGGGCCCGCAGGCTGATCCGGCGCGGCAGGACCCTCAGGCGGCGCGTCATGAGATCCGGTACCCCACGCCCGTGACGGTCTCGACGACCTGCGGCTCGCCGAGCTTGCGACGCAGCTTCAGCACGGCCAGCCGGACGGCGCCGGTGAACGGGTCGGCGTGCTCGTCCCAGGCCTTCTCCAGGAGCTGTTCGGCGGAGACCGCGCTCCCGTCGGCCCGAAGCAGCTCGGTCAGCACGGCGAATTCCTTCTTCGACAGCGGTACGTAGCGCCCGTCCCGGAACACCTCGTGGCGGGCCGGGTCCAGGGTGATCCCGGCGCGGCGCAGCACCGGCGGCGTCGCCGGGCGGCTGCGGCGGCCCAGCGCGTGGACGCGGGCGGCGAGTTCGGCGAAGGCGAAGGGCTTGGTGAGGTAGTCGTCGGCGCCGAGCGTGAGTCCCGCCACGCGGTCGGCGACCCCGGCGGCGGCGGTGAGCATCAGCACCCGCGCCGTCGCCCCGGTCTCGGCCAGCTCGCGGCAGACGTCGTCGCCGTGCACCCGGGGGAGGTCCCGGTCCAGGACCACCACGTCGTAGTCGTTGACGGTCAGCCGCTCCAGCGCGGCGGCGCCGTCGTACGCGACGTCGACCGCGTGCGGCTCGTCGCGCAGCCACTCCGTGATCGCGTCGGCGAGCAATGGTTCGTCCTCGACCACCAGCACCCGCATCGGTCCCCCCTCCCTTTACCGGTTCTCCCGGGCAGGGCCCATGGTTCCCGGTACGGCGTTTCCGCGCCGTTAGTGAGCGCCTCGACGGGCGACGGAAACGTGGGGGAAACGCGGTCTGCTCTTGCATCCCTTGTCGTACGGACGGATCGAGCAGAAGGAGACGACGCGATGAGCAGGCGCATCCTCGGCATGGCCGCGGCCGTGCCACTGGCGCTGACCCTCGCCCTGTCCCTGACCGGGTGTGGCTCCGACGGCGGCGACGGCAAGGTGGCCTCGGCGAACGGCGCGGAGAAGAGCGGGGGCGGCGAGTCCGGCGCGAAGCTGAGCCCGCAGGAGACGGGCGTGAAATTCGCGCAGTGCATGCGCGAGCACGGCATCGACATGGAGGACCCGGAGCCCGGTGAGGGGATCAGGCTCACCATCCCGGCCGGCACTCCCAAGGGCAAGGTCGAGAAGGCCCAGGAGGCTTGCCGTGAGTGGGACCCGGTGCAGAACGCAGTCGGAGGCAAGCCCGACGCGAAGGCGCAGGAGAACGTGCGCAAGTACGCCAAGTGCATGCGTGAGCAGGGCGTGGAGCAATTCCCCGACCCGCAGGCGGAGGGCGGCATCCGGCTCGACGGATCGGTCGTGGACGACCCGGACTTCGGGAAGGCCGAGAAGGCGTGCAACAAGTTCATGGGCGGCGGCGGCACTCTGCACAGGGAAAAGGGCTGATGGCAGAGGTGGTCGTGGACAGCACACAGGAGCGCGGGCCGGAACCGGAGCGCGACGGGGCGCCGGACCCCGGGCAGGCACCGGACCGCGAGCAAGCGCCGAACCCCGGGTCCCCTCGCCGCAAGGCCCGGGGCCGTGGCAGGAAGGTGGTCGCCGTCGCCGTCCTGGTCCTGCTGGCGGCCGGCGCCGCCACCGCCGCCACCCTCGGCCTCGGCGGCCACGGCTCGGGCGACAAGGTCGCGAGCGACCTGCCGCCGAGCACTGCCGAGGTGACCCGCCGGACGCTCCAGGACACCCAGAGCGTTGACGGACAGCTCGGCTTCGGCCCGACGACCACGCTGTCCGCCCGGCGGCCCGGCACGGTCACCGAGGCGCCCGAGGCGGGGGACCGGATCACCCGCGGCAAGGCGCTGTACGAGGAGGACGGGCGCCCGGTCACGCTGATGTACGGCTCCACGCCCGCGTACCGCCCCCTGAAGACGGGCACCGGGGGCGCGGACGTACGCCAGTTGGAGAAGAACCTCAGCGCGCTCGGCTACACGGGGTTCACGGTCGACGACGAATACACCGCCGCCACCGCCGAGGCGGTGCGCGCCTGGCAGGAGGATCAGGGGCTCGCGGAGACCGGGGCCGTGGAGCTGGGGAGCGTGGTGTTCGCGCCCGGTGCGGTCCGGGTGGACAGCGTGGCGGCCCGCAAGGGCGACACGGTCGGCCCCGGCGGCAAGGTGCTGTCGTACACCGGCACCGAGCAGGCCGTCACTGCCGAGCTCGACCCCGCCGACCAGCGGCTGGCGAAGGAGGGTGAGGACGTCGAGGTCGTGCTGCCAGGCGATCGGAGCGTCAAGGGCACCATCAAGAACGTCTCCACGGTGATCGAGCCAGGCAACGGACAGGGGGAGGAGGCGAAGACGAAGGTCGAGGTGGTCGTCGGGTTCAAGGACCGGACGGGCCGGAAGGCCGCCGAGGGCTACGCACTGGCCGCGGTGCACGTCGACTTCACCTCCGAGACCCGCAAGGACGTGCTCACCGTGCCGGTCGGCGCCCTGCTGGCGCTCGCCGAAGGCGGCTTCGGCGTGGAGGCCGTCCACGGCTCGACCTCGGAGTACGTGCCGGTCACCACCGGTTTGTTCGCCGACGGCTGGGTGGAGATCTCCGGCAAGGGGATCTCCGAGGGCACCAAGGTGGGGGTACCGAAGTGATCTCCCTGACGGATGTCACCAAGACCTACCCGGGCGGGGTCACCGCGCTGGACGGCGTCAGCCTGGAGATCGCGCACGGTGAACTCGTGGGCATCGTCGGCCCGTCCGGCTCCGGCAAGTCGACGATGCTCAACATCCTCGGCACCCTCGACCGGCCCACCAGCGGGAGCGTGCTCCTCGACGGGTACGACATCGGCGCCCTCTCCGACGCCAAGGTCTCCGCGTTGCGGGCGACCCGCATCGGCTTCGTCTTCCAGCACTTCCACCTCGCCTCCGGCACCTCGGCGCTGGACAACGTCGCCGACGGGCTCCTGTACACCGGGCTGCCGGCGGGCGTACGTCGCCGCCGGTCGGCCCTGATGCTGAACCGGGTCGGCCTCGGCCACCGGGTGCGCCACCACCCGCACGAGCTGTCCGGCGGCGAGCGCCAGCGCGTCGCCATCGCTCGGGCGGTGGTCGGCGAGCCGGCGCTGCTGCTGGCCGACGAGCCGACCGGGGCGCTCGACTCGCACTCCGGGGCCGAGGTGATGCGGCTGCTGCGGGAACTGCACGCCGCGGGCACCACCGTCGTGATCATTACGCATGACTGGGAGATCGCCGACAGTCTGCCCCGGCAGGTGCGGATGCGCGACGGGCGGACGGTGTCGGACTGATGGCCATGGACACGCACCCGGACACGCCCGCCGAAGCGCCCGTGGAAGCCCGCACGGACCGCCCTGGCCGCACGGACCGCCCCGGGCGTACGGATCGGCCGCACGCCGGCGCCCTCCGCCCCGCCCGGCTGCGCCCGCGCGATGTGGTCAAGGTCGGCGCGGTGGGCCTGCGCACCCGCCCCATGCGGGCCTTCCTCTCCGCGCTGGGCATCGCCATCGGCATCGCGGCGATGGTCGCGGTGGTCGGCATCTCGTCCTCCTCCCGCGCCGATCTCGACCGCGCCCTCGCCGCGCTGGGCACCAACCTGCTCACCGCCTCGCCCGGTTCGACGATGTCCGGCGGCCAGGCCAGGCTCCCGGCCACCGCGGAGGAGATGGTGGCGCGGATCGGCCCGGTGTACTCGGTGTCGGCCGTCGGCAAGCTCCCTGGCGCGAAGGTCTACCGCACCGACAAGATCCCCGGAGCCGAGACCAACGGCCTCGCCACCTACGCCGTCCGCACCAGTCTGCGCGCCACCATCGGTGCCGAGCTGCGCAGCGGCACCTGGCTCAACGCCGCCACCAGCCGCTACCCGGCCGTCGTCCTCGGCGCCACCGCCGCGGAACGGCTCGGGATCGGGCGGGCCGGCCCCGACACCCAGATCCTCATCGGCGGCCAGTGGTTCACCGTCGTGGGCGTCCTCGAACCCGCCCCGCTCGCCGCCGAGCTGGACACGGCGGCCCTCGTCGGCTGGGCCGAGGCCGAGGCCGAGCTGTCCTTCGACGGGCGCCCCACCACGATCTACACCCGCTCGGAGGAGTCCGCGGTGGAGTCGGTGGCCTCCGTCCTGGGCGCCACCGCCAACCCCGAGGCGCCCGGCGAGGTCGAGGTCTCCCGCCCCTCAGACGCCCTTGCCGCCCAGCAGGCGGCGGGCGAGGCCTTCACCGGGCTGCTTCTCGGCCTTGGCGCGGTGGCGCTGCTCGTCGGCGGCGTCGGGGTGGCCAACACGATGGTCATCTCGGTGCTGGAACGCCGCGCGGAGATCGGGCTGCGCCGCTCCCTGGGCGCGACCAGGGGCCAGATCCGCGGCCAGTTCCTCACGGAATCCCTGCTCCTGTCCGCCCTGGGTGGAGCGGGCGGGGCGCTCCTGGGCGCCGGGGTCACCGCGGGCTACGCGCTCTCGCGGGGCTGGCCCGTCGTGGTCCCGCCGTGGGCGCTGCTCGTCGGCCTGGCCGCGACCCTCGCGATCGGCGGCCTGGCCGGCCTCTACCCGGCGATCCGCGCCTCCCGGCTCTCCCCGACGGAGGCCCTGGCCACGCCCTGAACAGGGAGGGCCGCCCGCCCGGTGCCCACGGGGGCCGGGCGGACGGCCCGCCGGCATGTCCGCCTGACGTGGTTGGATGGCCGGGCCGGGTGGGGCGGGGCAAGGAGGGGCGGGGTGAATCTGTCGCGGCGGTCGTACGCGCTGATCGCGGCGCTGGTTCTGGGGCTGCTCGCGCTGGCGTACGCGGGAAGTCGCGGCGCGCGGGGCGGCGGTGGGGACGGCGATGCCGCCACGTGGAGCGCCGAGGACCCCTGCCTGAAGGACGTGTCCGTTCCCCCGGTCGAGTACCAAGGCCCCCGGCTGACCGGGCTCGCCCATGGATACGCGTCGGAGTCGCACCTGGGCGGCCGGATGCGCTTCACCATCGACGCGACCATCACCACCGATCGCCGCCCGCTCGCCCTGCGGACCCCCCTCGCCCCCGGCAGCGTGTCGGTCCGCGTCTGCGCCCCGCACGGGAAGGGGCTGATGGCACAGGCCCGCGGGCTGTCGCCGCGGTCCGTCAAGGGCGCCGGGGCGCGGAGCGGCAGGATCCGGGTCACCCGGGCGGATCCGCTCTACTTCACGGTCGAGCTGCCGCGCTCGGCGCTGCGCAACGGCTATGGGATGCGGGACCTGGTGCAGTCCACGCCGAAGCCCAGCAGCAATGACGCGGCCGACTATCCGGTGCTGGTGCTGACCTTCACCGACCCCGGCCTGGACGAGCCGCTGGTGTCCGTCTCCTACAAGCCGGACTCCGCCCCGACCGCGCAGGCGCTCGGCGCGCCGCCGCGCGCCGCCCGGCCGCCGTCCTCGACGCGCTCCTGAGCCCACGCCGCCAGCAGCCGCAGCGCGGTCTCGGACGGGGAGCCCTCCTCGACGGTGTGGGCGATCAGCGCCTGGTCCGGGTCGTCGGGCAGGCGGAGGGTCTCGAAGCCCAGGTCCAGCTCGCCGACGACGGGGTGGCGGTAGACGTATCGCCCGTGGGTCTTGTCCTTGAGCCGGTGTTCCGCCCAGACCTCCCGGAACTCGGGGCAGGCCGCGGAGAGTTCCGCGAGGAGCGCCGCCGTCCCCGGGTCGTCGGGGTGGCGGGCCGCGTCGAGGCGCAGGTAGGCGGCCACATCGGCGGCCTTGCCGGGCCAGTCGGCGTACAGGCTGCGCATCCCCTCGTCCAGGAAGACGAGCCGGGCCAGGTTGCGCCGGTCGGGCGGCAGCGCGCCGAAATCGGTGATCAGGGCGGCGGCGAGGTGGTTCCAGGCCAGGACATCCGTGTTACGCCCGACGATATAGGCGGGGACGTCGGTCACCGAGTCCAGCAGCCGCCGCAGCCCCGGCCGAACGCGCTGCGGACGGTCCGTATCGTCCGTGCGGTCGGTGTCCGACCAGGGGCGGGCCAGCCGGTACAGGTGCTCGCGCTCCACGGTGTCCAGCCGCAGCGCCCGGGCGACCGCGTCCAGGACCGCCTCGGAGAAGTGCAGGGTACGGCCCTGCTCCAGCCGGACGTAGTGGTCGACGCTCACCCCGGCCAGCTGGGCCAGCTCCTCCCGGCGCAGGCCCGGGACCCGCCTGCGGCCGCCGTAGCCCGGCAGGCCCAGCTCCTCGGGCCGCAGCCGGGCCCGCCGGGACCGGAGGAACTCGCCGAGTTCCGCGCGTCTGTCCAATGCCATGCGCCAAGTATCCCCGGCCCGCGCGCCGCCCAGCCTGGTCATGCCGTGCCCAGGCACCGGCTGCCGCTGGGTACGCCGCCACCGGACGAGGAGAGTTGCTCTCGCCGGAACGGTTCCGGCCCACCGGGCGCCCACCACGGCCCCCGGCCACCCTTCTCGTAACAGGAGACACCCACCCATGAGTACGACCACCGTCAACGGACTCCCCGCCCTTCCGCTCGGCACCACCGGCATGGACATCACCCGGACCGGCTTCGGCTCCTGGGCGGTGTCCGGGGCCAACTGGCGCTTCAGCTGGGGAGCCACCGACGACGCCCAGTCGATCGCCGCGATCCGCCACGCGGTCACCTCCGGCGTCAACTGGATCGACACCGCCGCCGTCTACGGGCTCGGCCACTCCGAGGAACTGGTCGGCAAGGCCGTCGCCGGGCTGCCCGAGGCCGAGCGCCCGTATCTGTTCACCAAGGTCGGGCTGGTCTGGGACCCGGCCGATCCGAAGGCCGCGCCCCGCCGGATCATGAAGCCCGCCAGTGTGCGGCGCGAGATCGAGGACTCGCTGCGGCGGCTGGGCGTCGACCACATCGACCTGTACCAGGTGCACTGGCCCGACACCGGCGAGTCGCTGGAGTACGCGGGCGACGGCTCCGGCGCGGCGTCCCCGAACGCCACGCCGCTGGAGGAGTACTGGCAGGTCATGGCCGATCTGAAGGCGGAGGGCAAGGTCCGGGCGATCGGCCTGTCCAACCACTCGCCCGCGCTGCTGGAGGCGGCGGAGCGGATCGCCCACGTCGATGTCATCCAGCCGCCGTTCTCGGCCATCAACCGCTCAGCCGCCGCCGAGATCGCCTGGGCGCACGCCCATGACACCGGCGTGATCGTCTACTCCCCGCTCCAGTCCGGGCTGCTCACCGGCGCGTTCTCCGCCGAGCGCGCCGCGAACCTCTCCGCCGACGACTGGCGCTCCGCACACGCCGACTTCACCACCGGCCTGGCCGCCAATCTGCGGCTGGCCGACGCGCTGCGGCCGATCGCCGAGCGGCGCGGTGTCTCCGTCGCCGAGGTGGCCATCGCCTGGGCGCTGGCCTGGCCCGGCATCACCGGGGCCATCGTGGGCGCCCGTACGCCCGGCCAGGTCGACGGCTGGATCGGGGCGGGCGCGGTGGAGCTGACGCCGGCCGACCTCGACGAGATCGCCTCCGCCATCACCGCCACCGGCGCGGGCACCGGCCCGGCCCGCCCCTGACGGTGGGATCCACCGCGAGGAGAACCGCCATGTCCCTCGTCGTGATCGCCGAGTGCGTGGCGCGGCCGGGCCGGGAGGACCGGCTGCGCACCACCCTCGAGGCGCTGATCGAACCGTCCCTGGAAGAGCCCGGCTGTCTGGCCTACCGGCCCTACGCCGACCCCAACAACCCCGGTCACATGGTGGTCGTGGCGGAGTGGACGGGCCCCGAGGCCCTCGCCCGGCACGGCGCCACGCCCCACGTCCACCACGCGCGGCAGGTGCTGGACCTGGTGCTCGCCGAGCCGATGGCCGTACGGAGGCTGGTGGTCCAGGGGGCGCTGGCTCAGGGGGCGCTGGCTCAGGAGCCGGTGGCTCAGGAGTCGGTGTCCGAGGGTTTGGCGGCCGAGGGTTTGGCCTCCGACGGCTTGGCGTCCTCGAAGTAGGCGTCCAGCACTGCGTCGAGCTCGGCCGTCCACGTCTTCAGCGCGCTCCTGGCCGGCGCCTGGACCTCGGCCTCGTACCAGCGGCGCGCGGTCGTGTAGACCGTGACGGAGAACCGGCGCCCGAACCGCGGGGTGTCGATCTCGACCGCGCCGACCTCGTCCCAGTCGAACTCGGCCGTCTCCCCGTCCATGTGGAGGGTGACACCGCGACGGCCGGCGCTGATCGAGGCGCGCCGGTCGGCGGCCTCGAAGACGGGCCCGTCGGTGTCGTCCTCGTCCGGCGCGGCCTTCTCCGGCGCGTCCTCGGCCGTATCGGCCCCGTCCCGCACGGCCTTGGCCGTCCCGGCCTCGTCCGTGCCGGCCTTCGCCTCGGCGTCATCGGCGTTGCCGGCGCCGTCCTCGGCCACCGCGTCCACGGCCCGGGTCTCGGCCTCGGCCGCCGCGTCGGCGTCCTGGAGCGGCTGCTGCTCAGCCTTCTCGTCCGGGGTTTCCTCCTCCGCTGGGCGTGGGGCCGTGAGGCCGGGGATGAACGCCGGATCGAACCCGGCGGCGGGCACGGGCGGGGTGCTCGGTCCTATGCGCTGCTCCACGGCTGGCAGTATGGCCGATAAACCTGTGCCGGGAACAGCGTCACAGGCGGCCCGGTGAGGTTCGTACGGAGGAATCCCGATGAAGTTGCGCTGCGCGGTGCTCGACGACTTCCAGGGAGCCGCCCTCCGCAGCGCGGACTGGACGCCCGTCCTGGACCGGGTGGAGGTCGTGAGCTTCGGCGAGCACTTCGGCACCGAGGACGAGCTGGTCGCGGCCCTGTCCGACATGGACCTCGTCGTCACGCTGCGCGAGCGCGTCCCCTTCCCCGCCTCGCTGTTCGCCCGGCTGCCGAAGCTGAAGCTGCTGGTCGCCTCGGGCATGCGGAACTCGGTGATCGACTACGCGGCGGCCGAGCGGCACGGCGTGACGGTCTGCGGCACGGCCAGCTCCCAGACCCCGCCGACCGAGCTGACCTGGGCGTTGATCCTCGGCCTCGCCCGGGGCCTGGTCGTGGAGAACACCGCGCTGCGTACGGGCGGGCCCTGGCAGAGCACGGTCGGGGCCGATCTGCACGGCCGGCGGCTGGGGCTGCTGGGGCTGGGCAAGATCGGCAGCCGGGTGGCGCGGATCGGGCAGGCCTTCGGCATGGAGGTGACGGCCTGGAGCCAGAACCTGACCCGGGAGCGGGCCGACGAGGTCGGGGTGGCGCTCGCCGGGTCCAAGGAGGAGCTGTTGGCCTCCAGCGACGTGGTCTCCGTCCACCTCGCGCTGAGCGACCGCACCCGAGGTCTGCTGGGCGCCGGTGAGTTGGCGCTGCTGAAGCCGACCGCGTATCTCGTCAACACCTCGCGGGCTGCCATCGTCGACCAGGACGCGCTCCTCGACGCGCTGCGGCGGGGGTCCTTCGCGGGGGCGGCGGTGGACGTGTTCGACATCGAGCCGCTGCCGGCGGACCACCCCCTGCGCACCGCGCCCCGGCTGCTGGCCACCCCGCACCTCGGCTATGTCACGCGGGACAACTACCGCAGGTATTACGGCGAGGCGGTCGAGGACATCCAGGCGTTCCTCGACGGCTCCCCCGTCCGCCGCCTCGGCTGACGGCGCCCCGACGCCGCTGCTTCGACGACACCCCCCTAACAGCCCGTGGAGGCCCGGGCGGTGAGGACGGGCCGCAGCCGTTCCGACGGGGGCCGTTCCCCCGCCAGGATCCGCACCAGCATCGCGAGCGCCCGCCGTCCCATCTCGTGCGTCGATGACAGCACGCTGGTCAGGGGGAGGGGCAGTTCGGCCGCGAGAGGGGTGTCGTTGTAGCCCATGACCGCGAGGTCCTCGCCGACGCGAAGGCCGCGGTCCCGCGCCGCCCCCAGGGCGCCGATCGCGGCGAAGTCATTGACGGCGAAGATCGCGGTGGGCGCGGGATCGGCGGCCAGCAGACGGTCGGCGGCCGCACGGCCGGCCGCCGTGTCGAAACCGCCATGGGCGATCCGGTCGCCCGGCACCGGCACCCCCGCTTCCGCGCAGCGCTCGAGGAAGCCGCCGACGCGGTCCACCCCCGTGCTGGCGTGCGGTTCGCCCGCGATGATCGCGACGTCACGGTGGCCGAGCCCCAGGAGGTGGTCCGCCGCCAGCCGGCCGCCGAGCCAGTCGTCGCAGGTGACCGAGGGGTGGTCCGCCGAGTGCCGGTTGACCAGGACGAACGGTGTGCCCCGGGCCGCGACCTCGGCCAGGAAGTCGTCCTCCACCCGGGCATCGCCGAAGATCAGGCCGTCGGTGCGGCGGGCGATGAGCATGTCGGTGCGCGCCCGGCGGGTCTCGGGCCGGTCGAGGGTGTTGACCACGATGGTGGAGAGCCCCTTGGCGGTGGCCGCTTCCTCGATGCCCTCGTGGATCATGGCGAGCACCAGGTCGGACATGCGGGGCACGAGCACGCCGATCAGATTGCTGCGCCGGGTGCGCAGCCCGGTGGCGTGGGGGTCGGGCCGGTAGCCCAGTTCGGCGGCGAGCCGGCGGACCCGGTCGGCGGTGGCGGTGGACGCCGCCCGCGCCCCGGTGGCCGCCGGGCCGTTCAGGATGCGCGACACCGTGGAGACGTGGAGCCCCAGCTCCTTGGCTATGGACTGCAGGGTGACCGGCCGCGCACCGTCTGCCATCTGTGTTCTGCCTTCTCTCGGCCGCTGCTCTTGACGACGCTTCGAGCGCGTGCCCATCATAGCCCAAACGATTGGGCCAAACGTTTGGGCTATGGGTTTGGGTCATTTGTTTTGGCTTGGTCTTGCGTACCCAAACGTTTGGGTTCCGCGGTCAATGACGAAATGACGAGAGGCGAGAACCATGAGCACTTCCCCCCAGCCCGACCGGCCCGACCGGCCCGACCGGCCCGATCAGCCCGATCAGCCCGACCAGGCCGACCGCCGGGTCAGTCCCGCCAGGGTCGCCGTCGTCCAGTGCGACGCGCAGGTGGGAGTGGAGAACCGCCGTCGCAACGTCGAGCACGGGCTGCGCCTCGCGGCCCGTGCCGCCGACGACGGGGCCACGCTCATCGTGCTGCCCGAGCTGTGCGCCACCGGATACACCTTCGCCACCCGGGCCGAGGCGTACGAGCACGCCGAGGAGGTCCCCTCGGGGGAGACCGTCCGCGCGTGGGAGTCCTTCGCCCGCGAGCGCGGGGTCCACCTCGTCGGCGGGCTGGCCGAACGGGACGGCGCGCGGCTGTACGACACCGCCGTACTGGTGGGCCCGGACGGATATGTGGGCCACTACCGCAAGGCCCACCTGTGGAACACGGAGAAGCTCTGGTTCGAACCGGGTGACCTCGGCTTCCCCGTGTTCCAGACCCCGATCGGCCGGATCGGCCTCCTCATCTGCTGGGACATCTGGTTCCCGGAGGTGCCGCGCCTGCTCGCGCAGCAGGGGGCCGACATCATCTGCAGCGTCAACAACTGGGTGTGGACCCCGCCGCCGCTGTTCGACGAGTCCGGGCGGTGCATGGCCTCCTACCTGACCATGACGGCCGCGCACGTGAACAACGTGTTCATCGCCGCGGCCAACCGGATCGGCACGGACCGGGACGCGCGTTTCCTGGGGTGTTCGCTGATCGCGGGCACCAACGGATGGCCCCTGGGAGAGGTGGCCGGGCCCGACGAGGAGCGCATCCTGACGGCCGACATCGACATCGTCGCCGCCCGCGGCGCGCCCGTCTGGAACCAGCTCAACGACCTGATCCGCGATCGCCGCACCGACCTGTACGACCCCATGCTCGGCTACACGCTGAGCCCCGCCGCCCCCCGATAGGTGCGCCTCGTGGCAGGCGAGACAGCCCTGGACCGACGCGCTCGCGACACCCCCCGGCGGGTGGGTGTCGCGACGGCGGCCGTGGCCGGTGTCCTGGCCGGCTGGTGCCTGAAGGCGGTCGACTTCTCGGCCTGTGCCCCGGCTTCTGAACGACCGGCCACCGAACCAAGGACCCTCCTTCATGACCAGCTTCTGCCCCACCACTGATGCCGCCGCCGCGGCCGACCCCGATGCCGCCGCCCCGGGCTTCTTCGCCGGCCGGACGATCGGCGAGCTGGCCACGGAACTGCGGGCGGGCCGCACGACATCGGTCGAACTCACCCGTCATGCCCTGGAGGCCATCGCCGGGTCCGGCCCCCGGGTGAACGCCTTCGCCCATGTGGACGCGGGCGGCGCGCTGGCGGCGGCGCGCCAGGCCGACCGCGAGCTCGGCGAGGGCCTGGACCGCGGACCGCTGCACGGCCTGCCCGCCGGCATCAAGGACATGATCGACGTGGCCGGCCTGCCCACCACGGCGGGCTCGGCCCACCTCGCCGGCCGCGTCGCCCGCACCGACGCCGCGTGCGTACGGCGGCTGCGCCGGGCCGGCGCGGTGATCGTCGGGAAGACGACGACGCACGAGTTCGCGTACGGGCCCACGGGGGACCGCTCCGTCCACGGCCCGACGCGCAACCCCCGCGACCTCACCCGGATGGCCGGGGGTTCGAGCGCCGGGAGCGCCGCCGCGGTCGCCGCCGGGATGGTGGCGTTCGCGCTCGGCACGGACACCGGCGGCTCCGTCCGCATCCCCTCCGCCCTCTGCGGCGTCGTCGGTTTCAAACCCGCCTACGACGCGATACCGACGCACGGCGTGCTGCCCTTGTCCCGGACGCTCGACCACGTCGGCGTCCACGCCCCCACGGTGCGGGACTGCCTCACCGTCCACGACGCGCTGGCGGAGCGCGAGGGGCGTGGCCATCGCCTCGACGGGGCGGCGGACGCGTGCCTCACCCCGGACACCGGCCTCGCCCAGGACACCGACCGCGTCGGATGGCTCACGGAGGAGACGCCCCCGCCGGGGGACCCCCGCGTCGCGGCCACGGTGCGGCGCGCCCTGGAGACGGCGGTCGGCGCCGTGCCGGACGTGGCGTGGCGCCGGGCGCGAGCCTGCCGCGAGGCCTACTCGGCCATCCAGGGCGCCGAGGCGTCCGCGCTGCACGCCCGGCGCATGGAGCAGGCGCCGGGCCTGTACGACGAGGAGGTGCTGCGCCGGCTCCAGGCCGCGTCGGCCGTCTCCCCCGAGCGGTACGCGGCGGCGCTCGACACCCGCGCGGCCCTCATCCGCGCCGTCGGGGAGCTCTTCGGCCGGCATGACGTGCTGGCCCTTCCGACCGTTCCGATCACCGCTCCGCCGCTCGGCGCCCGCGAGGTGGCCCCGGACGGTCGCGTCATCCCCGTGCGCGACGCCCTGCTCTCCCTCACCAGCCCGTGGAACGTCCTGGGCCTGCCCGCCTTCAGCCTCCCGGCCGGGACGGTCGACGGACTGCCCGTCGCCCTCCAGCTCGTATGCCGTCCCGGAGACGAGGCCAAGGCGGCCGCCCTCGCCCACCGCCTGACCCGACTCCCCTGAGCTGACCTGACCTGACCAGAAACAGGAACATCCCATGACCACGCCAAGCGACTACTCAGCCTGTCCTCCTCGCCCTCCAACACCCCCGCGCCCCAGGCCGGCGCCGACTTCCCGCACATCACGATGCGCGACAACGTGTGCGTCCAACGCGCCCTGGTGCGCGGCCACTTCGGCATCGAGCGCCTGGAGCTGGTGATCGGCTGCTCCATGGGCGCGCAGCAGACGTACCAGTGGGCGGTGTCGTGTCCGGGAAGCCAACTTCGCGGGCCAGGACACCAACGACCTGCTCGCGATGGTCTGGACGTGGCAGCACGCGGACGTGGGCGCGACCGAGGGGGCGGGCGGGGACGTCGTCAAGGCGCTCGGCACCATCACCGCCAGGACGCTCGCCATGCCGGCGCAGAAGGACCTCTACTTCCCGCCCGAGGACGAGGTCTGGGCGTCGGCTCACATCCCGCACGGGGAGGTGCGGGTCATCCCCGGCGAGTGGGGCCACCTCACGGGTGCCGGGGCCAACCCCGAGGACGTCGAGTTCATCGGCGCCGCCGTACGGGAGCTGCTCGCGTCCCCGGCGGGGAGCTGACTCCCCGCGCGCCGCTGACGCCGGGGCCGGCTCATGGCTCGGGGGTGAGGTCGAGTACGCCGAGGAAGGCGGTCGCCGCCGGGGTGAGGCTGAAGCGGCTCCAGACGATGTACTCCACCCGGGCCGGCGCGTCGGCGACCTCGACGGTGACGACGCCGGCGAGCTGCGGCGCGTAGGCGGAGGGGAGCATGGCCACGCCGAGGCCCTGCCCGACGAGCCGGGCGATGAGGTCCGCGGTGGTCACTTCGAAGGCGACGTCACGGACCAGGTCGGCGGCCGCGAAGGCCTGGTCGGACTGGGCGCGCCCGGCCGTCCCTGCCGGGAGGTCCACGAACACCTCGGTGGAGAGCCTGCGCAGGGTGACCGCGGGCTCGCCGGCGAGGGGGTGGTCCGGGGCGACCACGGCGACGAGGCGGTCGCGGGCGAGTTCCCGGGTGGTGACGCCTTGGGGGTGCGCGGTGGTCGGCAGCCCGAGGAAGGCCACGTCGAGGGTTCCCTGCTTGACCTGCTCGACGAGGTCCTCGCTCGCGCCCACCCGCAAGCTGACGCGCACCTGTGGATATCGCCGGCGGAAGTCGTGCAGCGCGCGGGGGATGTCGACCGCGGCGACGGTGGGGATCAGGCCCACGGCGAGCCGCCCGCGTACCTCTCCGACAGCCGCGGCGACCTCGGCGGCCGCGCGCTCGGCGGCGTCCAGGCACTGGCGGGCGGCCGGGAGGAACGCCTCACCGGCCGGGGTCAGCCGCACCCGGCGGCTGGTGCGGTCGAAGAGCCGCGCGCCCAGCTCCCGCTCCAGACGGGCGATCTGGTGGCTGAGGGCGGACTGGACCACCAGGCACCGCTGGGCGGCCCGGGTGAAGCTGTTCGTCTCGGCGACCGCGAGGACGTACCGCATCTGCTGGAGTTCCATGGATCCATCATGATCTATCGCGAATCGAGATCGATGGCGTGACAAACATGTGTTGGACTCATTGATCCCCGCGCGGCGAGACTCCGGATATGACAAGCCGAACCGTGTCCGGCGGAGCCGGGGGGATCCGCCGCGGAGACCTGCCGCGCACCGCGCTGACGGCGCTCGCCCCCTTGGTGTGGGGCACGACCTATGTGGTCACGACCGAGCTTCTCCCGCCCGGACACCCCCTGTTCGCGGGGCTCCTGCGGGCGCTGCCCGCCGGGCTGATCGCGCTCGCGGTCACCCGGACCCTGCCGCGCGGGGCCTGGTGGGGGAAGGCCGCGGCGCTCGGCGTGCTGAACATCGGGCTGTTCCTGCCGCTGCTGTTCGTCGCGGCCGAGCGGCTGCCGGGAGGTGTCGCCGCGACCCTGGGGGCGGCCCAGCCGCTCGGCGTGGCCGTGCTGGCCGTGACCGTGCTCCACGAGCGGCTGTCCGTCTGGCGCCTGCTGTGGGGGGTGATCGGCGTCGTCGGCGTCGGCCTGGTGGTGATCGGGCCGCGCGCGGCGCTCGACACAACGGGGATCGTGGCGGGGCTGGCCGGCGCGGTCACCATGGCGCTCGGCGTGACGCTCACCAAGCGCTGGGGACGCCCCGCAGGGGTCGGGCCCACCGCCTTCGCGGGCTGGCAGCTGACCGCCGGAGGGCTCTTCCTGGTACCCGTCACCTTCCTCGTCGAGGGGCCGCCTCCCGCGATCGACGGCGCCGCCGCCCTCGGCTACCTGTGGCTGGGCCTGGTGGGCGGGCTGATCAGCTACGCCCTGTGGTTCCAGGGCATCACCACCTTGCCCGTGACCTCGGTCGCGGTGCTCGGCCTGCTCTCGCCGCTGGTCGCCGCCGTGCTCGGCGCCGTCCTGCTCGACCAGACGCTCGGCCCCGTCCAGCTCCTCGGGTTCGGGCTCTCGCTCGCCGCCATCGTCGCCGGACAGCTCCCCGCCCCCGCCCGCACCCGCACGTCGGGCTCGACACCGACCCCCGCGACACCCACCCCCGAAAGGACACCTCGATGAAGATCGTCGTCGTCGGAGCCGCAGGCATGGTCGGCTCGCGCGTCGTCACCGAAGCCGTGAGCCGGGGCCATGACCTCGTCGCGGTGTTCCGCACCCAGCGGCCGGCCGACCTGCCGTCCGGGGTGACCGCCGTCGAGGGCGAGGCGACCGACACCGACCACATGAGCCGGCTGTTCAAGGACGCCGACGCGATCGTGGCCGCGACCCGCCCCGCCCCCGGCCACGAGGACACCGCCGTCCCCACCACCACCGCCCTGCTCGACGCCGCCGCGGCGGCCGGGGCACGGATCCTCGTCGTCGGCGGCGCCGCCCCGCTGCGGATCCCGGGACACCCCGACCGGCTCGTCCTCGAGAGCCCGGATTACGTGCCACGGCAATTCCGCACCCTCGCCGCCGCCAGCGCCGCGCAACTGGATGTCTGCCGAGCCCACCCGGCCGACTGGGTCTACCTCAGCCCGCCCGCGCTCCTCGAACCCGGACAGCGCACCGGCGCGTACCGCCGGGGGACCACCACCCTCATAGCCGACGCCGACGGTACGTCCCGGATCTCGGCGGAAGACCTCGCCGTGGCCGTCCTCGACGAACTCGAGAACCCGGGCGGGGACCAGCACTTCACCGTCGGTCACCAGGCCGACGGCTGAGCGGAACCGGCCCTGGGCAACCGGCCCTGGGCGTCAGGGTCGCGTGGTAGACCCGGCAGGGGTGGGAGCCCCTGCCGGGCCGCTGCGCGTCAGCCGCAGCGACGGCCGCTGTTGATGCAGTTCACCGCCCGCTTCATCAGCTTCGAGGACATCACGTTGATGAAGTCCCCGTGGTCCGTCACCGGCTTGTGCAGCTGCTCGGGGAAGCTGTCCACCGCGATGTTCCTCGCGCCGGGCGCCACCTTGTAGGTGATCCGCTGCACCAGCTGCGGGATGGCCTTGAACCCCTGCGGGCACGAGCCGTCGGCGCGGGCGAACGCCACGTGCGTACGGTGGTTCGCGCTGTCGGCGTTCTTGCCGTCCCAGCAGCTCTGGAACGTGAACGTGCGCACCACGTTGCTGCCCTTCGGGCACAGCGGGTACTTGTCCTTCAGCTGGCGGTCCTCGAAGCCGGTGCAGCTCCAGGAGGCGTTGGCGTTGGCCGTTCCGTTGGTGAACGACTTGGCGTCACCGGTGATGATGCGCAGGAAACGGGGCATCGCCGCGACCTTGGACACCGGGTTGCCGCGGAAGCTGATCCGGACGGACGCGGGCCGCAGGATGCGCCCGATGTTGCCCTCCGTCCCGCCGCCCGGGGCGCCCGCGTCGGCCTCCTTCGTGCCGTCCCGCAGCCGCAGGACCGGCCAGTAGTGGGTGGAACGGTCGCCGTTGGTGCAGGTGGTCCCGGCGGAGGCGAGGACCTCGTTGGAAGCGAAGGCGTCGGTCTTCAGGTTGCCGACGTAGTCGTGCATGTGGTGGGCGCCGTTGCTCACGCCCGGGGCCACGATGACGTTGTCGGAGTTGAAGTGCTTGTTCTGGTTGCGCCCGCAGCGGGAGGAGAAGGTGCCCTTGGAGCCCCTGGCCCGCACTCGCGGTTTCTTCACGTTGGGCCTCACCTTGCGGATGTCCACGAAGTCCGACCGCTGCGGCCCGCCCTGCGCCTGTCCGCCCGCCGTCTGCCCGCCCCCGCCCTGCGCCTGACTGCCCTGCGTCTGACTGTCCTGCGCCTGCCCGCCCCCGCCCTGCGCCTGGGCGTCCGGCGCGGCCGCGAGCGCCGCGGTGTCCTGCTTGACCGTGCAGGACGCGAGCGAGTCCAGGCCCGACGGGCGGGTGGCGGCCTTCTCGATCTCGGTGGCGATGCGGTCGAGGGTCTGCCGCCGCTCGGCCGTCAGCGGGCCCAGCACCCGCGTGCGCAGGAACTCCTGGTCGGCCCGCGTGCCCTGGGCCGTGAGCCGCCGGTAGGCGTCGGCGATCTGGCTGTCCATCTTCGCCAGCTCGTCGTTCACGGCGGGCCGAGCCTGCTGCGGCACGCTCGACAGGCTGGTGGCGACATCCGGGCACTTGACCGTCATCCCGGCCCGCGCGGCCGCCTGCTGCGCGGGGGTCTCCTTGGCGGCCGAGGCGTTGTTGTCGGTCATCAGGAGCGCTCCGCCCCCCACGGCCAACGCCGTCGCACCGACCACGGAGATCACGATCACTCGGGACCGCTTGTGTCTCTTCCTGCTTTTCACCGGGCCGCCCGGGCCGCCCCTCATCGGTTGTCGTCGCATACCGAAGAGATACGGAAACCGGGGCGGTTCTTCTCAGCCGCCGTCGGTCTCCCGCCGTCCACCCGGGCTGACCAGCCCGGTCTCATACGCGACGACCACGGCCTGGACGCGGTCGCGGAGCTGGAGTTCGGCGAGGATGCGGGCCACATGCGTCTTGACGGTCGCCTCGGACAGACGGAGCCGGGCGGCGAGTTCGGCGTTGCTCAGGCCCTGCGCCAGCAGCCGCAGGACCTCCGCCTCGCGCGGGGTCAGGGCCGCCAGGTCGCGGTGGAGCGCGGCGGTCTGGGGGTCCCGGCGGGCGTACCATGACGTACTCCCCGACGACCTCGCCGAGCCCATCGGGGCGGCCATGGTCCAGGGCATGGACGTCATCAAACGGACGCTGGAAGCCCGGCCCGTGTCCGGCTGACCGCGGGGCCCGTCGGCGGATCAGAACAAGGCGATGCCGATCAGAATCGCGATGACGAAGGCCACCAGACCGGCGATCAGGCTCGCCACCCTCGGCCGGCGCCGGACGAGTTCGCGGGCGCCCTGCCGCTGCGCGGGGGCGGGCCGGCGCCGTCGGTCGGCCGGCGCGGCGGCTTGGGGCAGGCGGTACGTGGCCACGGAAGGTGTCTCGGGCGCGCGGGGCGGCATGGTGGCCGCTCCGGATGCCGGGCCGGCGACCGGTGTGGTGCCGAAGACCTGGGCGTGCGGGGGCGGCCCCGGCATGGCGGCGGGCGCGGGCGCGGGGGCGGGCATGGGCTCCGGCATGGGCTCGGGGCGGCCCTGCCAGGCGCCGGAGCCGAACCAGTCGGCGATCTGCTGCGCGGTGGGGCGGTCCTCGGGCTGCTTGGCGAGCATGCCGAGCAGGTAGTTCTCGAAGGCGGGCGGCAGGGCGGCGCCCCGGTGGCTGGGCGGCAGCGGCGGGGCGTCGATGTGCTGGGCGAGCGTGGCGGCGGAGGTGTCCGCCTGGAACGGCGGGGTGCCGGTCAGCAGTTGGTACAGCAGGCAGCCCAGCGAGTACACGTCGGAGGCCGGCCCTGCGGGCCGCCCCAGGGCGCGCTCGGGGGCGAGGTAGAGGCTGGTGCCGATGATCTGCCCGGCAGTGGTGAGCGCGGTGGCGGGGTCGTCGACGAACCGGGCGATCCCGAAGTCGCCGATCTTGACCATCCCGTCGGCATCGGACATCAGGTTGCCCGGCTTGATGTCCCGGTGGACGATCCCCGTGCGGTGCGCGGACGCCAGCCCCGCGGCCGCCTGGGCGGCGACCGCGGCCACCCGCTCCGCGCGGAGCGTGCCCTCGGCGGCCAGCTCCTGGGCGAGGCTGCGGCCCTCGACCAACTCCATCACCAGGTAGAAACGCCCGTCGCGCGCCCCGAAGTCGAAGACGCCCACGATGTTGGGGTGGCTCAGCCGGGCCGCCGTCTGGGCCTCGAGCCGGAAGCGGGCCGCCGCCTGTGAGCCGGGGTCGTCCCCGATCAGCAACTTGACGGCGACCGTCCGTCTCAGCACCTCGTCGGTGGCGCGCCAGACCTCGCCCATGCCTCCGCGGCCTATGGGCGTCTCCAACCGGTACCGATCCGCCACCAGCACGTGCGCACCAACCTCGATCCTGATCGAACCTGAAGCAAACCGACGCGGACGGACAACGGCACCGTACGAGGTGGTGGTGGGGGGACCGCGACCGCTTCAGGGTACCGACAGTTCCGCTCGGTGCTGTGCGGCCGTGGCCCCCGCCTGAGCGCGATCAGCGCGGCCCGGCGCCGCTGCCGGTGCCCGTGCCGTGGCCCCGGCCCGTGCCGTTGTCGTCGCCTGTGCCGCCGTCCTTGCCGCCCTCCTTGCCGTGGCCCGGATCGGTCTCCGTCCGGGAGCGGATGACATCGCCGGGCTCGGCCCGGATCACCCGGTGTCCGGACCCGTCCTGGGAGACGGCGGGCGAGGCGTCGGAGTTCATCGCCTTGGCCTCGCTCTTGAGGATGCGGGCCGACTTGCCCATGGAGCGGACCAGGTCCGGGAGCTTCTTGGCCCCGATCACGACGATGACGACGATGAGGAGGAGCGAGAGCTCACTGATCCCGAGCATCGGTACCTGCTTTCCTGGGCGTGGCGGTGCGGTCGGGGTGACGTGAGGGCCGGCGCCGGGGCCGTCGCGGATCAGACGTTGACGCCGAAGTCGGCGGCGATGCCCGCGAGGCCGGAGGCGTAACCCTGGCCGACCGCCCGGAACTTCCACTCCGCGCCGTGGCGGTACAGCTCGCCGAAGACCATCGCGGTCTCCGTCGCCGCGTCCTCGCTCAGGTCGTAGCGGGCGATCTCGGCGCCGCCGGCCTGGTTGACGACGCGGATGAAGGCGTTGCGCACCTGGCCGAAGCTCTGGCCGCGTGCCTCGGCGTCGTGGATGGACACCGGGAAGACGATCCTGGTGACCTCGGCGGGTACGGCGGCCAGGTCGACCTTGATGACCTCGTCGTCGCCCTCGCCCTCGCCGGTGAGGTTGTCGCCGGTGTGCTCGACCGAGCCGTCGGGGCTGGTGAGGTTGTTGTAGAAGACGAAATGCTGGTTGGAGGCCACCTTGCCGGACTCCTCCAGGAGCAGGGCGCTGGCGTCCAGGTCGTAGTCCGTGCCTGTCGTGGTCCGCACGTCCCAGCCGAGGCCGACCAGGACGGCCGTCAGGCCCGGTGCCTCCTTGGTGAGCGAGACGTTGCCGCCTTTGGACAGGGAAACTCCCACGTTCTCCTCCTGTGCTCGGTGGGCCAGTGCCCGATGGGTCAGTGCCCAAGGGGTCTGCGCCCGATGGGCCGGAAGCAAAATCTACATCACTGTAGAAGACTCAGGGGGCCGGTGCGGGGCCTCCGAGGAGGTACGGTCCTGTGTCAGCCGGCCGCGAGCAGCGCGCGGCCCGGCGGCGTACGGCGCGTCCCGGCGGAGCGGAGGGAGACGGTGTGAGGGACCAGGACAAGGACGGTCCGCGCCCGCGTTCTCGTCGGCGCGGGCAGGGCGAGCTGGAGGCGCAGGTCCTGGAGGTGCTGTGCCGGGCGGGCGGCCCGGTCACGGCGGCCTGGGTGCAGGAGCGGCTCGAGGGCGACCTGGCGTACACGACGGTGATGACGATCCTCTCCCGGCTGCACACCAAGCAGGCCGTGGCGCGGGAGCGGGTGGGCCGGTCGTTCGTGTGGCGGGCCCAGGCCGACGAGGCGGGCCTGGCCGCGCTGCGGATGCGCCGGGTGCTGGACGGCCAGGACGACCGGGAGGCCGTGCTGGCGAGCTTTGTGACGGGGCTGTCGGCGGACGACGAGCGGCTGCTGCGCGACCTGTTGGGCGAGGCCGCGGAGGAGTCGGAGGGCTGACATGGGCGTGTTCGTCTTCCTCCCCCTGGTGCTGCCGCTCACGGCGCTGCCGATCGCGCGCCTGGCCGAGCAGCATCTCCACCCGCGTGCCGCCACCCGCCTGCTGACCTTCGTCGGGGGCGTGCTCGCGCTGTGCTCGACGCTGTGCCTGGGCCTGCTGGTCGTCGTCGGCACGGCCCAACTGCCGGGCAATCCGCTCCCGGACGGCTGGTCCGACCCCGAGGTGCGGGCCGCGGTGCCGTACGACGAGGTGGCCGGGAAGGCCGCGATCGGCGCGCTGGCCGTGGTGGCCGTCGGCTGTACGGCCACGGTGGTGCGGCATGTGAGCGTGCGGCGGCGCGCCCAGGCGGCGCTGGCCGGCCTGCCGCAGTCGCCGGTCGCGGTGCTGCCCGACGGCAAGGCGTACGCGTACGCCCTGCCGGGCGGGCCCGGGGCGTGTCGCGAGCGGGGGCGGATCGTCGTCTCCACCGCGATGCTGGACTGCCTGACCGCGCGAGAGAGGCAGGCGCTGATCGCCCATGAGCGGGCCCACCTGGACGGGCGGCACCACCGCCACCTCCTGGTGGCCCAGTTGGCGGCGCGGGCGAACCCGCTGCTGCACGCGCTGCGGGGCGCGGTGGCCTACTGCGCGGAGCGGTGGGCCGACGAGGAGGCGGCCCGGGCGGTGGGGGACCGCCGGGTGATGGCGCGGGCGGTGGGCAAGGCGGCCCTGGTCTCCCAGGGCACGCCCGCCCCCACGCTGGCGGGCTTCGCCGCGCCCGGGCCCGTGCCCCGGCGGGTGGCCGCGCTGCTGGGCCCGGTGCCCCCGGCCCGGTGGTGGCCGCCGGTGGCCACCGCGGCCGGGCTGGCCGCGTGGATCGCGGCCGCCGGCACCGCCGCGTCCGCGCTGTCCTCGGCGAACGCGGCGGTGGCGCTGTTCCTCGTCCTCCAGGCCGCCACCCCCCTGTAGGGCGCCGGCGCCGGAGGCGTTGGCCTACAGGTCGAACTCGGCCGGCGGCAGGTCGAGCGCGAAGCAGGCCTCGCGGACCACGGCCTGCTCGGTCTTGTCGAAGTCGCCGTCGGCGCCGCCGATGACGATGCCGATCTGGATGACGGCCCGCGCCTCGGCGGGCTTCTTCTTCGCCTTGGCGACCTCCTGCAACAGGCTGACCTTGCCGAAGTCGAAGTCGGCGGTGAGCTTGTTGAGGTAGTCGTTGAAGCGGCGCTGCAGGTCGTCCGCGGGGAAGTTCTGCAGCACCTCGTTCGTGGCGATGAGTTGGGCGACGCGCTGCCGCTCGGACGGGTCGACGCTGCCGTCGGCCGCCGCGACCAGGGCGCACATCGCCATGCTCGCGTCGCGGAACGCCCCGCTCTTGAGGTCGTTCTTCTTCGCGACGAGCTGGGTCTGCATCGTCTGGGCGGAATCCTTGATGCGATCCCACAGGGCCATGAGAACTCCGTACGTGAGGTGTTTCTACAGTGGTGTAAAAGCTAGCAGGGCGCGCGGCCTTCCGGCTCGGTCGTCCCCTTCGTCGGCTCGGTCCTCTTCGCCGTCTCGGTCCTCTTTGCCGCCTCAGTCCTCTTCGTCCTCGAAGGCGTCGCCGATCTCGTCGACCACCTCGGCCGCCACGATGCCGCCGACCACGCCGACCGCGACCCCGGCCGCGACGCCCGCGACCACCGCGCCGGTGCTCGGGCCGGAGCGGTGGTGGCCGTCGTGCCCGTGGCCATGTCCGTGTCCGTGGCCATGTCCGTGTCCGTGGCCGTGGCCGTCGTGCGCATACCCGTCGTGGTGGCCGTAACCCTGCCCGTAGGGCGCGCCGTGGGAGCCGTACGAGCCGTGGTTCTCGACCATCTGCCGCACCCAGGCGTCCACCTCCGCGTTCCAGTCGCGGTGTTCGACGCCCTCGTGGCCGACCGTGAAGCGGTTGACGGCGTCGTGGCCGCCGGAGAAGAGCCCGCCGCGCTTGTCGGCCTCCAGGACGACCTCCATGCCGCCGGGGTGGGCGAGGAAGGTGACCTCGATCTCGTTCACGGCGTGGGCGTACTGCGGCGCGGGGGTGAGTTCGATCTCCTGGTAGAACGGCAGCGTCTGCCCCGTGCCACGGATGTGACCCAGTTCCAGGTCGGCCGACTTGAAGCCGAAGCCCAGCTGTCCGAAGGCCTCCAGGACCGCCTCCTGGGCGGGCAGCGGGCCCACGGTCAGCGGGTCCAGGTCGCCCTTGTCCTTGGCGCCCGCCACCGCCAGTTCGGTGCGCACACCCAGGACGATGCCCAGCGGCTGCCCGTACAGCTCGGTGACGGGCGTCTCCCACGGGAGGGTGACGGAGAACGGGACGCTGCGGTCTTCCCCCTCGGCGAGCCGGAACCCGCCGCCGACCGTGAAGCGGTCGAAGGCCACGACGCCTTCGCGCTCGCCCTCCTCGTACTCGGCCTCGACCCGGGCGACCAGCTCCAGGGTGATCTGCTCGATGTCGAAGTCCGAGGACCCGCCCTTGAGGTGGACCTGGCCGCTCAGCGCGCCACCGGGGCGCACCGGGCCGCCCTCCAGGACCGTGTCCACGGTGGGGCCGCCGATGCCGAGGGAGCCGAGCAGTCGTTTGAACACCATCGCGGCGTTCACTCCTTCACAAGTATTCTGTTCCGCGTCGTTCTCTACACGCATGTAGAAGCATAGAGGCGGCGCGTCCCCTCGGGAATGCTTTACCATCCCTTTACGTTGGCTGGGGGAGGATGCGTCCCCCGGAAACCCCGAGGCTCCGGAAAGCCCCGAGAGACCCCGGAAACCCTGAGAGAACGAGGAAAGGAGCGGCGGACCCGCCATGGGTGAACCTCCCAGTACCGGCCGTGTCGTCCCCCGTCGGCAGTCGAGCAGGAAGTGGGGGGTGGCACGGTGACCGAGGTCCTGCTGCTCCTCCTCGCCCTGGTCCTCACCCTGGCCTGCGCGGTCTTCGTGGCCGCCGAGTTCTCGCTCACCACCGTCCAGCGCGGTGAGCTGGAGCGCGCCGCCGAGGCGGGCGAGCGCGGCGCCGGGGGCGCGCTGGCGGCGGTCCGCCGGCTGACCTTCCAGCTGTCCGGCGCCCAACTGGGCATCACCGTCACCTCCCTGGTGATCGGCATGCTCGCCGAGCCCTCACTCGCCGCGCTGTTGCTCGGGCCCCTGCGGGCCGTCGGCCTGGGCGGCGCCGCCTCCTCGGTGGCCACCGTCCTGGGCGTGGCCGTCTCCACGGTGGTGCTGATGGTGGTCGGCGAGCTGGTGCCCAAGAACTGGGCCATCTCCCGCCCGCTGGCCGTGGCCAAGGTCGTGGCGGGCCCCCAGCGCGGCTTCACCGCCGCCTTCTCGCCCTTCATCCGCCACCTCAACAACACCGCCAACCGGTTCGTACGCCGCATGGGCCTGGAGCCCGCCGAGGAACTGGCCGGCGCCCGCACCCCCGAGGAACTGGTGGCCCTGGTCCGCCACTCCGCCGAGCGGGGGGCCATCGAGCAGGACTCGGCCGAGCTGTTCGTCCGCACCCTCCACCTGGGCGAGCTGACCGCCGAGAACGTGATGACCCCGCGCGTGGACGTCCAGGCCCTGGAGGCCCACGCCACCGCCGCCGACGCCGCCGACCTCACCTTCGCCACCGGCCTGTCCCGCTTCCCCGTCTACCGCGACAGCCTGGACGAGGTCATCGGCACCGTCCACATCCGCGACGTGCTCGCCCTGGACCCGGCCAAGCGCGCCGCCACCCCCGTCACCGACCTGGCCACGCGCCCGCTGCTGGTGCCCGACACCCTGCCCGTCGGCACCCTGCTGCAGCGCCTGCGCGCCGAGGGCGCCATGGCCGTGGTCATCGACGAGTACGGCGGCACCGCCGGGGTGGTCACCGTCGAGGACGTCGTCGAGGAGGTCATCGGCGAGGTCCGCGACGAACACGACCCGCTCGACCCCCCCGACCTGCTGCCCGCTCCGCCCGCCGACGACGGCCGCGCCGTCTGGGAGGCCGACGGCGGCGTCCGCCTCGACCAGCTCGCCGGCATCGGCCTCG
>NZ_MAXF01000071.1 GCF_001704635.1 Streptomyces sparsogenes | reverse complement strand
GTGGTGTGGTCATCGACGAGTACGGCGGCACCGCCGGGGTGGTCACCGTCGAGGACGTCGTCGAGGAGGTCATCGGCGAGGTCCGCGACGAACACGACCCGCTCGACCCCCCCGACCTGCTGCCCGCTCCGCCCGCCGACGACGGCCGCGCCGTCTGGGAGGCCGACGGCGGCGTCCGCCTCGACCAGCTCGCCGGCATCGGCCTCGCCGCGCCCGACGGCCCGTACGAGACCCTGGCCGGGCTGCTCGCCACCCGCCTGGCGCGCATCCCCGCCGAAGGCGACACCGTCCACCTCGACGGCTGGGAGCTGACCGTGCTCGACGTCGACCACCACCGCGCCGACCGCGTCACCCTCACCGCCCCCGCGAAGCCCACGGAGCCCGCGGCGCCCGCGAAGTCCGCGACACCCGCGGCGGCCGCGAAGCCCGCGACGTCCGGTAGTCCCGCAGCGGCCGCGAAGCCCGCGACGCCTCAGGAGGAGGCCCGATGACCGTCCTGCAGCTGGCCATCGGCGCCTTCACCCTGCTCACCAACGCCTTCTTCGTCGGCGCCGAGTTCGCCCTGATCTCGGTGCGCCGCAGCCAGATCGAGCCCCGGGCGCGGACGGGGGAGCGGCGGGCCCGCGCCACCCTGTGGGCGCTGGAGCACCTGTCCGCCCTGATGGCCACCGCCCAGCTGGGCATCACCGTCTCCTCCCTGGTCCTGGGCGCGGTCGCCGAGCCGGCCATCGCCCACCTGCTGGAGCCCGCCTTCGACGCGGTGCGCGTCCCGGACGCCCTGGTGCACCCGATCGCCTTCGTCCTGGCCCTCGCCGCGGCCACCTATCTGCACATGCTCATCGGCGAGATGGTGCCCAAGAACATCGCCCTCGCCGCGCCCGAGCGCACCGCGCTGCTCCTCGGCCCGCCCCTGGTGGCCCTCACCCGCGCCCTGCGCCCTGTCGTCTTCGGCATCAACGCCTTCGCCAACGCGATCCTGCGGCTGCTGAAGGTCGAGCCCAAGGACGAGGTCGAGTCGGTCTTCACCGACGACGAGCTGATCCGTCTGGTCCGGGACTCCAGCGACGCGGGCCTGCTGGACCCCTCCGGCGGCGAGCGGCTGCGCGACGCCCTGGAGCTGGGCACCCGCCGGGTCGGCGACATCCTCGTCCCGCTGGACGACATGGTCACCGTCGGCTCCCAGGTCACCCCCGACCAGCTGGAGCGCGCCGCGGCCGCCTCCGGCTACTCCCGCCTGCCGGTCACCGGCCCGGCCGGGGCGGTCCTGGGCTACCTCCACATCAAGGACACCCTCGGGGCGGCCGACCGGGACAAGCCCTTCCCGCGCACCGCCCTGCACCCCGTCACCCGCGTCCGCGCGGACACCCCGCTGGACGACACCCTCACCGCGATGCGCGGCGCGGGCACCCACCTGGCGGTGGTGACCGGCGACGGAGGTGCCGTGCTCGGCTTCGTGACCATGACGGACGTCTTGGACGAGCTGATAGGCGTCTAGGCAGGGGTCACGTCTAAGTATGTGGACACTGTCTTGCATACGAGACAGTCAGTCTGGAGGATGAGCCGACGGCACACCGACACAGGCGGGCACCGGCAGCCACCGGCAGTCCCAGGCAGGCACCGGCAGGCACCGGCAGACCCGGGCAGGCAAGGGCAGGCACCGGCAGGCAAGGGCAGGCACCGGCAGGAGGGGGCATCCATGGGCATCGGGTCCTCGGCGCTGCTGGTGTCGGCCGGCGTAGCCTCGGGGCTCGCCGGCTCGATCGCCGGACTGGCCTCGCTGTTCAGCTACCCCGCGCTGCTCGCCGCCGGGCTGCCGCCGGTCGCCGCCAATGTGACGAACACGGTCGCGCTGTTCTCCAACACGGTGGGCACCGCGGCCGGATCCCGCACCGAACTGCGCGGCCAGCGCGCCCGCCTGCTGCGGCTCGCGGCCGTCGCCGCGCTCGGCGGCGCGGTCGGGGCCGCGCTGCTGCTCGGCACCCCGTCCTCCGCCTTCGAGGCCGTCGTGCCGTGGCTCATCGCGCTCGGCTCGGTGCTGATCCTGGTCCGCGACCCGCTGCGCCGCCTGGTGGCCTCCCGGCCGCGGCGCGACACCGCCGCCGGTCCCGGTCACACCGCCCGCCTCACCCTCCCCATGGCCTGCGCGGTGCTGCTGGTCGGCCTGTACGGCGGCTACTTCGGCGCGGCATCCGGCGTGCTCATGCTGGCGGTGCTCTCGCTGTCCGCGTCCGCCGGTGAGCCGCTCCCGGTCACCAACGCCGTCAAGAACATCGCCACCGGCGCGGCGAACGTGACCGCCGCGGTCGCCTACGTCCTCGTCGCGCCGGTGCACTGGGGCGCCGCCGTGGCGCTCGGCCTCGGCGCCTTCGCGGGCAGCTGGGTGGGGCCGCTGATCGTACGGCGGCTGCCCGAGACCCCGCTGCGGATCGCCATCGCCCTGGCCGGTCTCGGCCTCGCGGTCAGCCTGTGGCACCAGGGGACGTGACCGCGACGGCCGACAGCAGCCGCAGCGCCTCCTCGGACGGCGTGCCGGGCGCGGCCGTGTAGATGATCACCTGCTGGTCCCGGTCGGTGATGTCCAGCACATCGCAGTTGACGCCGATCGCGCCGACGAGCGGGTGGTGGAAGGTCTTGCACAGGGTCGGCCGCGGGCACACGTCGTGCGAGTCCCACAGCCGGGCGAACTCCTCGCTCCCCTCGCGCAGTTCCCGCACCAGCTCCACCACCTCCGGGTCGTCGGGGTAGCGGGCCGCGACGGCGCGCAGCCCCCGGGCCGACGTCCGGGCGAACTCGTCGGCGTCGGCATCCGACAGGCCGTACAGCCGCCGCCCGTGCGGGAGCGGCCCCAGGAAGGCCCGCCGGATCAGATTGCGGTCGCGGCGCGGGAGGGCGGAGAAGTCCTCCATGAGGGCGGTGGCCAGCGCGTTCCAGGCGAGGACCTCCTGCCCGCGTACGGCGCCACGAAGCGGGCGGTCGACAGCCTCACCCTGTCGGCCGCCGTCACGTACGGCCCCGAAGGCATCCGCGTCAACGCCATCGCGCCCGGCACCACGCTCACCGAGATGCTGCACGACTGGGAGGCGGAGTCCCCCGGCGTCATCGAGCGCCTCAACGCCGACACCCCGCTGCGCCGCGCCGCCGACCCCGACGAGATCGCCCAGGCCGCGGCCTGGCTGCTCAGCGACCGCGCGTCCTATGTGACCGGCACGGTCCTCAGGGTCGACGGCGGCATGCTGGCCTGAGCCGGGCGGCGGCTCACCCCGCGCCGGACGGGGACGTCCGGGCCGAGGCGGGGGCCGTGGGCCGGTCCGGGCGCACGGAGAACGCCGTGCTCCCGGCCGTTGCCACGATCGCGTCCTTGACGAGCGACACGCTCGGCGGGTTGTCCGACGACGCGCTCCCGATGTCGTTCAGCGCGGCGGTGTGCCACGCCTCCTTCCCGGTCCGGGTGTCCAGGGCCAGCAGCCGGCCGAAGCGGTTGCAGAAGTACAGCCGCCCGTACTTCGCCGACGCCACCGGCGCGGACAGGTTCTCCGTGTCCGTCGCCCGCTGCCACAGCCGCTTGCCGCTGTCCGCGGACACGGCGCTGACGGTGCCGTTGCCCTCGACGAAGTAGACGACGCCGTTCAGCAGGGTGGCCGAGCCGCGCATGGTGTGGGACAGCGCGGTCCGCTTGGTCTCGCCGGTGCGCGGATCCACCCGGACCAGGGCGTTGTACGGCCGCACGTACCCCGAGTCGTACACCTCCTTCGCGGTCTGCGGCACGAGGAAGAGCGGCTGCCCGCGGACGGCGCCCAGCGCCAGCGTCTTGCGGGGGAGGGTCGCCAGCTCGCTCTGCGCGCCGTCGGCGGGGTCGAGCCGCAGCAGGGTGTACGGGCCCTCGGTGGCCAGCCCGTTGTGGTCGATGGGCGCGCAGAGGGCGTACGGGGCGCCGCCCAGCACCGTGGGCTCGCAGAAGCTCCCCGCGCGCGCCGGCGACCGCCACAGCGGCTCGCCCGACGCGTCGTAGGCGATGAGCTCGTTCTGCTGGGGAGACAGCGTCAGCAGCCCGCCGGAGAACAGCGCCACCGACGCGGAGGGGCTGGCCTCCCGCTCCCACCGCCGCTCCCTGGTGGCGGCGTCCAGCGCCACCACCAGCCGGCGGCCCGCCTGGTCCGACTCCTGGAAGACGTAGACGACCCCGTCCCGCACCCCGATCGGCCGCGCCTTCTGGGGAGCGGTGCCCCACCGCCACCGGATCCGGCCGGTGGCGGCGTCCACCTTGGCGACGGTGAACCCGTCGCCGCCGCAGTACACCGCGGTGGCTCCGGGCGCACAGCCGGACTGGCCGTACGTCAGAGGGGGGCCGGGGGTGGCCACGCTCAGGTCCGCCCGCCAGGGTCGCCAGCCCGCGGGCAGCGCCGCGGGGCGCTCGGACGCGGTGGCGCTGCCGGGCGGCGCCTTCCGATCCGCCGCGAACACCATCGCCGCGACGGTCAGCCCGGCGACGGCGAGGGTCGCGCCGACCGCGGTGAGGATCAGCCGTGCGCGCCGCCGGCGCCCGCTCCCGGGACCGGGGCCGGGGCCGGTGGCCGAGGAGGGCGCGTCGGCCGCGTGGGTGCCGGCCGAGGAGGCGCCGGCGGCGGGCGCGTTGGCCGAGGGCGCGCCGGCCGACGGGACGTTGACCGAGGAGGGGACGTTGGCCGTGGGCTTCGCGGCCGGAAAGTCCGGCAGCGCGCGGAGCATACGGTGCAGCTCGGCCAGTTCCGGCCGCTTGGCCGGGTCCTTGTCCAGACAGCGCTCGGCGATCTCCACGAGCGGCTCCGGGACCCCGGCCAGCGTCGGCCGCTCGTACATCACCTGGTAGCCGGTCACATACGGGCTGTCGGAGTCGAACGGCCCCGTCCCCCTGGCCGCGTACACCAGCAGCGACCCCAGCGAGAACACGTCGGAGGCGGCGGTGACCTCCCGGGGGGTGCGCAGCTGCTCCGGCGACATGAAGGGCGGGGTGCCCAGCACCCTCCCGACGGTGACGGTGAGCGTCTGGTTGTCGGCGGCGCGGGAGATGCCGAAGTCGATGACGCGCGGCCCGTCCTCGGCCATCAGGATGTTGGAGGGCTTCAGGTCCCGGTGCACCACGCCGACCTGGTGGATGTCGCGCAGCGCCTCGACCAGCCCCAGCCCCAGCGTCCGCAGCGCCGACCCGTCCAGCGGGCCTCCCTTGCGCACGACTTCGGCCAGGGTGCTCCCGGGCACGTACAGCGTGGCCATCCAGGGCCGGTCGGCGTCCGGATCGGCGTCCACCACGGGCGCGGTGAACGCCCCGCTCACCTTGCGCGCCGCCGCGACCTCCTGCCGGAAGCGCGTCCGGAACTCCTCGTCCCGCGCGTACTGCTCGTGCACGAGCTTGACCGCGACATACCGCCCCGAGGCCGAGCGCCCGAGGTAGACGACGCCCATGCCCCCCGCGCCGAGTCGGTCGACCAGGGCGTAGCCGCCTATGGCTTCAGGATCCCCGCTGCTCAGCGGCATCACTCATCCTCATTCCCCTTTTTGCGCCGCTTTGTCCGCTGCTTTCCGCTGCCCGAACGGCTCTGCTTGGGCACTAGGTTAGGCTCGGCGGCCCCGTACGGCCGGATGGGCCCCGATGGTGTCGCGTATCGCCGCCCGTCCACCCGTCCTCCAGCGGTGCAGAAGCGGCAGTCCTCTTTCCCATCAGCGGGGCAGCGCGCTGGCCGCGTACAGCAACTCGCGGACCTCGGGCACCTCTTCGGCCGGGGCGCTCCACACCAGCCGCAGCCGGAGGTCGCGGGTGGGCAGGCCGAGCCGGGCGAGGCGGCCGGCCCGCACCGCCTCGGCCACGGCGAACCGGGGCAGCAGCGCGATGCCGAGCCCCTGCTCCGCCCAGGCGCGCATCACCGCGACCCCACCGGCGTCGACCCGCTCGACCTCGGGTCCGAGCAGCTGGTCGGCGGCCATCCGGAAGGAGCACTGCGCCACGTTGACCAGGAGCTTCTCCCCCTGGAGGTCGGCGGGGCGCAGGGGTCGGCCCCCGGCCAGCCGGTGGCCGGGCGCGGCGACCAGGTCCAGCGGGACGGTGTCCACGTCCAGGCAGGTCAGCGGCGCCGGCGGCACGGGGAAGCCCAGGCCGCCGAGCGCGGTGCCGAGGTCCAGCAGCAGGGCGGCGGTGAGCCCCCCGGTCAGGACCTCGTCGAGGAGCAGCCCGCGGTCGGCGGCGACCCGTACGTCGACGGCGAGGCCGGGATGGCGCCGCGCGAGCCGCTCGAGCACGGCCGGTACGCAGGTGGCGGCGATGGTCTCCAGTGCCCCGAGCCGCAGGGCGCGGCGGCCTCCGCCGACCTCCCTGACCGCCTGCTCGGCCTGTTCCAGCAGACGCCGCGCCCAGGGTGCCATCCGCTCCCCGGCGGGCGTGGCGCGCATCCCGTTCGCCGTACGGTCGAACAGGGCGACGCCCACCGCCTTCTCCAGCTCCCGTATCCGCGCGGAGACCGAGGACGGCGCGAGCCCGAGGGCGTTGGCCGCCTCGGTGACCGTCCCGTGCCGCAACACGGCTTCGAACGTCCGCAGTTGCCGCAGCTCCACCGCTGTTCCGCTCCCTTGTGACGTCCGCCGCGCCGGGCGTGCGGAATTTCCGAACGGAGTGTACGTCCGGCCCGGTGGAGCCGCGCGGCCCTTGGCCGCACAGTGCCGAACATGACACCCGACAACCCCACCCCCCAACCGGCCCCAGCCACAGCCCCGCCCACAGCCCCAGTCCCACCCCCAGCCCCACCCCCAGCCACGCCCGTCGCCCCAACCCCAGCCACGCCCGTCACCACGGCCGCCGCGCCCCGCCACCCGGCCCACCCCACCCGGCCGGCCCTGCTGGGCATCTCGCTCGGGTACTTCATGGTGCTGCTGGACACCACCGTGCTGTCCGTCGCCGAGCCCGACCTCGCGGGCTCGCTGCACACCTCCGTAGCCGGCCTTCAGTGGGCCACCACCGGCTACACCGTCGTCTTCGCCGCCCTGCTGCTGTCCGCCGGGGCGCTGTCCGACCGGCTCGGCGCCCACCGGCTCTTCCGGGCCGGTATCGCCCTGTTCGCTGCGGGCTCCGCGCTGTGCGCGCTGGCCCCGACCGTCGGCGCGCTGGTCGCCGTACGGATGGCCCTGGGGGCCGCGGCGGCGGCCTGCGTGCCCTCGTCGCTGGCGCTGATCGGCCGCCTCTACCCGGACCCGGGCCGGCGCGCCCGGGCCGTCGCGACGTGGGCGGCGATCAGCGGTGCGGCCGTCGCCGCGGGCCCCCTCGCGGGCGGGGCGCTGGTGGGGGTCGCGGGCTGGCGCGCGGTCTTCCTCGTCAACGTCCCCCTCGGCGCCGTGGTCCTCGCCCTGACCGCGACCCGGCGGCTGCGCTGTCCGCGCGGCGACCGCCGCCTGGACTGGCCGGCCCAGCTCACCGCCTGCGTATGCCTGGCGCTGGCCACGGACGGCTTCATCGCGGCCGGCGCGCGGGCCTGGGGTCACACCGCCGCCGCCCTGGCCGGCGCCGCCGCGGCGGCAGCCGTCTTGGCCGTACTCGAACGCCGCAGCCCGGCCCCCGTGTTCCACCGGGACCTGGTGCGCTCCGGGGCCGTCCGCGCGGGCCTCGCGGCGGGCGCCGCGGTCAACTTCACCCTCACCGGAACCCTCTTCGTCCTCCCGCTGCTGCTCCAGGCCCACGGCATGGGGCCGGTGGCCACCGGACTCGCCTTCCTCCCCCTCACCCTGCCGTTCGCCCTGAACCCGCCGCTGACCGGCCGCATCGTCGCCAAGGTCGGCCCGCGCCGCCCCGTGCTCGGCGGCCTGGTCCTCCTCGCCGCCGGCACCGCGACCCTCGCCCTGGCCGGCGGCGCCGAAGCCCCCTACGGCCGGCTGGCCGTGGGCCTCCTCCTGACCGGCCTCGGCGTCTCCTTCGCCCTCCCCGCCCTGGTCACCGCCGTGGTCGGGGCCGCCCCGCAGAGCGCGGCCGGCGCGGCCGGCGGGCTCCTCAACGCCGCCCGGCAGGCGGGCGCGAGCCTGGGCGTCGCCACGATGGGCGCGCCGCTCATGGCCGACCGGACGGGCGGTGCGTCCTGGGCCTTCCTCATCGCGGCCGCCGCCTGCGCGGCCACGGGCGTCTGGTTCGGCCGAACTGCCAGGGGGTGAGGGGGATTTCGGTTGCGAATCCGGAGGCCCCCTGACGATAGTGAGCGCATGAGCCCCGTATTGAGCCGCGTGGCCGGTGTGGTGACCCTGGTGGTCGCCCTGGCCACCGTAGTCTGGCTGGCCTTCGGCGCTCCCAGCGACTGGGAGGGCGGCATCAGGTGGCTGCGCCACGGTCTGGTGCTGGGGTGCCTGGGCCTGTTCACGCTCTCCGCGCGGCTGATCTTCCCCGCCACCCGGGAGGACGCCCCGGACCCGATGTCCGACTAGGACGTGTCCGCCCGATCGTGTGACCGTCGGGTCGTCGGGTCGGAGCCATTGGCGATCGGGCCGGATCCGTCGGCGATCGGGTCGGATCCGTCGGCGTTCTCCGGGTAGACCGCATCGAGGAGGCCGCGGACGAAGCGGTCGGGGTCGTCCAGGCCGGCGGCGGTCAGCGTGTCGGAGCCGCCTGCCAGCAGATGCGGGATCGCGGCGTGCAGGGCGAGGGTGGCGACGGCGGCCCGCTGCGGCGTCACGGGCAGTCCGGCGGCCCGCTGGGCCCGTTCGAACCCCGCGAAGTCGGAGGCGGCGATCGGGTCGAGGATGGCCGACAGCCAGGGTTTGCGAGCCGCCTCGGCCTGTAGTTCCACATAGGCGAGCAGGCGGGGGCGCCCGGGCCCGGCGACGTTCTCCAGGAGCGCCCGCAACATGGCCACCAAGCCCTCACGGCCGGTGGGGCCGGGCCCCGGGCCGGGCCCGGTTCCGGCGGCGGCCAGTCGGGCCGTGATCTCGCGGTACTGCTCCAGGCAGCGCTCGGCCACCGCGCGCAGCAGGGCGTCCCTGGTCGGGAAGTAGTTCTTGGTGGTGCCGGGCGGCACCTTCGCGGCGGCGTCGACGGCTCGGTGGGTCAGGCCGCGTCCCCCCGCGTCGGCCAGCACCTCGATGGCCGCGTCCCGCAGCCGGTCCCGCCGGTCCGTATTCACCCCGGCCCTCCTCCTGTGGGGTTCTTGCTGTGGGGTTCTCGCTGTGCCACACTACCCCACCCGTGGTACCACAGTTGTGGTGGTAGCTGGGTGGCGCGACAGGGCGGGAGGCGGCGTGACCGGGACAGCGGTCGTGGTGGGCGCGGGAGTCGGCGGGCTGGCGACGGCGATCGGGCTGCGCCGGGCGGGATGGGCGGTGTCGATCCTCGAGCGGCGGACGGCGCTGGAGCGGTACGGCACCGCGTTCGGCATCCACCCCACCGCGCAGGCCGCCCTGGACCGCCTGGGAGTGGGCGAGGCGGTCGCCAGGCGGGCGGTTCCCTACCGGGGCGCACGGATCCGCACCCCACGGGGGAAGGTCATGGCGAACCTCCCGTTGGAACGCATCGAGCGCAAGGCCGGCCGCCCCGAACTGCTGGTCTCCCGGCCGTACCTGATTGATGCCCTGGTGGCCGAGCTGGAAGCCTTCCGCGACGTACCCATCGAACTCGGGCGGACGGTCTCCGACGTCGAGGCACTGGCGGCCGACCACGACCTGGTCGTCGGCGCCGACGGAATCCACAGCGCCGTGCGTACCGCGCGCTTCGGAGCGCGCAGCGGCCCGCGGCACGTCGGGACCGTCGCCTGGATCGGCATCGCGGACTTCGACAGCGGCATCCATGGCGAGACCTGGGGCCGGGGCCGGTTCTTCGGCATGACCCCGGTCGAACCGGGCCGCACCAACTGGTACGCCACCGTGCCGGAGGCGACGACCGCCGACGAACTGCGCGGCTTCTTCGAGGGCTGGCACGACCCCGTCCCGCGGATCCTCGCCGAGACCGACCCCGCCACCTGGATCCGGTACGAGATGCGGCATCTGTTCCCCGCCCTGCCCGCCTTCACCCACGGCGGAAAGGTCGCGCTGGTCGGCGATGCGGCGCACGCCATGACACCCAACCTGGGCCAGGGCGCGTGCACGGCGATCCTCGACGCGGAGGCCCTGGCCCGGGCCGTCGCCGAACACGGCCCGGCCGGCCTGCCGGCCTCTCTGCGCGCCTACGACTCGGAACGCCGCCGCAGCGCCCAGCGGGTCGCTTTCGGGTCCCGGAGCCTGCACCGCTTCATGACCACCGAACACACCCGCCTGCGTAACGCCCTGGTCCGCATGGTGCCGAGCTGATCGAGACCCGCGTGAGGGACGGGTGGCCTCGCGGTCCGACCGGTCCATCCCTTCGGCCGGCCTCGCGGGCCGGAGCCCCTGCGGCGACTTTGCCATCTCTTTACAACCCGCCCCGCCGCCGCGTCGTCTCTCCGCTCGACCGTCACTCAGCCCGCCGCGTTCCGGGCGGACCGACGAAAGAGAGCGATTCGATGCGCCGAACTGTCCTCAGCGCCCTGGCCCTCGCGTGCACCGCCGTACTGGCGAGCACCGGGACCGCGTTCGCCGACGGGCCCGCCAAGGCCCCCGCGGACCGTCCGGCCTCCCAGGCCCCGGCCACCGCCGCCCCCATCCCCGGCACCGAGCCCGCCGACGGGCGGGCCACCCCGGCTCCCAGCAAGGCACCCTCCGACGGGCGGGCCACCCCCGCCCCCAGCAAGGCGCCGACGGACGAGCGGGCCACCCCCGTTCCCAGCGAGGCACCGGCCAAGCAGCGGGCCACCCCGGCCCCCAGCGAGGCACCGGCCGATCAGCGGGCGCGCAAGCAGGTCCCGGTCGTGCCCGAGGGCGCGCCCGACACCGGCGTGGCGACGGACTCCGCGCCGTCCGGCACCCAGGACGGGCTGCTGATCGGCGGGGGCGCCGCCGCGGCGCTCGCCATGGGCGGCGCGGCGGTCTTCGTCGTACGCCGCCGGCGGGCGACCGGGGCATGACCCCGCTCTCCAGGCGCGCCTTCGCCCTCACGGCGACGGCCTCGCTGCTCGTGGGCTGCGGCGGCGGCCCTCGGGCGCAGCAAGCCACGACCGCGCGCCCCGGGCGTACGCCACCGCCTTCGCATGCCTCCGCGAAGCCGGTGCGCGCCCTCGGGCGTTCCGTCCCGGTCAGGCTGCGGATCCCGGCCATCGGGGTCGACACCCCGGTCCTGCGGCTGGGGTTGGCGCCGGACGGCAGTGTGCGGGTGCCCCCGGTCACCGCGCACGACCGGGCGGGCTGGTACCGGCACTCGCCGACACCCGGTCAGGTCGGCCCGTCGGTCATCCTCGGCCATGTCACGGTCGGCGCGTACGGCGACGGGGTCTTCCGTCACCTCGCGCGGCTGCGGCGGGGCGAGAAGATCGAGGCGCGCCTGGAGAACGGCACGGCCGCGGTGTTCACCGTCAGCGCCGTACGGACGGTCGCCAAGGCGGACTTCCCGACGGAGGACGTCTACGGCGACGTGGACCGCCCGGAGCTGCGGCTCATCACCTGCGGCGGCCCCCGTACGGGCGACGGCTACCTCGACAACGTGATCGTCTTCGCGGAGCTGACCGCCACGACCGCCTGAATCCCGGGCCGAGGGCCCGTACACCCCGGCCCGGGATCCCCCACGACTGTCCTCACGACTTCGCCGCGCACCACCCCGCCCCACGACTGTCCTCACGACCATGGAGAGCGTTGAAACGGTCCCGTGACCGGGCGGCGTCCGAGCTGTTCGCCGCCCTGTACCCGCGCCTCGCCGGCTGGTGCCGCCGGCTCGTCGACGACGACGAGACGGCCCACGAGATCGCCTCCGAGGCGTTCACCCGGCTCTGGGCCCGCTGGACGTCCGTGGAGGAGCCGCGCGGCTTCGTCTACGTCACCGCGGCCAACCTCGTCCGGGACCACTGGCGCAAGCTGGAGCGCGAGCGCAAAGCCGTGCACCGCGCCACCGCCGAAGCCGCCGTCCGCCCCCACACCGAACAGGCCGACCCCTCGGTACGCCTGCTCGTGCAGTCGCTGCCGGAACGACTGCGTGTCCCGATCCTGCTGCACTACTACGCTGACATGCCGATCCGGGAGGTGTCCGAGCTGACCGGGCGCAGGGAAGGAACCGTCAAGGCCGACCTCCACGCCGCCCGGGAACTGCTCCGCGCCCAGCTGAGGAGAAGCCTTGACCACACGCTTTGACGACGGCCCGGAGTTCCCGCCCGACGACCCCCTCGCGGTGATCCTGCGGCCCCCCGCCGACCACCTCGGCCCGCCCCCCGGCCGCTACGAGGCGATCCGCCGCGCCGCCACCCGCCGCCGCCTGCTCCGCGCCGCGGTGGCCGGAGTCGGCCTGTCCTGCGCCGTCGCGGCCCTCATCGCGCTGCCCCTCCACCTGACGTCCCCCGAATCCCCGGCGACCCCGAGCGTCCCCCTCGCCCCGCCCGCCACCAGCGGCCCCACCGCGCCCGCCACCCCCACACCCTCCCCGGACCGCCGCACCCTCGCCCCCACCGACCCCCGGCCCACCGCCGAGCCCGGCACTCCAACCCCCAGCACCGGCGGCCGCACCGGCCGCCGGCCCCCCGAGGACGCCTCCACCCCGACCAAGCGAGCCACCCGCCCCCAAGAGCCGTCGGCCACCCCGGCCCGCCCCCCGGCCACCGAACCCACGACGCGCCAGACCGCCACCCTCCCCACCCCTCAGCGCGCCACCCAGCGCTAGCGCTTCCCCGTCCCCGCCTCCGTCACCGTCACCGGTCCGAGCCGGGCCACACATACGGGAGATCGTCCGGTACGCCGGGGAAACACCGGGCGTAGTGGCCGGGATCCTTCCGCACCAGCGCCGACTGGTGGCTGCGGTGGAACGCCGGATCCCCCAGCCACGGCGGCACCTCGCCCACCTCGGCCAGGACCTCCTGGCCACGTGGCTCGGCGACCCCGGTGGCCGTCCGCAGGTCCGCGCGCAGGGTGGCGGCGCACGTGTCCGCGCGGCCGCTCACACACCACTGCCGGCACACCTCCAGCCCGTACCGCACCAGGGCCTCCTCGTACCCGGCCCACATCCGCACCGCCGGATGCCTCCGCCACCCGTACCCGGGCCGGGTCAACCCGCGCAGCACCTGCAGCGCCTCCACCCGCTGCTTCCCCAGCCGGCGGACGTCCAGCACCCGGGCCGTCTCACCGAAGTCGGGGTACGGCAAGAATGTCTGCATATGCACCATTCTTCCCCGGGGTGTGCGTGAGGCCCAGCCCGCCGCGGCCGCCGGGCGGCCTGGGCCTCACGCAACCCTCATCCGCTCACCGTCAGACTCGAATTCCCGCTGCTCTGATAGCCCTCGGTGGCCAGGATCATGTAGTACTTGAAACTCCCGAGAGGCATTCCGGAACGGGCCCACGCGTCGAAATGGTTCCCGGTGGTGATGGTCCCGCCGGTCTTCTTCGACTGCCGGACACTCCAGTACTGGTTGAACGTCCGAACGCCCTCGACGGACGGCGCGTTGTAGCGCGTCGTCTGGTACATGTCGTACGTGCCGCCGTCGCTGGTGACGGTGCCCTTGTACGCCCCCGTGGGCCTCCACGTGCCCCAGTTGTCGACGATGTAGTACTCCACGAGCGGATTCGAGGTCCACCCGTAGAGCGCCAAATACCCGTTGCCGGAGGGATTGAAGCTCCCCGAGTAATTCACGCTCCTGCGCCCGCCGTTGCTCCAGCCCTTACCGCAGACGAAGTTCCCGCAGTTGGTCCACGAGGTCCGGTAACTCCCGCCGGCCGCGAGCGTCATGGATACCGACCCACCGCCATCCGTCCAGAACGAGTAGTAGAAGCCGTTGTTCGTCCCGGTCTGATTCGTGGTGATGGTCGTGTCGGCGTACGCGGCACCCGGCAGCATCACCCCCGATGTGACCACCCCCGTCGTGACCGCCGCCAGGGCACCCGCGCGCCCGAGGAACTTCCTGCGGCTGAGCGAGAGGTCGGTGGCGTTGTCCTCGTACATGCTTCCTCCTTGTGAAGGCAGGCAGGAGGCCAGGCAGCGTGGTACGACCCGACGAACCTGCCGATGACCAAGGCGAGCCGACCGCGCGTCGGCGTCGTGCAACGCGGCGGGGCTCAGCCGGTCGTCACATGCGCCCGACGACCGGAGGACCGGGCCACGCGAGGTGACCCGGCTCGACAGCAGTGGCTGGCGATGCGGACAGTGTTGGTCCGGCTCCAGCGGGTGTCAACAGTTTCCGCAAGGATTCCGGTAAGCCGATCCACAACTCACATCCCGCGAAAGCAAAAAAGGCCTGCTCAAACCTTCTGAGGAATGATCCTTTCCAGAATCACCAGTGAGGATCCGACCCCAGAACCAAAGATCAAGACGATTGTCTCCGAAAACTTCCGGAGACATTCCGGCGGGGGAATCAGCTGAGACAGACACAGCCGCCCTGAGTAGCCTCGACCCTGTGGCGGATCAAGGGCGGTACGTCAGGTATCGGGAAGACTCCAAGGTGCTGGCAGCGATCGGGAAGCATGTCGCCGCCCAGGCCGGCCGGATCACTGTGCGACTCCCCAGGGCCGTAGCAAGGCGGCGGTGGAAGCCTGGGGCCGCGACGAGCTGGACGGCCCCGGCGAGGAGACCCATGAGCAGTACGCGCTGCGGGACCAGGCCGCGGAGCCGGCGCTGATAGGCCTCGCCATCTCGGAGCGTGGCCGCTGGGAGGGGGACGAGGTCGTGATCGACCTGGACATCGACTCCGCGGGGGCGGCGTCACGCGCGTCCCGGTAGCCAGGACGCACTCGCCACCGGGCCGAGGACGGCACCCGCGCCGCACCCTCAGCCGACCCGACGCCGGGCGCCGCCGGTCCCCGGAGGACCGGCGGCGCCCGATCGTGGTCAGGAGCAGGGCTTGTAGAACCGCTTCCATCCGTCGCTGGGCATGGCCGGCGGCTCGCCCATGGAACCGAACTCGCCGTACTTCACCTTCAGCGCGTAGTCGAAGTCCCCCGGTCCGCTGCGCCGCGTCGACAGCCGCACGTCCCGATCCAGCTGCCCGTCACCGGAGTTGTTCAGGATCGCGAGGTCCGGGTACGCGTCGCCGCCGTAGTTGGCGATCCGTAGCTGCTTGACCTCGCCGTGGTCGCCGATGTCGGAGTGCCGGGCGACCACGGAGCCCAGGTTCGACCGCGAGAGCGGGCCGGGGCGGTATTCCGCCACGCGCGCCGTCGAGGGATCGTCCCCACCGGACGGCTCGACGATGTTGACGACCATGTCCAGGCTGCCGTCGTTCTGGAAGTCGGCGACCGCGGCGGACGCGACCTCTCCCGTCTTCGCGCCGAGAAGCTTCCTGACGGAGTGCTTCGCGCCGAACGACCCGTCCGCGGTCCCCCACTGGATCGTCATCTTGGTTCCGGTGTGCCCAGGATTCGTGATCTTGTCGGGACGCCCGTCACCGTCGAGATCGCCGACCAGCGTCGTGGCGTCCGCCAGACACGCCCGCGCCGTCCCGGCGCCCTTGCCGGACCCTCCCGCGCCACCCAAGGACGACGACCCGGCCGCACTGGCCTGGTAACCCGCGACCGTCAGGGTCAGGGCGACAGCCGCGATCGGCGCGGCGATCAGACGTGAGCGTTTGCGAAGCATCTACGAACTCCTAACGTCGTGGCTGAGAGAGATCAGCCGCTCGCCTTTACTGGTCCGTTCCGCCGCCGAAGGGGACGGCATCCGCCGCGGAGGTGTGCCAGTTGGTGACGATGGGCTTGTCGACGGTGATGGTGCCGACCCGCAGGGAGACCGGGTTGGGGTCGTCAACACCGATGCCGACGATGATGCTGTCCAGTTCCTTGCCACCGTTTTCGTTGGTGGTCTTCGGGTTCACCCCGGCATAGGCGGTAACCCCCTTGCGCAGCGTGATCGCCTGCCCCACCGCCTGCTCCGCGGGCCCCGCCTCCGTACCGTCCGACCCGAAGGCCACCGTGGGCAGCTCGGCGGGCAGCACACACGTGATCCCCGGCTTGGCCTTCGCGATGATCAGGATGTACCCACCGGCCTGCGACTCCGCCCTGGTGCTCCAGGAAATATCGTTGGCCCCACACTGCTGCCCGACCTTGCCCCGCCCCCCACTGCCGGTCTCGGCGCCGGAGCCGACACCATCCTGGGTCCCCTTCCCCTTCGCCTGCGAGGACTTGGCCGAAGCCTCAGTGGCGGTGTCCTTGCCGCCCACAGCCGAGGCCTCGTTCCCTGCCCCGGCCTCGGACTTGGCGGAGACAGACGATTCACCGGACGGCGCACTCGCGTTGGCCGAGGACTGACAAGCGGTGGCAAGCATCGCGGCAGTCACCAACAGACCAGCACCGGCGAACGTACGGGCACGGCGGCGGGTGATAAGCATGGGAAGACCTTCTTCGTCATCAGCGGAGCAGCGCGCCCGGTGGCGTTGCGCTCGGTGTGGTACTCATCTTGCCGGTGCCGACTACCGTTTCCTTAACGCGCCACTAACGAAGCGCTGCCGCGCTCACAACCGGCTGCCGACAGGCAGTACGAGCGCCGTGGCGCCCCCGAACGACCAGCGTGAACAACCCTGCGTGGCAAAGCCCCCTCGGCGGATGGAAGACGGCAGAAACGTTGCCGACGGCTGTCTTCCCCCGAGGCGCATCAGCCGGCAGTCCGCCTCGTCGGCATCGCGTGGACGTAGTGCGGCCCCAGCCGATGTGGCGCGGCAGCGTGACACCCCCGCGCCGGCTCGGCGGGTGGCATAGGGGTTGATCGACTGACTAATCTGATTGTTTTGCACATCGCTGTCGGGTGTGCGATGAGAGGGGGAGGGGAGCGCATGTCGACGTTCGAGGCGGAATGGACGCAGCTGAAGCGCGAGGCATCCGCGGAGACCGGGATGAGCCTCGCGGGCGCCGGTGACAAGCCCGACTGGGGGCAAGAGGGATCGGGCAGCGTGAGGTCCAGCAAGAACGCGTGGACGGCGGCGGGCCGGGGAGTCGGCAAGCTGCGGGGCGACATCAAGACCGCGCTGACAAAGTTAGAGGAGGAGCAGAAGGGACTGGGCGCGGGCAGCGAGACCGGCGGCGGTATCGAGAGCGCGGCGGCCCAGCGGGAGCTCTACCGCTCCTGGAAGCGCTATCTGGAAGGTGTGAGCGGCAAATGCGGCACCTTTCAGGACCGGCTGCAGAAGGCCGGGGATCATCACTACGAGAATGACGCGGCCATCGAGCGCGCATTAGAACGATGGGACGGCCTGTACAAGGATACGAAGTCCGTCGGTGGCGAGAGCCAGGGGCGGTGACGCGTACCAGTGGATTACTTGACGCTCAGGTCCCTCAAGCCTTCTGAGTTCGAGGGTGCGGCGCGCGGCTATCGGACCCTCGGCGACATGGCGAGTCAGGCCAAGGACGACATCGAGCAGCAAGTGACCGCGGGCATGCGGAAGTCGCTCAAGGGCAAAGCCGTGGACGAGGCTGTCCGGCAACTCCGGCAGCTGTCCGCGAACTTCCATTACACCCAGGTCGAATGCGCACTCATCACCACCGCTCTCAACTCTCTTGCCCACGAACTGCGGGCGGCCAAGAACAGGCTCGACGCCGCTGTGGAGGATGCCGCTGCCGCGAAGTTCACCGTGCACTCCGACGGCTCGGTGAGCTACCCGCCGGCCGGCGACAACGTCGACGGCAAGGTGCCCGAGGGCGGTACGGTCAAGTGCAGCGCCTCCGGGGAACCCACCCGCAACCCGATCGACCCTGCTGGGGACGCGAACGACACGGCCGAGGCTCTTCAGCGCCAGGCGTCGAACCACCACGACAACCCGAATTACGGCCGCGCGTTGTCCATCGCCAACCGCATTGCGCAAGCCGTCCACCAGGCCACCCGGGCCGACGAAAAGTGGGCCCCTGAGCTGCGCAAGTTGAAGGCTGACGACGATCTGGTCGTCGCTGACGAGGACTGGGCTGACGCGAAGAGGGACGTGGGTGGTGTCCGCCGCAGTGCCAAGGAATACCTGGACGGCATCAAAGCGCCCCCGAAGGACGGTAGTCCGGAAGAAAACGCCGCGTGGTGGAAGGGCCTGTCGAAGGAGGAGCAGGACGCTTGTGTCGCCCTCGACCCAGCAGGGCTCGGCAAGCTCGACGGTTTACCCGCAGCCGTGCGCGACGAAGCGAACCGGACTGTGCTCGCCGAAACCCGCGCGGAAATCAATCTTAAACTCGACGAGTTCGACAAGAATCGCCCTGAGCCCGAAAAGTACGAACAAAAATGGGACAATATAAATCAAGTTCCCGTTCAGGGCGAAAAGCAGGTGACGCTGGCCTGGAAGGCGTGGGACAGAGAACGCTCCAGGATTGCCGAGCCCTTGATGGGTATAAAGGCCATTCAGCGCCGTTTTGACAGGACCGGAGAGGACGGTCTGCCGGAAGCGTATCTCCTGGGTTTCAGCCCGGAAGGGCGGGGACGGGCCGTCATCGCCAACGGAAATCCTGACGACGCGGATCACATCGCGGTGTACACACCTGGAACCGGAGCCTCGCTCAGCAACAGTAAAGGAGACATCAATCGCGGGGTGAACTTGTGGAAAACGTCCCATCCTTTGACCGATCAGGAAGTATCGACCATTACCTGGATAGGCTACGATGCACCGCCGGAAGTCTTCCCGGACGCCACTCAGGATAAGTATGCGGACGGTGCTGTGGATGCGTATGGCCAGTTCATCGACGGTCTCAACGCTGCGAACAAAGCTGGTTCCGACGCTCATATCACAGCAATCGCACATTCGTACGGCACCACAGTCATTGGTGCGGCGGCCCAAGAGGGGCGCATAGGGGTCGACGACATCGTATTCGCCGGCAGCCCTGGCGCCCGGGTGGACAATGCTGCGGAACTGGGGGTGGATAAGGGGCATGTCTGGAATGAGCACGCCAGGGGTGACAATTCAGTATCCGAAGCGGGGCGGCACTTCCATGGGGGTGGGCTTCCGGGTATCGATCCAAGTGACCCGATCTTCGGCGCCAACCAGATGGCCACTGATACCGAGGGGCACAGCGGCTACTGGGACTACGACGACGGCAAACACAAGCCGAGTCTCAGTCTCGAGAACCAAGGGTGGGTTATTGTGGGAGATTACGACAACGTGAAAATGAAGCCACGCGAAGATGGATCGCTTCTGCCGGTCGACTGGCGTGAGCCGTCGGCTTGGGGCCTGTGAAGTGTGGAAGGTGTGGCGATGTCGACGGGTGCTGCCCGCTGCGGCGGTTCTCCTATGTGTCGTGGGGTGCGGATCCATGAGTGACTCGGAAGGTGCGGCGCCGAAGGAAAGGCATCCGGAGCAGGCCAAGGAGCTCGCCAGAAAGCTCTCCAGTGACGTGTTCGACATGGTCCGGCTCCAAGGGAAAGTATCGCCGGGCGGGCCTGCGACACTGTCCTCCCGAGAGGGGGAGCGAAAGTATTCCGTCCTGCATACTTGGTCCATCTCTCACCTGTCTGACCAGGAGTTGAGGCGCGGCTTCGACCGCTTGCGTGAAGAACTTCCGAAGAACGGATGGCGTATCACTCGTATCGGGCACGCAAATTCAACGGCTCGCCAGTTGGAGATGGAGGCCGTACATAAGAAGGACAACTACTCGTTGTCCGCGGAGCTCTTGGTCAGCAGTTCCGGAGAAAACACGGATGCCTCCGCGTCCAAGAAGGGCCGAATCGTGTTCTTCGTCGGGTCTCCCACCTACCGATCCCCCAAGGGAGTCGACCCCGACGACTACTGATGACCCAGCCTGAAACGCGTCTGCCCATGGGCCCGCGCGCCCCCCGTACTCGGCGCGTGGTTGGACTTCTCGGGCCGTCGAGCTCTCACCAGCTTGATCGGACACATCCCAGCAAGAGGAACTTCCCCGGCTGTCAGCGGTCCTCTCTACGCTCGGCCCATGACGACGTACCGGTCGAGCAATACGCTGCGGCGGCTGCTCGAGGAGACGCGTGAGTTAACCGCCCACGAGGCCGTTCGCCACCATGCCGACGCGGCGCTGCGGATCATCGGCAAGCGTTTCGAGGGGAAGTACGGCAGGGGCAAGCGCCTCGTCGTAGCGCTGCGGGACGGCGGCCAAGCCGCCATCCTGCACGAGGAGTGGGATATCGCCGAGCGCTTCCAGCGCTTCGCCGCGTACGCGGCGGGTGAACTCCCGCTGGACATCCTCGACATGCACTATGACGCCCGCGCACGGGCACGCCAGGAGCGGTACATGCGCTCGCTGGTGGCCATGGCCGCCGGGCAGGCGGTCACGGCCCTGGAGGTCCTCTGCCGGGAGCATCCGGACGCGACGGCGGCGGATGCCCGCGAGTTCTTCCGGGGAGTGGCCCGCTCGGCCGACCACCTGGGGATCGGCCCTGGCGACGGTGGGGTGGATGTCTCCGCGCGGGACGCGGACCGGCTGTTGTGGCTCGGCCGGATGGAGCTTGTCGTCAAAGACCTGCCCCGTTCCGCTTCACCCGAGGCGGCGAGTCTGCTGGAAGACCTTCTGAGCGCCCCGGACGCCGGCCTGCTCGCCCAACTCGTCGAGCTGAGGGCCAGGCGCGCGAGCCTGGAGGCCCTGCGCACGGTGGTCGACGACCCCACCAGCTCGGAGGAGGCGCTGCACGCCTGCTTGAAGAACCAGGAGTGGATCTTCGGGGGCGCCTACGTCGGCGAACTGCTGCGCCGCCAGTACGCGCCGGACACCATCCTGGACATCCCGCTGCTGCGCGGCGATGGCTCCCTGCACGTGGTGGAGCTCAAACGGGCCAACATCAAGAACCTGGTTGTCCGCCGAAGCGGCCACCTCATGCTCGGCGCCCGCGTTCATCACGCGGTCTCCCAAGCCCAGGACTACCTCCGCGCCCTGGACGAGAACCGCCCCGAAATCCTGGCCGACTACGGCATCGACACCCGCCGCGCCTCGGCCACCGTGGTGATCGGCCACCCGCGCTACCAGCGGGCCGGATGCTCGCCACGCGAGGCCGCGGAGACCTTGCGCACCTACAACACCCACTGCGCCCGCATAGAAGTGATCACCTACGAGACCTTATTGGACTCGGCCGCTCGCATGCTGGCGCTCTCGTCCGCTCATCAGAGCGACCCACAAGCCGAGGAGGAACCCGCATGACCACAGACAGTGACAGTAACGGGCCCACGGGCATCGAACAGATCCTGGGCCGGCTATGTGGAGCGGAGATCAGCGAGGAGGATTACGTCGGCTACTTCCTCAACGAGTGCGGCGAGGAACTCGTCTTCGCACAGCGCCCCGGTGAGAAGACCGGCACGCTTTGGCACAGCGATGCGGACTGGGAGCCGTACCCAGTGGGCGACCATTCCATCAAGATCGGCGTCCCGATGGACGGCGTGATCACCGTGGAAGGCCTCATCATCCATCGACCCGAAGCCACCTGGCTCTCCGCCTGCCTCGCCGCCTCCCGCCACCTGCGCCCGCGCTGACCTCCCTGCCACAGCCCGTCCCAACTCGCCGGCTCGGCGATGGGGTGGGCTCCCCGATCACTGTCGGCGATCTTTTGCACCGGAGGTGTGTCCGGCCTGCCCAAGCGCCCGGAGATGCGCAAGCGCCCGGAGATGCGCTGGTCTGCCGCACTTCACTCAGCAGGCTGACGACCGCAGCGATGTTGACGGCGGCTGGTATCGGACAGCGACACGCCGTGACGTCGGCGTGTCGCTGTCCGATACTCACCTACTCACCCCAAAGTCACTGGCGTGACGGTCCGCAACGCAGTCGGCGGGCCGTTTCATATGTCCGCTCCGCCCTGGGACGAGCGTCTTGCCCGTGCATCTCGTCGCCAGAGAGCCGGCGGCTTGCCGTACCGCTGCTTGAACGCGCGGCTGAAACCTCCGACGTGTATCCGACGTTCTCCCCGATGGACCCGGCCGGTAGGGAGGTGTCGCGGAGCAACTCGGCGGCGGCGTCGAGGCGTACATGCGCGAGGTAAGCGGCAGGCGGCTTTCCGACCCGCTCGGCGAACCGGGCGGCAAACGCCGACCGGGAAAGGCAGCACGCACGGGCCAGCTCTTCGACCGACCACTGGCGGCCGGGGTCCCGATGAATCGCGCTCAAGGCCGGCCCGATCCGGGGATCGAGCGCGCCGGCGAGCCAGTTCGGCTCGGCCCCCGCGTCGGCGGCCCAGGCGCGCAGAATCTGGATGAAGAGCAGATCGAGGATGCGGGCGACCATCACCGCCGACCCCTGAGAGGGCGACTGCATCTCGATGAGGATCATCCTGCGCGCCACTTCGAGCCCTTCGAGCGCCGGGCCGCGAGCGTCACGCAGGACGATCACGGCCGGAAGGCTCGCGAGCAGATGGCTCGCCTGCGGGTCGCCGATCGTGAAGGTCCCACAGAGCCAGCGCGCCGGCCGCGGCGCCGGCACGTCGTACCCGGACGCACCGCCGCCCCCGGCGGCGGACGCGTGCCCGTCCGCGTCGCTGACGTGGTGCGCGTCGCCACGCGGCAACAGAATGACATCGCCCCGACCCGCGCGCTCGACCTGCGGGGCCCCGTCGACCCGGAGCACGATCTCGCCCTCCTCGATGATGTGCAGGGTGCCGATACCGGAGAAGCCGACCGAGAACGTGTCCAGCGGACCGTACGCGGAGACCCGTTCTCCGCTCAGCCGGACGGCTCGTAACAGCTCCGAGAGCAGGTCGTACGACTCCCCGTTCACATCGAGGCCGAGCGCCGCGTCCTCGTGCGCAGGAGGATCGGCAAACCCCTGTGGCGGGGGCAAGCCAACCAAGATCAGCTTCGTCTACTCCAACCCCACCGACCCCGAGGAATTCGAGGTGGCCTACCCCCAGCAACTCGCGCTGGCGCGGAAGCTGCCCGGTCTCGTCCGACTGCAGGCATCCAAGGTCTGGCCGAAGGAAGACGGCAGCCCCACCCCGGCATACCGACTGCTGGACCTGTACTTCACCGACTACACGGCGGCCAGCGCCGCCGCCGCAGAGGCGGGCCCCCTTGTCGCCGCTACGCGCGAACACGCCACCGGAGGCGTAGTGATCGCGTTCGCGGAGGTCCTCGAAGACGCCTGATTCCTCGATCTCGCGTGACGGTCCACCGACGGAGCCGGCGGGCCGTCACGCAATACGCGAACCGGGGCTACGACTACGACACATACCGCCGTCTGCTGTGAAAGCGCGAGGCAGAGTGACTGGAGAAGGCATCGTTGAGGCCGGCCAGGTAGTTGGCTGTCGTCGGGGCGGGCGCGCACGTACGAGAACCGGGGCCGGGCCCGATGCGTCTGACCGCGCATGCGTACTGCGCGGGAGCGAGTCGGAGGAGTAGCTGCATGGCCGAAGAGGGCGAGTCGGAGCCGGAAAGCCCACTGTGGAAGTGGCTGGCCCTCACGATCATCGTCGGCACCCTGGGAGGAATGCTGTGGCTGATCAAGCCCTACGTCCTGGACGACCCATTCGACAACACCAGCGAGGTGCCGTGCTCGGCGGTGGCAGCCTTCGCCGGCGGTGAGTTGCCCGATGGCGCGTCGGATGGGCGCTGCACCGAGCGTAGCTGGACGGACGTGCAGATGCAGGCCTCGTTCCGGATGCCCCGCGCCGCCGTCGCGGGCTGGCTCGATTCCTCATTCCCCGGAAGCCGCAAGCGTGACCGTGAGCCCACCCCGTCCTGCGGGTGTGACCTGTACCTGGACATCCAATCCCCACCGACAGGCGCGGAGGCGGCCGCGGTGCAGATAACGGTGGTGTACGAGGACTCGGATACCGCCTTCATCCGCCTCACCGCGTTCACCGTGTGAGCGGCGACGCTCCCCACGCGGGCCCCACCGCGCGGCGCGCATGCTGCGTGCTTGACCTACCCGAGTGCCCAACAAGGCGCCGATTGACCATCGCGGTGGCGGAGCGGAGCACTGTTGAGAGCAGTTGCCGCTCCAGCCGGCGAAGGGGTCGCGAATCGCCGCGGCTTCCTCAGGAGTGAGGCCATGGGCGGCGAACTGCTTGCCGGCGTGCTGCTGGACACGGCCCAGTGAGCCGGTGAACATGCGGCGGTCGACGCCTGCGCCGTTCTGGGCGGCGAGTTCGGCCGAGGTCGGATTCCACCGGTGCGTGATGCAGCAGGTCGGCGACGAGCTCCACCTTGCTCTGCGCCCGAGGCGGGGTCGGTGCGTTCAACCTGCTGTAGGTGGGGATCAGGTGGACCTGCGCGACGGCATACCCGCGGCTTCGTAGGCGGTGGTGATCTGTTCCGCGGCCTGGTTCATCTCCTTGCCCTCTCGAAGAGCGCGAAGAGGTGCGCGTCGTCACTCACCCGATTGAGGATGTGGTGAGCCTGGTCGGCGTAGCCGCCCGCGAGTGCTTATCCGTGGCGTCTCATGTGTCGGAGGTACGGCACCGTGATCCCGAGGTCGTGCGGAGCTTCGGTCGCTGCGTCCGGGGCCGCGGAAGCCGCTCGGCCGGCGCTCAGCGCTGCCAGCCGTCGGCAGTGCGCAGTCCGTGGCCGAGCGCGCGATCAGAAGCGATGTGCAGCAGCCAGCCGAGTGCGAAGGTGAACAGCCCCACGTTGGCACCTGGTCCGTCGCCCGGCAGGAAGGGGACGACGACGAGCCCCAGAACTGGGCCGATCGGCCGGTGGACGAGGTTGTAGGCGGCCACTTTGCCGCGTGGGAGCTGCCCGGGTTCGTGCGGCCCCGCCGACCCGACGAACAGTGTCAGGTCAGGAGCGATGAAGCCCACAATGCCTAGCGGAATCGTGCCGCCACCGTGGTTGACCATCTCGAGCACGGTCCAGGCCAGCAGAAACACGGCGAGCAGGGCCCAGGCCCCACGGACCGGGCCCGACGCTGAACTCCGGTTAGCCATATGACGCGTTGGGGATGTCTTGCGTTGACTCCTTGCAAGGAGATGGTGGCCGAGATCCAGCTTGGGGCGGGGTGCTAAACGGTTGGCAAGGCGACGAGCCCTGCGGCGCGGGATTTGGCACCGCCGATGGACTCCACGGGCAACACGTGGGTGTGACCGGTCCGGTCCGGGTGAGATGGAAGCGATGGACGGCCCAGGTGCCGGCGAGTTCCCACCACGTTTGATGCGGCCGTGGCGTGGCCTTACCCGGGGAGGATTGCGCTGCCGCCCTGAGTAATGCGGCCGGCACTGAAGACGCGGCAGAAGGGCAAGACATGGTCAGGTCCCTTCTGGGTGAGGGGTGGCACCGGGTCCGGCCAGCACTTGGCCGACCAGTTCCTCGACGTAGTCGGCGCCGATCGGCGCACCGGTGACCAGGAGCCGGTAGTACAGGGCTCCGGCCAGTTGATCGAAGAGCACTTCGGACGACGTGCCCGGGGCCAGGGCGCCGCGCTCACGGGCGCGGTCGAGCAGTGCCAGCGGCAAGGCGTTGCGCCGGGCGAACAGGTTCCGTACGACGTCGCCCACATCGGGGTGCCGGGCGGCGGCCGCGACCAGTTCGGCGACGACTCCGGCCGACCGGTCCTCCTCCCCTGTCAGGTCTCGACCGACCCGGCGCATCCGGTCGAGTCCGGTCGCGACGGCGGTGAGATAGACGCTCAGATCGCGCCTGATGTCGCCGGTGTCAGCGACCGACACCTCGTCCTGGATCTTGGCGACGAGAGCGACGAGCAGATGGTCCTTTGTGGGCCACCGCCGGTAGAGCGTGGTCTTGGCCACCGCGGCGCGGGCCGCCACCTCGTCTATGGCGAACCGGTCGTAGCCCCGCTCGACCAGCAACTCGTGGGCCGCCTCAAGGATCCGTACATCGGCGTTCTCGCTGCGGGGACGTCCTCTGCGCACGGGGGCTGTCACAGGCGTTGCTCCTCCTCGTCCAGGCGCCGGTCCGTCACCCTGGCCATTTCGATACGTCGGTTTCGTTATTGAGAGTAGAGAGCGTCACATATTTACGCAACGGTAGTAGCGTAAATGGCTCGTTCGGAGACGTCAGGCGGCGTTGATGACACTCGGGGGTGTCAGAGCGGTACAACCGCATGACCTCGCTGGCGCGAGGTCCCGTGGTTGACCTGGTCCGCGTCAAGGCAGAGACCGTGGTGTACTTCCGAGCACTCGATGAGGGCGCCACCTCGCGGCACCACTTCCGCCATGCTGACGAGGAAGGCGGCTTCTGTACATCGAGGCCGTGCCCGACCGCGGCGAGCTGGTCGTCATCAAGCAAGCCGAGCTGACTCCTGCCGGCCAACTCCACCGGTACAGCTGGGAGCACCTGGAGGACGGGCACGGCGGCCTGACAGACCAGGCGATCGATCCTGAAGAGGATCCACTGGAGGCCATCGCGGCCGAGAGCGGCAGAAGGAGGTCGCCGCCGGGATCGATGTCCTCGTGCGCGCCGACCGGCAGAAGGGCGCTCAGTAGAGCAGCGCTGGGCCTTCGTCGCGGAGCGGGTGACGGGAATCGAACCCGCGCTCTGAGCTTGGGAATCACCGGCTCGGACGACCTGCCGTCGGCTATGACCTGCGGGAAGAGCCGTTCAGCCCGTCATGGGCGAGACGCCGGACCGACCGCTGTTGACCATGGCTCCCCGTTTGTTCTGGCACGCATCTGGCACGGTGCCTTTCATCCGAAGTGCAAGCCGTGCGCGGTTCCTGAATCGGCCTAGACAACACGGTGGCCCAGGTCAGGGAAGCGAGCCCCTGACCTGGGCTGCCGGGTTGTCATGTCCAGGCCCTGATGAGTTGGTCCGGGGTCAGGTGTGGGATGCCTTCGGCGGTGCAGCCGCTGCGGGCCACGGCGAGCAGGGGGGTGGTGTCGTCGGCGCCGGGCAGCTGGGAGCGGTGGGTGATGAGGCGGGCGAGGTCGCGAGAGTCGAAGGGCTTGCTCTCCAGCCACTTGACCGAACCGACGAGCGTGATTTTCTTGGCGATGGGGGAGCGGTCGGCTCCGACGATGTCGATTTCGGGGTCGTTGGTGCGGGTCCAGTAGCCCCCGATGGCGTCGGTGCCTTCGGGCAGACGGTCGTCGGCCAAGCGCCAGAGGGCGTCGCGGATCACGGGCTCGATGGCGCGGCCCCGCCAGGATGTCCAGCTGGTACGGATCGTCGTGAGGACGCGATCGCCGCGGCCGCGTTCGATCGTCGGGATGGCCGGGCCGATGAAGGAGAGCCAGAATCGCAGGTACGGGTCGTCGATCCGGTAGCGGGTCTCGCGGCTGGGCCGGGTGGACAGCGGTGCGTCGGCGGCGACCATGCGGCGTGCGGTGAGCAGTTCGAGGGAGCGCTTGACGGAGCCGGGGTTGAGGTCTCCGGCGGCGCGTCCGATCAGGGTGAAGGTGCGTTCCCCGTGACCGATGGCGCCGAGCACGGTACGGGCTTGTGCCTCGGTGGGGAACTCGGCGGCCAGAGTGCGCTCGCCGCTGACGAGCAGGGCCGAGGTCGGGCGGCGCAGGGCCTGTCCCAGGTAGTCCCACAGTCCGGCGCCGCGTGGCCATTCTTCGAGGATCAGCGGCAGTCCGCCGCTGATCAGGTAGGCGTCGAAGGCATCGGCCGGGGGCAGGTCGAGCATGGCGGCGACCTCGGCCGGATTGAGCGGGGGGACGACCATCTCGGTTCCGCGCTGGTAGAAGGGCCGTCCGTAGGTGTTGAGCTGCTCCATCATGGCCAGATCGGAGCCGATGAGGATGAGCAGTACGGGGAGCTTGGACAGGGTCCGGTCGAATGTCTTCTGCAGCGCGCCCTCGAAGCTGGGGTCCTCGCGTACGAGGTAAGGCATCTCGTCGAGGACGACGATGCTCGGTGCGTCAGTGGGCAGCGCGCCGGCGAGCAGGCTCAGGGCGGCGTCCCAGGTCTGGGGGCTGGCGAAGTCCCCGAAGCGCGCGGCCTCGGGGAGGGTGGAGGCGGCTAGCTCGGCGGTGAAGCCCGCGAGGTCTTCCTTCCTGGAGCCGCCGACGGCGGTGAAGAAGACGTGCGGAAGTCCGGTCCGCTCCAGGAATTCCTCCACCAGGCGGGACTTGCCGACGCGCCGACGCCCCCGGATGAGCACGGCGCGGCCTCTTCGCCCACCGCGCCCTCCGGTGCGCACGGGGGCCAACAGTTCGTCCAGGAGGTTGAGTTCGGCTCGGCGCCCCACAAATCCGTCCACGGCGATCTCGCCTCCTGGCTCAGCCGAGATGGACACTTGCTTCGAGGATACTTTCATTCATGAAAGTTGCGCAAATGAAACCGCTGGCCTGGACCCTTGCTCATTCGAGCGACTCATCGCCCATGGTCGGAGGCCCCAGCGTTTCTGCTGGGGCGGGGATCGAGGCTCCGGATGCGGTCGCCGAGAGCGTGAACGTCGACCGGTTCGCCTGCCGCCGTGCGGACGGCTGCCAGTCCCAGGCTGTCTACGTCAAGCTTTTCCAGGGTGGGGCGGGCGACGACGTAGAACTCCCACTGGGCGGTGTCGAGCGGGTCGTAGGCGGCGTGGTCGCGTGCCGTCTGGACGGCGAACACGTAGACGTCGGCGTTGTAGGACTTCGTGCCGGAGTATCCGGCCATGGGTGTCCAGGTGCGGGCTCGCAGTCCGCTGAAGCGGATGTCGGAGTGGCGGCATTGTTCCCATGCTTGCATGTAGGCACTGGTCTTGACCTCGATGCGCAGTCCGTCGTCAGTTTCCACGTCATGGCTTGCCCATTCCACTCGGGGCTGGCGGGACCCAACCGCATGGTGGACGAGGAACTCGGCGAGCAAGCCGCGGGTGTTGTTGACCTTGAGGTCGGGCATGGCGAAGCGCCAGAAGTCGGCGACGACCATACCTGGCACCCCGATGATCGGTTCGTCCCCGCGCAATGGTGTGACAGGTGGTGGGATCACGTGCTCATACGGCGACTGTGTCATGGGGCCAGTTTCCCGGAGTGTCATGGGTCTCCGGGACGATCTCGCAGACAACCGCTCGCGCCTGCGGAGGGACGACGGTCGCCACGTCGTACCGGCTGCTGACGACCATCCCAGAGACGGCGACCGAAGGCGAGCTGATCCGCCGTAACCCGTGGCCGCATCCGTGAGGCGGGGAAGGAAAGCGCTCCGGGGTGTCCCACAGCGGCGCTGGGCCACGTGGACACGCTGGCTGACGCCATGGGGCCGGGACACGAGGCCGAGGGAGGGAAGCGCTTCATCGTCTTGCTGGGCTTCATGAAGAGGAACCTGGAACACCATCTGACCGCTGCCTTGGACGCTCGGGTGCGGGCGGCCCGAGCGAGGGTCGCTGGCAGCGCTTCTGGTGCGGAGCTGGCGCGTGGGGATGGGGAGGTCTAGACAACAAGCAAGGCCCGGGTCGCTGACCTGGGCCTTCGTCGTGGAGCGGGTGACGGGAATCGAACCCGCGCTCTGAGCTTGGGAATCACCGGGTGATGGAGACAGGTCACGGTGTTGACCAGCGGAAACGAGTACAAGGGTGACCTTGAGCGCGGCTGATGATTGCCCGTGTTGACCGTGGTTCACCGCTCGTTCTGGCACGCATCTGGCACGGTACTCATGTGATCGCGCATGAGGCGGTCCGGTCGTGGCGAGTTAACGCTTGCATTAACATCGATGCCGTGGCTCAATGGGAAGTGATCCTGGTCGCGGAGGTCGCGGCGTGGTTCGAGACGCTGGCCGAAGCAGACTGGGACAGTGCCAAGCAGGTAGAAGATGCCGTCGACATGCTGGCGGCGACTGGTCCGACGCTTGGTCGTCCGCTGGTCGACCGGATCAAGGGTGCCGAGAATCATCACTTGAAGGAGCTGAGGCCAGGGTCGTCAGGTGCCAGTGAGATCCGGATCCTCTTCGCGTTCGATCCGGTGCGGCGGGCGGTGCTGCTGGTGGCCGGCGACAAAGCTGGAAACTGGCAGGGCTGGTACGAGACCAACATCCCGATCGCCGAGAAGCGCTACCAGGCGCATCTTGCCGATCTTGAAACCAGGGAGTATGAATGAGCACGGTCAGCTGGGAGGAGGCCAAGCGCAGGGCGCGTGAGCGGCGCGAGGCTGCCGGGCTGCCGACGCGATCGGCGGAGGAAAAGCAGGCGGCGATGGACCGGCTGACTGCCGAGGTGCGCGCTCACAAGCTCGCAGAGGTCCGGCGCGAGCAGGCGCTGACCCAGCGCCAAGTTGCCGCATCCATGGGAGTCTCGGCGCCTCGGGTCTCGGCGATCGAGCACGGCGAACTGGACCGCGCTGAGTTGGCCACCATCCGCTCCTATGTCGAAGCACTCGGAGGTCGGCTGCGCGTAGTCGCGGACTTCGGGGATGCCGAGTACACCGTCGCCTGACAGGGGGTGTCCTCTGCGCCCGCGTACCGAGACGCTGACCGACTACGAGAGACATTACGGGCGCGCAGCGGGCACGGGACGCCTAGAAGATTCATGAAGATCTTGGGGTTCTGGCCCCGCCGTGTGAGCGGCGGGGCCAGACTCGTTGTTGTGGTGATGGGTGAATGGTCCGGAGAGACGGTCGGGCCGGATGTGTGGGAGACCTGCCGGGAGTTGATTCCGGCGGGGAGTGTGTTCGCGTTCCTGGCCGAGCATCGTGGTGCGCTGTTTCCGGTGGAGATGTTCGCGGACATGTATCCATCGGCGAACGGGCGGCCGAGCATGCCCCCGCAGATCCTGGCCGCTGCGATCACCCTGCAGGCCCTGCACGGGCTATCGGACTTCGAGACGGTCCAGGAACTGCGCTGCGACCTGCGGTGGAAGGCCGCCTGCGGGCTGGGCCTCAACGACATGGCCTTCGACCCGTCGCTCCTGGCCTACTTCCGCCGTCGTCTGGGCCGTTCCACCCGCCCGAACCGGGTCTTTGAGGCCGTGCGTGAAGTCGTGAAGGCCACCGGTGTCCTCAAGGGCAAGCACCGCCGGGCACTGGACTCCACCGTCCTCGATGACGCGGTGGCCACCCAGGACACCGTCACCCAGATCATCTCCGCGATCCGCCGGGTGATCCGCGAGG
>NZ_MAXF01000070.1 GCF_001704635.1 Streptomyces sparsogenes | reverse complement strand
ACCGCCAACCTCGGACAGGTCAAAGCCGACGGTGCCCGCACCGCTCAGTTCAAGCACCTGTGCACCAACTGTCCCCTGCGCGGGCGCTGCACCAGGTCCAAGACCGGGCGCACCCTCAACGTCCACCCCCAGCGCGAACTGCTGTCCGCGGCCCGCCACCAGGCGGCCACCGACCCCGCCTGGCAGGACGAATACCGCAGATGGCGGCCCCCGGTCGAACGCGCCATCGCCTGGCTGGTCGCCAAGGGAAACCGTCGAGTCCGCTACCGCGGCGTCATCGCCAACAACATCTGGCTCCACCACCGCGCCGCCGCCCTCAACCTCCGCCGGCTGATCAACCTCGGACTCACCCGAACCAGCGGCACCTGGCACCTCACCCCAGCCACCCCATAGCCAAGAGGGGGCCACCCGGCCTCCGGCCGGATGGCCCCCTCTTCAAGATCTTCATGAGCCTTCTAGAGAGATCTAGACAACAAACAAGGCCCGGGTCGCTGACCTGGGCCTTCGTCGTGGAGCGGGTGACGGGAATCGAACCCGCGCTCTGAGCTTGGGAATCACAGGGCGATCGGCGCTGATCACACAGCTGACCTGCGTAAACGACTGATGACAGCGGGCTGGCGTGCCCGCCGCAGTACCCGTCATTGACCGCTGTTCACCGCTGTATCTGGTGCGCATCTGGTGCGGGACCCGCGCACTGCCGACCGCGCCGGTGTTTCCAGTCCCCCAGCAGATCTGTTCACCCGCTAAAGATCGGAGAATGGGGGGATCACTCGTGTGATCGCGATGAGGCGCAGACGGGGGAGGGGCAGCGCGTAGAACCAGCCGTCGACGAGCAGGGGGATGCGCCGCACTCCGCCCGGCACGCCCTTTCGCGGTCCTTGGCCGAGATCCGTGACGTCAACGCCGACCTCGGCCAGCGCAACCATCTCTCCCGCAAGGCGTTCAACCTCGGCGACCACCTGCGGGGGCAGGCCCGACACGACGTGCTCGGCGTCCGGGTCATACTCCCAACGCCATGGGTCCCGGTCGCTCACGCTGCTCCCTGCTCCTGGTCGATGCCGGCTTCAGCGCATGCTTCGTCGAGAATGCGGCCGATCTCCGCCGCAAGTTCGCGAGCCTCGTGGAGATCGTCGGTCTCGGCCGCACGGGCTTCCAGCGCCCGTAGGCGGGCGGCGCGGTCCGGGTGGCGCTCGACGGCGACGTAGACGGCCCACTGCCCGACGAAGCGACGCATGGGTGCCGCGCTCACCTGCTCTCGGGACTGCCGGAGTGCCGCGGCGCGCTCGGCATCAAATGTCGGCAGTGCGTCCGGGGCGATCAGCGCAAGAGCAGCGCGCAGCTCCTCAGGTGTGCTCGCCGGCTGGGCGATGCGGTGGGCTTCCGGATCACTGTCGGCGATGTCGTGCATCGGATGTTCGGGCTGCGTGGTCATCGCGGTCTCCAGTAAGGATCGGCAGGTCCGCTGTGCGCTCTACGGTACGTGTCCGGCTTGCTCGTACGCATGGAGATGCGCTGGTCTGCTTCGGTTCACTCGGCGGGCTGATGACCGCCGCGACCTTGACGTCGACACGCGGTCTGGTCAACCAGGTCGTAGATGTAGTGCCGTTCCGTCGATGTGGCGCGGTGGCGGGACGCCACCGGTCGTCGGCCCGTCCAACTCGACGAGACCGTTCGGCATGCCCGGCGCCTAATCTGGCACGCAACGGGCACGGGAGGCATAGAGAGGTCTAGACAACAAACAAGGCCCGGGTCGCTGACCTGGGCCTTCGTCGTGGAGCGGGTGACGGGAATCGAACCCGCGCTCTGAGCTTGGGAATCACCGGTCCTCGCAAGCCCGGGACCTACTTTGACCTGCAGAAATGAGCGGCTCCTCCAGGCGTAGCTGAGCTCGTAGAAGACCCTGGTTGACCGTGGTTCACCGCCCGATCGGGCACGTATCGGGCACGCTTGTCGTATGTCACGAGGTATCGATCTGTAGGGCCTTGTGGAATGCCACGGCGGCTGATGCTTCGGCTGCACCGATTCGCTTGTAGATTTCCACTGCACTTTGAAGATCGACGAGAGCCGTCTGTCTCGATCCAGTGCGTGCCGCGCAGCGAGCTGCGCCTTCAAGCGCGCGTGCTTCCTCTAAGGGGTGGGTGAGTTTGCGTGCGAGTTGGAGGGCTTCCCGGTGTAGAGCGATACCCTTCTCAGGCTGGGAGGAGTCAGACAGGATTTTCCCCAACCCGTTTAGAACTTCCGCTTTACCTAATTGGTTTCCCAGGATTTCGTACAGGTCCAATGCTTGTTTCATTAGGGTCATTGCCCTGTCGACATCTCCGACCAAGTATTGTGCCCGGCCGAGATCATGAAGCGTATTTGTTTCACCAAGCTGATTACTGAGAGATTTGTACAGGCTTCGCGCCTGCTCCGCCAGGTCGATTGCTGTCTCATAATTTTTCGCCTCGCGCTGCGCCAACCCCATTCCCCTTAGAGCATTGGCCTCGCCAAATGGGTTATCGAGATCTTTGTAAATGGCTCGCGCCTTCTCGAGTAGGCTGATCGCCCTATCATGGTCCCCGATTGAACACAGTGCGCGGCCTAGAGCCCGTAGCGTGTTGGCTTCGCCGAACCGATCGCCACCAGTCTGGTATAAGGTTAGTGCCTTCTCCATAAGAGCGATGGCTGGCTCATATTTCCCGACCATGCATTGGGCGCGACCGAGGTCACGCAGGGCATTTGCCTCGGCGATCTGGTCGCCAATGAAGTGATATTGGATCCGTGCTTTTTCTAGTAGCTTGATCGCCAGGTCGTATCTCCCGGTTAGGCGATGCAGGAGTCCGAGATCCCATAGGGCGTTGGCTTCACCGAGGCGACTGCAGAGTACGCTGTATTGACTATGTGACTCTTCTAGTAGTTTGGCTGCCGCATCGTATGCCCCGACCAAGTACTGCACGCGCCCTAAATCCCACATGGCGTTAGCCTTGCTAAGGCGTGCACCGCTCTCGTTTGATGTGTGAATAGCCGTCTCATGGAGAGCGATGGCTTGCGGCCAGGGTCCTTCGCGGCGGAGGAAGGCGGCCATGGCGGCGACGAGACGGATCACCCGAGAGGGCTGCGCGCGTGTGGTGGCGTACTCGACGCAGGCAAGCAGGTTTGGGCGTTCTGTGCGCATCCAGAGCAGAGCATCTTCCCGGGTAGTCAGGCGGGGCACTGTGGGGCAGGCTGGGGTTGGGGTAGGCGTGCCTGGGCGGGCGGTGTCGGCGATGTAGAGGTCAGCAGCCTTGGCAGTGTGTTGGTAGTAAGCCAGCAAACGATCGGTGGCGAGTGCACGGTCCCTAGCCGGGACTTGCGCGGCAAGGTCGCGGGCGTAGGTGCGAAGAAGGTCATGGAGGCGGTAGCGGCCAGCGGTGGATTCATCGACGAGATGATCTTTGTAGAGGGCGTTCAGGCGACGGCGGGCCAGATTAACTGAAATATCTGCGAGGGCGGCGGTGGCATAAGCGTCAATTTCAGGACCAGGGTGTAGGCCAAGGCATCGGAAGAGATTCTTCTGATGTGGGTCCAGCGCCTTGTAGGACAGACGGAACGCGGCAGTCACGGCTCGGTCGCCAGCCTCAAGTTCACCAAGCCGATCCTGGGCAGTGGCGAAGTTGTCTGCAAACGTGTTGATATCCCAAAGAGGGTGATGGGCGAGCTGGGCAGCGAGCAGCGTGATTGCCAAGGGTAGGTAGCCACACAGTCGGACCGTGCTAGCTATCGCCTTGCCTTCCAAAGAGGTGGGATTGCGATTGGCCAGGCGACCGAATAATAACGCTGCTTGGTCGGGTTGCAAACATTCCAACGATAGAGGAACAGCGCCGTCTAGGCCGAGTAGACGTTTGCGGCTGGTGACTAGGACTAGACACTCCTCGTTGGCAGGCAACAGGGGCTCGACCTGGGCGGAGTCGGCCGCATCGTCCAGCACAAGCAAAATGCGCCGGGTGGCCAGGTGGTTGCGCCATAGTGCGGCGCGTGCATCGATTCCGTCGGGGAGATGCCGCGGGGCAATACCGCTGCTTGTCAGGAGTGTGGCTAGGATATCGGCGGGGTCAGCTTGACGCTGGCCAGGGGTATGGGCATTTAACCGTACGAATAGCTGTCCGTCGGGGTAGCGGTTGGACAGCAGATGGGCGACGTGCGTGGCGAGCGCAGTTTTTCCAACGCCGGGCATTCCGCTGATGGTATGGATTGCTACTGTCTGGCCGGGGTGTGGGCCGACGGCTTGCAGAAGCCGGTGCAGTTCACTGCCTCGGCCGGTGAAGTAGGCGAGCTTCCGCGGCAGTGTTCGCAGCGTGGTTACCGGTGCCGGTACTGAGCCGATCGTCTGGTGTAAGTCGCGATTGGCCAGGTATACCCGAGACTGGTCGTGGGCATGTACCTCGATATGGGCCGGGGCGCGGCCGCTGTCGTGCCCCGGGGTGTTCACGAGCCCTCGGTGATGTACTGGTCGCGCCCAGCCATGTAGACCCGCGAGTTATCATGGGCTTCTGCCCGCATGACGACGGAACGGACCTGAGCTTGCTCTTCCAGAGACGGGCCCGGGTTGATGTGCTCTTCCAGCAGCCGCCGCAGCTCGACCGCCAGCTCAGGGTCGCCATCGAGGAGCTGTTGCAATCGCGCGCGCCAGGCGCGCACCAGCGTCTGTTCGGTGGTTTGGTCTGCCTCGGCCCGAGCGGCCGCTACCTGGCCACGCAATACTTCCAGGTCGGCGTAGATGTTGTCTGCTTGCTCCGGGTTGTGCCGGCGGAACCATGCCACCACGGCAGCACGGGCATGTTGCCACCCGTCCGTGGCCATCGCGCTGACCAGCGCGCCCCCTGCTGCTAAGACGATCGGGTCCATTCCATCCCTCCGGTACACCTTCGTGGAGGTAACTCTAAGAGTGGGGGCTCGTGTACGAAACCCTGGGCCGGAGTGACACGCGAAGGACCGTGACCTTGAGGATTCGCGATTGCTCCCGGAACGGGTGCCAGTTCGGGGCAAGGGCGGGGTAGAGGTTCGCCCTAGGGAGGGCCCATACGGCGACAACCTTGCGCAGCGGACCTTGACCGTGTGGGATCAGCGGGCAGCCAAGCCCACAGGGCATGGGACCGACGCGAAGTGTGAAGAGGACCACGCAGAAGCAGGGTCCGGGTCGTTGACCTCCCTGAGCTCGTCGTCCTCGCTTCCCATGGAGTCGAGGAGGCGTCGCTTGGCTGCGGAGAGACGGGCCTCGTAGTCGGGCATGAAGATTTCCACCAGCGCCTTGTCGAGAGTGCCCGAGATGGCGTGGATCGGAGACCACACGGCTGGGTCCTTGACGATGGCGCTGAGTTCGTCGGACTTGAACATGACCTTGTACAGCCAGTCCGACAGTACGAATGCTTGATCGCGACTGAGCTTGATGGTGATTGGTTCCTCGTCCACGACGACAACGTAGTCCGTCGATGGGACCCCGACGGGTCGATGTCTGGGCCGTACAGGGGCTGGTCCACACGCTTTCCAAGTCAGTTGGTACCTCATGGGGCCGTGTACAGGGCCGTTCACCTGCGTTCATGGACGGCTGCTGTCCGCGCGGTGATGGCTCCGGGCCTCGCCTGAACGGCCGCGAACGGGGCTGAATGAGACGGGCCTACGGGCCACGCCAGCACCGTGATGTCCTGGACATCCCCATCGAGCTCACTGCGGCGCCTTCGTGTCATCAACTAGCCCCGGACTTCGCGGGTCACCGGTTTAGGTCTGTGGCCAGCGGGTCTGTGTGATGTCGGTGTCGAGGAGGTCGAGGAGGTGGAGTTGGACGCCGCGGGTGATCTGGACGGACGGCGGGTCGGTGACGTTGCCGATCCGCAGGGTGAGTTCGCCGAGGTGGTAGAAGATCATGCGGCCGGTGGGGCGGACCCGGCGGTTGTCCGGGTAGAGGCCGGTCATGGTCTGCTCGGGGCCGAGTGCGCGTCTGACCTGCCGTTCGATGAGGCAGAAGACGAGCAGGGCCAGGCAGATGACCTGGACCAGGGCGGCGACGCGCCGGTTGTGCTGCACGAAGACCGGTGCGACCGCGAGGGGGCCTTTGAAGTCGTGGTAGCGGCGCTCGACCGCGCCCTGGCCTTTGTAGTGGATCAGGACCTGGGCCGGGTCGGCCTGGTCGGCGGGGATGCTGGTCAGCATCGCGTACCAGCCGTCAACGGCGGCCTCCGCGTTCAGGACGTTCTGGTCGAAGTACCAGGCCAGGGCGGGGGTGTCGTGCTCGTCGGTGGTGATGGTCCAGCGCAGGCAGGCGGTGACGCGGCGCTTGGCTGCGATGACGCCGGCCCGGGCCGCGACCTTCTCCCGGGTCTTGTAGTGCTGGCCGCCTGCCGCGCCGGCGAGCTTGTCCATCTCTTCCCTGGCCCGGGCCAGACGCTTCTCGCGGGCTCTGCGCTGGCCCGCCGCGACGGCGGTGGAATGGACCAGGATCCGGCGCAGCCGGTGCACCAGATCCCGTTTGCGGGGCCCGGCCAGGGTGTGGACGTCCTCCAGTACCCGGTAGACCTCCCGCTCACCGGCCGGCTTGCCCTCGTCCCTCTCGGGCACCCAGTCGACCAGATGTGCCTGCGTGAGGTCCAAGGCGGCATAGACCTCGTCTTTGACCTGCGCGGCCGGGACCGGCGCGATGAAGTCCACCCCGGCCGCGAGCAGTGCGGTGACGTTCGTGTAGGACACCAGCTTGGAATCGGCGACCATCAAGAATTTCCGCTCACCGGCCATGCCCCGCAGGTCCTTCATCGCCCCGACGACCTGGCTGACCTCGGCGACGCCGCCGCCGAAGACGCGGGCGTGGACGGGGATGCCGCCGTCGGCGGACACCGCGAGCCCGGTCTGGACCTGCTTCAAATCCACCCGCCGGTCCTTGGGATGCCCGTAGCTGATGACCGGGTACTGCTCGTCCTGGTCCTCGCTCGGGTAGGCGCCATGGACAGACATGCTGGTCATGTCCCAGTGCAGCCTCGACACGTCGATCCCGAACTCGGCGATCGCCTGCGCGCCGATAGTGCCCGCGATCTGCTCCAGCTTCGGTGCGATCGCGTCCAGGGCCCGGGCCAGACGGTCGTCGTTGAGCAGGTCCGGCTCAAGGCCGAAGACCTCCTCCACCGCCCAGGTGCGGGCCCAGTCGCCGACCCGCACCAGCGGTGCGGGCGAGGTCAGCCGGTTGGCCACCAGCGCCTCGATCACCTGCCCGTGGGT
>NZ_MAXF01000007.1 GCF_001704635.1 Streptomyces sparsogenes | reverse complement strand
CGGATGCGCGGCGCAATGGTCACAGGGTGTGGGCGGTGGTGCGGGGTTCGGCGATCAATCAGGACGGTGCGAGCAATGGTTTGACGGCGCCGAATGGTCCGTCGCAGCAGCGGGTGATCCGGCAGGCGTTGGCGAACGCGCGGTTGTCGCCGGCGGATGTGGATGTGGTGGAGGCGCACGGTACGGGTACGACGCTGGGTGATCCGATCGAGGCGCAGGCCGTGCTGGCCACCTACGGCCAGGGGCGCTCGGCGGAGCGGCCGTTGTGGCTGGGGTCGGTGAAGTCCAACATCGCCCACACCCAGGCCGCCGCCGGTGTGGCCGGTGTGATCAAGATGGTGATGGCCATGCGGCATGGCCTGCTCCCCCGGACGCTGCACGTCGACGAGCCGACGCCCCATGTCGACTGGGACAGCGGGGCGGTCGCACTGCTCGGCGAGCCGACCGACTGGCCGGCGACGGAGCGTCCGCGGCGGGCGGGCGTCTCGGCGTTCGGCATCTCCGGCACCAACGCGCATGTGATTCTCGAAGAGGCGCCCGAACCGTCCACGGAGGAGGAAACCACCGAGCCGGCGCCGGTGGGCGGGGTGGTGCCGTGGGTGGTGTCGGGGCGGTCGGCCGCGGGGTTGCGCGCCCAGGCCGGGCGGCTGGCGGAGTTCGCCCAGGAGACCGTGGGCGAGGCGGCGGAGATCGGCTGGTCGCTGGCGGCCGGCCGGGCGGTCCACGACCACCGCGCGGTGGTGGTCGGCCAGGACCGGGACGAGCTGCTCGCGGGGCTGACGGCACTGGCCGAGGGTGTGCCGTTCGGCGGTCTCGTGAGCGCGGATCCGGTGGCCGGAGGCGCGGGGCCCGTCCTGGTGTTTCCCGGGCAGGGGGGTCAGTGGCGTGGGATGGGTGTGGAGTTGCTGGATGTGTCTTCGGTGTTCGCGGGGCGGATCGCGGAGTGTGAGGCGGCGTTGGCGCCGTTTGTGGACTGGTCGTTGACGGGGGTGTTGCGGGGCGGGGACGGGGTGGATGTGGCGCGGGTCGATGTGGTGCAGCCCGCGTTGTGGGCGGTGATGGTGTCGCTGGCGGAGGTGTGGCGGTCGTTCGGTGTGGAGCCCGCCGCGGTGGTGGG
>NZ_MAXF01000069.1 GCF_001704635.1 Streptomyces sparsogenes | reverse complement strand
ATCCGGCCGACCATCCCCTGCCCGGTGGGCCCCCAGCCGTAGCGGGGGATCAGGTGCGGCGCCGGGAGGCGCCCGCGCCGAGCGCCGCCGAGCCATGGAGCACGACGTCGGCGGGGCGGCCCAGGTCCAGATACATCCTGACGTCGTCGAAGCGCTCGTCGCCGACGGATATGCCGCTGGGCAGTCGGCCCCACTCCCGGAAGCCCAGGTCCTCGTACAGGGCGATCGCGCCGTGGTTGTTGCCCCGGACGCCCAGGATCAGCAGTTCGAGACCGGCCGCGCGGACGTTGTCGATCAGCGCGGACACCAGGAGCCGGCCGATGCCCCGGCCCCGGGCGGCGGGGTGCGTCATGACCTGCTGGAGCTCCGCGCTGTGCCGGTAGCTGGCTGCGGCGGTGCGGCGGCGCCACAGCGCGCAACCCAGGATCTGGCACGAGCCGTCTTCCGCCGTCGCCAGGGCGAGCGCCGCGTCCCCGGTCCGTACGTCGGCCAGGACGCCGTCGAGCCAGGCGTCGGTCTCCGCGCGGTCGGGCGGCGCGAGGTAGCCGATGGCGCCGCCGGTCTCGGTGACGGCGCGCACCAACCGGTGTGTCCTCGCGCGCAGCGCGTCGTCCAGGGTGGTGGGCCACACCAGCTCGACCGGAGTGGTCATGTCGCGTCCTGCTTTCTTGGTCGTGGGCCTGGCCTGGTCACTCCTCCATCGGATGGACCGATCGGCAAGCGGCCCAGTGCACTCGGCCCATATTCGGATCGAGCATGAATGACAGACGGACCGGATTCTTCTCCGTGATGATGGGACTGCCCTGGAGTTCCAAGCCGTCCGGTGGATGCAGCTCATAGTCCGGCAGCAACTCCCCGGGCCCGTACACCTCCTTCACCTCCATGTGTGGGCGTCCGGCGATGATCGCTCTCAAATCCATCTCGTAGAGGGGCTCGCCGTGGTAGCTGTACATGACGACCGAGGTACCCTCCGGAACCCTGGCCGGAGTGCCGTCCCCGGCGGCGATGACCCCGTGCCCGGCTATCACCTCCTCTCCGTCCGGGCGTTCGTCGGCCCATGGCTCGAACGGGTTGCCTTCATACGGCGCAAGCCCCAGGGGGTCGATCCAGCGGTGGGGGTTGAGGACGTAGGCGACGGGGTTGGGCGCGGGGGTGAGGCCGAGGGGGTCGGGGGTGGTGTAGCGGGCGGTGGTGGGGTCGTAGTAGCGGTGGTGGTTGTAGTGCAGGCCGCTTTCCGGGTCCGCGTACTGGCCGGGGAAGCGGAGGGGGGTGTGCGTCAGGCCGGTACGGTCGTCTGTCGTGGCGCCCCAGAGCGTGGTGCGGGGGCGCCAGGCGATGTGGCCGGTGTCGTCGACGAGTTCGGTGGGGGTGCCGGCGAGGTCGGTGACGATGGCGAAGAAGCGGCGGTCGATCTCGCGCTGGGTGGTGGCGTCGGTGGTGCGCTCGGTCTGGGTCAGGGGGCGGAAGCCGTCGTGTTCCCAGGTCAGCGAAACGGGGTCGGGGACGTCCGGCGTGGTGGTGGTCTGTTCTACGAGGGTGTTGCCGTCCCAGGTGAAGTCGACCTGTTCGACGACCGTTTTACCGTCCCGCGCGAGGCGTTGTTTGGCGGTGCGGCGGCCGAGGGGGTCGTAGAGGTAGCGCCAGGTGGTGCCGTCGGGGGTGGTGACGGTGGTGAGGTGGTTCTCGGCGTCCCAGGTGTAGTGCCAGGTGTCGGGCTTGTGGGAGAGGCGGGTCTTCTGGCGGAGGGTGAGGCGGCCGGCGGCGTCGTGTTCGTAGCGGACGCGTCCGGCCCGCGTGATGCGGGTGCCGGTGTAGACGCGGGCCCCGGTGGTGTCCTGGTGGTGGTCGGTGGACCAGGTGGCGTGGGTCTGGTTGCCCGCCTCGTCGTAGGCGTAGCTCTCGGTCCAGTTCTCGGCGCGGACGGCGGTGACCCGGCCCGCCTCGTCGAGGTCGAAGTCGCGGTGGCCGCGTAGGTGGTCGTCGATGCCGGCGAGGTGGCCGTCGGGGCGGGTAGGCGCGG
>NZ_MAXF01000068.1 GCF_001704635.1 Streptomyces sparsogenes | reverse complement strand
GGCGTCGTGTTCGTAGCGGACGCGTCCGGCCCGCGTGATGCGGGTGCCGGTGTAGACGCGGGCCCCGGTGGTGTCCTGGTGGTGGTCGGTGGACCAGGTGGCGTGGGTCTGGTTGCCCGCCTCGTCGTAGGCGTAGCTCTCGGTCCAGTTCTCGGCGCGGACGGCGGTGACCCGGCCCGCCTCGTCGAGGTCGAAGTCGCGGTGGCCGCGTAGGTGGTCGTCGATGCCGGCGAGGTGGCCGTCGGGGCGGTAGGTGTAGGCGCGGTGCTGGGCGATGTCGCCCGACGGGCCGATGAGGGTCTGCTCGGACAGCCGTCCGGCCGGGTCCCAGATCTGGGCGAGGGAGGTGTCGCCGAAGCGGCGGGCCGTCTCCCGGCCCCTCATGTCGTACGCGAAGTCGAGGGTCTGGCCGCAGGTGGTCAGCGTGGTGCGGCGGCCCGCCGCGTCGTACGCGAACGTGGACTTCGCCCCGGAAGGGGTGGTCCGGCGCACGATGCGGCCCAGGGCGTCGTACGTGCGGGTGAGGACCCGGTCGCCGGCGACCTCCGCCACGGCCCGGCCCATGCGGTCCCGCCGGTACGTCAGTGCCACCTCGGGGCCGATGGCCTCCGTCAGGCGTCCGGCCGGGTCGTAGGTGAAGGTGGTGGCCTGGCCGTCGGCGTCCTTGCGCACGATCCGGCCGCACACGTCGCGTTCGAGGGAGACGGTCTGGCCCAGCGGATTGGTGCGGGAGACGAGCCGGCCCGTGGGGTCGTGCGCGTAGGTGAGGGTACGGCCGTCGAAATCCGTCTCGCTGAGCGTGCGGCCGGTCGGGTCGTAGGTGTAGGTCCAGGTCAGGCCTTGGGGGTTGGTGACCTGGGTGAGGCGCAGCCGGGTGTCGTACGTGAACTCGTAGCGGGCGCCGTCCGGGTCGGTCCGGGCGGCCAGCAGGTCGAAGTGGGTGTACTCGTAGGTGGTCAGGCCGCCGCTCGCGTCCCGGTGCGCGATGGCGTTGCCCTCGCCGTCGTAGGCCCAGCTCTGCTCGGTGCCGTCCGGGGCGATGCGTCGCAGTGGCTTGCCCTCGATGGTCCACTCCATGCGGGTGGTGGCGCCGAGGGGGTCGGTGATGGCGGTGGGGCGGCCGAAGGCGTCGCGGTGGTAGACGGTGGTCGCGCCCAGGGGATCGGTGATCTCGACGGGGAGCCCCGCCGGGTCGCAGCGCACGCGGGTGGTGTCGCCAAGCGAGTTGGTGACCGACGTCAGGTGGCCGTGGTCGTCGTACGTGTATCGGGTGGTGTTGCCCAGCGGATCGGTGGCGGTGGTGCGGTTGCCCCGCTCGTCGTACGTGTAGCGCCACACCGTCCCGTCGGCTCCGGTGGTCTCCAGCGGGAGGTTCAGGGCGTTGTACGAGGCGGTCTGCCGGGAGCCGTCGGGGGCGGTGACCGTGACCGGCCGGCCGGCCGTGTCGTAGGTGTAGCCGGTGGTGCGGCCGAGGGCGTCGGTGCGGGAGAGGATGCGTCCGTGGCGGTCGCGGTGGGTGTGGGTGGTGTGGCCGAGCGGGTCGGTCACGGCGATGACCTGGCAGCGGTGGTTGACCAGATAGCGGGTGGCGTGGCCCTCGGGCGTGGTGACGGTGGTGACCCGGTGGCCGGTGCGTTCATCGGCGGGACCGTAGTCGATACGCACCGAGATGTGTCCTTCGGTGCCTCCCTCGGCGATGACTCGGTCGTTCTGGTCGTAGACGTAGTCGTAGCGGCGGTCGTTGGTGTCGGTCCACGCGATGATCCGCCGCTCGGTGTCGTACTCGAACCGCAATGGCTGGCCGGAGGAGTTGGTGACCTCGGTGAGATTGCCATCGGTGTAGGAGTACCGGATCAGCTCCTGGTCGGTGCCGTCGAGGGCCGCGCCTGCCAGGTGCAGGGCGGTGATGCGGCCGCCCTCGGTGGTGAGCTTGAGGTGGTAGCCGCCGCTGTGGACAATCGCGGCCGGGGCGCCCTGGACGTCGTACTCGAAGGTCAGGCGGTGGCCGTTGCGATCGCTGATCTCCACCAGCGGCGCCTCGCCGTCCCCGCCCCCTTCCGGGCCGGTGAAGTACCAGGTGCGGCCGGTGTCCGGATCGGCGAGGGTGTAGTCGCCCGCCACCGTCCGCTCCAGCGGCCACCTCGGCCCCAGCTCGGGCAGCGTCGGCACCCCCGGCGCCGGATGCGGATACGACAGCAGCAACCCGTCCTCCGCGACGAACACCACACCCCGCGCACCGATCTCCAACCGCTGATCAGCCGAACTCGACCACGTCGGCCCGAACCACCGCCCCACCCGATACCCCGACTCCGCCCGCCGCACGAACACCAGCGGCAACGCCCCCGGCAACACCACATCCCGCTGCGGCAGATACATCCGCCCCGACGCCAAATCCACCGGATCCGTACCCCCGGCCGTCTTCGCCACATCCGGCGTCGCATGCGGCGCGGCCCCGTCCTTGGCCAGCGTCCGCATGGCGGGGCCCTCCGCCTTGGCCAAGGTGGCGGGCAGCCGCTCGGCAGCCGTCACCGCCGTCTTCGCCCCACCCAGACCCTTCGTGCCGATCAGCTCCGGCAGCAGCCGCCCCAGCCCCTCGGACGGATCCTGCTGGAACGCGTCCCACATCCCCTTGACCGCCGTACCCGGGTCATTGGCCATCCGCACCAGACCGGCGGCGGTGCTGTTGAGATGGGTCACGTACTCGGCCGGGTGGGTGATGTTGTACAGGTCCAGCGGGTTCACCTGCCGGACGAAATTCACCAACCCCGCAGTCCCCTTCACCACACCGCCCAGGAAGTGGCTGGTGTCCAGGGCCAGCCCGTCCAGCCCGTCCCCCACCTGCTGCGCGTACGACGGCTTCTTCGGCGCCATATCCCGCGCCGCCTCCACCGCCGTCTTCGCCACCCCATGCGCCTCATCCCGCTGCCGCCGCGCCTCCGCCAGCATCTCCCGCGCGGCCTTCACATCACCCGCACCCGGATCCGCAAAAGCACCCGGCTTCTCCGGCAGACTGGCCGGGTCACGCTCGTCAGCGGGCAGCGCGTTGTACGCGTCCACCGCCTCGTTATACGCACTCACCTTGTCGTTGTGGGCGGTACGCGCATCATCCGACGCCTTCTTCCCCTTCTTGAAACGCCGGATCGCCTCCTCCGCCTGACCCTGCGCCCACTCCACCGTCCCCGCGAACCGCTCCAGCGCCCCCGACGCCTTCTCACACGCGTCCGCCGCCGAGAACCACTTCTTCGGCTCGACCGACACCTTCTCCCGGAAGGCATCCGCCGCCTTCCCCTTCAACGACCCCGACCCCAGCCCCTGCAACCCCTTGCCGACGTTGTTGAACGCCGCCGTGAAGTCGGTCAGGTGATTCGCCGTCGACCGCAGCTTGGACGGACTGCCGTGGATCAGCTTCTTGGGATCCTCACTCTCCCCCAACTGCATCTCATCGACAGCCGCGCCCAGCGCGTTCGCCGCCGAGTCCGACTTGTCCCGGACCCAGTCCGCACCGCTCTCCCAGCCGACGTCATCCAGCCGGTCCGCCGTCCAGTCCCCCGCGTCGTCGATGGCCCCACCGACATCCTCGACCCGGTCCTCGACCCAGTCCTCGACACCATCCGGAACGAAGTCGCCAATACCCACGCGCAGTTACCCCCGTGCAACGGTCGCAGCGGCCTGTCTCCGGCCGATGGTCGGCACCGTACCCGCCGCCGGAGCGGGTCCTTCCAGGGGGCCTGTGGGCTGGGCGCGTTCAGCCCGTTTCGGCCGCTTCGAGCGGGGTGGCCGCCGCCTCGGGGGCCGGTCGCGCCCGCTTCCGGCCCCGCAGCCGCTGGTAGAGCAGGGCGGCCGCGGCCACGCCGAGCGGCCACAGCAGATACCGGCCCGACATCAGCAGCAGCCCGGCCACGGCCACCAGCGCCACCAGGGCCGCGGCGCGGATCGCTCCGCGCCGCGGCAGCAGGCGCAGCGCGGCGGCCACGCCGATCGCGTAGACCGTGACGAAGGAGCCCGTGGCGAGCAGCACCAGGGGGCGCGCGTCCGTGTGGGCCGCGGTGACCGTGAGCAGGCTGAGGAAGGCCAGCGCGGAGACGGCCGCGAGGCTGCGGCGCGGCACCTCGCCCACGCTGCCGCCGCGGCCGAGCCAGCCCGGCAGCGCGCCGTCCCGGCCGAGGGCGGCGCCGAGTTTGGCGGCGCCGGCGTAGTAGGCGTTCATCGTGCCGAAGGTCAGCAGGAGCGCGGCCGCGGCGGCGAGCAGCCGGGCGTTGCCGCCCATACCGCGGGCCATCAGCTCGCCGAGGGGGGCGTCGGCGTGGGCCGCGCCCGCGCCGAGCACCGCGACAACGGCGAACGCCACGGACAGGTACAGCACTCCGACGATCACGACGGCGCCCGCGGCGGCCCGGGGCAGGTCCCGGGACGGGTCGCGGAACTCGGCCGCCAGGTGGGTGATCGCCTCCCAGCCCGCGAAGCTCCACACCAGCAGCGCCGCCGCCGGGCCGATCGCGGCCCAGCCGTGCGGGGCGAACGGCTCCAGGTGTTCCGTACGCGCCTGCGGCAGGGACAGCGCCACGGCGGCCAGCAGCAGTACGAGCAGCAACCCCGAGAGGGCGAGCTGCAGCCGCCCGGTCACCCGCAGCCCGGCGGCGTTGGCGGCCGTGACGGCGGCCATCAGCGCCGCGGCGGTGACCGTGCGGGTCACCGTGCCGCCGCCCACGGCGGCCTCCGTGTACGAGCCGGCGAACAGCGCGGCGGCGGTCGCGCCCGGGGGCACCGCCAGGTAGAAGCACCAGCCCACCACCGCCGCGGTCCGCTCGCCGAAGGCCAGCCGGGCGTACGTGGACACGCCCCCGGCGTCGGGGTAGCGCGCGCCGAGCGCGGCGAACACGGCGGCCAGCGGCGCGGACACCACGACGAGGGCCAGCCAGGCCAGCAGCGAGGCGGGGCCGGCGGTGTCGGCGGCGAGCGCGGGCAGGGCGATGACGCCCGTGCCCAGCACCGCCCCGACGTACAGGGCGGTGCCCTGGAGCGCGGTGAGCCGGCCGCCGGGCGCGGGGCGGTGGCGGGGTGCGGGTGGTTCGGTCATGCGCGGCAGCCTCGCCGATGGGGGCACCCGGGACCATCGGCGGAAATGCCATGGTGCGCTAAATTCCCGCCATGCGCCGAACCGCCGCGACACCCCCACCCGACGCGACAACCGCGCCCGAAGCGACACCCGGGCCCGAGGCGACACCGTGGCCCGCCGCCGCGCCGACCGACCGCCCCGCGCCGACCGGCTGCGACGCCCCCCGCCCGCACGTCGTGGCGGTCGCGGTGACCGACGCCGCGCCCACCTTCGAGCTCGCCGTGCCGTGCGAGGTGTTCGGCCTCGACCGGGCGGACATCGTCGACCCCTGGTACGAGCTGCGCCTGTGCGCCGGCGAGCCCGGTCCGCTGCGCACCGCCGCCGGGCTCGGCGTCCCCACCCCGTACGGCCTCGACGACCTCGTCGAGGCGGACACCGTGATCGTGGCCGCCTGCGCGCGGCCCGCCCAGCTGGCCCCGCCGCCCGGTCTGCTGGCCGCGGTGCGCAAGGCCCACGAGTCGGGCCGGCGGATCGTGTCCATCTGCAGCGGCGTGTACATCCTGGCGGCCGCCGGGCTGCTGTCGGGCCGCCGGGCGACCACGCACTGGATGAGCGCCGCCGACTTCGCCCACCGTTTCCCGGACGTCGACCTCGACCCCACGGCCCTCTACGTCGAGGACGGCTCCATCCTCACCTCGGCCGGCACCGGCTCCGCCATCGACCTGTGCCTGCACCTGGTGCGCCGGGACCATGGCGCGGCGGTGGCCAACGAGGTGGCCCGCCGGATGGTCGTACCGCCGCACCGGGAGGGCGGGCAGACGCAGTACGCCAGGCTTCCGGCACGGCCCCGGGCGGGCGGGAGCGGCGGTCTGGCGCCGGTGCTGCAATGGGCGCGCGAGCGGCTGCACGAGCCGCTGACGGTGGCCGGGCTGGCCGCGGCGGCCCACATGAGCGAGCGGACGTTCGCCCGCCGCTTCCGCGACGAGCTGGGGATCACGCCGTTGCAGTGGGTCCTCCAGGAGCGGGTGCGGCTGGCGCAGGAGCTGCTGGAGACCACCGACGACCCGGTCGAGAGCGTGGCGCGCCGGACCGGCTTCGGCACCGCGCCCAATCTGCGCCACCACTTCCGGCGGCTGACCAGCGTCTCGCCGCAGACCTACCGCCAGGTGTTCCGCTCCCGCGCGGTATCCCGCTCGGTACCGCCCGGGGCGCTCCCCACGGCACCATGGGAATGACCGGAACCCATCCCATAAGCGGGAGGAGCCACCGCCGTGACCGAACGCAAGCCGCCCGGCATCAGCTTCGAGACCTGGGCCGACCGGCAGATCCGCGAGGCGGAGGCGCGGGGCGACTTCGACGACCTGCCCGGCCGGGGCAAGCCGCTCCGGGGCCTGGACAAGCCGTACGACCCGATGTGGTGGGTCAAGGAGAAGATGGCCCGCGAGGGCCTGTCCCTCCTCCCGTCCGCGCTGGTGCTGCGCAAGGAGGCGGAGGACGCGCTGGCCGCGGCGCGGGCGGCCGGGTCGGAGGCCGAGGCGCGGCGGATCCTGGCGGACATCAACGACAAGATCCGCGAGGCGCTGCGGCGGCCGCCCGAGGGGCCGCCGCTGGATCTGGTGCCGTTCGACGTGGAGGGAGTGCTGCGGGAGCGACGGGAGAGCCGGGCCGACTAGCCCCGGGCCCAGCCCCGGCCACGCCCCGGGCCCCAGGCGCAGCCCCGGCCACGCCCTGGCCCAGCCGCGCCCGGGCCAGGGCCCTGGCCCTGGCCGGAAATAGTCGTTGCCTCAGGCTACCGGTGGTGGATGCAACCAGTTCGGGCGTACGGTGATCAGGACGCGCGTCACGCACCCCACAGGGCACCACCACGCCCCGGCCGCCGGGGCGACCCGACCGGAGGGAGCGCCACCGCGATGTGCGGCATCACCGGATGGATCTCGTACGACCAGGACCTGACCGCCGAGCGCGACACGCTGGACGCCATGACCGCGACCATGGCCTGCCGCGGCCCCGACGCGGCGGGCCTGTGGACGGACACCCACGCCGCCCTCGGCCACCGCCGGCTGGCCGTGATCGACATCGAGGGCGGCAAGCAGCCCATGTCCGTCGAGCGCGACGGTCGCACGGCACTGGTGACCACCTACAGCGGCGAGATCTACAACTACCGCGAGCTGCGCGCCGAGCTGACCGCCCGCGGCCACGCCTTCCGCACCAGCAGCGACACCGAGGTCGCCCTCCACGCCTACCTGGAGTGGGGCGAGGACTTCACCCAACGCCTCAACGGCATGTACGCCTTCGCCCTCTGGGACCCGCGCGAGCAGCGGCTCCTGCTGGTCCGCGACCGCATGGGCATCAAGCCGCTCTACTACTACCCGACCCCCGACGGCGTGCTCTTCGGCTCCGAGCCCAAGGCCATCCTCGCCCACCCCGCCGTACGCCCCGCCGTCGACGCCGAGGGCCTCGCCGAACTGCTGGCCTTCACCAAGACCCCCGGCCACGCCGTCTACAAGGGGATGTACGAGGTGCGCCCGGGACATCTCGTCCGGGTCGGCCGCCAGGGCCTGGCCGAACACCGCTACTGGGGGCTGGAGGCCCGCGAGCACACCGACGACACCGACACCACCGTCCGCAGGGTGCGGGAGCTGCTGGACGACATCGTGGCCCGCCAGCTCATCGCCGACGTGCCCCTGTGCACCCTGCTGTCCGGCGGGCTCGACTCCTCCGCGATCACGGCGCTGGCCGCCCGGGGCCTGTCCGACGCCGGGCGGGGGCCCGTGCGCTCGTTCGCGGTGGACTTCGTCGGCCAGACCGAGCACTTCAAGGCCGACGCGCTGCGCGCCACCCCCGACGGCCCGTACGCCCACGCCCTCGCCGAACACGTCGGCGCCGACCACCAGGACATCGTCCTGGACACCGCCGCCCTGATGGACCCGGCCCACCGCTACGCCACGCTGGCCGCCCGCGACCTGCCGTTCGGCTCGGGCGAGAGCGACACCTCCCTCTACCTGCTCTTCAAGTCGATCCGCGACCGCTCCACGGTGGCCCTGTCCGGCGAGTCGGCCGACGAGGTCTTCGGCGGCTACTCCTGGTTCCACGACCCCCGGGCGACGGGCGCCGACACCTTCCCCTGGATCGCGGTGTTCCGCGAGGTCGGCTTCACCGGCATCCGCAGCGGCGGCCGCGAGGCGCTGCTGCACCCGGAGGTGCTCGCCAAGGTGGACCTCGAGGCCTACCAGGCCGCCCGCTACCGCGAAGCGCTGTCCGAGGTCCCGCACCGCGAGGGCGACTCGGCCACGGAGCGGCGGATGCGGGAGATCTGCTATCTGCACCTGACCCGCTTCGTGCAGTTCCTGCTGGACCGCAAGGACCGCGCGAGCATGGCCGTGGGCCTGGAGGTGCGGGTGCCGTTCTGCGATCACCGGCTGGTCGAGTACGTGTTCAACACCCCGTGGTCGATGAAGACCTTCGACGGCCGCGAGAAGTCCCTGCTGCGTGCCGCCGCCCGCGACCTCCTCCCCGACTCCGTCGCCCAGCGCGTCAAGAGCCCCTACCCCAGCACCCAGGACCGCCGGTACAACGAGGCCATCCAGGCCGAGCTGCGCGGCCTGCTGGCCGACGGGGACGCTCCGGTCCGCCCGCTGCTCGACACGGCCGCCGCCCGGCGCGCGGCGGACGGAGCGGCCGGGGACGCGCGGCAGCCGATCGAGATGGCCCTCGGCCTCGACGCCTGGCTGCGCCGGTACGGGGTCGAACTGACGCTCTGACAGCAGGTGGCGACGTCTCTTGCCACTTGTGTGGAAACCGTGAAAGGCTCGGGCCGCCCCACAGCGGAACATCCCTCAACTCCGGGCAAAAACAGGGACCTTGGCCAGCCGCCGCCCGGCCTGATAAGAGTGTTGCCCGGCGGGGGCGCCGTTGTTCGTGAGTGAGGAAACCACCTCCATGCTCCACCAGTCATCCCCTGACGCCATATCCGAGACCGCCCTGCTCTCCGAGTACTGGGACGCGGTGCTCGACTACGCGAACCTGTGCACCACCACCCCGCAGGACGGCATGCGGCTGGCCACCGAGGCGTTCCGGCGCGGCATCCGGGAGACCCGCAACTCGCGGACACGGGCCTGGGGGCCGCGCCTGCCGTGGCTCCCGCTGCTGCTGAGCTCCGTACGCAAAACGGCGGCCGACTGGCAGGCGCGGCAGGCGGGCGACCGGCTCGACCCGGCGCTGCGCATCTGGCTGACCTCCGACCGGGCCAGGCGCTACACCACGCCACGCCGCCAACAGCCGCTCGCGCTGCGTGGATTATGGGACCTTCCGGAGGCGGACGCGGAGCTGCTGTGGTCCGTCGAGGTCGAGTCGCGGTCCCTCACGGCGGTGGCCAGGCAGCTCGGCTGGGACCCCGCCTACGCCGACGAGGAGATCGCCCGGGTCCGCGCCCGCTTCCGCGAGCTGTGCCAGCGCAACCACGTCGACACGCTCACCGACGAGGAGTGCCGCAGCTACGCCGGGCTGCTGGACGCGGCGACCCGCTCACCGGACGCCGCCGCGCCCGACGACCTGTGGCAGCACCTCGCCCGCTGCGCCCCCTGCAAGGAGGCGGCCGCCTGCCTGTATCTGCACGGCAGCGGGCTGCCCGGCGCTCTGGCCGGGGGCGTCCTCGGCTGGGGCGGGCTGCCCTACCTGGAGCGGCGGCGCAGGGTCGCGGCCGAGAACACGGGCGGACGGCGCCTGGGCACCCTCGCGCGCAGCGTGGGGCCGCCGCTGTGGGACCGCGTCAAGGGGATGCGGGACGGGGGCGGGAGGCCCCGTGGGGGGCGTACGGCGGAGGCGGCTCCGGCGGCCCGTACGGCCGAGGTGCCCCGTACAGCGGAGGCGGCTCCGGCGGCCCATACGGCCGAGATGCCTACGGCGGGGGCCTTCGGCGCGACCGCCGCGAGCGGGGTGGTCCGCGCGCGTGGTGGGTCGCGTCGGGCGCTGGGGGCCGGCGGGGGCAGGCGCCGCAGGCCGCGGAAGGGCGGGCGGACGCGTACCGCGGGGATCCTGGCGGCGGCCGCGGCGGTCTCCGTGATCGCCGTCATCGCGTACACCAACACGGACGGGGAATCGGACGACGGGCTGCCGCCCGAGGGGAGTTCGGGCCCCGGCGCGCTTCCGACGGTCGGCCCCACCGACCTCCCGCCGGAGGGCGGCTCCAGCCGGTCCCATGTCCCGCCCAGCTCCGGCACCAGTGCGGTCGGCCACCGGACCGGCCCGTCGGAGTCCCCGGCCGGGCCGTCAGGGCCGTCCGGGAAGCCCTCGCCGGGCGACGCGTCCTCGGACTCGTCCGAGTCGTCGGAATCCTCGGAGCCCTCGGGCAAGCCGCCCGGGGAGCGGCCGGAGCACCCCGAGCCCGCCGGTGTCACCTGCACCGCCCGCTACAGCCTGGACAACGAGTGGCCCGACGGCTTCCAGGCGAAGGTGACCCTCACCCCCCGCAAGACGGTGCGGGACTGGCGGCTGAGCTGGCGGTTCGAGAACGGGCAGCGGGTCACGGAGATGTGGAACGGCGAGTTCGTCCAGCGCGGGTCCACGGTGACCGTCACCCCGGCCGACTACAACGAGACCGCCCGGGGCGGGGAGCCCCTGGAGGTGGGCTTCCTCGGCACCTGGGACGCCGGCAACGCCGCGCCCACCGGCCTCGCGCTCAACGGCCGCCCCTGCGAGACCCGCTGAAGCACGCGCCCGCCGGCGCTCGCGGCCGCTGAAGCACGCACCCGCCGGCGCTCGCGGCCGTGGGGCTCGGGGCCGCTGGCGCTCGCGGCCGCCCCGCGACATCCCTAAAAGAGCTCGACGCGCTCGCCGGGCTTCAGCAGGTGCAGCCGCTCGCCGAGGCCCGCCGCCTCGAATGCCTCCACCAGCGTGTCGGCGCCCTGCGTGAAGTGCCCCCAGTGCTCGAAGTGCAGCGGGACGACCCGGCACGCGCCGAGGATCCGCGCCGCCTCGGCCGCCTGCTCGCTCGGCAGGGTCAGGAAGCCGCCGGGGACCAGCGGGGTCGAGGCGGCGCCCGCGAACAGCAGGGCCACGTCCACCGGCCCGAACCGCTCGGCGATCGCGCGCACCACGTCCAGCGAGGCGTTGTCCCCGCTGACGTAGACCGTCGGCAGCCCGCCCCCCGACACCACGAAGCCGGTCACCTCGCCGACCAGGTGCTCGGTGCCGTCCGGGCCGTGCTGGGCCGGGACGCCGGTGATCCGCAGCGTGCCGCCGCCCGAGCGCGGCAGTTCGACGGACTCCCAGTTCGGCAGCGCCGTCACGGTGGCGCCCAGCCGCTCGCGCGCGGACGCGGTCGACAGCACCAGCTCCGCGTGGTCGAGGTAGGCGCGGCCGGCCCGGTCCAGGTTGTCCGGGTGCTGGTCGTGCGAGAGCAGCACCGCGTCGACGGGGCCGAGGCCCGACGGGGCGAGGGCCGGGCCCGCGGTCTTCACGAGCTTGCGCTCGCCGATGGGGTAGTCGCCGGGCGGGTCGAAGGTGGGGTCGGTGAGCAGCCGTACGCCACCGATGTCGAGGGTCGCCGTGGGTCCTCCCACATAGCGCACGGCCAGGGCGCCCGGGGAAATCGACTCGCTCATCGCTGTGTCTCGCTGCCTCTCGCTGTCACGGTCGTGGGCGCGGCGGAGTCCGGCCCGGTCCCCCCATTGGTTCCGGGCGCGATTCCGTTGTCAACCAGTGTTGTCACCGGCGGTGTGTTCGGGTGGTGGGGCCAGATGGTGTGTTCGGGCGGTGGAAATATTCTCTTTTCTTCCGACTCGCACCACCCCCGGATCGGCGGGCGCATGGCCGGTAAGTTTCCGAAGGCAAAGCAACGAGGAGTGAAACTCCAGGGAACGGACACTCAACCAGATATGCGCCTCGGAGTCCTTGACGTCGGTTCCCAGTCGGCCCACCTCTGCATCGCCGACCTCGCGCCGGGCTGTCCCCCGGAGCCGGTCACCTCGTTCAAGCGGCCGGTGCGGCTCGCGGAGGCCACCAACCGGCATGGGGTCGTCGAGCCGGAGGCGATCAAGCGGGTGGTCGCCGCGGTCACCGAGGCCGTCGCGGTCGCCGAGGCCCACGGCATCGACGCCATGGTCCCGTTCGCCACCTCGGCGATCCGGGACGCGGCCAACCGGCCGGCCGTGCTCGCCGAGGTCGAGGACGCGACCGGGGTCCGGCTGACCTTCATGACCGGCGAGGAGGAGGCGCGGCTGACCTATCTCGCGGCGCGCGGCTGGTACGGCTGGTCGGCCGGGGAGATGCTGCTGCTGGACATCGGCGGCGGCTCCATGGAGATCGCCTGCGGCAGCCGCGCCGAGCCCGCCGTCGCCCTGTCGGTCCCCCTGGGCGCGGGCCGGCTCACCCGCCACCACCTGCCCGACACCACGCCGGTGAGAAAGCGTGACGTCAAGGCGCTGCGCCAGTTCGTACGGACCGTCATCAGCGAGACCGTCGAGGAGCTGCGCGACCGGCCGGAGCCGCTGACCCGCGTCGGCACCTCCAGGACCTTCGCCCAGCTGGCCCGGCTGACCGGGGCGCCGAAGGCCAAGGCCGGCCCGTACGCCGAGCGGTTCCTGGACCGGGAGCGGCTGCGGGCCTGGGTGCCCCGGCTGGCCGCGAGGAGCGACGCGGAGCGCGCCCGGCTGCGCGGCATCTCCGCCGCCCGCGCCCACCAGGCCCTGGCCGGTGCCGTGGTCGCGGAGACCGCGATGGAGGTCCTGGGCATCGAGCGGCTGCGGGTGTGCCCCTGGGCGCTGCGCGAGGGGGTTTTGCTGGACCGGCTCCGGGCACTCGAAGCGGACCTGGCCCCGGGCCGGGTGGACCGGCGGGACCGGGGCGGTGCGGAGCGGGGTGGTGCGGACCCGGGTGTGACCACGGCCTCGGCGAACGTGTCCGCCAGCGCTACCGTCGGCGCTCCCGGCGGCGCGTCCGCGGGCGCGGCGGCGAACGCGTCCGCGAGCGCGTCCGTACGGGCGCTCCCGGCGGGCCGCGGCCGTCACGGGCCCGGGCGGCTCCACACTGTTCCCTGGACCAGCTGACACGTCATCACACGCACGAAAGGCCCCGATGAACCCCAGGGAGAACGGACACGGAGACGGCTCCGGCGCGCGCCGCGCCGCGCTGTTCGATGTGGACGGCACGCTCGTGGACACCAACTACCTGCACGCCGTGACCTGGTGGGAGGCCTTCCGCCAGACGGGCCACACGGTGCCCATGTGGCGGATCCACCACACCATCGGCATGAGTTCCGACCGGCTCGTCGACCATCTGCTGGGCGAGGACCGGGACAGGTCCCAGGACGACCGGATCCGCTCGACCCACACGGCCCTGTACGCGACGTACTTCACCAGGCTCCAGGCCCTGGAGGGCGCCGCTGACCTGCTGCGCGCGGTGGCCGACCGGGGTCGGCACATCGTCCTGGCCAGCTCCGCGAGCGAGGACGAGCTGGCGGCGATGCGGGCCGCGATCGGCGCCGACGAGCTGACCGCCGACGCGCTCAGCTCCGACGACGTCGGCACCGGCAAGCCCGCCCCCGACCTGGTCGAGCGGGCGCTGGAGCGGGCGGGCGTGCCGCCCGAGGACGCGGTCTTCGTCGGCGACACCGTCTGGGACGTGAAGGCGGCCCGGAAGGCGGGGGTGCCCTGCGTGGCGCTGCTGAGCGGCGGGGTGCCCCACGAGGTGCTGGCCGACGCCGGGGCGGCGGAGATCTACCAGAGCCCCGCCGACCTCCTGGCGAACCTGGACCGCAGCGCGCTGGCCCACTGACCGCCCCACCGCCCACCCCAGCCGGCCCACCCGAGCCGGCCCCCACCCGCGGCCCGCCCGCCGCCCCGACTCCCGGCCCCGGTATGCCAGACACCGCACTGATCGTGATCGACATGATCAACACCTATGAGCACCAGGACGCCGACCAACTGGTGCCCTCCGTCCGCCGTGCCCTCCCCGCCATCACCCGCCTGATCTCCCGGGCCCGTGAGTCCGGCGTCGAGGTCATCTACGTCAACGACAACTTCGGCCGCTGGCGCTCCCACCACGACGAACTCCTCGACACCGCCCTGAGCGGCCCGCACGCCGACCTGGTCGAACCGGTCCGCCCGGACGCCGACTCGCTGTTCGTCGTCAAGGCCCGCCATTCGATCTTCTTCCAGACCCCGCTGGAGTACCTGCTCAGCCAGCAGGGCATCGACCGCGTCGTGCTGTGCGGGCAGGTCACCGAGCAGTGCGTGCTGTACTCCGCCCTCGACGCCCACATCCGCCATCTGCGCACCTCCGTCCCGTACGACGCGGTCGCCCACATCCACCCCGACCTGGCCGACGCCGCGCTGCGGATGATGGAGCGGAACATGGGGGCCGAGATCGGCGCCGCGGACGAGGTGCGGTTCTGAAGCCGGTCACCAGGGCCGGGCCGGCGCTCAGGCGGGCTCCCGGTGGGCAGCGGTGGCGAGGGCGGTGGCGAGGGCGAGGGCCTCGGTCACCGCGGCGGGGATGTCGGTGACCGGGAAGAGCGTGTGCCGTACGGTGCGGTCGGGGCCGATGACGAGGATGAGCCGCTTGATGCGGAGGTCCTGCCCGGCGCGGAAGGTGGGCAGCCGCAGCGCCGCGGTGAGCCGGAGCCGGGCGTCGGACAGCAGTGGGAAGGGCAGGTCCTCGGCCCGCGCGAACGCGGCCTGTTCCGCGGGCGTCTGGGTGCTGACGCCGTGGAGGGCGACGCCCGCGGCCCGGAACCGCGGCCAGGCCGCGCGGAACTGGCGGTTCTCCAGGGTGCAGCCGGCGCTGCCGGGGACCTGCGGCCCGGCCAGGTCGGCCGGGACGCCGGGGACGCCCGTCGCGGGATAGGCGAACAGCACGGTGGCCCGGGCGTCCGTGGCCACGGGGTCGTGCGCGCGGCCGTCGGTGCCCGGCAGGAGCAGCCCGGCGGGGACGGGCTCGCCGGCCAGCGCCGCCACCCGGCGGGTGTCGGCCCCGCCGTCGTGGCCGGCTCCGGTGAGGGTGCCGTCGCCGAGCAGCCAGCGGTCCGCCCAGTCCTGGAGCGACACCAGGACGGGGACCAGGCCGTGGCCCCGCTCGGTGAGCACGTACTCGTAGCGGGGCGGGCGGTCCTGGTACGGGCGCCGTTCCAGGACGCCGTGGTCGGTCAGGGTGCGCAGCCGCTCGCTGAGGACCTTCCGGGAGACGCCGAGTTCACCGGCGAGCCGGTCGAAGCGCACATGCCCGCGGGCGATCTCCCGGAGCACCAGCAGGCTCCACCAGTCGCCCACCACCGCGGCGGCCTGCGCGATGCCGCAGGCGTCGTCGGCCACCCGTCGTGACATCGTCCTCGCGCTCCCTCCCGGCACCCGTTGACAGGCCGTCGGACGCCCATAGTAGGTTCCGTTTCGGAACTCGGTGAGTATCGAAAGGGAACCCACTATGCCCCAGCAGACCTGGACCGCCGTCGACGACTACTTCAACGGTCTGCTCGTGGAGGAGGACGGCGCGCTGCTCGCGGCCGCCGCCGACAGCGAGGCGGCCGGGCTGCCGGCCCACCAGGTCGCCCCCAACCAGGGCAAGCTGCTGCACCTGCTCGCCAGGATCCGGGGCGCCCGCACCATCCTGGAGATCGGCACCCTCGGCGGCTACAGCACCATCTGGCTCGCCCGGGCCCTGCCGGAGGACGGCCGCCTGGTCACCCTGGAGAGCGACCCGCGCTGCGCCGCCGTCGCCACCGCCAACATCGCCCGCGCCGGGCTGGAGCGCGTCGTGGACCTCCGCGTCGGCAAGGCCCGGGACTCGCTGCCGGTGCTCGCGGACGAGGGGGCGGGCCCGTTCGACCTGGTCTTCATCGACGCGGACAAGCCCTCCAACCCCGAGTACCTGGAGTGGGCCGTCCGGCTCACCCGGCCCGGCAGCGTGATCGTCGGCGACAACGTCGTCCGCGACGGCGCCGTCACCGACCCGGCCGACGACGACCCCCGCGTCCAGGGCGTGCGCCGCTTCACCGAACTCATCGCCGACCACCCCCGGCTGACCGCCACCACCCTCCAGACCGTCGGCGCCAAGGGCTACGACGGCTTCACCCTCGCCCTCGTCACCGGCTGAGTCACCGTCACCGGCTGAGCCCTCGTCAGCGGCTGAGTCCTCGTCACCGGCTGAGCCACCGCCCGAGCCACCGGCTGCTCCGCCGGCCCGGCGGCACGGGGCTCACGCCGTCCCGATGTCGTGAGCGGTGCCGCCGGCGACGGCCCGGAGCTTGTCCGGGTTGGCCACGTTGTGGATGGCGGTGATACGGCCCTCGCCGTCGAAGTCGAAGGTGACCGTGGCGATCACCCGGCCCGCCCCGCTGAACACCACGCCCGGCCCGCCGTTGATCCGGGCGAGTTCGGCGTTCATGTCGGCGGGCTCGATGCCCTGGTAGGAGACGGTGCCGATGGCCGCGAACCAGGCGGCCACCGTGGCCGCGCCCACGACCGGCTTCAGGGCCTGGCGTACCTTGCCGCCGCCGTCGGTCCACAAGGTGACGTCCGGGGACAACAGCTCCATCAGGGCGTTGACATCACCCCCGGTCGCGGCGGCGAAGAACCGCTCGGTGACCTCCCGCTGCCGCGACCGGTCCGCGGTGAACCTCGGCCGCCGGGCCCGTACATGCTCCCGCGCCCGGTGCGCGGCCTGCCGCACCGCGGCCTCGGAACGCTCCACCGCCTCCGCGATCTCGGCATGGCTGAAGGCGAACACCTCCTTCAGCACGAACACCGCGCGCTCCAGCGGACTCAGCGTCTCCAGCACCACCAGCATGGCCATCGACACCGACTCGGCGCCCACCACGGTCTCGGCGGTGTCGGCGGTGTCGGCAGTGGTGAGAATGGGCTCCGGAAGCCACGGCCCCACATACGTCTCCCGCTTGTGCCGGGTCGAACGCAGCCGCTCCAGCGCCAGATTCGACACGATCCGGGTCAGATACGCCTTGGGGTCGGCCACCTGCGCGCGGTCGGCGGCCGACCATTTGATCCAGGCGTCCTGGACCGCGTCCTCGGCGTCGGCCGCCGTGCCGAGGACCCGGTACGCCACCGAGAACAGCAGCGTGCGGTACTCGTGGAAGACCTGCTGGTCTCGGTCGGTGGAGGGGATGGTCACCGCGCCCCCCGGACCCGGGTGAAGCGACCGCCGCGCGGCCAGAACGCGCCCGAGACGGGCATCTTCTTCATACGGCCGTACGTCGGCCAGGGCGAAGCGGTCACCGTCTCCTTATACCGGGCCGCCAGGCGGCCGGTCAGACACATCCGCCGGGGGCTGTCGTCGGGGTGGGTGAACTGCACCACCGCGTCGTCCCGGCCCAGGCTCACCGGCGTGTGGTAGTAGCCGAAGCGGAACGGCTTGGGCCGCCTGCCCCGCAGCTCACGGAGGATCGACAGCGCCGCGTGCACCCCGGTCGGCATGCCGCCCTGGCAGGTGCCGTGCACCACGCCATAGCCCTGCCGGATCGCCGCCGCGTCGCCCACCGCGTACACCTGAGGATGCGACACCGACCGCAGCGCGGCATCGGTGACGATCCGGCCGCGCCCGTCCACCTCCAGCCCGGCGGCGGCCGCCAGCGGCGACACCCGGGTGGCGCCGGCCCACACCACCACATCGGCCGCCACGCTCTCCCCGCCCGCCAGCTCCACCGCGTCCGGCTGCACCTTGACCACCTCCACCCCGCCGCGCACCGCGACCCCCAGGCGCTCGAGCGCGGCCCGCAGATACGCCCCGGCCTTCGCGTTCATGGCCGCCCCCGGCTCCTCGCGGCCCAGCAGCACCACGTCCAGCTCCGGATGGCGCTCGGCGATCTCCGCCGCCGCCTCCACCCCGGTCAGCCCGCTGCCGCCGACCACCACCGTGCCGCCGCCGAGCCGCGCCAGCCGGCCGGCCAGCACCTCCGCGTCCTGCGCGCTGTCCAGCGTGTACGCGTGGTCCTCGGCCCCCGGCACCGCCGCCGTGTCCGCCACGCTGCCCAGCCCGTACACCAGCGTGTCGTAGCGCAGCACCCGGTCGTCGTCGATCCGCACGGTCCGCGCCTCCGCGTCCACCGCCGTCACCCAGCCGCGCACAAACCGCGCCCCCGTGCCTTCCAGCAGCTCCGGGACGCTCAGCTCGGCGAGCCGCTGCCCCGTCGCCGTCATGTGCAGCCGCATCCGCTCGGTGAACCGCTCCCGCGCGTTCACCACCGTCACCTCCACGCCGCCGCGCCGCTTGGCGCGCGCCGCGAGCTGGACGGCCGCCGACATGCCCGCGTATCCCGCTCCCAGGATCACCACGTGGTGCGCGCCCGCCGTGCCGGTTCCCCGCGTCTCCTGCTGTGCGCTCATCGTTCCGCCCTTCCGTGCCGGTCCACGTGCCGTTGACGACCAGCAGATGGAAGCTGCCCGGCCAGCTGTGACACGGGGCGGATGTGACGTGGCTCACACCCCGCCGGTCAGGCCGTGGCGTGGTGGGCCAGCCGGGCGTGGGGGTCGGCGGTGCCCGGGAGCGGGGGCGGGTCGGCGTGGATGAGGGCGGCGGTGAGCCGGGGCACCGCGTGCAGCAGGGCGTGTTCGGCGTCCACGGCCACCTGGTGGGCCTCCCGTACGGTCAGCTCCCCGCCGACCAGCACCGCCACCTCCGCCCGCAGCCGGTGGCCGATCCAGCGCAGCCGCAGCTCCCCGACGCCCCGCACGCCCGGGACGGCCAGCAGGGCCTGTTCGGCGGCGTCCACCAGGGACGGGTCGACGGCGTCCATGACCCGGCGGAAGACCTCGCGGGCCGCGTCGCGCAGGACGAGCAGGATCGCGGCCGTGATGGCCAGGCCCACCAGCGGGTCGGCGAGCCGCCAGCCGAGCGCCGAGCCGCCCGCGCTCAGGAGGACGGCGAGCGAGGTGAGGGCGTCGGTACGGGCGTGCAGGCCGTCCGCGACGAGGGCGGCCGAGCCGATGTCGCGGCCGACGCGGATGCGGTAGCGGGCCACCCATTCGTTGCCGAGGAAGCCGACCACGGCGGCGGCGGCGACGGCGGGCAGATGGTCGACGGCCCGGGGGCCCAGCAGCCGGTCGACCGCCGTCCAGGCGGCGAAGGCGGCGGAGGCGGTGATGGTGAGCACGATCGCGAGGCCGGCCAGGTCCTCGGCCCGGCCGTAGCCGTAGGTGAAGCGGCGGGTGGCGGCGCGGCGGCCGAGAACGAAGGCGATGCCCAGCGGCACGGCGGTCAGCGCGTCGGCGGCGTTGTGGACGGTGTCGCCCAGCAGCGCGACCGACCCGGAGGCCACCACGACGACGGCCTGCGCCAGGGCCGTAGCCCCGAGCACGGCGAACGAGGTCCACAGCGCGCGCATGCCCCGCGCGGAGGACTCCAGGGCGCGGTCGGTGCGGTCGGCGGTCTCGTGCGAGTGGGGGCGGAGCACATGCGCCGCCTGGTGACGCATGTGCGCCCAGGCGCTCGTACGGCCGTGGGGGTGGCCCTCGTGGCCGGTGTGGTTGTGAGGGTGATCGTGGCCCTGGTGAGGGTGTTGGTGGTGATGTGCGGTCACTGCGGGGTCCTTCCGGGAAGGGCATCTGCCTGGACGCGGGTGCCGCCCACCCCTCATTATGTGCGTATGAGCGCACGCTTGCACCTATCAACTGCACACGCTTCGCACCCGCGAGAGCCCAGCAGCGAGCAGCTGGCCCGCGCCGCCGAGGTGCTGGGGCTGCTCGCCGACCGCACCCGGCTGGCCCTGCTGCACACCCTGAGCGGGGGCGAGGCCGATGTGACCACCCTGACCGCCGCCTGCGGCGCCGCCCGGCCGGCCGTCAGCCAGCACCTCGCCAAGCTGCGCCTGGCCGGGCTGGTCACCTCCCGCAAGGACGGTCGCCGCGTCGTCTACACGCTGCAGGACGGGCACCTCGCCCGCCTCGTCGCCGAGGCCCTGGACCACGCGGACCACGAGCTGTCCGGCATCCCCCACCACGGCTGACCCGCCCGCCCTCGTAGCATGGGCCCGTGCCGACCCCCGAGCAGAACCGCCCGTCACCGCCCGCGCGGCGGTGGCGCGCGCTGCTCGTGCTCGGGCTCCTGGCCGGGCTGCTGGGCATGCACGCCCTCGGCCCCTCCGGCGCCCTGACGTCCCGGGCGCACGAGCGCCCCACCGCGATGGGGACGATGACCCCGGCGGCCACGGCGACCCCGGCGGCCACGGCCGCCGTCGCCCACGGCGGCTGCCACGGGGACGGCGCGTGCGGCGGCTCGCATCTGCACCACGCCGATCCGTCCTGCGCCTCCCCCGCCCTGGGCGGGGGACCCTCGCTGTCCGCGCCCCCGGCGGCCCCCGTGGCCGTATGCGACCACGCCCTGGCGGCGACCCGGTCCGGCCCACCCCCGTCCCCGGCCGACGGGCGCGCGCCGCCCACCCTGGCCGAACTCCAACTCCTGCGGATATAGGACACCGCCCACACCTCTGACTGCGGTATGTCCCGAATCAATCCGATCAATCCGATCAATCCGGAAAGTTCCTCAGGAGTTTCCTCATGCGTTCCCTCAACCGCCGTACGGCGCTGCTCGCGGCGGCCGCCACGGCAGCGCTGTCCCTGACCCTCACCGCCTGCGGCGGCGACGACGGCGACAGCGCCGGCTCCGGCCGCACCTCCGACAAGGCCACCACCAGCGCGACCGCCTCGCCCGGCAAGCACAACGACGCCGACGTGGACTTCGCGCAGGGCATGATCCCCCACCACCGCCAGGCCGTGGAGATGGCCGACCTGGCCGCCACCCGGGCCTCCTCCGCCCAGGTCAAGAAGCTCGCGGCCGGCATCAAGAAGGCCCAGGACCCCGAGATCCGCACGATGTCCGGGTGGCTCAGGGCCTGGGGCGAGGACGTCCCGGAGCCGATGCCCGGCATGGACCACTCCGAGCACGACACCATGCCCGGGATGATGGGCTCCAAGGAGATGGACCGGCTCGAGAAGGCGTCCGGCGCGGACTTCGACACCGCGTTCCTGAAGATGATGGTCGAGCACCACAAGGGCGCGGTGGAGATGGCCCGCACCGAGAAGAAGAGCGGCGCGTACGGCCCGGCCAAGACGATGGCCGACGCCATCATCAAGACCCAGAACGAGGAGATCACCCAGATGAACAAGCTCCTCGGCAAGGAGGCCGGCGACGAGACCGGCCACGAGACCGGCCACGGGACCGGCCACGGGTCCGGCAAGGGGAGCGACCAGGGCTGACCGGCGGTTCGTGAGCGAGGGGCAAGGGCCTCGGCACCCCGCCGGGCCCTTGCCCATTCAGCCACGGCAGGCCCAGTGGTTACGATCTGGCGCGATGAGTAGACAGCGCGACGCGGACCGCCCGGCGGGCCGCACAGCGGACCGAATACCGGGCGGCACGGTGCGAGCCACCGTGCTCTCGGTGCTCCGGTACGCCGTCCCGCTGCTCGCCGTCGCGCTCTGGCTGACGCCCGCGTTCCTCCACCCGGCCACGGAGCACATCTCCGCCGCGGCGCGCTGGCGGGCCGGCCCCGAAGAGGCCACACCGGCCGCGGCGCCCCCGACGGCGGCCGAGCGGGCCGCCGAGGCGGCCCGCGCCGCCACGCTCGCCGGGCCGAGGTGCCCCGACCCCGCCCCCGTCCGGTATGTGACCGGGGCGAACGACACCGGCAACGCGGGCGACAACTGCGTGGCCGGCCCCCAGGGGGCGGCCCAGGCCCTGGTGCCCGCCCCCGTCGCACCCCCCGCGCTCACCGGGCTGCCGCCGCGCGACCGCCCGTACGACACGGACGCCACCCGGGCCCCGCCCGACCACGCCGTCCGGGCCCTCGACCTCCATCAGCTCCAAGTGCTTCGCACCTAGGCCCTCGGTATCCGCACTCCGCACAACCTCATTCCTCCAGTGCAAGGACAAGGACAAGCCATGGCTTCCAAGGGATCGAAGACGAAGAACGCGGCCGCCGCGCGCCGCGAGAAAATCGAGGAGTTGCGCCGCGCCGAGCGGGCCCGCGACCGCCGCTACCGCATCATCACGATCGTCTCCTGCGTGGTGATCGTCGTCGGGCTGGTCGTCGGCGGCTACTTCATCGTCGACGCCACCAAAGACAAGGACGACAAGGCCAAGGCGGTGACGATGACCACCGTCAAGACCGGGGAGTTCAAGGGCATGAAGACCTGGAAGAACCTCGGCCGGACCCACGTCAACGGCACGGTGGACTACCCGATGTCGCCGCCGGTCGGCGGAAACCACAACCAGGTCTGGCAGAACTGCAACGGCGATGTGTACAAGAAGCCGATAACCAAGGAGAACGCGGTGCACTCCCTGGAGCACGGCGCCGTGTGGGTCACCTACACCGACAAGGCGCCCGCCAAGGACATAACCGCGCTCGAGAAGCGCGTACAGCAGACCCCGTACTCCATGATCAGCCCCTACCAGGACCAGGACGCCCCGATCCTGCTGAACGCCTGGGGCCTCCAGCTGAAGGTCGACTCGGCGGACGACCCGCGCGTGGCGGACTTCTTCAAGGAGTACGTGCAGGGCAAGCAGACCCAGGAGCCGGGCGCCGCGTGCACCGGGGGTAAGGCGGCATGACGGACACCGGCCAACCGGCGGACGCCCTCCGCCCGGGACGCCAGCCGCTGATAGCGGGCGTCGCCGCCGCGCTCGCCCTGCTGACCCTGGTGGCGGTGGGCGTGCTGTGGTTCACGGCGGACCGCTCCGACGGCACGACCGGGCCGTCGAAGCCGAACGACACCTCCGCGGAAGCCGGTTTCGCCCGGGACATGTCCATCCACCACCAGCAGGCGGTGGAGATGTCGTTCATCGTGCGCGAGGACACGAAGGACGAGGACGTGGACCGCCTCGCGTACGACATCATCAACACCCAGGCCAACCAGCGCGGGATGATGCTCGGCTGGCTGGACCTGTGGGGGCTCCCCAAGACCTCGGAGGACCCCCCGATGACCTGGATGAAGGACCTCGCCTCGGGGAAGTCGGGCGACTCCATGGACCACGACTCGATGGACTCCATGGACTCGATGGACTCCATGGGGCACGACGGCACCTACAAGCCGCACGACGGGTCCCTGATGCCCGGCATGGCCACCAACACCCAGCTCGACGCGTTGCGCAAGGCCAGGGGCCGGGCCGCCGAGGTGATGTTCCTGCGGCTGATGATCGCCCACCACAAGGGCGGGATCGACATGGCCGAGGGAGCGGTCAAGCTGGCCAAGGACCCGACGGTCAAGCGTCTGGCGCAGGGCATGGTCGCCGGCCAGCAGTCGGAGATCCAGCTCATGAACGACATGCTCAAGGAGCGCGGCGCCAAGCCCGTGTCGTAACCCGCCCCGCGGGTCTCCTCCGGCGTTCCCCCACGGCGCCCCTCCTCCCGGAGGGGCGCCGTGGGCTTGCCCGCAAGGTTTCGGCAAGGGCGGAACAAGCCCTTCGCCTTCGCCGCCGGGCATCCCGCCGTCAGAAGCAGTTCACGCGGACAGGGGGAATCTCATGTCAGTGATATCGGCGATCGGCGCGTCCCGGGGGGACGGAGGGGCGGCTCGCGGGCGCGAGTGGCTGACGCTGCCGGGGCGCAAGCGCGTCCTGGTCGTCGCGCACACCGTGACCTTCGCCAGGCGGCTGCGCGAGGCGTTCTCGCTCCTGGAGTCGGACTTCCGGGTCCAGGTCGTCTTCACGGCGCCGCCGCACGAGTTCGGCGACGGCGTCGCCCGCTACCTCAGGCGGCTGGGCAGCGCGGTCCTGCCGTGGGAGGAGGCGGTGCGGATGTCCTTCGACCTGGCGCTGGCGGCGGGGTCGCGGCATGTGCAGCGGGTCCGTGCCCCGCTGATCACGATGGCGCACGGGGCGAGCTACCTGAAGCTGGTCCCGGCGCCGCCCAGGCCGAACGCCGGCCCGGACACCGACCCGGACACCGACCCGGCCGCCGGCCCGACGACGCTGGTCGCTGGACTCAGCAGGGAGTACTTCGTCGCGGACGGCAGGGTCGTGCCCGCCGCCGTGGCCGTACCGCACCGGGACGACCTGGACGCGCTGGCACGCTCGTGCCCGGAGGCACTGCCGGTGGCACATGTCGTCGGCGACCCGGTCCACGACCGCATACGGGCAAGCCTGCCGCTGCGCGACGCCTACCGCCGCGCGCTCGGCCTGCGGGAGGGGCAGAAGCTGATCGCGGTCGCCTCCACCTGGGGCCCGCGGTCGTCCTTCGGCGGCTTCGAGGCGCTGCTGCCGCGCCTGCTGGGCGAGTTGCGGCCGCCGGAGCACCGGGTGGCCGTCCTCGTCCACCCCAACGTGTGGTCGGGTCACGGGGCGTGGCAGGTACGGGCGTGGCTGGCGCGCTGCGGGCCGTCGGGCATCGGGCTGGTGCCGCCGGAGGCGGACTGGCGCTCGGTGCTGATCGCGGCGGACTGGATCATCGGGGACCACGGCTCGGTCACCCTGTACGGGACGCTCACCGGCGCGCCGATCCTGCTGGCCGCGTCCCCGCAGCAGGAGATCAACCCCGCCTCCCCGGCCGCGGCCCTCGCGGCGACCGCCCCCGCGCTCTCACCCGCCCACCCGCTGGTGAGCCAGCTCGAATACGCGCGCGCCGAGTACCGCCGCCAGGACTACGAGGCGATCGCCGGGCGCATCACCTCCGAGCCGGGCGGATTCAACCGGAACATGCGGGCGCTGATGTACCGGCTGCTCGGCCTGGGCCAGCCGGCCCACGCCCCCACGACCCGACCGCTGCCCGAGCCGCCGCCGCTGGACACCTGGACGGGGACCGACGCGGAGGCGACGGCGTGACGCGACGCGGCCGGGCCTGCCCGGCGGGGGCCCGTCCGGCGGGGGCCGGCCCGGCGGGGCCCTGCCCGGGGGGCCCTGCCCGCCCCGGCCCGGCGGGACCCTGCCCGGCGGGGGCCTAGTCGCCCGCCTGCCCCAGCCCGTCGAGCCGCTGCCGTAACCGGTCGGCGTCGCGCGAGCCCGCCGCCGCCGTGTAGAGGGCCAGCGAGGCCTCGTAGCGGCGGCGGGCGGTCTCGGGGTCGCCGTGGGCCTGCGCGGCCCGGCCGGACAGCTCCAGGGCGCGGGCCTGCCAGTGCCGGGCCCCCGCCTCGGCGAACGTGCGCTGGGCACGCTCCAGTTCGGCCTGGCCCGTCTCGTACGCCCCCGCCAGGGCGTGCGCGTATCCCAGGAACGCCTGGGCGGGGGCCGCGCCGTACGGGTCGCCCACGGCCAGGAGCCCGGCGTGGGCCCGCTCGAAGTACCGGACGGCGCGCTCGGCGGCCCGCGCCCCGCTCGCCGGGCCGGGGGCGTCGTCCGGACGGGCGCCAAGATCCGCGTCCGGGCCCGCGTCCGGATCCGTGCCCCCGCCGGCGCCGAGATCCGGCCCCGGGGCCGCCCCTGGATCCGACCCCGGGGCCGCATCCAGGGCGATCTCACCGAGGATGATCCGGGAGAGCGCCACGCCGCGCGGATAACCGCAGCGCTCCCACACCTCGATGGCGGCCTCCAGGTACCGTACGGCCTCCCGCGGCCGCCCGGCGTCGCGGCAGCACCCGCCGAGGCCGTGCAGCGCCTGCCCCTCGTCGCGCGCGTCCCCGGCCGCGCGGGCGGCCGCCAGGGAACGCTCGTACCAACTGATCGCGTCGGCCGTGCGGCCCGCGCCGCGCAGGCCGATGGCGCCGGAGTTGAGCATCTGGCGCTCGGCGGCCGGGTGCCCGGCCCGCCGGGCGGCGGACAACCCCAGCTCGTGGGCCTCGATCCACAGGTCGTACGGGCGCATCCGCAGGAAGAGCGGCCACATCGCGTCCACCAGCTGCCAGGCCCTGCCGTCCCAGCCGTGCTCGGCCGCGCAGCGGGCGGCGGCCATGAGCCCGGTGCGGTGGGCGTCCAGCCAGGCCAGCGCACCCGCGTCGTCGTCGAACGGGACGGGGAGGCCGGGCGGTACGTGTTCGCGCTCCAGCACCGCCTGGGCCGGTGTCAACCGCCGCTGGGCCTCGGTCGCGGTGGCCAGGTGCCAGTCGACGACCCGCCGCAGGGTCTCCTCGCGGGTCTGCTCGGTCTCGTCCGCGGTGGCCCGCTCCCGGGCGTGCAGCCGCACCAGGTCGTGGAAGCGGAAGGTGTCCGGGCCGATGTCCTCCAGCAGGTTGGCCTCGACCAGCGCGTCGAGCGCCCGGTCGGCCTCCTCCGGGGACACCGCGCAGGCCGCGGCGGCGACACAGGTGTCGAAGACGGGCATCGGCAACAACCCGAGCCGCCGGTACAGCCGCGCGGCCTCCTCGTCCAGCACCGCGTACGACCCGTCCAGAGCGCTCTGCACCGCCGTCTCCCCTTCGATCGTCAGCACCGCCAGTCGTGTCTGGTCCCGCGCGAGCGCGTCCGCCATGGCGCGCACCGGCTGCCGGGGCCGCGAGGCCAGGCGCGCGGACGCCAGGCACACGGCGAGCGGCAGACCGCCGCACAGCTCCGCCACCTTCCCGGCGGCGGCCTCGTCGCGCTCGAACCGCTCCCGGCCGATCCCCCGGGTCAGCAGCTCGACGGCGGCCTCCCGGTCGAGCAGGCCCAGTTGGTGGAAGACCGCCCCGTCGGTACGCAGCCCGGTCAGCCGCGCCCGGCTGGTCACCACGGCCAAGCTGCCCTCGCCGCCGGGCAGCAGCGGCCTGGCCTGGGCGGCGGTGTAGGCGTTGTCCAGCATCACGGCGAGCCGCAGACCGGCGGTCACCGAGCGCCACAGCGCCGTCTGTTCGGCCAGCTCCGCGGGCACCTGCCCGACGCCCAGGGCGCGCAGGAACTGGCCGAGCACCTCGGTGGGCGGCGCCGGGCCGTCGGGCGAGTGGCCCCGCAGGTCGGCGTACAGATGACCGTCCGGAAACCGGTCGCCGCCGCCCTCACCCCCGGCCGTCCCCCGCAGCCAGCGCGACACCAGCGCCGTCTTCCCCACCCCCGCCGGCCCGCTGACCACGATCAGCGGCGCCGCCGCCGCGAGCTCGTCCAGCGCCGCGAGGTCTCTCTTGCGGTCAGTGAAGTGCGCCGATACGGGCAGCAGTTGCCGCGGCACGGGAGGCCGGGCGGGCGGCGGTACCGGGGTGGTGTGGAGGTGGATCCCCCCGTGCACGTCCCGCGCCTGCACGCTGGGCCCGTCAATCCGCGCCCCGCCCCCGATCGCGTTCCCCTGCGGGTCCATCAGCCGCCCCCCGTTCCCGCACCGCAGCCCCCGGCGCGGCGCTCATCGGCTCCCCTGGCTTTCAAAGCCCGAGTGCGGTGAGTATCGGACAGTGACACGCCGTCGCGTCGGCGTGTCGATGTCCGATACTCACCGCGAAGTCACTGGCGTTGCCCCCAGGCCAATTGCCCCACACACAGAGCATGATCCGGCGCGACGACGCCTAACCCATCCCCCCGGACGACGGCCGGATCGCATGCCTGTTCCGGGGCGTTCATGCGCCCTCCTGCCGTGTGCGGCGCAGGGCGTCGATCTGCGTGATGGGGTCGACGGGCTGGGGGAAGGTCCGGACGCACGTGGGGCAGGAGTAGATGTCACGGCCACCGGCGCTGGCGGAGTGCGCCTGTCCCACGACGACTGGCGTACTGGTCGGCCTGTCGCAGCGCACGCAGATCCGAGAGGTCACCGGCCCGGCCTCCCCGGCAGGGCCGAGCTCGGCACGGGCGGCCAGGGCGAGGGACTGGCGCAACAGCGCGGGGTCGGTGAGGTAGCGGCCCGGGCCGACGGGGATGCGCCAGTGGATGCCCGGCGGGCCCGTCCAGTGCGCCGGCGGTACGCCGACATAGCTCGCCCTTGCGGCTGCGCCGCCGAGTACGTGCACCTGCCGGACGTCCCAGCCGTCGGCGGAGCCCGGCTCCACAAGCCAGTACAGAGGGCCGTGCCTGTCCTGGATCACGGCGCCGGACTCGTCCCCGAGCAGCTTCAGCGCGTGCTCGCCGACGAGCCCGGAGGCTCTCACGGCGTCCCACCAGGTGCCGCTCGGTAAGACCTTGACGTCAGGTCCGCTTGGCGGCGTCCACGGCAGGGCTCTGGTCATGGTCGGCTCCCATGAGGGTGACGTACGTCCATACCGCGACGCTAAATGAGACGCACATCACACCTCAATGGCACTTTTATAGGGGCGCCGATGGAAGTGCCAAGGAGAGTTACATCGGCAGTCCGACCGCGTCGGCCAGTGTCCGCATCTCTGGCGTCAACGTCCGACGTTTCGTCACCACATCGGACATGATGTCCCGCGCGTACCGCTGACTGGCGAGCCACTCGGGTGCGTTGACGTTAACCTCGCTCAGCACCGAGATCGCTTCTCCGTACTGCCGCATCATCGTGTGCGCCTTCGCCACATCCAGGCGGTGCCGGTGGTACTCCGTGGAAACCGCCAGACCGCCGGGGCCCTTGGCTGCCCGCAGCACTCGGTCAGGCTGGTCGAGGATGACGTGCCTTTCTGCCGCCTTGTATCGCACTGTGGTGGGGCCCCATGTCGCGAGCCGTTCCGTGCCACGTGGCAGCTCACGCTCCATCAGGACCGCCACTGACCGCGCGAGCCGCATCGTGTCGTCTGCCTCCCCCCGGCGGTTGTCGCGGAGACTGGCGGACGACACCTGCACCAGCAGCCAGCCCCACGCGGCCAACTCCTCAGGTGTCGCGCGAGAGATCCGCGGCTCGATGTCATCAGCCCACCGTGTCGCCAGCTCCCGAGAAGCGGTGAGCTTGCCCTGGCGAACGAGCAGCCAGCTCCAAGTGGTGATGATTCCCGCAGCACGCAACCGGTCCGGCGCGTCGTCCAGGGCGCGGCTCAGCGCGGTCTCCGCCGCGCTGTACTGGTGCACCTGGGTGAGCATCGATCCGGCGATGTGCAGCAGGTGCGACCGTACGTGCCGTGCGTCTGTGGTGTCGCCGAGCGCGTCAGCGTCGCGCAGCAGCGGGGAGAGAAGGCCGGTGAGTTCAGCCAGCCTGTTGTCGAAGTAGGCAGCGCGCACTTCAGGCAGCAAGGCGTGGACACCCTGCACCGTGGGAGCCTCGCCTGTGTGCACCGTGGCGATCTGGACGGCCTGCTGGAGTGGACGCCATTGCTCCGGCGCCCCGTCTGCGATGTCCTCATCATCTCGCTCCAGCAGGCTGCTGGTGGGGACGCGTAGGGCGACGGCAAGTTGGTGGGCCGTCTCCATGCGGGTGTCGTGGAGGTCGCCCTGCTCCAGCTTCCTGATGAGGGAGACGGATACGCCGGAGGCGGTAGCCAGGTCCCGCTGACTCAGACCACGCCGCTTGCGGATCTCGCGGAGCCGTGCGCCAATGTGAGTCTCTTCGGACATACTGAACTCCGTTCTGAACTCGACACTCCGACGGTACTCCCGGAGAAGCCGGTGATGCGGCGCTCGGCCCCCGCATCACCCTGGGATCCGTCGGCGATACGGGGTCGGTGCGGAGGGGCCGCCACAATGCAGTCATGACGGCTCACCGGATAGCCCCTGAGGTCATGACCTTCTACGCGTCCACCATCGACGAGGCCACGCGGCTGTCGTCTTCGGCGGACGGCAGGCTGGAGATGGTACGGACACAGGAACTCCTGCGCCGCCATATGCCTCCCGCCCCGGCCCGCGTCCTCGACGTCGGAGGCGGCCCGGGAACCCACGCCCGCTGGCTGGCCGAGGACGGCTACCACGTCCACCTCGTAGACCCCGTCCCCCGGCACATCGAGCAAGCGAGGCGCATCAAGGGGTGCGCAGCCGAACTGGGTGATGCCCGGGAACTCACAGCGGGGAGGGAGTCCTACGACGTTGTCCTCCTGCTCGGCCCCCTCTACCACCTCCTGGAACGTGACCAGCGGGATCAGGCCCTCGCCGAGGCGTACCGCGTCCTGCGTCCCGGAGGGCTGCTCGCTGCGGCCGGGATCAACCGCTATGCGAGCCTCTTTGAGCACACGGCCCTCGCCCACCTGGACAAGGAGCGGATGCGGGAGAGCATCGGAGACATCCTCCGAACGCAACTGCACGACGGGAAAAGAGGATTCACCGCCGCCTACTTCCACACCGGCGAGCAACTGCTCAAGGAAGTGAAGGGCGCGGGGTTCGACGCTCAGGTCTTCGGCATCGAAGGCCCCTACATGGGCGATGCTGAAGGCGACGGAGCAGCACACCGGTGAATCCGTGATCGATACGCCGCTCTTCAACTCTGCCCTGACCGCCGCGCGCCTCGCCGAGCCGTACCCGGAACTCCTGGCCGCGAGCTCCCATCTCCTGGCAGTAGGGCGCCGCCCGTCCTGACCGCGGGATACCCCGGGAGGTCGTGGTCATCCATGGCCGTTCTCGCGGCGGGAGATCCTCCGCTCCGGCACGGGAGCGAAAACAAGGTGCGGACGGCCCGGCCGGTTGGCACGCTGCGCTGATGAATCGTGAAGAGATGTCCCGCATCGCTCATGCCCAGCACCCGATCAAGTCTCCGCTCGACGACGACTCAGTCAGCCGGCTGCTGGAGCGCGGCCTCCCGAAAGACGGCGGGCGGGTGCTCGACCTCGGGTGCGGGGGAGGGGAATGGCTCGTGCGGGCGCTGGCCGTGCGGCCGGGGCTGCGGGCCGAGGGGGTGGACACTTCGGAGGTCGCCCTGGCCCAGGCCGACGCGGCGGCGAAAGAGCGCGGGGTGCGGGAGCGGCTGGTGCTTCACCAGCAGAAGGCCGAGGACTTCGTGTCCGCGGAGCCGTTCGACGTGGTGCTCAGCTTCGGGGCCGCGCATGCCTTCGGTGGTCTGCTCCCCACCCTCGCCGCGGCCCGCCGGCACCTGGCCCCCGGCGGCCGGGTCATGATCGGGGACGGGTTCTGGGAGCGTCCCCCGTCGCAGGAGGCCGTCGAGATGCTCGGGGACTTCGCCGACCTGGCGACCACGGTGGATCGGGTGGTCGCCGACGGATGGACGCCCATCGACGGGCACGTCAGCACGCGTCGGGAGTTGGACGCCTACGAGTGGTCCTGCTGGGGTTCGCTGGCGGAGTGGGCGCTGGACCACCCCGCCGATCCGGACAGCTCGTACGCGCTCGAGATGGCCGGGACCCGGCGCCGGGAGTGGCTGCACGTCTACCGGGAGGCCTTCGGTTTCCTCTCCCTGGTGCTGCGCCGGACGCCCGACGGCGTCGGCGCCTGAAGCCGCCCGTCCGCCTGCCCGCGCCGGCCCGCCGAGCCGCCCGCGCCCCGTCCCGGGCGCGGGCCGCTCGGCCGGTCGGTCAGCTGAAGGCGGGGGTGAACTGGACGGGGATGGCGGACAGGCCGCGCATCATCAGGGTGGAGCGCCACTCCAGTTCCTCGGGGGCGACGGCGAGCGTCACGTCCGGGAGGCGGTCGATCAGGACCTCGATGGCGGCCATGGCGATGGCCTCGGCCAGGTCGCGGGCGGCCGGGGGGCAGCCGTGGGTGCCGTGGCTGAAGGCCATGTGGGCCTGGTTGCCGGCCGCGCCGGCCCGGAAGTCGGGGCGTACGTCGGGGTCGGCGTTGGCCGCGGCGAGGCTCAGCATCAGGCAGTCGCCCTTCCTGATGTGGCGTCCGCCGAGCATGGTGTCCTCGGCGGCCCAGCGGCCGATCCAGTTGGGCACCGGGGTGGCCTCCCACAGCACCTCGTTGAGCGCCTGGCCGACGCTGCGCCGCCCGCCGGACATGGTGACCGCGAACCGCTCGTCGGTGAGCATCAGCCGCAGCGCGTTGCCGATCAGGTCGACGGTGGGCTGGTGGGCGGCGTAGACGTTGCCCAGGAGGTCGTTGATGATCTCGTCGTCGGTGAGGCCCGCCGGGTGGTGGGTGAGGACCGTGGAGATGTTCTTGCGGTCCGGGTCGGCCCGGGCCTGCTCCATCAGCGCGACCATCTTGTCGTGCATCCTCTGGTGCGCCTCCGGCCCTCCCTTCCCGCTGACCAGGTCCACCGTGACCTGCTGGAGCTCGGCGGACTCGGCCTCGTCGAGACCGTACATGCGGTTGAGCACCCGCAGCGGGATCTGGACGGCGTAATCGGCCATCAGATCGGCGCTGCCGCTGCCCGCGAAGGTGTCGATCAGCTGGTCGGCGACGCGCTCGCACATCGCGCGCAGCTCGAACGGGTCCACGACCTCCATGCTGTCGATGACCGCCTCGGCCCGCCGCTCGTGCTCGGCGCCCTCGGTGAACAGCATGGTCGGGCGGTAGCCGACGAACGTCATCAGCTCCCAGTCGGGCGGGACCCGGTCCCAGGAGTGCCAGCGGCGCGAGTCCCGGGCGAACACGTTGGGGTCGCCCGTGACCCGCACCATCTCCCGGTAGCCGAGCACCATCCAGACGGGGATCCCGCCCTCGAGCAGCACGGGGACGACCGGGCCGTGGTCGCGGCGGAGCTGCCGGTAGAGCCCGTCCGGGTCCCGCCGGAGCCGCTCGGCGTCCAGCGGCACGGCGTCCGGCTGCTCGGGCCAGCCGGTGGCGGACGGGTCCTCGGGTGGTGGCGTGGGGTCCGGAGTGGTCACGCGGTGCTCTCCAGGGCGGCGGAGGAGGAGGTGGACAGGGAGTACAGGTGCTTGACGAGTTCGACCAGCACGGCCTTGCTGGAGTCGCGCTCGCGGGCGTCGCAGTCGACGATCGGGACGTCGGGCGGCAGGTCGAGGGCCGCGCGCACCTCCTCCAGGGTGTGCTGCGGTTCGCCGAAGTTGTTGCGCGCGACGATGAACGGGGTGCCGTGGTGCTCCAGCCGGTCGATGGCGTACCAGGAGTCGGACAGCCGGTTGGTGTCCACCAGCACGACCGCGCCCAGGGTGCCCATGAACAGCCGGTCCCACAGGAACCAGAACCGCTCCTGGCCGGGGGCGCCGAACAGATAGAGCACCATCTGCTCGTCCAGGCTGATGCGGCCGAAGTCGAAGGCGACGGTCGTCGTGGTCTTGTCCTGCACCAGCGACGCGTCGTCGATCCCGACGCCCGCCTGGGTCATGGTCTCCTCGGTGCTCAGCGGGCGGATCTCGCTGACGGACCGGACCATGGTCGTCTTTCCGACCCCGAAGCCCCCGACGATCACGATCTTGAGGCCGTCGCGCGCGGTGCGGCTCAGCGGCGCGTGCTCGCGGGCATCAGAGGTTTTGGAGTGCAACGAGCACCTTCTTCAGCATCTCGGGTTCGGGCAGCCGCGTGTCGGCGCGGACCACCTGGGGATGGCGAGCGGTGATCTTTCCCATGTCGAGCAGGTCGCACAGCAGGATCTTCACGACGCTGACCGGCAGCCCCAGGTAGGACGCGATCTCCACGACGGCCAGCGGACGGTGGCACATCCGCAGGATCTTGGCGTGCTCGGACTGCATGCCAGGGCTGGGCTCGCTCTCGCTGACGATGAGCGTGACCATGTCGAACACGTTCTCGTCCACGACCCGGCTGCGACCGCCGGTGACGGTGTACAGCCGGTCCGGATCCTCGCTGTCGACGGCGCCACGGATCATGCGGTGGCCCCGCCGCCCGCGGCCACGCGGGGCGCGGCGCGCAGATGGTCACCGATCTGCTCGACCAGCTCGTTCATGTTGTGGCCGATGATGCCGACGTCGGCCTCGTCCTCCGCGATGACCGCGAGGTGGGCGCCCTCGCCGGCCTCCACGATGAACAGGATCCCGCCGTGGAACTCCGTCATCGACTGCCGGACGCCGCCGCTGCCGTCGCCGAACTCGATGGACGCGCCGTGGGACAGGCTCTGGATACCCGAGGCGATGGCCGCCAGCTGGTCGGCCTGGTCGAGGGAGAGGCCGGAGGTGAGGCACAGTTTCAGACCGTCCCTGGAGAGGACCAGGGCGTGCCGGGCGCCGGGGGTCTTCTTCAGCAGGTTCTCCAGCAACCAGTCCAAGCTGCGATCTGTGGTGTTCATCGCGGTTCCTTCTGTCACGGCTTGTCGTTCTCGGGGGACGGGGAGGCTTCGGCCGGGTCGGCCGCGGGCCCGGCACCGGCACCGGGGGTGGTGGTGCCGCGGGAGCCGCCGCGGGTGGCCTGGCGGAAGGCGCCGAGGCGGGCGGCGTCGGGGCGCGGCCGAGGGGAGGAGGCGGACGGCGGCTTGAGCGGCTCGCCGGGGAGCGAGCGGGAGGCGGCGGCCAGCGTCTCGCCGCGGCGGCGCTTGGGCAGTCCGCTGGGCGCCTCGCGGCGCGGGCTCGGCACGGCGGCGGCCGGGGTGGCGGCGACGGCCGGGGTGGCCGGGGCGGGGGGCGCCGGGGCGACGGCGGGGCGGGCGGCGGCCGCGGTGGCGGCCGGGCGGGCGGACCGGGCGGAGGGGGCCATGGCGTCCTGGCCGGCGTGGACGATCAACTGCTGCGGGATCAGGACGACCACACCGGTGCCGCCGCGCGAGGAGGGCCGGAAAGAGACCGTCAGGTTGTGCTTGCGGGCGAGCTGTCCGACGACGGCGAGGCCGAGCCGGGTGCCGGAGAGCTTCGTCAGGTCCAGGGCCTCGGCGGAGACGGCCTTCTCGGCGCGAGCCAGCGCGGCCGGGCTCATGACGAGGCCGCCGTCCTCGATCGTCACCACGACGCCGGTGTGCGTCTCCTGGACGTACACGTGCACCTCCTCGGTGGGAGGCGAGAAGCTGGCGGCGTTGTCCATGAGTTCGGCGAGCGCGTGCATGACGCCCTCGGCCGCGTAGCCGGCGACCGCCGCGGTGCTGGCCGAGTGGATCCGGACCCGCTGGTAGGCGCTGATCCGGCCGACCGCGCCGCGCAGCACGCTCTCCATGACGATCGGCTTGGTCCAGCGGCGCCCGGAGCGGGCGCCGGTGAGGACCGCGATGCTGTCCGCGATCCGGCCCGCCTGCGCGGTGGTGTGATCGAGCTTCAGCAGGTCGCCGAGGACCGACTCGTCGTGCCGGTTCTCCATCTCGCGCAGGTCGGCGAGCATGCTGGTGGCCAGCGCCTGCACGCGGCCCGCGGCGTTGGCGCAGGCGGCCATGGCGGAGGCGCGCATGCGCTCACCCGTGGCTATCTCCCGCGCCAAGGTCTTGAAGACCCGCGCGTGCGCCCGGCCGGCGGGCGCGGGCACCGAGGCGAGCACGGTGTCCACCGAGCCGCCCTCGCGCAGCTGCTTCACCGCCTGGGGAATCGTTTCATCGGCGAGCTTCGCGGCCTCGGCCTCCAACGCGGCCACCCGCCGGGAGGCTTCGGCCTCCAGCATCGCCGCCCGCCGCGCGGCCTCGGCCTCCGCGGCCGCCACGCGCTGCTTGAGCCCGCGCACGGCCTGCCCGCGCGAGGCCGCGACGGCGGCGGTCACGCACAGCAGAACGGCGGCCAGGCCGCAGAACAGGCCGACGGACGCCCGGCTGCCGGCGGGCACTTCGGCCGTCACCCACGCCCCCGCGCCACCGACCACGAGGGCCGCCAGCAGCGGTACGGCCCAGGTCCGCCGCGTCGTTGAGAGCCCTTTGACGGGTTGGCTGGATATATGTGCTGACATCTCTCAGGTCCTCAGGGGCGCGATCGAGGGTTGAGGTTGTTTCTGGCCATGGGCGGCACATGGTAGTACCGCTCACAGGCTTTTGACCGGCCCCGCCCGCCAATCGGACCTTGATATCTCGTCAGCTGAGGGAAAACGAACCCCGGGCATCCCCCGCACGACGACCACCGGACCCCCGTCGTACGCCGAGCCCCAGAATGAGCCGCTCCGCTGCGCCCGTCCACCCGCATGGCGCGTTTCCTGTCGACGCTAGAGCGTCTAGCGCTGCTAGAATGAACTCATGTCTGCCACCGAACGTCGCGAACGCGAACGAGCACAACGCCACCAACTGATCATCACGGCCGCGCGCGAGCTGGCCGAGGCCGAGGGCTGGGACGCGGTCACCACCCGCCGGCTGGCCGAGCGCGTCGAGTACAGCCAGCCCGTCCTCTACAGCCACTTCAAGGGCAAGGACGCCATCATCCGCGCGGTGGCCCTCGAGGGGTTCGAGGACCTCGCCGCCGAGATGCGCAGGGCCCGGCTGGCCGAGATCTCCCGGAAGGATGCCCTGCGCGCCCTGGGCCGGGCCTACCTCGACTTCGCCGCGAACCGCCCGGCGCTGTACGAGGCCATGTTCGTCATGCCGACCGTCCTGCCCTTCGCCAGCGACGACACACCCTCCGCGCTGCGCGCCGCCTTCGCCGAGATCGTCGCGGTGGTCGGTCCGCACGACGACGAGGAGCTGTACGGGCTGTACGCGGAGGTGTTCTGGGGCGCGCTGCACGGCATCGCCGTCCTGGTGCACGGCTCGCGTATGCCCGCCCAGTACCAGGGAGACCGGCTGGACCTCCTGGTCGAACGGTTCGCGCCCCCGGAGACGGACTGACGGCGGCACGGGGCGCGGACGGAAAGGTCACGGCAGGGCCAGCTCGGCCCAGATGACCTTGCCCTCGGCCGTGTAGCGCGTGCCCCAGCGCTCCGCGAACTGCGCCACGAGGAACAGCCCGCGGCCCCCCTCGTCCGTCGTCGCCGCGTACCGCAGGTGCGGCGAGGTGGAGCTGGTGTCGGACACCTCGCAGATGAGATTGCGATCGCGTAGGAGTTGCACCCGGATCGGCCCCGCCGCGTACCGGATCGCGTTCGTGATCAGTTCGCTCAGCACCAGCTCCGCGGTGAACGCCGTCTCCTCCAGCTCCCACTCCGCCAGCTTCCTGATGACCATGGCCCGCACCTCGGCCACCGCCGCCGGGTCGCAGGGGACGTCCCAGCCGGCCACCCGGTCGGCGCCCAGCACCCGGGTGCGGGCCACGATCAGCGCGATGTCGTCGGCGGGGCGCGCGGGCAGCACCGCGTCCAGCACGTCCGCGCAGGTCTGGTCGGGCGTACGGCCGGGGTGGGCGAGGGCCTCGCGCAGCAGTTCCAGCCCGGCGTCGATCTCCCGGCTGCGGTCCTCGATGAGCCCGTCGGTGTACAGCGCCAGTTGGCTGCCCTCGGCCAGCTCCACCTCGGCCGTCTCGAACGGCAGCCCGCCCAGGCCCAGCGGGGGCCCGGCGGGCAGGTCGGGGAACTCCACCGTGCCGTCGGGGGCGACCACGGCGGGCGGCGGATGCCCGGCCCGGGCCATCGCGCAGCGCCGCGTGACCGGATCGTAGATCGCGTACAGGCAGGTGGCGCCGGTGATCCCATCGCCGCCGCCCTCGACCCCCTCCAGGCCCGCCGCGTCCTCCTCCTGATCGATCCGGGTGACCAGGTCGTCGAGGTGGGAGAGGATTTCGTCGGGCGGCAGGTCGAGGGTGGAGAAGTTGTGCACCGCCGTACGCAGCCGCCCCATCGTGGCGGCCGCGTGCAGCCCGTGCCCGACCACGTCACCCACCACCAGCGCCACCCGCGCCCCCGGCAGCGGGATCACATCGAACCAGTCGCCGCCCACCCCCGACTCCGCCGGCAGATACCGGTACGCCACGTCCAGCGCGCTCTGCTCGGGGAGGGCGCGGGGCAGCAGGCTGTGCTGCAGGGTCACCGCCATGGTGTGCTCGCGCGTGTAGCGGCGGGCGTTGTCGATGCACACGGCGGCGTGGGAGGCCAGCTCCTCGGCGAGGGAGACCTCGTCGTCCTCGAAGGGGGCGCGCTTCTCCATGCGCCAGAAGCTGACCATCCCCAGCAGAACGCCCCGGGCCCGCAGCGGCACGGTCACCAGCGACCGGACGCCGTAGGCGACGACCAGGCCGGTCTGCCCGGGGTCCTGGGCCCGCCACCCGTCGGCCTCCCTCAGGTCCGGCTCCACCACCGCCTGTCCGCTGCCGAAACCCGAGGCCTGCGGGGTGGAGGAGACGAACGAGAAGCGGGTGCCCTCCGGATAGAAGGGGTGCTCGTCGCTGATGCCGCGGACCGCCGCGCGGCACATCTCGATGCCGCTCACCGCCAGCGGCTCCTCGCCGCGCAGCACGGGGCCCGCCAGATCGACGGTGACGAAGTCGGCGAATCGTTCCACCGCGACCTGGGCCAGCTCCTGGGCGGTCCGGGCGACGTCGAGCGTGGTGCCGATCTCCACGCTGGCGTCGTACAGCAGCTTGAGGTGCTTCTGGGCCACCTCCGCCCGCCCCGACAGGGCGCGCAGCTCGGTGGAGTCCCGCAGGGTCGCCACGCTGCCGGCCGGTCCGCCGTCCCGGTCCGTGGTGCGGATGTTGACCGCCAGCAGCCGGTCCCCGGCCACCAGCACCTCGTCGGTGACCACCTGCCCGGACTCCAGCAGCTCGGCCGTCTGCGGCTCCAGGCCGAGCTCGGTGACGGCCCGGCCCTCCGGGTATTCGGGCAGCTCGAGCAGGCGGCGCGCCTCGTCGTTGGCCAGCAGCAGCCGCCCGTCGCCGTCGAGGATGAGCACGCCCTCCCGTACGGAGTGCAGCACCGCGTCGTGGTGCTCGTACATC
>NZ_MAXF01000067.1 GCF_001704635.1 Streptomyces sparsogenes | reverse complement strand
GTCTGGTCTGCCGCCGCAGCCGCCTGCTGACCAGCGCCGTGCCCCCCGTGGCCAGGGCGAGGGAGGCTCCGGCCGCGCCGAGGAGGAGCGGCACCTGGCGGTCGGCCAGGCCGCTCACCTTGCGGACCGTGAGCCCGGAGGACACCAGGCCGACGACATGGCCCCGGGAGTCGGTGACCGGGACCACGGCCTGCACCACCTCGCCGATGGTGCCCTGGACGGTCTCGGTGAGGGGCCGCCCGGCCAGCGGCCCCGCGATGTTGCCGACGAACCGCTTGCCGATCCGGTCGGGCATGGGGTGGGTGTAGCGGATCCCGTTCCGGTCCATGACCACGATGAAGTCGACCCCGGACTCCCGGCGCGCCTCCTCGGCCCGCGGCTGGAGCACCGCCGTCGGGTTGGTGGAGCGCAGCGCGGGGGCGACGCCCGGCGAGTCGGCGAACGTCTCGGCGACGGCGAGCGACCGGCGGCGGGCCTCGTCGGTGGCGTCGTGGCGCACCTGGAGGACGAGCGCGATGGACGCGGCGGCGACGAGGAGCAGCACGATCACCAGTTGCAGCAGAAAGACCTGGCCGGCGACGCTGCGCGCGCTCAGCCAGGAACCAGGGCGCCGCACCGCTGCCTCTGAGCGCTCACGCCGCCGACTCCGTGGGCGCCGACCGGGGAACATACGGGCAGCCAGTGCCCACGATCGACCCATAAACCGGGCCATACCCCTAGATGTACACCGCGCCTTCCTGAAAGGCGAGCCACCCCGCGTGGAGCGGGTGCCGACATCGACGGCCTGTGCAAGCCTGAAATAGATGTACTCGCTACATTTGCCGAAATTCGTCGGCCATTCGGCCGTCGGTCGGCAGGGACGAAGGAGCCCGCCATGGCCAGTCACGTCGGTGGAGTTCAGGCGGAGGCCGCCCGGCATCCGCACCGGGCGGTGAGCGGATGGCTCGTCTTCGCGGCCGTCATGCTGCTGTTCGCGGGGCTGATGGGCCTCGGTCAGGGGATCTCGGCCATCCGCAACGACCAGGTCTTCCTGGTCACGAGGAACTATGTCTTCTCGTTCGACCTCACCGGATGGGGATGGGTCCACGCGATCCTCGGCGCCGTCGCCGTGATCGCCGGTCTGGCCCTGTTCACCGGGGCCATGTGGGCCCGGGTGACGGGGGTCGTGCTGGCGGGGCTGAGCCTGATCGCCAATTTCCTGTGGCTGCCGTACTACCCGGTGTGGGCCGTGGCGCTGCTCGTCGTCGACGCCCTCGTCATCTGGGCGCTGTGCGCCGGGCCGGGGATGAGCGGGCGGACAGCGGGGCCTTCCCAGGGGTCGCAGACCACGGACCCGCACGTCACAGGCCGATGACCACCAGCGCGGTGTCGTCGGCGACGGTGCCGCCCGTGACGCCGAGGTCGACCAGCAGCGCGTCGGCCAGGGGCTCGGGGGCCAGCTCCCGGTGCCGGAACAGGCTCTCGGCGAGCCGCCCGAGCCCGACGTCGATGTCCTCGTCCCGGCGCTCGATGAGCCCGTCGGTGTACAGCACCAGGGTGCCGCCCGGGGTGTAGGGGCAGGTGGCCTGGGGCCGTGGCACATGGTCGAGGCGGGCGCCCAGCGGCGGGTCGGTGGCCTGGTCCAGCGGTACGACATCGCCCTCGGCCTGCAACAGCAGCGGCGGCGGATGGCCGGCGCAGCTGTAGACGATCGTCCGCTCCGACCGGTCGATGACGGCCTGCACGGCGGTCGCGGCCAGCGCCCCGTCGACGGAGCGCGCGTACAGGCCGAGCGCCTCCAGCGCCTCCGCCGGCCCGCCGACGGCCCGGATGGCCGCGCTCAGCGCGCTGCGCAGCTGCCCCATCACACAGGCGGCCGCCAGGCCCTGGCCGACCACATCGCCCACCGCCGCCGCGATCCGGTCGTCGGCCAGCTCGGACACCTCGTACCAGTCGCCGCAGACGTTGAGCGAGCCGACGGCGGGCCGGTAGCGGACGGCCACCCGCAGGTGCAGCCCGGGGACCAGCGCGGGCAGCATCGCCTGCTGCAGCGCCAGCGCCGTCGTCCGCTCCTGGGCGTGCGCCTCCCGCAGCCGCTCGTTCAGTTCCTGCAGCTCCAGCGCGCGGGTGTAGAGGTCGGCGTCCATCGCCTCGGTGCGGGTGAACGGGGCCCGCGCGCGTCCCCGGACGAAGTCCGTCACGTCCTCCACCCGGTGGATGATCCACCGGACCGAGCCGTCCTGGCCGAGGACGGGGGTGTTGATCGGGCTCCAGTACCGCTCCTCGAACCGCCCGCCGTCCCGGCGCCCCCGGCCCCCTCCCCCGTCCCCGTCCCCGCCTGTGCTCGCGTCCTCGTCCCCGTCGTCCCCGTTGTTCCCGTCGTCCACCGTCGTCCCCGCCG
>NZ_MAXF01000066.1 GCF_001704635.1 Streptomyces sparsogenes | reverse complement strand
CGTTCCCGTCGTCCGGAGCACCGTCGTCCCCGTCGTCCGGAGCACAGAGTTCGTCGGGGACGGGGATGTCGTACTTCTGCAGCGCCATGCTGTCCCGCTCGCCGGTCTCCAGGACCCGCTCCAGGGAGGCCCGCAGATTGCGGGTCCCGGTGGCCTTCGGATCCGCCGGGTTGTCGGGGAAGGCGTCGAAGACATGGCGGCCGAGCAGGTCCTCGCGCGTGCACTGGGTGGCGTTCAGATACGCCTGATTGACCGCGACGATCACCAGATCGGGACCCAGCACCAGATTCGGACTCGGCGTGGCCTCGAAAAGTGCCTGGTAATCGATCTCCCGTCCCGTGGCCCGCTCCCTGCTCGTGCCCCTGCCACGCGGCGCTCGCGGCGCGAACCGCGTGTTCAAGCCCACTGTAGACCGTCCGGCGGCGGGGGGCGCGGGGGCAGAGGCAGCGGGGGGACAGGGGTAGCGGGGGCGCGCGGGAAGAGCGAGGCTGAAGCCATGTTGCTGGCCGAAGTCGCCCGCACCTCACGCGAGGTCGCGGCCACCCCCGCCCGCTCGGAGAAGATCGAGGCCCTGGCCCGGCTGCTCAGCCGCACCGAGCCCGCCGAGGCCCCCGTGGTGATCACCTATCTCGCGGGCAGACTGCCGCAGCGCCGCGTCGGAGTGGGCTGGGCCGGTCTGCGGGTACGCCCCGAGCCGGCCGACGGACCCCGGCTCGGGGTGCTCGACGTCCACCACGCCCTGGACCGGGTCGCGGCCGTCTCCGGCGCCGGCGCCACCACCGAGCGCAAGCGACTGGTGTCCCGGCTGATGTCCGCGGCCACCGAGGAGGAACAGCGCTTCCTGCTCGGGCTGATCGGCGGCGAGCTGCGCCAGGGCGCCCTGGACGCGCTCGCCGTGGAGGGGCTGTCCGCCGCGGTCGGCGCACCCCCCGCCGAGGTGCGCCGCGCCGTGATGCTGGGCGGCTCGCTGGGCGCGGTCGCCCAGGCCCTGCTGGAACACGGGCCGGCCGCGCTGGCCGGCTTCCGGCTGGAGGTCGGGCGGCCGGTGCTGCCGATGCTCGCCCACAGCGCGCGCGACCTGGACGAGGCCATGGACCGGCTCGGCCCCTGCGCGGTCGAGGAGAAGCTGGACGGCATCCGGGTGCAGGTGCACCGGGACGGCGAGACCGTACGCGTCTACACCCGCACCCTCGACGAGATCACCGACCGGGTGCCGGAGGTGGTCGCGGCCGCCCGCGAGCTGGCCGTCGAGCGGGCGGTCCTCGACGGCGAGGTGATCGCCTTCGCCGCCGACGGCCGGCCCCTGCCCTTCCAGGACTTCTCCGGCCGGGTCGGCACCCGCCCGGGCATGGCCGGGGCGAGCGCCGCGCTGCCGCTGTACCCCGTCTTCTTCGACCTGCTCGCCGTGGACGACCGGGACCTGCTTGACCTGCCCGCGCGGGACCGCCACGCCGAGCTGGCCCGGATCGCGCCCGGCCCCCGGCGGGTACGCCGGTTGGTGGCCGAGGAGCCGCGGGACGAGGAGACCCGGCGGGCGGCGCGGGAGTTCGCCGCCGACGTGCTGGCCCGCGGCCACGAGGGCGTCATGGCCAAGTCCCTCGACGCCCCGTACAGCGCGGGCCGGCGCGGCGCGTCCTGGCTGAAGGTCAAGCCGGTGCACACGCTCGACCTGGTCGTGCTGGCCGCCGAGTGGGGCCACGGCCGCCGCACCGGCAAGCTCTCCAACCTCCATCTGGGCGCCCGCCGGCCGGACGGCACCTTCGCCATGCTCGGCAAGACCTTCAAGGGCCTGACCGACGAGCTGCTCGCCTGGCAGACGGAGGCGCTGCTGCGGCTGGCCGTCAGCGACGACGGATGGGTGGTGCGGGTGCGGCCCGAGCTGGTCGTCGAGATCGCCTTCGACTCTCTCCAGCGGTCGTCCCGCTATCCGGCGGGGGTGACGCTGCGCTTCGCGCGGGTGCTGCGCTACCGCGAGGACAAGCCGGCGACGGAGGCCGACACGGTCGAGGCGGTGCTGGCGCTGCGCGCCGGGTGAGCCGCGGCCCCGTACCGGCCGCGCCCCTGGCCTTCAGGGAGAGCGCCCCAGGCGTTCCGGCAGAGCGCCCTGGCGTTCCGGCAGAGCGCCCGGGCGGGGATCAGCGGCCCAGGGCCTTGCGCGCCAGCCGGTAGGCCGCCAGGTCGGCCACCGAGATCAGCGGCAGCAGCCGGCTGGCCGCGAGCCGGCTGAGGTCGTCGTGGCGCGCCAGCTCCCAGTCCGGTGTGACGACAGCGCCGAGCGTGGTCACCCCGGACAGTCCCGCCAGCCGCGACAGGTCCACGGCCGCCTCCGCGTGGCCCTCCCGTTCCAGCACCCCGCCCGGCACCGCGCACACCGGGAAGACGTGCCCCGGGCGCCCCAACTGGTCATGGGTGGTCTGCGGATCGGCCAGCGCCCGGACGGTGCGCGAGCGGTCCAGGGCCGACAGGCCCGTGGTGGTGGGCCCCAGCAGGTCCACGGGGACGGTGAAGGCGGTGTTGAGCAGCCCGGTGTGCTCCTCGTCCACCACCAGCCGCGGCAGCCGCAGCCGGTCCGCCCGGTCGTGCGGCAGCGCCACGCAGACCATGCCGGAGGTGTGGTCCAGCAGCTGCTTCAGCGCCCCCTCGTGGGCGAACTCCGCGGCGAGCAGCAGAACGCCCCTGGGCTCCTTGGCCAAGGCGTCGTAGACGATGACGAAGCCGCCCTCGGCGAACGCGTCGATCGCCTGCTCGACCGCCAGCAGGCGCTCGGGTGCGACCGTCTGTCCAACCACTGCCATGGGGAGCAAGTTTGGCACATGCCAGTGGACCTGACGACGTGTCAATACTCACACGTCGAGGAGACCGGCACACCACCGGTGACCTGCGCTCCCCAGGGCGTCCGCGCCCGGGGAGGGCGCACGGGAGAATAAGGGCTCCCGCCGCCCGGCTGCAGCAGGGCGGGAGCCGAGCCCCGACGAGGGAGAAGCGTGCGGACGACGACAGTCGCGGAGGACCGGGCCGCCGAGCCCGGGCACCCCGCGGGCCGCCTGATACGGCTCGCGCGCCGCTTCGCCCGGCCCCCGCGCGGGCGGGCCCGGCGGCTGGCCGCGTGCTGCGCGGCGCTGCCGCTGGCCGTGGTGAGCGCGGTGCTGGGCTGCCGGGCGGCCGATACCGACGGGATCACGCCCGTCCCCCAACTGCTGGCCTTTCTGCCCTGGCTGCTGGTCCCCGCGCTGCTCGGACTGGTGCTCGCGGTGGCCGCGCGCTGGCCGCTGGGGTGCGTATGGGCACTGGTCGCGGCCGCCGTGACCGGCTGGTTCAGCCAGCCGTACGACGCCGCCGGCGGCCCGCCGGGCGGCCCGGTGGTGGCCCGGGTGCGGGTGCTGACCGCCAACCTGGAGTTCGGCGGGGCGACGAAGGGGCTGCTCGGCGCGTTGCGCCGGGAGGAGCCCGACCTGGTCTCGGTCCAGGAGTGCGACACCCGCTGCGGTACGGCGCTGGACTCGGACGCCGTACGCGAGAGCTACCCGTACCGGAAGGTGATCGCCGTCCCCGGGGACGCGGCCCACGGCTCGGCGATCCTCAGCAAGTACCCGCTGGCCGCCGAGCCCGGGGTCCCCGGGAAGCTGGCCATGCCGCGGGCCGTCGTGCGGATCGCGGACCGGCGGGTCCAGGTGCAGGTGGCCCACCCGATGCCGCCGCTGCCGGGGGAGCTGGACGTGTGGCGCGCCGAGCTGGGGCGGCTGCGCGCGTACGCCGCCGGGCGGGGTCCGGAGCCCACCCTCATCGCGGGGGACTTCAACGCCACCCAGGACCACGCCGCCTTCCGGTCCCTCCTCGACACCGGAATGCGGGACAGCGCGGCGGCGGTGGGCCGCTCGCGAACGCCGAGCTGGCCGAGCGCGACGACCCCGGCGCTGGGCGCCCAGATCGACCACGTGCTGGTCAGCGACGCGCTGCGGCCCCGCGCCGCCCGCTTCCTGGACCTGCCGGACACCGACCACCGGGCGCTGCTGGTCGACCTGGACCTGCACTGACCCACAGGCGCGGCTCAGGGGCCGGGCTCAGCTCTCGCTCGGGTGGTAGGAGTTGGCCAGCTCGAACGGGTCCGGCTCCAGACCCTCGGTCGGCCAGCGCTGCTCCCGCCGCCACTGCTCGTTCTCCAGCGCCAGCGCGTCCCACAGCAGATTGAGCGGGTGGCTCGGGTCGTAGTGGGCGCGCTCCCCGCGCCGGGTGAAGGCGCCGAGCAGCACCTCGAGCCGCGGCCCGGTGTCGTTGACCAGCTCGACGGCCCGCAGCCCGCGCCCGTACGCCACCCGGGGGGCGCCGGCCGCGTCGGCCACGCCCTTGGTGACCAGCATGCAGCCGCGCAGCAGGCCCGAGCGCAACAGCTCGAAGCCGTACGTCACGGTGTCGATCTCGGCGGCGATGTGCAGCCTGTTGCGGTAGTCGGCGCCGAACCAGGTGTGCAGTACCCCCGCCATCAGGCCACTGGCCGAGACGACGAGCGGAAGCGTGCGCAGCTCGCTGCTCTCGACGGTCGGGCCGGGCAGCCGGGAGGGCGGCAGATTGGTCAGCAGCGACACCCCGCTGCGGCGCCACTCCATCACGTCGAAGGCGTCGAGTTCGTCGTGGCCGGCGTCCGCCTGGGGGCTGGTCACCACGGACCCGCAGACCAGGTCCACGTCCTTGGCCCGCAGCTTGGCCAGCACGTCGCGGGTGCGGACATGCCCGACCTTGAGCTCGATGCCGCGCCGCCCGAACTCCTCGGCCACCCGCTCGCCGGCCCCCGCGAGATAGCCGAGGGTGAAGCGCGTGGTGCCCACCATCAGGGTTCTGCCCAGGCGGCGCCGGGATTCGTGGATGCCCTCCAGCCAGTCGCCGAGCGTGCCCCGCGCCAGTTCGACGAGGGCCTCTCCGGTGCCGGTGAACAGCACGTCCTTGCCGCGGCCCTGCTTGAGGACGAGCGGTTCGCCGCACAGGTCCCGGAAGTTGCGGTTCATCGTGTCCAGCTGCTTCTGCACGCTCGACTGTTCCCGGCCGAGCACCCGCGCGGCGCCCAGCGCGGTACCCGCCTCATGCACCACGATCAGCGTGCGGAGCTGGTCCATCGTGGTGTCCATGAGCGCGAGCGGGCTCTGCAGCAGCCTGCTTCGCCCGTTGGCCGTCGGCGGTCCGACCGGCCCGGGTCCAGCCATGAATCCGTCTCGCTTTCCAACTCTTCCTGTTTTGTGGACTCACGAGTTTAGCCCCGGGATGCTTGATCAGGCGGCCGACTTTTTATCGGCCCGGGTTCACCGGCGGCTCATTCCGGATAAGCGCGGATTTACCGTCCCCATGCACGTATGGCGAGCCGATCCCGTTTACGCGCGGCGGGCCGGGTTACTCGCCGAGGATATGAGTGATACGAAGGAGCGTTCGAAGACCGAGGTCAGGGCCGGTCGGCGCACCGTCCCCATCAGCCGCCCGGAAAAAGTGCTCTTCCGGCCCCGGCGGCCCCGGCGGCCCGGACGGTCCCGGCGGCCCGGACCACTCCGGCGACGGAATCACCAAGTCCGATCTCGTCGACCACTACCGCGCGGTCTCCCGCCTCATGCTCCCGCACCTGCGCGGACGCCCCCTGATGATGGAACGCCACCCGGACGGGATCAGCGGCCGGCCGCTGATGCAGAAGAACGCCCCCGACCACTTCCCGGACTGGATCCACCGCGCCGTCATGCCCAAGGAGGGCGGCGAGGTCACCCATGTGGTCTGCGACGACGTCGCCACCCTCGTCTACCTGGCCGGCCAGGCCTGCGTCACCCCGCACCGCTGGCTCTCCCGCGCGGACCGGCCGCACCACCCCGACCGCCTCGTCTTCGACCTCGACCCGCCCCCGGACGCGGGCTTCGAAGAGGTCCGCTGGGCGGCCCGGCGGATGTGCGGGCTGCTGGGCGAGGTCGGGCTGCCCGGCCTGCTGATGACCACCGGCTCCCGCGGGCTGCACGTGGTCGTCGCCCTCGACCGCCGCGAGGACTTCGACTCCGTACGGGACTTCGCGCGCGACGCGGCCGACCTGCTCGCCGCCCGCCACCCCGACCGGCTGACCACCGAGCCGCGCAAGGCCAAGCGGGCCGGCCGGCTCTACCTCGACACCCAGCGCAACGGCTACGCGCAGACCGCCGTCGCCCCGTACGCCGTGCGCGCCCGCCCCGGTGCCCCGGTCGCCACGCCGATCGCCGCCGAGGAACTGGACGACCCGGAACTGAGGGCCGACCGCTGGACCCTGCGCACGATCGGCGAGCGGCTGGAGCGCGACCCCTGGGCGGGCGCCGGCACGAGGGGCCGCTCGCTGAACGCACCGCGGCGGCGATTGGCGGAATTGTCCCGCGAGACGCTTCCGGACGACGGGGATTCCCGCCGGAACGGAAACTGACCCGGACGCCAGTTGAATTAATCTCCGGGACAATTTCCGCCGCGATGAATTACCCGATATTCCGGCGGACCGGAAGATCAGAGGCCGGTGATCAGAGGCCGGCGATCAGACGCCGATGTTCCCGCCGTCGCGCCGCCACACGCTGATCACCGACGGACGGGTCAGCTTGCCCGGGCCGTCGGGCCAGGTGGACGCGGGCTTCTCCACGCTCGCGCCGTCCACCTCGCCCGGGTGCTGCACCGCCACCAGCACCCGCCGGTCCTGGACGATCGGCCCGCAGGTCTCGGCGCCGGTCGGCACGGTCAGGAACTGCTTGACCTCACCGCGCCTGCTGCCGGCCGTCGCCACCCCGAACAGCCCGTCGTGGCTGCCCAGCGCGTTGCCGTCGGTGGAGATCCACAGGTTGCCGTGCGCGTCGAAGGTGATGTTGTCCGGGCAGGAGATCGGCGAGACCTGGTCCTTCGGGAAGCCTCCGAAGTACGTGCTCGGGTCCGCCGGGTCGCCGCACACCAGGAACAGCCGCCAGCCGAACCGGCGGGCCGCCGGGTCGCCCCAGCGCTCGGTCAGCTCCAGGATCTGGCCGTGCTTGTTGCCGTTGCGCGGGTTCGCCTCGTCGGCCGGGGCCTTGCCCGCCTTGCCGCGGTCGCTGTTGTTGGTCAGCGCGACATACACCTTTCCGGTGCGCGGGCTGGGCTCGACGTCCTCCGGGCGGTCCATCTTCGTCGCCCCCACCTTGTCGGCGGCCAGCCGCGTGAAGACGTAGACCTCCTCGGCCGTCATCCCCTCCACGTACGAGGTCGTGCCGCTCGCCAGCGGGATCCACTCGCCCGAGCCGTCGAACTCGCCGTCCTCCGGCAGCTTCCCGCTGCCGTCGATCTCCCCGGCCGGGCTGTCGCCCGTGAACTTGGCGACGTACAGCGTGCCCTCGTCGAGCAGCGTCCGGTTGTGCTCGCGCGCGGCCCGGCTGTCGCCCTTCATCATCCGCTTCGACGAGACGAACTTGTAGAAGTAGTCGAACTTTTCGTCGTCGCCCATGTAGAGAACGGGCCGGCCGTCCGCGGTCAGCCGGGGCTCGGCCGCCTCGTGCTTGAACCGCCCCAGCGCGGTCAGCTTGCGCGGGGTCGACTCCGGGTCGTACGGGTCGATCTCGATGACCCACCCGAAGCGGTGGGGCTCGTTGGGCTCCTGGGCCACGTCGAAGCGCTTGTCGAAACGCTCCCACTTGCGCTCGGTGGCCGCGCCCGCGATGCCGTAGCGCTTGAGCCGGGCGGCGGTGGCCGGATCCGTCACCGAGCCGCCGTTGGCGAAGTACTGGTTGAAGTTCTCCTCGCCCGACAGGACCGTGCCCCACGGGGTGATCCCGCCACCGCAGTTGTTCAGCGTCCCCAGGATCCGCTTCCCCGTCGGGTCCGCCGACGTCCGCAGCAGCTTGCTGCCCGCCGCCGGGCCCGTCACCTCGAACGGCGTGGTCGCGGTGATCCGCCGGTTGAGGCGGTGCCGCGGCACGGCCGTCAACTTGCCGAGCCTGCGGTCCTCCTCCGTCACCAGCACCGACAGACCGTGCGCCGCCCAGGCGATCTCGGCCTGCTCACGGGTCGGGTTCGCCGCGTCGTACCCGGCGAACATCAGCACCTCGTCGGTGTACTCGTGGTTGACCACCAGTAGCTGACGACCGCGCTCACGCGGCACGTCCAGCACGGCCATGTAATCGTTGTTGTAACCGAACTGGCCCGCCTGCGCCTTCGCGGACTGGTTGGCCGGGTCGAACGCGGGCGCGCCGCGCAGGATCGGGTCGCCCCAGCGGATCACCACGTTCTGGTCATGGCCCTCGGCCACCACGACGGCGTCCGTGGTGTTGGGCGCGACCGGCGAGAACCGCAGGCCGCGGGCCGCCTTCCCCGCGCCCTTCCCGGCGCCCCGCGCCCCGGCCGCCCCCTCGGCCGCGGCGGCCTCCGGCGCCCGCCCCACCGCGGTCACCCCGGCCGCCGCCGCCACCGACACCACCGCGCCGGCGCGCAGCACCGAACGGCGCGACAGCGCACCGGCTATGACATCCCCGATGTAGGGGTTCCCACTGGTGTTCGGCACCTCGTGGAAGCAGGCGTCACCACAGCGGTACCGGCAGGTCAGCGCGGAACGACCGCCCGGGTGCGAGCCGATGAGCGGCAGGAGCTTGCGCACGTCTTTCCCTCCGTACGGATTGACCGGCGCGCAACCCGCGCCACCACGGTCTCAGAAGCCATCCGCGGCGAAGCTATGGGCGTAGAGCCGCGAGCCGACGACGGTCGCCTGAACCGGGAGTGAACGACGGGTAACCGGAATCGGCAGCGGAGGACCGCTGAACGGCCCGCTAGCCTTTCCGCACCACGGACATGTACTACCGCCATGCCCCGGCACTCAACACGTGAGAGGTATCTCCCATGGCCATACGGGATCTACTGCGCAAAGTTTTCGGACGCTCCCGCAAGCCACGGGTCGACGATTCGGCTGCGCCGGAAGCGGCGGTTGTCCCGGACACCGCCCAGGAGCCGCCCGCCTCCACCCCCGAGCCCGAGCCTGAGCCCAAGCCCGCCTCTGAGCCCAAGCCCGAGCCCAAGCCCGAGCCCGCCTCTGAGCCCGAGCCCGCCCCGGCGGCCCCGGCCCCGTCCGCCTCCTCCGCCCAGTCGGAGGACGAGGACCTCGTGGCCCACCACCCCTCCCTCACCGAACCGCTGAAGACGCTCGACGAGATCCTGGAGTCCTCCGCCACGCCGGAGTCGGCGTCGGCCTCGACGTCGGCCTCCAAGGAGGAGGCGCCGGCCGAGGCGGCCGTGGAAGCGGAGCTGAAGCGGGACACCGCCGACGAGAAGCCGGCGGTCGCCGCCGAAGCGGAGCCTGTCGAGCCGGAGGCGGACACCCCAGCCGAGACCGCCAAGACCGAGGCCGACGCCGAGCCGAAGCAGGAAGCCGCCGCCGAACAGCCGGCCGCCGCCGAAGCGGAAGCCACGCCGAAGCCCGCCGAGCCGGACGCCGCCAAGCCCGAACCCGAGGCCGACGCCCCCGCCGAACAGCCGGACGCCGCCAGGACCGAGGCCGCCGAGGCCGACGCCCCCGCCGAGCCGGTCGCGGCCGAGCCCGAGACCACCGAGGCCGGGACCACCGAGGCCGAGGCCGCCCCGAGCGCCCGCTCGGAAGCGGAACAGGAAGCCACCGACGAGCCGGCCCCCGCCCCGAACGCCGAGGCCGAGGGCAAGGCCGCCCCGGAGGCCGCCGCCGAGCCGCAGCAGGAGACCGACAAGACGGCCGAGGCGGAGACGGAATCCGCCACCGAGCCGGACGCGACGGAGACCGAGGCCCAGGCCGACACCGCCGGCGAGCCCGCCGAGGCCGAGGCGCAGCCGACCCCCGCCACGGAAGCGAAGCAGGCGACCGAAGACGCGACCGAGCCCGCCAAGACCGACGCGGCGGACACCGACGCCGAGGCCGACGCCTCCGCCGCACCGACCGAGGCCGACGCGGAAGACACCCCAGCCGCCGACGCGGCCGACGCGGCCGAGCCCGAGACGGCCCCGGAGCCCGCCGTCGAGCCGGACGCTGACGCCCCGGCCACGGAGCCGGAGGCGCAGGCCACCCCCGTGGACGCCCCGGAAGCCGAGGCCGACGCCCCCGCCGAGCCCGCCCAGCCGACCGAGGCCGACGCGGAAGACACCTCGGCCGCCGAAGCAGCCGAGGCGAAGACCGACCCGAAACCCGCCACCGAGCCGGACGCGACGGAGACCGAGGCCCAGGCCGACACTGCCAGCGAGCCCGCCGAGGCCGAGGCGCAGCCGACCCCCGCCACGGAAGCGGAGCAGGCGACCGAAGACGCGACCGAGCCCGCCAAGACCGACGCGGCGAACACCGACGCCGAGGCCGACACCACCGCCGCACCGACCGAGGCCGACGCGGAAGACACCCCAGCCGCCGACGCGGCCGACGCGGCCGAGCCCGAGACGGCCCCGGAGCCCGCCGTCGAGCCGGACGCTGACGCCCCGGCCACGGAGCCGGAGGCGCAGGCCACCCCCGTGGACGCCCCGGAAGCCGAGGCCGACGCCCCCGCCGAGCCCGCCCAGCCGACCGAGGCCGGAAGACACCT
>NZ_MAXF01000065.1 GCF_001704635.1 Streptomyces sparsogenes | reverse complement strand
AGACCGACCCGAAACCCGCCACCGAGCCGGACGCGACGGAGACCGAGGCCCAGGCCGACACTGCCAGCGAGCCCGCCGAGGCCGAGGCGCAGCCGACCCCCGCCACGGAAGCGGAGCAGGCGACCGAAGACGCGACCGAGCCCGCCAAGACCGACGCGGCGAACACCGACGCCGAGGCCGACACCACCGCCGCACCAACCGAGGCCGACGCGGAAGACACCCCAGCCGCCGACGCGGCCGACGCGGCCGAGCCCGAGACGGCCCCGGAGCCCGCCACCGAAGCGGAAGCCGACGCCCCCTCCGAGCCGGCCAAGACCGAACCGGAAAAGGACCCGGAGCCCGCCGAGCCGGCCGAGGCCGACGCGGCAGACGCGGCCGACGCGGGCGAGGCCGCCCCCGCGCCCGCCGCCGACGCGGCCGACGCCACCGACTCCGCCGAGCCCGAGACCGCCCCCGCGGCCACCCCCACCCCCGCCCCCGAAACCGCGAAGGCCACCGGCGGGGCCGGCGCCGCGATCTCGCTCGCCGATGTGGAGAGCCGCGCGCCCGGGCTGGTGAGTCTGTACAAGTCCGCCGCCGAGGCCCTGACGGAGAAGGGGCTCGCGGGGCGGCGGGCGGCCGTCTATCTCGTGTTGGACCGGTCGGGGTCGATGCGGAACTACTACAAGGACGGCACCGTCCAGCACCTCGCCGAGCAGGCCCTCGCCCTGTCCGCGAACCTGGACGACGACGGCACCGTCCCGGCCGTGTTCTTCTCCACGGACATCGACGGCACGGCCGACATCGACCTGGCCAACTACGGCGGCCGGATCGAGGAGCTGCACTCCTCGCTCGGCCACATGGGCCGTACGAACTACCACCACGCGATCAAGGCGGTCATCGACCACTACGAGGCGTCCGGCGCCACCGACCCCGCGTTCGTGATCTTCCAGACGGACGGCGCGCCCACCAGCAAGCCGGCCGCCGAGAAGGCGCTGTGCGAGGCGGCGCGGCTGCCGATCTTCTGGCAGTTCATCGGGTTCGGCGACCCGGCGGCGAAGGGGTTCGACTTCCTGCGGAAGCTGGACGAGCTGGCGGTGCCGGAGAAGCGGGTGGTGGACAACGCGGGGTTCTTCCACGCGGGCCAGGATCCGCGCGCGCTGTCCGACGCGGAGCTGTACGGGCAGCTGATGGTCGAGTTCCCGGAGTGGCTGCGGGAGGCGCGCGAGGCGGGCGTGCTGAGCTGACCACGTAAGCGGAAGACCACGACACCGTGTAAGCGAAACGAGCGAACCGGGGACGGACAACGACGCGGGGGCCACCCGCGCGGCGCGGAAAACGCCGCGGGGGTGGCCCCCGCCGCTCGGATACGATAATGGCGGCTCGCAGAGCAGCTCGGCACAGAGCCCACAGAACTCACAGAGCGCTCGCAGAGCGACATGTCACCCACTGCATCGACCCGGGAGCAGCCCGCGATGGCTCGACACCTCATCACCAGCGCCCTTCCCTACATCAACGGGATCAAGCACCTGGGCAACATGGTGGGGTCCATGCTCCCGGCCGACGTCTACGCCCGCTATATGCGCCAGCGGGGCCATGACGTCCTCTACATCTGCGCGACGGACGAGCACGGCACCCCCGCCGAGCTGGCCGCCAAGGAGGCGGGCCTGCCGGTGGACGAGTTCTGCGCGCAGCAGCACGACGCGCAGAAGGCGGTCTACGACGGCTTCGACCTGGCATTCGACTACTTCGGCCGCAGCTCCTCGGCGCAGAACGTGGAGATCACCCAGACCGTCGCGCGCGAGCTGAAGGCCAACGGCTTCATCGAGGAGCGCTCGATCCGCCAGGTGTACTCCAACGCCGACGGCCGCTTCCTCCCCGACCGCTACATTGAGGGCACCTGCCCGCACTGCGGCTACGACAAGGCGCGCGGCGACCAGTGCGAGAACTGCACCCGCGTGCTGGACCCGACCGACCTGATCAATCCGCGCTCGGCGATCAGCGGCAGCAGCGATCTGGAGGTGCGGGAGACCAAGCACCTGTTCCTGCTCCAGTCGAAGCTGGCGGGCGAGGTCGCGGCGTGGGTGGACGAGCACGGCAAGGACTGGCCGACGCTCGCGTCCTCGATCGCCCGCAAGTGGCTCAACGAGGGGCTCCAGGACCGGGCGATCACCCGTGACCTGGACTGGGGCGTGCCGGTGCCGGCCGACACCTGGCCGGACCTCGCCGCCGAGGGCAAGGTCTTCTACGTGTGGTTCGACGCCCCGATCGAGTACCTCGGCGCGACGAAGGAGTGGTCGGACCAGGACCCGGCGAACCGCGACTGGAAGTCGTGGTGGTACGACGTGGACCGGACGGTCCGCTACACGGAGTTCATGGCCAAGGACAACGTCCCGTTCCACACCGTGATGTTCCCGGCGACGCTGCTGGGCACCCGCGACAAGTGGAAGAAGGTCGACTACGTCAAGGCGTTCAACTGGCTGACGTACTACGGCGGCAAGTTCTCGACCTCCCAGAAGCGCGGGGTGTTCACCGACGCCGCGCTGGAGCTGCTGCCGGCCGACTACTGGCGCTACTTCCTGATGGCGAACGCCCCGGAGTCGGACGACACGTCCTTCACCTGGGAGCACTTCGCCGCCACGGTCAACAAGGACCTGGCCGACACCCTCGGCAACTTCGTCAACCGCGTGCTGTCCTTCTCCCGCAAGCGGTTCGGCGACGAGGTCCCGGCCGGGAAGGCCGCCGGGGAGGCCGAGGCGCGCCTGGGTGAGGAGATCGCGCGGCTGCTCGCGGAGTACGAGGAGCACATGGACGCGCTGCAGTTCCGCAAGGCCGCGGCCGCGCTGCGCGCCCTGTGGAGCGCGGGCAACTCCTACCTGGAGGAGAAGGCGCCCTGGCTGGAGATCAAGACCGACCAGGAGGGCGCGGCTCTCACTCTCCGTACGGCGATGAACCTGATCCACCTGTACGCGGTCGTCTCGGAGCCGTTCATCCCGGCCTCCGCGCGGGCCATGCGGTCGGCGTTCTCGCTGGCGGACGACACGGCGCGGTGGGTGAGCCAGGAGGAGGCCAAGGCGCTCGCGTCGGTCCCGGCCGGCACGGCCTTCACCGTGCCGCCGGTGCTCTTCGCCAAGATCGGCGAGGAGGACCTGGAGGCCTACCGGGAGCGCTTCGGCGGCACGGAGGCGCAGGCGGGCGGCGGTGTGGAGGCCGAGGGCAAGCCCGTCCGGTGACGGGCGGCCGTTGATCGCCCGACAACCGTTCGTTTAGCGCGTTCGACCAGCCTGTGGAGTCCATCCATAGGAGGTCGAGGAGCGCAGTGCCCGACGCACCACGTGTCACGGTGACGGTCCACGGCCCCGACCCGCTCTCGCGGGCCGGGGTCGTGCGTCATCTGCGGCACGAGCCCACCATCGAACTGATCGACCGACCGCGCCCGTTCGGCGACGCGCTCGGTGACGCGTTCGGCGACGCGTTCGGCGACGAGCCGCGCGGCACCGTGGCCGTCATGCTCGCCGAGCGCCTGGACGCGCGCGCGGGCGCCGAGCTGCGCCGCCTGGTGCGGGGCGGTGAGCAGCGGGTGGTGCTGGTCACCGGCGAGCTGCGCGAGACGGAGCTGATGGCGGTCGTGGAGTACGGCGTACGGGCCGTGCTCTGGCAGCACCGGGCCACCCCGAGACGTCTGCTGCGGGCCGTGCACCGGGCCGCCCGCGCGGCGCGTACGGACCCATGCGGGGTGGACCAGCGGCTGACCGAGCACTTCGTCCAGCAACCCTGAGGGTGAGACGCAGGTCACATCCCCTTCACCCGTCCGGATGTCACATCTCCCGCGGCCGGCCCGTCAGTGCTGTGTAACCGTCGGAACGGCGAAGGAGATCACCATGGACGCCCGTCTCAACCTCTACGGCAACCCCGTCGCGGCCAAGTTCGCGAAGTTCATCAACTCGGCGGGCAAGGTGCTGTCGGACTCGACCCTGCCGGCCGCCACCCAGGAGCTGGTGAAGATCCGCGCCAGCCAGATCAACGGCTGCGGCTTCTGCACCGACATGCACACCAAAGACGCCGCGCACGCCGGGGAGACCTCGGTGCGCCTCAACCTGATCGCCGCCTGGAGGGAGGCCAAGGTCTTCACCGAGGCCGAGCGCGCCGCCCTGGAGCTGACCGAGCAGGGCACCCGTATCGCCGACGCCGCCGGCGGCGTCACCGACGAGGCCTGGGCCGACGCCGCCAAGCACTACGACGAGGACCAGCTCGCCGCCCTGGTGTCCCTCATCGCCCTCATCAACACCTACAACCGGATGAACGTGATCATCCAGCAGCCCGCCGGCGACTACCAGCCCGGCCAGTTCGGCTGACGGCGGCCCCGGGCCGGACCGGGATGCAACGTACGTAACGGATCCGGCTCAGCGGGCCAGGGACGCCGCGTCCCCCATCACCACGACGGGGTGCCGCTCCGGGTCCAGGACGCGCAGGAGCTTCTTCATGTGCTTCTTCGAGATGCTGACGCAGCCCTGCGTGGGACCGCCGTGGTCCACGTGGAACCAGATGCCACCGCCCCGCTTCTGGCCCAGGGGCCTGGTCCAGTCGCGGGGGGAGGTGCCCGCCTTGCGGTTGAAGTTGATGGCGACGACGTAGTCGAAGGACCCGGCGAGCGGCTCGCCCTCGAAGCCGGTGCCGCCGATCGTGAAGCCGCCGGCCGAGTGGTCGTACGGCAGCCGGGTGCCGGGGTCGGGCAGGCGGCCGCCCGCGTCGGTGAGGGGGAAGACGCCGATCGGGGAGCGCAGGTCGCCGCCGACGTGGTGGTCGGTCCAGCCCTTGCGGGCGTTGTGGGCGTCCCAGGTGGCGACGGCCCGCCAGTCGGCGCCCGCGGCCATGTCCGGGTCGCCGTCGGGGTTGCGCCGCTGGTAGACCACGACGGTGGAGCGGGCGGAGTCGCGGCCCTCGCCGGTCACGACCACCACCTGACGGGCGTCGCCGGGCACCTGGGCGAGGGTGCGGGGGCCGAGCCCGGGCAGCAGGCGGTCCCGCAGCGCGGGGGAAGCGGGGCGGCGGGCCTGGTCGCCGGGGCCCGGCGCGCCGCCGCGCTTCTCGGCGTCCGCGGCGGCGCCGGCCCTGGGCTCGGCTCCACCGGACGGGGTCCCCGCGGAAGCCCCGCAGCCGGCGAGCACGGCGACGGCGAGGGTCGCGGCGAGGGCCGTGCGCACCATGACGACCTTCAGATTGTCATTCACATTCAGGGAACCCGTTGGGCCCGGGACCTGGTTGCCCCGCGATCCGCCGGAAGCGGACGCGGGGCCTGCCCGCACTACTTTCCGGCCTCGTCAGCCTTGCCGGTCTTCTCCGCTCCGGCCTTCTCCGCTCCGGTCTTCTCCGCCTGCTTGATCTGCGGCTTGCGGATCGACAGGTGCAGCTCCCGCAGCCGCGCCTCGTCCACCTCGCTGGGCGCGCCCATCAGCAGGTCCTGTGCGTTGCCGTTGAGCGGGAAGGCGATGGTCTCGCGGATGTTGGGCTCGTCGGCCAGCAGCATCACGATGCGGTCCACGCCGGGCGCGATGCCGCCGTGCGGCGGGGCGCCGAAGTGGAAGGCGCGCAGCATGCCGCCGAACTCACGCTCGACCTCTTCCCGGGAGTAACCCGCGATCTCGAACGCCTTGTACATCACGTCCGGCTCGTGGTTCCGGATGGCACCCGAGGACAGCTCCACGCCGTTGCAGACGATGTCGTACTGCCACGCCAGAATGTCCAGCGGGTCCTTGGTCTCCAGCGCCTCCAGGCCGCCCTGCGGCATGGAGAAGGGGTTGTGCGAGAACTCGATCTGGCCGGTGTCCTCGTTCCGCTCGAACATCGGGAAGTCGACGATCCAGCAGAAGCGGAAGACGTTGTCCTCGAAGTGCCCGGCCCGGCGCGCGGCCTCGACCCGCACCGCGCCCATGATCTTGGAGACCTCGTCGAACTCTCCGGCGCCGAAGAAGACGGCCGTGCCCGGCTTGCCCTGGACCTCGGCGATCAGCTTCTCGACGTCCTCCTCGGTGAGGAACTTCGCGATCGGCCCGGTCAGCTTGGCGTCCTCGCCGATCCGGACCCAGGCCAGCCCCTTCGCGCCCTGCTCGACGGCGAACTCGCCCATCTGGTCGAAGAACTTCCGCGGCTGGTCGGCGGTGTCCGGCACGGCCAGCGCCCGCACGTGCTTGCCCGCGAAGGCCTTGAAGCCGGACTCGGCGAAGACGTGGCTGACGTCCACCAGCTCCAGCTTGGCCCGCAGGTCCGGCTTGTCGGAGCCGTACTTCAGCATGGCCTCGCGGAACGGGATCCGCGGGAACGGCGAGGTGACGTGGCGGCCGTTGCCGAACTCCTCGAAGAGCTCGGTCATCACCTTCTCGATGACCTGGAAGACGTCCTCCTGCTCGACGAAGCTCATCTCGACGTCGAGCTGGTAGAACTCGCCCGGCGAGCGGTCGGCGCGGGCGTCCTCGTCGCGGAAGCAGGGCGCGATCTGGAAGTAGCGGTCGAAGCCCGCGATCATCAGCAGCTGCTTGAACTGCTGCGGGGCCTGCGGCAGCGCGTAGAACTTGCCCGCGTGCAGCCGGGAGGGCACCAGGAAGTCCCGGGCGCCCTCGGGCGAGGTGGCGGACAGGATCGGGGTCGCCAGCTCGTTGAAGCCCTGCGCGGTCATCTTCTGCCGGATCGCGGAGATCACGGCGGAGCGCAGCATGATGTTGCGGTGCATGCGCTCGCGGCGCAGGTCCAGGAAGCGGTACTCCAGGCGCCGCTCCTCGTTGACCCCGTCCTCGGGGAAGACGGTGAAGGGCAGCGGGTCGGCGCCGCCGAGCACCTCGACCTCGGTGACCTCCACCTCGATCTCGCCGGTGGGCAGGTCCGGGTTGACGTTCTCCGCGCCGCGCGCGATCACCTTGCCGTCCACGCGGACGACCGTCTCCTTGGACAGCGAGCTGAGCGCCTCGTTCGCCGGGGTGTCCGGGCGCACGACCAGCTGGACCAGGCCGTAGTGGTCACGGAGATCGATGAAGAGGATGCCGCCCAGGTTCCGCCGATTGTGCAGCCAGCCGGAGAGCCGCACGTCGGTGTCGACGTCAGCGGCGCGGAGCTCGCCGCAGGTGTGGGACCGGTACCGATGCATCGTTCATCCAAGTCGTCTGGTCGGGGAGGCGTACGTACCCTCGCGAAGCTTCTGGGCAAGCCTACCGGCGCCGCGCCCTCCACTGGTAAGGCCGCTGCATATCCCCATATGGTGGCCCAATGCGCACCGAGGACCTGCTCGCCGCCATCGCGACCGGACTGTGGCGCTGGGACAGTGTCTCGGGCGCCGTGAGCTATGACGCGGAGGCGGCCCGGCTGGTGGGACTGCCGGCCGAGCCCGTCACCCTCCCCGAGTCCGCCGCCCGCGCCTGCTTCCACCCGGTGGACTGGGTCGAGATCAAGTCGATCGTGAACCTCGCCGTCGCCGAGGGCACGCTGGCCGAGGCCCGGGTGCGGGTCGTGGACGAGAAGGGCCGGGTGCTGCGTACGGTGCGCAGCCGGTGCCGGCCCGTGGTCCAGGACGGCGACCCCGGCAGGCGGGGCGCGGAGAACGGCTATGACCTGGTCGGCACCCTCCAGGAGGTGCCCGAGACGCTGCCCGGCACCTCCGCCGCGACGCTGCGCCCGGTCACCGGCGACTGGCGGCGGGGCCGCGAGGCGTTCCTGCTGGACGCGGGACGCGCGCTGGCCGAGGCGCCCTCGACCGCCGAGGTGCTGCGGGTGGCGGCGGGCCTGTCGATGCCGGGCTTCTCGCCGGACGGGCTGGCGGTCTTCGGCGTCAGGGGCGACCGGGTCTCGCTGATCGGCCACCACGGGGACCCGGTGGGCGACGACCGCCCGTTCGCCGATCAGCCGCTGGACGCGGACTGCCCGGCCGCCGAGGTGATCCGCACCGGCCGGGCGATCTATCTGCCGGGCCCGGAGGTGTACCGGGAGCGGTTCCCCGGCTCCTGGGCGCGCGCCGGCACGGCAGGCCGCCGGGCCTGGGCCTTTCTGCCGCTGATCGACGCGGGCCGCACGATCGGCGCGTGGATGGCGAGCTTCGCGCACCCGGTGTCCTTCTCGCCCGACGAGCGCTCGGTGCTCACCACGGTCGCCCGGATGCTCGCCCAGGCGCTGTCGCGCGCCTCGCTCCAGGAGACGGAGCGCGAGCTGACGGACGGGCTGCAGCGCTCCATGCTGCCCGCCGACAAGCCGGACATCCCCGGGCTCACGGTGGCCGCGCGGTATGTGCCGACGGGCGGCGGGCTCCAGGTGGGCGGCGACTGGTACGACGTGATCGGGCTGCCCTCGGGGCGTACCGCGCTGGTCATCGGCGATGTGCAGGGCCATGACGTGCGCGCGGCCGGGATCATGGGGCAGCTGCGGATCGCGCTGCGCGCGTACGCCTCGGAGGGCCACCACCCCGACGCGGTGCTCTCCCGCGCCTCCCGCTTCCTTGCCGGGCTGACCGAGCCGCCGGGCGCCGGCGGCGAGGCCGCGTACGATCCGCGCTTCGCGACCTGCCTGTACATCGAGGTGGACCCGGTCGCCGGCACGCTGGACATCGCCCGGGCGGGCCACCCGGACCCGGCGGTCCGGCTCGCCGACGGCACGATGATGATCCGCCCCACCGCGGGCGGGCTGCCGCTGGGCGTGGACCCGGACACCGACTACCCCACCACCCGGGTGGTGCTCGAGCCCGGCGAGACGCTGCTGATGTGCACGGACGGGCTGATCGAGACCGGCGGGCACGACGTGGAGACTGGCTGGGACCGGATCCGGGCGGTCTTCGAGCGGACGGCCCCGCACACCGTGGCGGCCCCGGACGCCCCCGCCGCACCGGACACCCTGGGCGCGCCTGACACCCCGGCCGCCATGGCCGCCGCGATGGCGGCGATGACCGCCGTGACCGCTGTGGTCCCCGACGACCTGGACGCGCTCGCCGAGGCCCTGGTCCAGGCGGTGCACGGGCCGCCCTCCCACCACACCACCGGCCATCTCGCCGACCGCCGCGAGGACGACATAGCGCTGCTGCTGATCCGCCGCGACGCCGAGGTGTGCCTGGTCGGCCCGGGCTCGGCCCCGGTGCGGCGCACGGCCGCCACGGTCGCCCAGGCCGAGCCGGAGCGCATAGCCGAGGTCCGGCAGCAGCTCCGCGACATGCTCCACGACTGGGCCGACCGGGACCAGGTGGAGTCGGCGGTGCTGATGCTCTCCGAGATGGTCACCAACGTCCTGGTGCACACCGACGGCGACGCCCTGCTGGTCGCCGAGGTCAGCGGGCGGCCCGGGTCCAGGCGGCTGCGGCTGGACGTGGCCGACGGCAGCGACGAACTCCCGCACCGCCGCCGCCCGGGAGAACTGGCCTCCTCCGGGCGCGGGCTGATGCTGATGGAGGTGCTCGCCGACGCGTGGGGGGTGGATCCGCGCGGCGACGGCAAGTGCATCTGGTACGAGCTGTACGAGGCGGGGCCGGACGGCGCGGGCCGGCCCGGACCGGGCCAAGCGAGCTGAGGAGGCGGTGCTCTGCCCCCGACCGCCGGGTTCGGCTGCCACGGCGCGGCGGCGTTCTGTTCTCGCCACCGCCGCGCCGAGGGAACCACAGGGGATCAGCGGAGGGCGAAGGACTTCGCCACGCCCGAGTGGGACTTCAGCGACCCCGGGCCGACCACGAGGGCCCCGTCGCCCGCGTGAATGTCGTCCATGGTGGTCTGCTTGCCGTTCTTGAGGACCAACGAGTCCTCGTCGAGGGACCACGTGAACTCGTCGGCACCCCGGCCCACGACGACCACGGCGACCCTCTCGCCCTGGTTCTCCTTGATCATCACATGTGAGACGGCGTCGTGGGTGGTGATGATGCCCTGGGGCGACTCGGTCGGCTTGTCGTCGGCATGGGCAACGGCACCGAAGGCGAGTGACGGCACCATGACCAGCGCGGCCATCGCGCTCACGCGCCGCATACTGCGGATACGCACATTCTTCCCTTTCTCGCATGATGACCGGGGACCCCGGTCCTCTTCCGGCTTCCCGTCCGCCTCGGGACGAGAAGCCGGGAAGGACGCTAGGCGCTGGGACATCAACGTGACTTCAGGGAAATGTGATGACCACGAGCAGCCCCCCATCGCCGCGGGCTGTCAAGGTCAGCGTCCCGTCGTGGGCCCGTACCACCGCGTCGACGATGGCGAGACCCAGACCCGACCCTGCCGGCGTGCCGGTACGGTCCCGGGCGCCTCGCCGGAACGGCTCGGTGAGCTCGGACAGCCGCGCGGGCGACACCGCCGGGCCGCTGTTCTCCACCTCGATCACCTTGCCCCGGGTGCGCACCCGAAGCCATCCACCGCCGTCGGGCAGGTTGTGCGCGATGGCGTTGCGTACGAGGTTGTCCAGCAGGATCTCCACCAGGACACGGTCCCCGACCACTGCCCCGGCGCCGAGCTCAGCCACCACCTCCGGGCCGCCGGCGGACGGCCGCCGGCGTGCCAGCACCTGGTTCGCCACCGCGTCCAACGCCACAGGCCCACGCCGCCGTACGCCGTTGTCCCCGCTGGCCAGCTCGAACAGCCCCTCCACCAAACGGGCCTGGCGTTCGAGCACCTCGCGGACCGCCCCCGCCAGCTCCACCGAGTCCGCACTGGCCCCTGGGGCGGTGGCGGCCACGTCGACCAGGACACGTTGGGTGGTGATCGGGCCGCGCAATTCGTGTGAGGCATTCGCGATGAACAACCGCTGCGCGGCGAAGGCCCGCTCCAGGCGGGCCAGCATGTCGTTGAAGGTCTCCGCCAGCTCGGCGAACTCGTCGGCAGGGCCGATCACCGGCAGGCGCTCGTGCAGGTCTCGCTCGGACAGCCGCCGGGCCGTGGAGGACATCGCGTGGACCGGCCGCAGCACACGCCCGGCCATCACCCACCCCGCGCCGACCGCCGCCAGGGTCATCAGCCCGACCGCCGCCGCTGCCCCGATAACCAGGTCCCGCTCCAGGTCGCGCCGGGCTTCCTGCTTGACGGCGACAGCCTGACGGCTGAGCCCGGCCTTGATGCCCCCCTCCAGAAGGGTAAGAATTTCCCGATTCGCCGGATTGTCCCGGTCACCCACACGGCCCTGGCGAGCGGCCTCGGCTTTGAGGATCGCCTCCAGTTGCCGCTGGAACTCCGCCTCCACACGGGGGTCGGCATACGCGGGAGTCCCGGCACCCCCCGGCGACGCCTTCGTCGGCGTCCCCCCCGACCGCGAGGCGAACACGACGAAAAGGATCACGCCCACGAGCAGTGTGCCCGAGACCAGGAACAGGACCCCGTAGAAGGCGGTCAGGCGTGCCCGCGCGGTCAGCCGTGGACCGCGGGCCCGCTCCTGACCGGACCACTTCCTCACCCCGGTCACCGGATCCGGTAGCCGACACCGACCAACGTCTCGATCACCGATGGCGGTCCGAGCTTCTTGCGGAGCGAGGCCACGACGGTGCGCATGCTGTTGGTGAAGCCGTCGGCGTTCTCGTCCCATGCCCGCTCCAGCAGTTCCTCCGCGCTCACCACGGCCCCGCCGGCCGCGAGCATCACGCGCAGCACGGCGAACTCCTTGGCCGTGAGCCGGATCTCTCTCCCCTCGCGCCGCACCTGGAACCGCGCCGGATCCAGCGTCACGCCTCCTCCGTGCAGCACCGGGGCAAGGGCGGGAGCCGAACGGCGCAACAGGGCCTGCACCCGGGCGACCAACTCCGGAAACGCGAACGGCTTCGGCAGGTAGTCGTCGGCGCCCAGATTGAGGCCGGTCACCCGGGACCGTACATCCGCCGCACCGGTCATCATCAGCACCCGTACGTCCCCACTCCAGCGGTCGACGATCTCCCGGCACACCTCGTCGCCCGACACCTCGGGCAGATCACGGTCCAGTACGACCACGTCGTACCGGGTCACCCCCACCCGCTCCCTTGCCTGATCTCCGTCATAGGCCACATCAACGGCTAACGCGGACTGCCGCAGCCCACGCGCCACCGCATCGGCCAACACCCTGTCGTCCTCGACCACAAGCACGCGCATGGGTCTCATTAAAAGGTCACCCGGTGAGTCGGCTCAGCGGAAGAGCCGGGAACCGAGCGGGTGTTCCTCGTCGAAGCCGGGGAGGATCAGGAAGGTCGCGCTCGCGGTGGTGGTGGTGAATTCCAGCAGGGCGTCGGAGTTGTCCATCCGGGTGAGGGTCTTGGTGAAGGTCCGTATGTCGTTCTGGAAGCTGATGAAGAGCAGCCCGGGGGCGGGCGCGTCGATGCTGTAGGAGCGGCGGAGCATGAGGCCGACGCCGACCGCGGTGGAGTGCGCTCTGCGGGCGTGGGCGTCCGCCGGGACGAGGTAGCGTCCGTCCGGGGTTTTGGCGCCGAGGTCCGGGCCCGAGGCGATGGGGCCGCCGGAGAGTGGCACGCCGGTGTCCCGGCGCCGGCCGAAGACCGCTTCCTGTTCGGCGACGGACAGCTTGGCGAACCGCGGCAGGTCGAGTTCCATGCGTCGCAGGACGGCGATGGTGCCGCCGGCGACCGGGGCGGGCCCGGCGAGCCACAGGTGGCGTTCTTGTTCGGCCTTCGTGTGGGGGCCCACGATGCCGTCGACGAAGCCGAACAGGTTGCGTGGCGCGGCGACGCCCTTCTCCACCGGCACGTTGGCGCCGCGGCCCGCGGACTGCCGCCAGCGTTCGTGCATCCGGTCACCGGCCTGCTCCAGCAGCGCGGCGGCCACGACCGGCAACAGCACGGCGTCGTTGGCGCAGATCTGGATCAGCAGGTCGCCGCCGCGCGCCCGGGGGGAGATCTGCTCGCGGGAGAACCGTGGCAGGTCCTTGGCGCCGGGCAGGGTGGGATCGGCCATGCGCACCAGTCGGGGGCCCACCCCGATCGTCACGGTCAGATCGCCCGGCGGCAGGCCCATCAGCCGGGCGTCGGTCCCCTTGGTCAGGGTGCGGACCGCCTCGCCGAGTTCGGCCAGCAACGGGCCGACGGACTTGGTGTCGACGAGGTCGGCCACCACGGCCAGCAGGTGCCGCTGGGCCGGCTGCGGCAGCGTGATACCCGCCTGGTACCGGCCGGTCGGCGACACCGGCAGGGTCGGCGCGGGGGCATCCGACCGGTCGGCCCGGTCGGGTCGGGCGGACGGCGATTGGCACCCGGCGGCGAGGCCGGCGGCGGTCACGGTGCCGGTGGCACCGAGAAACACGCGGCGTGACGGGCGGGAGTCGGCTTTGCGCACAGTGTGAACTGTGCCATATCCGTATCAGCGCCTGCGACCCGTCAACGTCCGTGCCAGGATGGGGCCATGCCTCGTCTCCGTCTTCGCCTGATGGCCGCGGTGCTCGGCACCCTGGCCCCCGTACTGGTCGGCTGCGGCGGGGGCGACGACGACTCGGACGACGGCCGGCGACCGTCCGGTGAGCATGTGACGATCAAGGTGCCGGCCGACGCCCCGACCATCTCGGCCGCGGTGTCCCTGGCCAAGCCTGGCGACCTCGTGCTGGTCGCGCCGGGCGTCTACCGCGAGTCGGTGAAGATCTCCAAGGCCCGCGTCACCCTGCGCGGCGAGTCCCGGGACAAGGTCGTCATCGACGGACGGCTCCAGCAGCCGAACGGCGTGGTCGTGTCCGCTCCCGGGGTGGCCGTGGAGAACCTGACCGTGCGGAACAACACCCAGAACGGGGTCCTGGTCACCGGTTCGGCGAAGGCGGCCGCCGGACTGCCGGGCCAGTCCGGCGGCTACGACACCGGCGACGAGCCCGTCACCTTCCTGAAGTCGTTCCTGGTCTCCCGTGTGACCGCGACCCGCAACGGGCTGTACGGCATCTACGCGTTCTCCGCGCAGAACGGGGTCATCGAGCACTCGTACACCTCGGGCTCGGCCGACTCGGGGATCTATGTCGGCCAGTGCAAGCCCTGCCGCATCGTGGTGCGGGACAACATCGCCGAACTCAACGCGGTCGGTTACGAAGGCACCAACGCCAGCGGCGACATGTACGTGGTCGGCAACCGCCTCGTCGGCAACCGGGTCGGGCTCACCACCAACTCCGACCACCAGGAGAAGCTGCTCCCGCAGAAGGACGCCGTCATCGCGGGCAACCTGATCGCGGACAACCAGCAGGCGGCCACCCCCGAACAGGCCGACGGCGGATGGGGCATCGGGGTCGGCGTCGACGGCGGCTCCGCCAACCGGTTCATCCGCAACCGGATCTCCGGCAACACCAACGCCGGACTGGTGATCACCGCGACCGCCGACATCAAGCCGGACGGCAATCAGGTCCTGGACAACACCTTCTCCCGCAACGGCGTGGACGTCGGCTGGACGTTCCCCACCGCCACGAAGGGCCGGGGCAACTGCCTGCGCGGCAACGAGCTGCGGAAGACGGTGCCCGCCCGGCTCGCGACGACCGCGTCCTGCCCGCGCCCCGCCCAGTCGTCCTCGCCCTCCGGCACCTGGACGAAGCCGACCGCGCCCGGCGGCATCCCGTTCACCGAGGTGGCGGCACCCAAGCGGCAGCCGCAGTTCCCGAACGCCAAGACCACGGGCGCCACCGCCGTTCCGGCCGCTCCGGCGCTGCCGGACCCGGCGGACATCCGGCTGCCGTCGACGTCACTGCTCGCCGCGGCCGCGCGGGTGCTGACGTCCTGAGCGGCGGCTACCGCTTCGGGGCGACTCCGGGGACCTTCCGGACCGGCACATACGTGTGGGTGTCGAAATCGATGACCACCGGCTCCGGCGCGGAGGCCACGCCGACGCGCACGCGGTACATGGTGCCGTCCGAGCCGATCCAGTAGCGCACGGCGGCCTCTCCCGTCGGACCGGCCGTGGCCCGGGCGGCCTTCGGGCCGGTCATGATGTCGACCTGGTGGCCGTCCAGCCGCTCCTGCCCCACCCAGGCGGCACCGTTCTGCGGCAGCAGTTCGGCGTTGTCCGGCCGGTCGCTCCCGAGCTTCAGCGCGATGGCCAGCGAACTGTCCAGCGAACTGCCGTACTGCTGCAGCGGACGGTTGTACCAGCCCGACTTCGGCGGCCGTGCCGGTGCCTTCGCCGGGGCCTTCGTCATCGGATGGACGGACACGGTGGTGGCCGTCCACTGGATCAGGCCCTCGCTGGACGTGTCGCGCCCGGTGCCGTGCACCGCGCCGTAACCGACCTTGCCGCGGTAGTCGATGGACCCGGTGATGACCAACTCACCACCGGTGCCCGGCACCTTGATCGTCACGGCGCGCCCGCCCGCCTGGTAGTTGCGGAATCGGGTGACCGCCAGACGATTTGCCTGATCCGAGGTCAATTCCCGCGGCCCGGTGGGCTCGTCCGAGCCGCTGGTCGCGACCAGGACCGTGGCCACCGCGACGGCCGCCCCGCCGATGCCGACCGCCGCCCAGAGCGGCCGCGGCCATCGGCGCCGGCCGGCCGCGCGCTGTGCGGGACCTTGTTTTGTTCTCGTACGCCGCACGTGACGCATTGATAACTTGTTCCGCCCACTCATCCTCTGCTCCCCCCGATCTTGGCGCCCACCCGCTAGAGTATCGTCGCTGGTGGGGTGGTTCAGCATGACTATTCAGACTCTTGTGCTGTTTCCGCGTGGGGAAGCGAGGCCGAGTGGGATTGGCATGGGGGACGCGCTCCCGACTCCCTGAATTCTCCACATCCGCCAGGACGACCAAAAACAACGGGTCCACCGAATCAGCGGTGGGCCCTTTTCACGGCCGACGTGTCACCCGGGGCCGGGAAGCCGATGTGCCACTGGAAGCGGGTGTTCGGTTCACATGATGAGGGGAGCGTGATGGCTGTGAAAAGTACGTATACGACGTTACTGCGAACAGCCGGGAAGCGTACGGGCCCGCTGGCACGAGTGGGCTTGTCCGTTCTCTTGGTGTCAGGTGGCGTCATGGGCGCGACGGCCGGGACGGCCAGCGCCACGACCGGCGACGGCACACTGACGGTCCAGGTGCTGCGGGACTTCTTCGGCACCGGCATTATCAACACGACCATGGACGTGCCGCAGCGCGGCATGAAGGTCGCGGTGTCGGACTCCGAGGGTCATCGGGTCACCGGCACCACGGACTCCACCGGAAAGGTGGTGGTCGAACCGTCGAACGACCTGACCGGCGGCCAGTACCGCGTCGATGTCACCGTCCCGGCGCCGTACAACAAGTACCTTCAGGCCGCGCCGGCCTCGACGGCGGAGAACCACTTCGACAGCTTCACGACCTTCGTGAACGTGTCGGACGGCAAGGACGACTCGGTCATCACCGGTGTCTGGAACCCGGCCGACTACGCGCTGCCGGAGACCCGGTATTTCGTACCGATCCAGAACGGCGCCGGCGGGAATGACACCCGGGCACTGGTGGCGTTCGGGACGGACAAACGAGGTACGTGTCCCGGCGACGCGGACTGCCCGACCGTCCTCAACACGCAGGACCAGGTGGGCACGACGTTCGCGCTGGCCTACGACAAGTACAAGAAGCGGATGTTCCAGGGCGCGTTCGCCCGGCGGTACACCCCGTACGGGCCGGGCGGCGGTGACGCGATCTACACCACGCCGACCAGCGGCGGGGCGCCGACCCTGTTCGCGAAGGTGCCGGGCGCCACGGAGACATCGCACGACACCTCCAACCTGATCAAGGACGCCGGGTTCACCGACGCCCCGGGCAAGGAGAGCATCGGCGGCCTGGCCCTGTCCGAGGACGGCTCGACGCTCTACGCGGTGAACCTGCTCACCCGGCGCCTGGTCAGCTTCGACGCGACCGGAGCCAGCGCGTCCGCGCCCAAGGCGACGGTGCGCATCCCGGACCCGGGCTGCGCGAGCTCCGGCGACTGGCGGCCGTTCGGTCTCCAGGTCCACGACAACAAGCTGTACGTCGGCGGCGTGTGCAGCGCGGAGAGCACACAGAAGCGCGAGGACCTGAAGGCCGTCGTCTACGCCTACGACGGCGAGCGGTTCGACACCGTGCTGGACCACCCGCTGACCGCCAAGCGCGGCTCCGTCTTCGGTTCCAACGACAACGACCAGGCCACCCACTGGAACCCGTGGAACACCTCCCTGGCCACGTGGGACGAGCGGAAGGTGGGCAACGTCTTCATCGATCCGCAGCCGGAGCTCGCCTCCCTCGCCTTCACCCGCGACGGCTCGATGATCCTCGGTTTCCGCGACCGGTTCATGGACGTCGTGGCCTGGGGTGGACTGGACCCGAGGCAGGGTGACGACACCCCGGAGAGCGGCATGGCCGGCGGTGACATCACCATGGCCTGCGCCAATCCCACCGGTGGGTACTCGTGGGAAGGCACCGGGGACTGCCCGAACCACGCCAGTCCCGCCACCGGTGGCACCCAGGACGCCGGTGTCGTCGAGTACTTCCCGGGCGACTACTTCGGCAACGGAGTGCACGCGGAGACAGCGCTGGGTTCGGTGGCCTACATTCCGCAGCAGCAGTGGGTCATCAGCACGGAGTTCGACCCGGTCGTCAACGTCGCCACCTCCGGGACCGGCTACTACGACGTCACGACCGGTCAGGGTCCGGGCAACGCTCCGACCAAGAACGGGTACCAGTTCGTCAGTCAGGCACAGAGCGCGTTCGGTAAGGCCGGTGGGCTGGGCGATGTCGCCTATGAGGCGGCGAACGCGCCCATCCAGATCGGCAACCGGGTCTGGTTCGACGGCGACCACAACGGCATCCAGGACCCCGAGGGTGTCAACGAGGTGCCGCTGCCGGACGCCACGGTCAACCTGCTGGACGACACCGGCAAGCAGGTCGCCACGACCAAGACCGACGCCGCCGGCGAGTACTACTTCGGCGGAGTCGGCGCCGAATACGAGCTGAAGCCCGGCGCCAAGTACACCGTGCAGTTCAACGTCTGCACCGCCGACACCAGCGACGTCCCGACCCAGCCGACGGCCGACGAGCTGCGGTTCACCCTCCCCCGGGCCGGTGCCAACCGGGCGCACGACTCGAACGTCACCCCGCCCAAGACCGGACGGCTGTGCAACGGCTACGCGCCTGTCACAGCACCCGGAAAGCCCGGAGGGGTCGACCACACGATCGACGCCGGCGTGTACATCCCCAAGGAGGAGCCGCCGACCACGACGCCTCCGACCACCACGCCGCCGTCCTCGGAGCCGCCGACCCACCAGCCGCCGACCCATGAGCCGCCCAACCGGCCCGGCCCCCAGGGCGGCAGCGACCAGACCGGCGGAGGCGGCGGTTCACTGGCCAACACCGGTACGCAGGTGCTGACCATCGTCTCCCTCAGCGCCCTGCTGGTCGGCGCGGGCGCCGCAGTCGCCCTCGCCGCCCGCAAGCGCCGAGCCAGGCAACACTGAGAGAACACTGAAAACTGAAAAACGAGTGATCCGCCCGCCCGCGCTATCGCAGTAGCGCGGGCGGGCGGATCACTTTGCCCATATGCCGCATGTGACGCATTGGTAACTTGTTCCGCCGATCGCCCTCCGCTCCCCCCGATCTTGGCGGCCACCCGCTACAGTATCGTCGCTGATAGAGCGGTTCAGGGTGACTATTCAGACTTTTGTGCTGTTTCCGCGGAGACGTTGGCCGTGATCGTTACGGGGGGGCATAGCGTTTTCCTGCACAGGGACTCCGTGAAAAAGCGATCCAAAGACGACCAAGCACGACCGGGCCCACCGAAACACCGGTGGGCGCTTTTTCATGGCCTGCGTATTCACCCGGAACCGGAAAGCGAATGTGCGGCCGGAAACGGCTGTTCGGTTCACATGACGAGGGGAGCGTGATGGCTGTGGGAAAAGCGGGTAACAGGCTACGCCGGACAGCCGGAAAGCGTACGGGCCCGATGGTGCGAGTGGCTTTATGCGTTCTCGCGCTGTCGGGCAGTGCCATGGGCGCGACGGCAGGAACGGCCACCGCCGCGACCGGCGACGGCACACTGACCGTCCAGGTGCTGCGGGACTTCTTCGGCACCGGCATTATCAACACGACCATGGACGTGCCGCAGCGCGGCATGAAGGTCGCGGTGTCGGACTCCGAGGGCCATCGGGTCACCGGCACCACGGACTCCACCGGAAAGGTGGTGGTCCCGCCGTTGGACGACCTGACCGGGGGCCAGTACCGCGTCGACGTCACCATCCCGGCGCCGTACAACAAGTACCTTCAGGCCGCGCCGGCCTCGACGGCGGAGAACCACTTCGACAGCTTCACGACCTTCGTGAACGTGTCGGACGGCAAGGACGACTCGGTCATCACCGGCGTCTGGAACCCGGCCGACTACGCGCTGCCGGACACCCGGTACTTCGTGCCGATCCAGAACGCCTCCACCGGGAAGGACACCCGGGCGCTCGTGGCGTTCGGGACGGACAAACGAGGTACATGCCCCGGCCAGACGGAGTGCCCCACCACGCTCAACACCCAGGCCCAGGTGGGGACCACCTTCGCGCTGGCCTACGACAAGCACCGGAAGCGGCTGTTCCAGGGCGCGTTCGCCCGGCGGTACACCCCGTACGGCCCGGAGGGCGGTAACGCGATCTACACCGTGCCGGCCGGGGGTGGCGAGACGACCCTCTTCGCCAAGGTGCCGGGCGCCGCGGTGACGCCGCATGACTCCTCCAACATGATCAAGGACGCCGGGTTCACCAACGCCCCGGGCAAGGAGAGCATCGGCGGCCTGGCCCTGTCCGAGGACGGCTCGACGCTCTACGCGGTGAACCTGCTCACCCGGCGCCTGGTCAGCTTCGACGCGACCGGAGCCAGCGCGTCCGCGCCCAAGGCGACGGTGCGCATCCCGGACCCGGGCTGCGCGAGCTCCGGCGACTGGCGGCCGTTCGGTCTCCAGGTCCACGACAACAAGCTGTACGTCGGCGGCGTGTGCAGCGCGGAGAGCACACAGAAGCGCGAGGACCTGAAGGCCGTCGTCTACGCCTACGACGGCGAGCGGTTCGACACCGTGCTGACCCAGCCGCTCACCGCCGAGCGCGGCACCGTCTATGGCGGTGCCGAAGGGAATGACCAGGCCACCCACTCCGTGGAACA
>NZ_MAXF01000064.1 GCF_001704635.1 Streptomyces sparsogenes | reverse complement strand
GACCTGAAGGCCGTCGTCTACGCCTACGACGGCGAGCGGTTCGACACCGTGCTGACCCAGCCGCTCACCGCCGAGCGCGGCACCGTCTATGGCGGTGCCGAAGGGAATGACCAGGCCACCCACTGGAACCCGTGGAACACCGACCTGGCGACCTGGGACAAATTCAGGGTCAACGGAGGAAATACCCTCGTCAATCCGCAGCCGGAGCTCTCGACCCTCGCCTTCGCCCGTGACGGTTCGATGATCCTCGGTTTCCGCGACCGGTTCATGGACGTGGTCAGTGGTGGTGGCCTGGACCCCCGGCCCGACGTCAACGACGCGGAAGCCGGCATGTCCGGTGGCGACATCAACATGGCCTGCGCCAATCCCGACGGTGGATACTCCTGGGAAGGCACCGGGGATTGCCCCAACCACGCCGAACCCGCCACCGACGGCGGCCAGAAGAGCGGCGTCGTCGAATACTTCCCGGGCGACTACGTACGGAACAGGGCCAACCCGGAGCAGATCCAGGGCGTGCACAACGAAGCCTCCCAGGGAGCGGTCGCCTACATTCCGCAGCAGCAGTGGGTCGTCAGCACCCAGATGGACCCGACCGACAACTACGGCACCGACGGCACCGGTTACTACAACATCGAGACCGGCCAGGGTCCCGGTAACAACCACGCCGCCAACGCCTACCAGTTCGTCGATTCGACCGACAACGGGTTCGGTAAGGCCGGTGGGCTGGGCGATGTCGCCTATGAGGCGGCGAACGCGCCCATCCAGATCGGCAACCGGGTCTGG
>NZ_MAXF01000063.1 GCF_001704635.1 Streptomyces sparsogenes | reverse complement strand
CGCCGCGCCGCAGTCGCCCTCGCCGCCCGCAAGCGCCGAGCCAGGCAACACTGAGAACCACTGAGACACCGCTGAAAGACGGGTGATCCGCCCGTAAGCGCCGACGAGCCCCGTCCACACCCGGACGGGGCTCGTTCGCATGTGCTTCCGGCGAGCCTTACAGCCCGCCCTCGGACATTCCGTGCACCGCCGGAATCGTCCCGAGGCGGCCCTTCTGGAAGTCCTCGAAGGCCTGCTGGAGCTCCGCCCGGGTGTTCATCACGAACGGCCCGTAGTGCGCCATCGGCTCCCGGATCGGCCGGCCGCCGAGGAGGACGACCTCCAGGTCCGGGGTGTTGGAGTCCTGCTTCTCGTCCGCGCGCACGGTCAGCGCGGACCCGGCCCCGAAGACGGCGGTCTGGCCCAGGCGGATCGGGCGCCGCTCGGCGCCGACCGAGCCGCGGCCCGCGAGCACGTACGCGAGGCCGTTGAAGTCCTCGCGCCACGGGAGGGTGATCTCCGCGCCCGGGGCGAGCGTGGCGTGGACCATCGTGATCGGGGTGTGGGTGATGCCGGGACCGGCGTGGCCGTCCAGCTCACCGGCGATGACGCGCAGCAGCGCGCCGCCGTCGGGGGAGGTCAGCAGCTGGACCTGGCCACCGCGGATGTCCTGGTAGCGCGGGGGCATCATCTTGTCCTTCGCCGGGAGGTTCACCCACAGCTGGAGGCCGTGGAAGAGGCCGCCGGACATGACGAGGTGCTCCGGCGGCGCCTCGATGTGGAGCAGGCCCGCGCCGGCCGTCATCCACTGGGTGTCGCCGTTGGTGATGGTGCCACCGCCGCCCTGGCTGTCGTGGTGGTCGAAGATGCCGTCGATGATGTAGGTGACGGTCTCGAAGCCGCGGTGCGGGTGCCAGGGGGTGCCCTTGGGCTCGCCCGGCGCGTAGTCCACCTCGCCCATCTGGTCCATCATGATGAACGGGTCCAGGTGCTTGTAGTCGATGCCGGCGAAGGCGCGCCGCACCGGGAAGCCCTCACCTTCGAAACCGCTGGGAGCGGTGGTGACGGCGAGCACACGGCGCTGCTGGGCGTCGGCGGGTGCCGCGACACGCGGCAGGGTCAGCGGGTTGTCTACGGTCACAGCTGGCATGACGGCCTCCTCGGTCGTTCAGGATTCAACTTAGTTGAAGGGTGAACGACCCGCAAGAGGGGCTTTATTTCCCGGTCCTCGCCGGGCACTCAGCGTGAGCCGCTAGGAGCGCTCAGCCATACATCCGCCGCATCGCGAAGTCGACCATCTGCTCCACCGCCTTGGCGTCGAAGACCATCCGGTGGTCGCCCTCCATGTCGAGGACGAAGCCGTAGCCGGTGGGCAGCAGGTCGATCACCTCGGCACCGGTGATCACGAAGTACTTCGACTCCTTGCCCGCGTAGCGGCGCAGCTCCTTGAGCGAGGTGAACATCGGGATCACCGGCTGCTGGGTGTTGTGCAGCGCGAGGAACCCGGGGTTGTCACCGCGCGGGCAGTACACCTTGGAGGTCGCGAAGATCTGCTGGAAGTCCTCCGCCGACATGGAGCCGGTCGTGAAGGCGCGCACCGCGTCCGCCAGGGAGGGCGGGGAGGGCTCGGGGTACAGCGGCTGCTCGCCGTACCCGGCCCCCGGCTGTGGGTGGTGGGACAGATGCGGCTGCTGTTGCGGCGGGGGCGGGGGAGCCGCGTAACCCTGCCCTGGCGTCGCGCTCTGGTCGTAGCCGTACATGCGCAGAAGCGTACTGAGTCGCCGAAGCATGGTGAGTCACAGTTGCCCGTTTGAGGGTTGCCCTTTATTACCCACGGGTAGCATCATGGCGATCGGCCGATCGATACGCGATGCCATTGAAGAGGTCCCGCCTCCCGAGCCTTACGGAGCCGTTCGCCATGGGGCACTACAAGTCGAATCTCCGCGACATCGAGTTCAACCTCTTCGAGGTGCTCGGGCGCGACAAGCTGTACGGCACGGGCCCGTTCGAGGAGATGGACGTCGAGACCGCCAAGAGCGTGCTCTCCGAGATCTCCCGGCTGTCCGAGAACGAGCTGGCCGAAAGCTACGCCGACTCCGACCGGAACCCGCCGGTCTTCGACCCGAAGACCCACACCGCGCCGCTGCCCGAGTCCTTCAAGAAGAGCTACCAGGCGTACATGGACGCCGAGTGGTGGCGCCTGGGCGTCCCCGAGGACCTCGGCGGCACCGCCTGCCCGCGCTCGCTGCTGTGGGCCTGCGCGGAGCAGATCCTCGGCTCCAACACCCCGATCTGGATGTACGCCTGCGGCCCCGCCTTCGCCGGGGTGCTCTACGACGAGGGCACCGAGGAGCAGCTGGCCATCGCCCGGCAGATCGTGGACCGGCAGTGGGGCGCCACCATGGTGCTCACCGAGCCGGACGCGGGCTCGGACGTGGGCGCCGGCCGCACCAAGGCGGTCCGGCAGGAGGACGGCTCCTGGCACATCGAGGGCGTGAAGCGGTTCATCACCTCCGGTGAGCACGACCTCTCGGAGAACATCATCCACTTCGTGCTGGCCCGCCCCGAGGGCGCGGGCCCCGGCACCAAGGGGCTGTCCCTCTTCATCGTCCCCAAGTACGACTTCGACTGGGAGACCGGCGAGCTGGGCGAGCGCAACGGCGTCTACGCCACCAACGTCGAGCACAAGATGGGCCTGAGGGTCTCCAACACCTGCGAGCTGACCTTCGGCGCCGACCGCCCGGCCAAGGGCTGGCTGCTCGGTGAGAAGCACGACGGCATACGCCAGATGTTCAAGATCATCGAGTTCGCGCGGATGATGGTCGGCACCAAGGCCATGGCCACCCTGTCCACCGGCTATCTGAACGCGCTGGAGTACGCCAAGGAGCGCTTCCAGGGCCCGGACCTGGCCGCCTTCACCGACAAGAGCGCCCCGCGCGTCACCATCACCCACCACCCGGACGTGCGCCGCTCCCTGATGGCCCAGAAGGCGTACGCGGAGGGCCTGCGCTCGCTCGTCCTCTACACCGCCTCCGTCCAGGACGAGATCCAGACCCTGGAGGCCGCCGGCGAGGACGCCTCCGCCGCCCACGCCCTCAACGACCTGCTGCTGCCCATCGTGAAGGGCTACGGCTCGGAGAAGGCGTACGAGCAGCTGGCGCAGTCCCTCCAGACCATCGGCGGCTCCGGCTACCTCCAGGAGTACCCGCTGGAGCAGTACATCCGGGACGCCAAGATCGACACCCTCTACGAGGGCACCACCGCCATCCAGGGCCAGGACTACTTCTTCCGGAAGATCGTCCGCGACCAGGGCAAGGCGCTGACCACCATCTCCGAGGAGATCAAGAAGTTCCTGGCCGAGGCCGGCGGCGGGGAGGAGCTCGCCGCCACCCGCGACGCGCTCGCCAAGGCCGCCGCGGACCTGGAGGGGCTGGTGGGCGCCATGCTCACCGACCTCGCCGCCACGGAGCAGGACGTCACCTCCATCTACAAGGTCGGCCTCAACGCCACCCGGCTGCTGCTCGCCTCCGGTGACGTCTTCATCGGCTACCTGCTGACCAAGGGCGCGGCGATCGCCGCCGACAAGCTGCCCGGCGCCTCCGCCAAGGACAAGTCCTTCTACGCGGGCAAGATCGCGGCCGCGAAGTTCTTCGCCCAGGAGGTGCTGCCGGGCGTCGCGGTCCAGCGCGCGGTGGCGGAGTCGGTCGACGGCTCCCTGATGGACCTGGACGAGGCGGCGTTCTGAGCGCGCCCGCCCGCCTCTGATCCCGCTGACCGAGCCGGGTGCCCCGTACGGGGTGCCCGGCCCGGTGCCTTCACCGCCCCGCGCCGGGCCCGTCCCCGCCGTTCCGCCGGCCGCCGCCGTCCGCGCCGGGCCCGCTTGCGCCGTCCTGCTTCCCGCCGGGCCCGCTCCCGCCGTCCTGCGCGCCCCGCTCCCGCAGGGCGCGCTCGAAGTCCCGCCAGGCGCTCCGCCGGATCTCCTCGCCGTGCGCGAGGACGTCCTCCACGCGCTCCCGGCCGCCGCCGGGGGGTGGCGGGAGCGCGGTCAGCTTCGCCCGCAGCTCGCGGCACGCCGCGTCCTCCGTGCCGAACCAGCTCGTGTCCCGGTCCCGCGAGCGCTCACGCAGCCCCACCTCCCACCCGCCCCTCGCGGGCCGCAGGAAGTAGTACGCGTCCGGCTGCACCGGGATGTCGTGCACCCCCGGGATGTCGTAGAGGGCGTCGGGGACCCGGTCGGCGCGCAGGGCCCGGACGAGTTCCCGCCTGTCCACCGCGCCGTCCCTTCTCCGCCCGGGCTGCGCCGCCTTTGACGGCCCGCCCCGGCCGGTCAGTTGAGGGACCGGAGCTTACCGGCGGCGACGAGTTGGGGGATCGAGGGAGTGGTGAGGTACTGCAGTCCCATCCCCGGCTGACCGAACCAGGGCCTGATGGGCCCCGCCTCCACCTGGAAGGGCTCCACGACCTCGTAGAGGTGGTAGCCGTACGGGTAGGCCGGGTCGAGGGTGTTGAGGCTGCTCGGCGGGAGGGCGCGCTCGGCGAAGGGCGTACCGGCCGGGGCGAGGAAGTGGCCGAAGCCGCTTCCGAAGAGGTCGACCTTCTGCCCGGGCTGGAGGGTGACGGTCACGTGCAGCGGCGTCCCGTTGATGAGGACCCAGCCGTCGGGGGAGGGGAACCACCAGCCGGAGGTGTCGTCGTCCCAGTAGCAGGCGAGGAACTCGGCGGACGACATGTGGTCAAGGCGCTCGTAGCCCTCGAGCATCCGGGCGATCGGCCCGGTGCGGGGGAGCTGCGCGGGGCCCAGCCGCCAGTCGTCCTGGTAGTACTTCTGCCACGGAGGCGGCGGAGGGGTGTTGGCCCCCACCCGGTCCGTGGTCGGGCACGGCACGGGCTCCCGGCCGTCCGGGCCGTTCGGACGGCCGGGGCCGTCAGGGTCCTTGAGGTCCTTGGGGTCCTTGGGGTCTTTGAGATCGTTGAGGTTGTCGAGGTCGTCCGGGTCCTTCAGGTCCTTGGGGTCCGGAGCGTCGACGGGGTTGGTGTCCGCCCGTACGGCGGTGGGAGCCGGGGTGCCCGGCATCGCCATGACCGGGGCGCCCGCGGAAAGCAGCAGCAGCGCCGCGAGGACGACGAGGAGGTGACGAAGAGCACGCATCCGGTATCCCTTCAGTGCGGTGTGCACAGTCATGAGGGATATGGGATGAATGACGTTCTCCCTATCGGCGTACGGCCGTCCTTCATCTGATCGGCTCAGCGCGATCCCACGGAAGGCCCAGTAGGCGCAGCGCCCGCGCCACCACGCGCGCACCCGACGCCCACATCTGCCCGCACATCTGCCCGGAACGGAGGCGGACCCGGGCGGTTCACGTATCTATGCTGTTCACATGAGCGCGCACGCCAGCTTCGACCGCGGCCATACCGACGACCTGATGTCCTTCCTCGCCGGCGCCCCATCGCCGTACCACGCGGTGGCGAGCGCCGCCGAGCGGTTGGAGAAGGCGGGATTCCGGCAGGTCGAGGAGACCGCCGCCTGGGACGGCGAGACGGGCGGCAAGTACGTCCTGCGGGGCGGCGCGATCATCGCCTGGTACGTGCCCGAGGGGGCGAGACCCTCGACTCCGTACCGGATTGTGGGGGCTCACACCGACTCTCCCAATCTGCGGGTCAAGCCGATTCCGGACACCGGGGCGCACGGCTGGCGGCAGATCGCCGTCGAGATCTACGGCGGCGCGCTGCTGAACACCTGGCTCGACCGCGACCTCGGCATCTCCGGGCGGCTCACCCTCCGGGACGGCACCCACCGCCTCGTGGCCGTCGACCGGCCGCTGCTGCGCGTCCCCCAGCTCGCCGTCCACCTCGACCGGTCCGTCAACACCGAGGGGCTCAAGCTCGACAAGCAGCGCCACATGACCCCGATCTGGGGCCTCGGCGGCGTCGAGGAGGGCGCCCTGATCCGCTTCGTCGCCGAGGAGGCCGGGGTCCCGGCCGGCGAGGTGACCGGCTGGGACCTGATGGCCCACAGCGTCGAGCCGCCCGCCTACCTCGGCCGGGACCGGGAGCTGGTCGCCGGGCCCCGGATGGACAACCTGCTGTCCGTCCACGCCGGCACCGCCGCGCTCGCCGCCGTCTCCGCCCGCCCCGACCTGCCGTACATCCCCGTACTCGCCGCCTTCGACCACGAGGAGAACGGCAGTCAGTCCGACACCGGCGCCGAGGGCCCGCTGCTCGGCAATGTGCTGGAGCGCTCGGTCTTCGCCCGCGGCGGCACGTACGAGGACAAGGCCCGGGCCCTCGCCGGGACGGTCTGCCTGTCCTCCGACACCGGCCACGCCGTCCACCCCAACTACGCGGAGCGCCACGAGCCCGGCCACCACCCGGTGCCCAACGGCGGCCCGATCCTCAAGGTCAACGTCAACCAGCGGTACGCCACCGACGGCGGCGGCCGGGCCGTCTTCGCCGCCGCCTGCGAGCGCGCGGGCGTGCCCTGGCAGACCTTCGTCTCCCACAACGCCATGCCGTGCGGCACCACGATCGGGCCGATCACCGCGGCCCGGCACGGCATCGCCACCGTCGACATCGGAGTCGCCATCCTGTCCATGCACTCGGCCCGCGAACTGTGCGGCGCCCAGGACCCCCAGCTGCTCGCCAAGGCCATGACCTCCTTCCTGGAGGGCTGAGTTGCACTTCTGTCTGCTCGGTACGGTCGCCGTCACCACCGGAACGGAAGAGCTCGCCCTGGGCCCGGTGAAACGCCGCAGCGTGCTCGCCATGCTGCTCCTGCGGCCCAACTCCGCCGTCCCCGTCGAGCAGCTGATCTCCTGCCTGTGGGAGGAGGAGCCGCCCGCCCACGCCCGCACCGTCATCCAGGGCCATGTCTCCCGGCTGCGCGCCACGCTCGCCGAGGCGGGCGCCGACGCCCACGGCGTCGAGCTGACCACCCACGGCTCCGCCTACCAGCTGCGCCTGCCCGAACGGCTCGTCGACGCCCAGCGCTTCTCCGAGCTGCTCTACCGGGCCCGCCCCGAGGTCGCCCCCGAGGAGGCCGTGGAGCTGCTGCGCCACGCCCTGGACCTGTGGCGCGGCCCGGCCCTCACCGGCACGGTGGCCAGCCCGCCGTTCGCCGCCGCGGCCCACGCCCTGGAGGAGCGGCGGCTGGCCGCCGTCGAGGCGCTGGCGCGCGCCCACGGGGTGCTCGGCCAGTACGAGAAGGCGGCCGACGTGCTCCACCCGGTGGCCGTGGCCAACCCGCTGCGCGAAGGGCTCATCGCGGCCCTGATGCTGGCGCTGTACCGCATCGGACGGCAGTCGGACGCGATCGCCTGGTACCACCGCACCCGGCAGCTCCTCGCCGACGACCTGGGGGTGGACCCCGGGGAGCGGCTGCGCGCCGCGTACGAGGAGATCCTGCGGGCCGCCCCGACGGCCGCGGCCCCGCGCGCCGCCGCCGAGCCCACCGCGGCGAACGCCTTCCCGGAGTTCACGGAGTTCCCGGACCGGGGCCGCCCCGGCGCCCCCGCCCAGGCTCATCCCCAGGCCGAGGCCCAGGGCCAGGCTCATCCGCAGGCCCCGGCTCATCCGCAGGCCCACGGCGAGGCCCAGGGCCGGCCCACCGCCGTCCCTCCGCAGGCGGCCCCCCACCAGGCGGCCCCGCAGACAGCCGCGCCCGCCCCCGGGCCGCAGCTCCTCCCCCGGCCCCCGGCCGGCTTCCTCGGCCGCGACCGGGAGCTGGCCGTGCTTACCCGGCTCGCCCTGCCCGCCGCGGAACCCGGCGGCCCCGCCCCCGTCGGCCTCCCCCCGGAAGGCGGCATCACGCTCGTCACCGGCCCCGCCGGGGTCGGCAAGACGGGTCTGGCCGTGTACTGGGGCCACGCCCACGCGGAGGCCTTCCCCGACGGGCGGCTCTTCGTGGATCTGCGCGGCTTCAGCGGCGGCGAGGAGGCGGCCCCCGCCGAGGTGCTGCGCGAATTCCTGCTCGCCTTAGGGACACCCGCGGACCGCATCCCGTCCTCCCCGGAGGCGGCCGGCGCCCTGTACCGGTCGCTCGTGGCGGACCGCCGGCTGCTGGTGGTGCTCGACAACGCCCGCAGCTCGGCACAGGTGCGTCCGCTCCTGCCCGGCGGCCCCCGGTCCGCCACCCTGGTCACCAGCCGCAGCCGGCTCGACGGGCTCATCGCCACCGACGCCGCCCGCCCCGTAAGGCTGCACGCGCTCGGCCCCGAGGACGGGGTGGCCCTGCTCGGCGCCCTCCTCGGCCCCGACCGGGTCGCCGAGGACCCGGAGGCCGCCCACGAGCTGGTGGCCCTGTGCGACGGGCTGCCGCTCGCGCTGCGCGCCGCCTCCGCACAGCTGCTGGCCCGGCCGCGCTGGCGACTGGCCCGCCTGGCCACGGCGCTCCGCGACGAGCGGCGGCGGCTCACGCTGCTGTCGGCGGAGGACGCCGGGGTCGCGGCCGCGCTGCGGAACTCGGTGACCAGGCTGTCCGCCGACGACGCCCGGCTGCTGCGCACCCTGGGCACCGGCTTCGCCCGGGAGGTCAACACGGCGGAGGCCGCCGCGCTGGCCGGGGCGGATCCCGAGCTCATCCAGGACGGCCTGGAGCGGCTGGCGGAGGTGCATCTGCTGGACGAGGAGGCCACCAACCGCTATGTGATGAGCGACCTGGTGAAGCTCTTCGCCCAGGACAGCGGGGACGGGAAAGACCGTCAGGAGGGGCGGTGACGACGGGGCGTTAGCCGGGCGTTAGCGGCGGGCGGCCGGGCACCAGCCGCACGGCAGTGGAACACCAGCGGGTGAGGACAGGCTGGAGCCGTACCGGAAAACGCACCGGAAACGGCCACGTCTCCCCGGGGGGGAACCCACCATGTCGATCACCACCGTCACCGCCCGCCGCGCCCGCACCCTGCGCCTCGCCGCCGCAGGCCTGACCGCCGTCGCCGCCCTCACCCTCACCGCGTGCAACAGCGGCGAGGGCACCGGCACCAAGAGCGAGGGCAAGGCGGACACCGCCAACTCGGCCCCGGCCGACGAGGCGTCCGGTTCCCAGGGCGGCAGCGAGGCCGGGTCCCCGCAGGGCGGCTCCGACAAGGGCGGCAGCGGGAACGGCGGTACGGAGAAGGGCGGTACGGAGAAGGGCGGCGGCGAGAAGAGCGGTGCCGCCAACTCCAGCGGCTCGGCGGGCTCCAGCCACTCGAACGGCTCCGGCGGCTCCAGCGGCTCCGACAACTCCGAGCAGGAGATCGGCCCCTGCGACATCAACAAGCTGTCGATCGGCGTCAAGACGGTCAAGCGCCCCCTCAACTACGCCGTGCTCGAGGTCAACAGCCACGCCGGCGTGGACTGCAATGTCGTCGGCTACCCCATCCTGAACTTCAACGACGCCCAGGCCCCCATCCCGGTGAACGAGGCCACCAAGCCCCAGGCCGTCGTCACCCTCGCCCCCGGTGAGACCGCGTACGCGGGCATCCGCCTCTCCGCCGCCGACGGCTCCGGCAAGCACGGCTACAAGGCCACCTCCCTGAAGGTCTACCTCCAGGACTCCGACGACTCCAAGTCGGTGGAACTGCCCGGCGGCTCCCTCTACCTCGACAGCACCGCCCAGGTCACGTACTGGCAGAGCGACCTGTCCAACGCCCTCGACTGACGACCGTCGCCCCGAGGGTCCTCCCTGACCCGGGGAGCCGCCTCCCCCCGGCTTCCCGCACCGACCGCCCCCGCCGATCCCCCCGGCGGGGGCCGTCGGCTTTCCGAAGCCGACCACCTAACAAGAACTTTACGTAGTCACTCCGTTACTTTGTGCTCCGTGGCGATCAGTGCGGGGCCGACGACACGGCGAGCCGGGGCGCGAGGCCCGTGGCTCGCTCTGGTGCTGGTCGCGCTGATCCACGTCATGGGCTGCGCCCATGGTCCTCTGGGCGGCGGTTCCTGGCGGACCGACACCTTCACGGCCACGGAGACCACCGCCCGGCCGCCGGCGGCGCGTGCCGCGACCGGCCAGGTCATGGAGCGGTCAGGCGCGTGCGACGGCCGTCACCACGGACCCCGCAGTTGCGTGGGCGTCGACGAGCCGGTGCTGGGACAGCCCGGCTGCGTCAGGGAGCCGCTCCCCCCGCCCGCGCTGCCGGCCGCCGACGCGGCCGTACGAGCCGTCATGCCCGTCCGGGGACCGCCGGAGCCGGAGGCGGTACGGCCTTGCGGCGCGCGACGGGCGGTGTTGCAGGTCTGGCGGAACTGACCCGGCCGGCCCCGCCGCGTCCGTACGCTCCGCGTGCCGGTGCGGCGGGACGAGCCGTGTTCCGTCACCTCGACCCCGTACACCGCCGTTCCGGCCGCCGGCCGTGCGACGGCGGTGGGAGAGCCGCCACCATGAACCCCCTCGCGTCATCCGTCCTGTCATCCGTCCGGGCCCCCGACCCCGCCTCCCCCGCCCAGCTGCCGGCCGCCCCGGCGCGGTCGGCCGCCACCCCGGCCGCCCTGGTCGGCGACACGCCCGTGCTGTGGGTGGGCGAGCCGTTCACCCCCGCCGGGCGCGGCTTCTGGGCCAAGCTCGAAGGCCACAACCCCGGCGGCATCAAGGACCGCACCGCCCTCTACATGGTCGCCGCCGCCCGCGAGCGCGGGGCGCTGCCGCCCGGCGCCCGGATCGTGGAGTCCACCTCCGGCACCCTCGGCCTGGGCCTGGCCCTGGCCGGCATCACCTTCGGCCACCCCGTCTCGGTGGTGACCGACCCGGGGATGGAGGCCCAGGTCGCGGGCCTGCTGCGCGCCTACGGCGCCGAGATCCACACCGTCACCACCCCGCACCCGGACGGGGGCTGGCAGCGGGCCCGCCGCGAGAAGGTCGCCGAGCTGCTGGCCGCGCACCCCGACGCCTGGTGTCCGGACCAGTACCACAACCCCGACGGCGTGGCCGCCTACCGGCCGCTCGCGCACGAGCTGGCCGCCCAGCTCGGCCGGATCGACACCCTGGTCGTCTCGGTCGGCACCGGCGGCCACTCCGCCGGCATCGGCCGCGTCCTGCGCGTCTTCTTCCCCGCCCTGCGAGTGGTCGGCGTGGACACCTGCGCCTCCACCATCTTCGGGCAGCCCGCCGGCCCCCGGCTGATGCGCGGCCTGGGCTCGTCGATCCACCCCCGGAACGTCGCATACGACCTGTTCGACGAGGTGCACTGGGTCGCCGCCCCCGAGTCCGTATGGGCCGCCCGCGCCCTGGCCCGCACCCACTACGCCACCGGCGGGTGGAGCGTGGGCGCGGTCGCGCTGGTCGCCCGGTGGCTCGCGCGCACCAGCCCGGCCGAGGACCGCATCGCCGCCGTCTTCCCCGACGGCCCCCACCGCTACGTCTCCACCGTCTTCGACGACGACTACTGCCGCGCCCACCGGCTGCTGGGCCACGAGCCGCCCGAAGCCCCCGACGAGATCGCCCGCCCCGACCAGGCGGTGGTCACCCGCTGGACCCGCTGCCGCACCGTCACCACCCCCCGCGCCGCCGCCACCGGCGCGGGCCGTCCCGACCTGGCGGGAGCGGCCCGATGAGAAACCTCCTCGCGCGCACCCGTTCGTTCAGCCCGGCCGCCCAACTGCTGATGGTGAACCAGCTCGCCATCAACCTGGCCTTCTACATGCTCATGCCCTACCTCGCCGCCCACCTCGCGGGCGACCTGGGCCTGGCGGCGTGGACCGTCGGCCTGGTCCTCGGCGTACGCAACCTCTCCCAGCAGGGCATGTTCCTCATCGGCGGCACCATCGCCGACCGCTACGGCTACAAGGCCCCCATCCTGGCGGGCTGCCTGCTGCGCACCGGCGGATTCGCCCTCCTGGGCTGGGCCGACACCCTCCCCGCGCTGATCGCCGCCTCCGCCGCGACCGGCTTCGCCGGCGCCTTGTTCAACCCCGCCGTCCGCGCCTACCTCGCCGCCGAGGCCGGCGGGCGACGAGTGGACGCGTTCGCCACCTTCAACGTCTACTACCAGGCCGGCATGCTGCTCGGCCCGGTGGTCGGCCTGGCGCTGCTCGCCGCCGACTTCCGCGCCGTGTGCACGACAGCCGCCCTGATCTTCGCCGCCCTGAGCGCGCTCCAGTCCCGCGCCCTCCCCACCCGCCAGGCCCCCACGCCCCACCCGACGGCGACTCGAACCGATGTCGCCCCATCCATCTGGTCCCAATGGCGACAGGTCGCCTCCAACCGCCCGTTCCTGCTGTTCTCCGCGGCCATGACCGGCTCCTACGTGCTGACCTTCCAGGTCTACCTCCTCCTCCCCCTGGCCGCCGACGCCGCCCTCGGCGCCCACGGCACCAAGGCGACGAGCGGCCTGTTCGTCGTCTCCGCCGCGGTGGCGGTAGCCGGCCAACTACGGCTGACCGACTGGGCCAAGCGCCGCCTCACCCCTCATCAGGCCCTGGTGACCGGCCTGTCCGCCATGGGCGCGGCCTTCATCCCCCTGACCCTCGCCCCCGCCCACTCCCCGACCGCCCAACTCGCCGCCCTCGCCGCCTCCGTCGCGGCCCTCGCCGCGGCCGGGGCGGTCGTCTACCCCTTCGAGATGGACGCCGTCGTCGCCCTCTCCGGCAACAGCCTCCTCGCCACCCACTACGGCCTCTACAACACCGTCTCCGGCCTCGGCATCACCCTCGGCAACCTCGCCCTCGGTGCCCTCTGGGACGCCACCCACCCCACCGCTCCCTGGCTGGTATGGACCACGCTCGCGCTCACCGGAGCCGCCTGCGCCACAGCAGTCACCGCCCTGTCCCGCACCGGCCGCCTCCCCACCCCCACCCCCCAGCCCGCCACCGCCTGACCTCCACACCCGCCTGCCCCGCTACGGCTGGTGAGGTCCCCCGCAGCTACCACCCGCCGACGACGTCCCCGCCCCAGCCGAGCCGGTCTTCGAGGGGGCTTTACGCTGCGCGGGCCTGGATGTGCGGTGAGTTTGGGACAGCGACACGCCGAAGCGACGGCGTGTCGCTGTCCCATACTCACCGCAACGTCACGGCCTCAGATGCGGTGACAGGCGCAGTCGCAGCGGATGGTGAAGAGAAGCGCGCCACGGGTCGCGGGCGGTACGGGCTCGGCCCGGACCTCGCCCGGCCCCTTGCAATAGGCGTGGATCTCGTCGGGTGTGGTGTCGGGCTCGGCGGTGTACAGCGCGCAGTACGGAGACAGGCGCCGGGCTCCGGCCGGGGTGGTCATGTCGGGTGCCTGTCGCGCTGGAGGGTGACCAGCACTTCGTAGAGGTCGGCGTCGGGGTGAGGGCGTCGGCGGTTGCAGTCCGGGCACAGATGGCGCAGGCACCCGGGCCCGGACGCCGAGGCGCGCAGGACGGTGACCGGGTCGCGGGTGGGCTTGTCGCAGCGGTAGCAGTACTCGGTCACCGGGCCGCCCCCTCGCGGGGGCCGAGTGCCTCGCGGGTCGCGGTGCGCAGTGCGGCGAGCAGGGCCGCCGGGTCGGTGAGGCAGCGGTCCCGGGGCGGTACGCGCCAGCGCACCCCGGGCCCCCTCCGGCAGTCGACGGACGGCACCTCGATGTACGCGGTCGCTCCCCAGACCTGGACGTGGGGCAGCCGGGTCATGTCCCATTCGATGGCCGAGCCAGGCGTGATCAACCAGTACAGAACCTTGTCGAACGGGTTCTCGATGACCGCGCCCGTCACGCCGCCCAGCAGCTCGAGGGTGCGTTCGCCGATGCCGATGGAGAGGGGAACGCGCACGGCGTCCCACGACCGGCCGGCGGCCTGCAGTTGCGTGCCACGGCCGCTTGGCGGCATCCACGGCAGGACGGTGTAACTGTTCGTCGTCTCCACAAGAGCCCCCGACGTCATCGGTGATCAGGTGATCACCGACCGTAAGAGCGTCAAGAGCAGAGAGGGGGCAGAGAATCTGCCCCTCGAACGCGGGTTCAGGCGGCCAATACCCCGATCCTCACGGCCAGGTCGGCCGCGCGACGGCGACGCTCCGGTGACTTCGCCTCCGTCTCCTCCAAGACGATTCGGCGCGCGTAGCCGTTGTAACGAATGGTCTCCGGCGCGGCCTCGTACGCCTTCACCAACGTCGCCAGCGCGGTCTCCGGCTGCCCGTCGAGTTGGTAGCCCCGGGCCTCCTCGATCCGGTGCCGGGCCAGCCGGGGCCGTGACGGAATCGCCTCGGCGTCGGCCTTCGCGACCTGCCGTACGGACTCCCGGCCCGCGTGCAGCTCGACGGCGATCGTGACCGCGTGCGCGCCCATGATGGCCCGGGAGAACGACGTCACGGGGTGGTAGTAGTCGGCGGGGAGCCGCTTGGCCATCTTCCTCGCGGTTTCCCAGTAGCTCCACGCGGTGCCGGTGTCGCCCCGGCGCGCGGCGGTGTAACCGGCCTCGAACTGCAAGGCCCCTGCGATGGCGCGCACCTCGTCCGGCGCTTCCGGCAGGAGGGGCTCGAGGTAGCGCAGAGTCTCCAAGGTGACCGCGTCGGCCGCGTCGAAGTGGGTGGGGCCGCTGTCGCGGTGGGCCTGGGCGGTGAGCCAGGCGGCCACGCCGATGGCGTGCGGGTCCTCGCTCTCCTGGGCGGCGACCAGGCCGCGCTCGGCCACGCGCCACAGAAGGGCGGTGTCCGGCTGGTAGGCGATGAAGAATTGGCTGAGGGAGTAGACCTCGGACAGCACCGCCTGAGCCGCTCGCCGTTCCGGCGCGCGGTCGGCCTGGCGTACGGCGAGTTGCGCGTCCCGGATGAGACTCGGCAGAAGGCCGCCGATCACATCGCGGTGTTTGGGGGCGGAGTGGCGGGCCGACCAAGCGCTTTCGAGGCGTGTCCTCAGGTGCGCGGCCGAGGGCGCTTCGCGATCGGCGGCGACGGTGGGGAACGTGTCGATCGCGGATCGCACTGCGGGCAGCTTGGCGTGGCCTGGGCCGATGAAGAGATCGACGGGCATGGACTGGTCGCCGGTGAGCTCCGCGAGATTGCGGACGCGCAGGACCTCGGCGATGCGCAGAATCATCGGAAGCCCGGGAGTGTGGAGAGCACCGTTCTCGACCTGCTTCACCCAGCTCGGGGACTTGTCGAGCAGACCGGCGAGGACGGTACGGCTCATACCCCGGCGCGTGCGGAGGACTTGCATCCGCTGGCCGAAGACCAGCGGATGGTCCAGCGGGTTCGAGGTAGCGTCAGATCCCATGGCCGTGCCCCTCTCTGCCAGATCGTCCCTGCCAGGGTATGGGGCGGGGCCCTTCTCGTGTGCCGCCGTTCACTCCGACGAATGGCGCACCTCGCCTTTGATGCGCAACCGATGGGTGTTTGCCACAGCTGGACGACCCCAAGCTGAAGGTGGCCGTACCCGCGGCCTACGACTACTTCGTGGAGGTCATCGCCCTGCTGGGCTGAGGGGGATCTCGAAGGCGGCACCGGGCGCGGCGTAGTCGACGGGGCCGGCGAAGCGGGCCGAGGCACGGGCCACCGCTTGGGGCGGGGTGAGGGAGCGGCCGACGTGGGTGACGATCAGCCGGGCGGCCCGGGCCGCGGTGGCCGTGTCGCCGGTGTCCTCGGGGGTGTGGTGCACCTGCTCGTCCTCCGCCGGGGCGCGGTCGCTCTCGGCCTCGCACAGCAGCACGTCACACCCCTCGGCCAGCCGCGTGAGGCTCGCGCAGGGGGCGGTGTCGCCGGAGTAGACCAGCGACCGGCCGTCGGCCTCGACGCGTACGGCGAAGGCCGGGATGCCGTGCGCCACCGCCGCGCTGGTCAAGGTGAGGGCGCCGACGCGCGCCTGGTGTCCGTCGTGCAGCTCGTGGATGGCGAAGGCCGACTCGACCGGGCTGCGGCGCGGGCCGTTGGTCAGGTAGTGGGCCAGCCGCTCGGCGATGCCCGGCGGCCCGTAGAGGGGGATGGGGGCGGCGAGCCGGAGGTCCGCGTAGAGCGCCGCGTAGTAGGCGGTCAGCAGGTCCGCGCTATGGTCGGCGTGCAGGTGGGAGATCCAGATCGCGTCCACCTCGTCGAGCCGGGCGTACCGCTGCAGTCGCGCCAGCGTGCCACTGCCCGCGTCCGCCCAGAGGCGGGTGTCGCCGCTGGAGATCAGATAGCCGGAGCAGGGGTTGTCCACGCTCGCGTAGGGCGTCGCGGATCCCAGGACGGTGAGACGGAGACCGGTCATCCGGGGAGTCTAGAGAGTAGGGCGAGTGGGCATGAAGATCGAGACAGACGACCTCTCCGGACCCGGGATAGCCGAGTTCCTCGACGAGCACGTGCAGCAGATGCGGTCCCTCTCACCTCCGGAGAGCAAGCACGCGCTCGACCTCGACGCCCTCCGCGAGCCCGGCATCACCTTCTGGGTGGTGCGGGACGGTGACGTGCTGGTGGGCTGCGGTGCGCTCAAGAAGCTGGACGCGGGCCACGCCGAGCTGAAGTCGATGCGCACCAAGGCGGCGCGCAAGCGGAGCGGGGTCGCGTCCCTGCTGCTCGAGCACATCATCACCGAGGCCGAGCGCATGGGTTTCACGAGGCTGAGTCTGGAGACCGGGTCGGCCGAGTTCTTCCTGCCGGCCAGGAAGCTGTACGAGAAGTTCGGGTTCGTCCCCTGCGAACCGTTCGCGGACTACCGGCCCGACCCGAACAGTACGTTCATGACGCGGAAGCTGTGACCGCTTCCGATCCGCGGCCGCTCGCGAGGTGCCGGCGGCGGCTCGGCACCATCGAGGTCGGGTGGGAGATGCCCCAGGCCGTGGCCGCGCAGATGAACTCCTTGACGCGGGCGGCGGTCCGGCCCGTGAGGACGGTGGAGGTGGGTCGGTCGTCGGAGGTCACGCGCTGAACGATGGCGTCGCGGCGGCCGAGGCTGACGCACTGGGCGGCGTAGCCGATCGTGGTCCGGGGTACCTTGCGGCCGGTCAGGCGCGCGGCGAGGGCGTCGGCGGCCAGCCACGCCATCGGGTTCGCCGTGGCGCAGCCCATCCGCAGGGGCTTGTCACCCGCCCCTTGGGCGAACGCGGCGTCGCCGACGGCGTACACATCGGGGTGGGAGACCGAGCGCATGGTGTCGTCGACGACGATCCGCCCGGTGTCGGACACCTCCAGCGTGGTGGCGGCCGCGAGCGGGTGGGCGGTGAAGCCCGCGGTCCACACGGTCACCTGGGCCGGGATCTCCCCGGCCGCGCCGACGACCACGCCGTCCGCTCCGACGCGCGTGATGTCGGCCCGCTCGTGGACCGTGATGCCGAGCCGGTCGAAGGCGCCGCGCAGATGGCGCCGGGCCTTGTCGCTGAGCCAGTCGCCGACGCCGCCGCGCGCGGCGATGGCGACCCGCAGGTCCGGGTGGGCCTCGGCGATCTCGGCGGCCGCCTCGATGGCGGTCAGGCCGCCGCCGACGACCAGCACGGTCCCGCCCGGCGCCACCTCGGCCAGGCGCGCCCGCAGCCGCAGCGCGGACTGCTTCCCGGCGACGTCGTAGGCGTGCTCGGCGACACCGGGGACGCCGTTGTCGGCGACGGTGCTTCCGAGGGCGTACACCAGCGTGTCGTAGGCGAGGCTGTCGTGGGCGAGCGGGTCGTGGGCAGGGGTGTCGTGGGCGGGGGTGTCCGCGCCCTGCTCATCGACGAGTTCGACGGTCTTGCGGTCCACGTCCACCGCCGTGACCCGCGCCGCCCGCACCCGCACGCCGGTGCCCGCGAAGACCTCGCGCAGCGGGCGGCGCGGCAGGTCCTGCCCGCTCGCGAGCTGGTGCAGGCGCACCCGTTCGACGAAGTCGGGGTCCGCGTTGACGAGGGTGATCTCGACGTCGTCGCGGTGCAGCCGCTTGGCGAGACGACCGGCGGTGACGGCTCCGGCGTACCCGGCTCCGAGGACGACAATGCGGTGCTTCATGGTTCGCTCCTCTCCGATTCACCTCCTGAACCGGACAGCCGCGCGAACCCTGACAGTCGAGGAACGTGATGTGGGTCACCATGTGACCGGAAGCGGGGGATGGGGGCCGGAGGCCGCCCACTGGCGCGTGATGCGCTCCAGTTTGTCGGGATTGACCTGAATGTGGATCGCCGCGACGCCGTCAGGGGTCGCCTCGATGCCGAGAACGCCGAAGACCCGCCCCTCGACCTCCAGCAGCACGGCGGGACCGCCGTTGACGACGGCGGCGTGGAAGGCGGGGCTGCCGCCCACGAGCGTTCGCTTGGACTCGGTCGGCCGGAGCACCCCGGACAGGTATCGCGCGAGGTCGAGCGCGCCGACGACCAGGCTCCTGCGGGCCCGGACCCGGCCACCGCCGTCGGCGATGCCGACCGCGTCGTCCGTGAGCAGCCGGATCAGGGGCTCGGTGTCGCCGCTGAGGGCCGCGGTGAGGAACTCCTCGACGATCTTCCGCGCGGCGGCCGCGTCCACCTCCGTACGGGGCCGGTCGATGGTGAGGTGCTGCTTGGCACGCCGGTAGATCTGCTGGCAGTTGGACTCGGTGAGGTCGAGGATCTCCGCGATCTCGCGGTGCGGATACCCGAACGCCTCGCGCAGCACGTACACCACGCGCTCATTGGGCGACAGCCGCTCCATGAGGGTGAGCATCGCGAGGGAGACCGACTCGCGCTGCTCGACGGTGTCGGCCGGGCCGAGCATCCGGTCCCCGGCCAGGACCGGCTCCGGGAGCCACTGCCCCACATAGGTTTCGCGCCTGGCGCGCGCAGAGGTGAGCTGATTGAGGCAGAGATTGGTGAGCACCTTCGTCAGCCATGCCTCGGGCGTCTCGATCCGCTCCCGGTCCGCCGCATGCCACCGCAGATACGCGTCCTGCACCGCGTCCTCGGCGTCGCCCGCCGAGCCCAGCAGCCGGTAGGCGATCGCCTCCAGGCGGCCCCGGGCAGCCTCGAACAGGTCGGCGTCATGCGTACTGAGCGACATCGCCCCATGGTCCGTCATGGGCCCTGGCCGCGTCCATCCACCCCTGCCCCTGAGCCGCCCCTGACCTGGCCTGCCTCCCCCTCTGCCCCGGCCCGCGCCGGCCCGGCGGAGGCCGGCCCGACAGGCCCGGGGCCCGCGAGGCGGATTGGCCCTCGCCGACCCGGGTACCCGATCAAAACCAGCCCGGATAGACAGTCAATCCAGTTCGGAGGCACCACTCATGGGCCTGGGCGGTTGCATAGGAATGATCGCGGTGGGGGCCATCCTCACCTTCGCTGTGGACGTGAAGACCGACGGCCTCCACCTCCACCTCATCGGACTGATCCTGATGGCCGTCGGTTTCATCGGCATGGCGGCCTACGTCAGCGTCCTCAAGCGCCGGCGCACCCGGGCCCCGGCCCCGGCCGCGCCGGTCGTCGAGGAGCAGCGGTACTACGACTAGGCGGGCCAGGGCACCTGGGCCGCCTGGTCACCACGTCACCAGGGCTCCTAGGAGGACGGGGGCGCCTCGTCCGCGTCCATCCCCGCGAGCACCAGCGGCAGCCTGGTCGCGCCGCCCTCGACGACCCGCACCGGAACACCCCAGTCCTGCTGGTGCACATGGCAGGCCGGGTATTCGTTGGATGGGTCGTCGTCGCAGGAGGCGGCCATCGCCGAGACGTGCAGCACACCTTCGGTCACCCCCTCCGCCAGCACCAGCTCGCGGGCCAGGTCGGTGCCGGCCCCCTCGCCCTCGGCCAGCAGGCCGGGCGGGGTGGAGCTGACCAGCAGGCGGGTGGAGGGGCCGTAGCGGGTGTCGAGCTTCTGGCCGGCGGGCGCGTGGAAGACGACGTCGAGCCGGACCGTGCCCGGGGCGATGTCGGTGGCGGCCCGCTGCGTGCGGTGCGCCACCGCCTCCACCCGTACCGCCTCCTCGGGCAGCCGCAGCCGGGTCAGCCGGTGCCGCGCGGACTCGACGACGAGGATGTCGCCGTCGGCCAGCACCGCGTCGGAGGGCTCCCGCAGGTCGGTCGCGAGGGTGCTGACCTCGCCTGAGGCCGGGTCGAAGCGGCGCAGCGCGTGGTTGTAGGTGTCACAGACGGCGACCGAGCCGTCGGGCAGCGCGGTCACGCCGAGCGGGTGCTGGAGGAGCGCCTGGTCGGCCGGTCCGTCGCGGTGGCCGAAGTCGAACAGCCCGGTGCCCACGGCCGTACGGACCACGAAGCCGCCCGCGCCGTCCTCCCCCGCTCCCTCGCCGTCCCGCTCCACGTAGCGCACCGCCGAGGTCTCGGAGTCCGCGACCCACAGGCGGTCCCCGGCCGCGGCGAGCCCGGACGGCTGGGCGAACCAGGCCTGTTCGGCCGGTCCGTCGACCAGGCCCTCGTTGGTCGTGCCGGCTGCGGCGCGTACGGTCCCGTCCGCCGGGTCGTAGGTCCACAGCTGGTGGACGCCCGCCATCGCGATCCACAGCCGGTCGGCGAACCACGCCACGTCCCACGGCGAGGACAGATCGACCTCACGGGCGGGCCCGGCGGCCGGGGAGCCCTGCCACCACTGGCGCCCGGTGCCGGCGACGGTCCGCACCTCGCCGGTGGCCGGGTCCAGGGCGCGCAGCGCGTGGTTGACCGTGTCGGCGACGATCACCGTGCCGTCCGGCAGCAGCGCGAGACCCTGCGGCTCGCTGAACCGCGCCCGGTCGGCGGGCCCGTCGACCAGCCCCCGCTCGCCCGCCCCGATCCGCCGCAGCACGCTCTCGCCGTCCGCCGCGAGTTCGACGAGCTGGTGGCGGGTGGTGTCCGAGACCAGGAAGGTGCCGCCGGGCAGCGGCAGCGCCTTGCCCGGGAAGCGCAGCTCGGTGGCGACCGGCTCCGGCGGCACGTACGGCCCGTCGCCGCGCCGCAGCGTGCCCTTCGCGCCGTGCTCGGCCTCCAGCTCGGCGACCAGCGTCTCCAGCGCGTGGGCGTGCCCCTCGCCCGCGTGCTGGGCGACCACGTACCCCTCGGGGTCGATGACCACCAGCGTCGGCCAGGCCCGTACCGCGTACTGCTTCCAGGTGGCCAGCTCGGGGTCGTCGAGCACGGGGTGGTGCACCTCATAGCGCTCGACGGCGTCGACGACCGCCTGGTGCTCGGCCTCGTGGACGAACTTCGGCGAGTGCACCCCGACGATCACGACGGTGTCGCGGTGCTTCTCCTCCAGCTCGCGCAGCTCGTCCAGGACGTGCAGGCAGTTCACGCAACAGAACGTCCAGAAGTCCAGGATCACGATGTGGCCCCGGAAGTCCGCGAGGGACAGTTCCTTGCCGCCGGTGTTGATCCAGGATCGTCCTCGCAGCTCGGGGGCGCGGACGCGGGCTCGCTTGCTCATGACGTCAAGGGTGCCACTCGTGCGCGAGGAGCAGCCCACGACCCCCGGGGCGGCATCGTGCCTGCTTCAGGCTTGCCCTCACCTCATGGAACAGCGTTGCGGGGGAGCCGGCCGGGCTGCCCGGCCGGCTCCCCCGCGACGGGTGGGCATGACGGCTCGCGCCGGTGTGCCCCGTGCCGCTCAGCAGGACATGGGGTTCTGGGCGTGCAGGGTCTCGGCCGCCGGGCTGACGCAGGTCGACTGCTGTCCGCTGGTGAGGTCGGAGATACCGGTCTGGTCGCGGGTGGCGATCACCCTGGATTCCCCGATCGGCGCGCCCTGGACGAAGTGGGGGTAGCGGATGAACTCCCACGACGGGAATTTGTCGGCCATGAGGGTGACGCGGAAGGTGTCCTGGTACGGGGACAGGGTCAGCTGTGCGTTGATCCGGCCGAGCTTGCTCAGGATGGAGTTGACCGCGGACACCCCGATGGACAGGCCGCCCGAGCCGGTGCGCGAGACGCTGATCAGGTTGCGCGGGTCCGAGGAGGAGTCACCCGCGGAGGCCGCGTTGGGGACGAACGCGGCGGGCAGCGCGTCCTTGCACCCCGCCTGCACCGATTCGCCGTTGGGCAGTGAGGTGCCGGCGGCACAGGACTTGTGGACGTAAACGGCGACGTCGCCGGTGCCGGTGTTCCAGGCGACCGTGACCTTGGAGGACGCCCTGGGGTCGGCGGTCCAGCCGCGATGGTCGCCGATGGCCTCGGTGAAGGTGTCCTTGTTCCGGATGTAGGCGCGGGCCAGCACGATCCCTCGGTCCTGGCCGGGGGCGACCCGGGTCCGGGCGACGACGTCACCGGCGTCGGGGGCGGCGGCGAAGTAGCGCTGGGCGGCCGTGGTGTGGTCGCGGTTGGTCATCGAGACCACCACCCGCTTGCCGATCGGGGGCAGCGCGCCCTGCTTGCCGTCACGTACCGCGGCCACCGCGTAGTTGACGCAGTTGGCCGTGATGTTCTGGTGGGTCCACTCGGTCTGCTTGCCCAGCCGGTCCTTGACGAGCTGATAGGTGCTGGCGCTGCGGGGCATGTTGTCGCAGGAGTAATCGGCGTAGACGCGATAGTCGTCCGCGCCGGTCACCTTCTTCCAGGACAGCTTCACCGACCGGTCGCCCAGGCTGAACTTCAGCCCTTGCACGGCGGGCAGGCCACCACCCGCGGACGCCGCCGCGTTGGCGATGGTGTCGGCGGGCTCGGCGGGCTTGGCGGAGGCGTCGGTGCTGAAGAGGTCCTGGCCGACGACGGCTGCCGTGCCGCCGGCCAGCAGGCTGCCGGCGAGGGCCGCGACCACCAGGTTGCGGGTCCGCCGGGTTCGTGTGATGCGCATGCTGATGCTCCTGGGTGGAAGGAATGAGTGGCTTCCGGGGAACCGGGCACCTTCTCGCGAGCGATCCCGGCTCCTTGTCGCGCCTGCCTGCGGCCGTCGACACCGGTGAGCGGCAGGGCGGCCCCGGCAGCACGCGGAGCGGCGCCTTCGACGGGGGCGCCGCCCGGCGGTGCGGGGCGGTGGGCAGAAGCCTCGGGGTGTCCGGCGGGCTCGGCAACGGGTCTGGGCGTCCGGGCCCGTCCGGGATCGTCTACGCAGGTCAGCGCGGGTGTCCGGACGTGCGCCGTCGAGGCGTGACAGGTCCCGGAGCGGGTGCGGCCGTTCCACCCGCCCGTGCCGGGCCGGCGGGGCCGTGCCGGCCCGGCGGGGGCCCTGACCTGCACAGACAGGGCCGGACTGTCCCGGACGGCCCAGGCGTTGCCGGACACCCTCGCGCCCCAGCAGCCTCCCTCTCACGCCCCGCCCCAGGGGCGACCGCGAAGGAGGTTGTGATGGGAGAGCACATACGGGCCGCCCGACGCCGCACCCAGAGGTCGTCGGCGGCGCACGTCAAGCCGGCCGCCGGATGGCGGAAGCTGGCGGCCACCGTGGGCCGGACCGCGGTGCGTACGGGCGCCGTGGCGGTGCTGGCCGTCCTCGCGGTCCTGGCGGGTGCGCTGCTGGCCGTCCACGGCCCGGCGGGCGACCGCGCCTCCGCCCAGTCACCCGCTCCCTCGCGGAAGGTCGACCTGGCCCCGCCGGCCGACGCGAAGACCCCGGCCGCCCAGCCGAAGCAGAAGGACGACGGCGGCGACGCCGACACCCGGCCCGGCGCCGTCCCGCCCGCGCAGCCGACGACGGTGGTGCTGGTCCGCGGCGACACGCTGTACGGCCTCGCCCAGGAGCACCACACCACCGTCAAGACGCTGCAGGAGCTGAACGAGCTGGGCGGCTCGACCCTCATCTACGCCGGGGACACCCTGAAGCTGCCCGGCCAGGTGGCCGCGGACGACGTCGAGGAACGGGAGCCGGCGGGCGGCGAGATCGGCCCGTCCGCCCCCGAGCGCACCACCGGCGACAGCGCCGGCGCCGACGCCGACGACGACACCGGCAAGAAGGACACCGGCAAGAAGGGCACCGAGAAGCACCCCAAGAAGCCCGCCAAGAAGCACCCCAGGAAGCACCCCGAGCCCAAGGGCCGGGCCGCGCGGGCCATCGCCTTCGCCCACGACCAGCTCGGCAAGCCCTACGTCTGGGGCGGCACCGGTCCCCGCGGCTTCGACTGCTCGGGCCTGACGATGCGGGCCTGGCAGGCCGCCGGGGTCAATCTCCCCCGCACCACCTGGTCCCAGCGGTACGCCGGGAAGGCCACCACCCGCGCCGGACTCCGCCCCGGCGATCTGGTCCTGGCCTACGGGGACGGCCATGTCGCCCTCTACATCGGAGGCGGCAAGGTGATCCACGCCCCCGGCCGCGGCCGCACCGTCACCGTCGCGCCCCTGCCGCCGCCCTCGCGGACCACCGGGTATCGCCACATCGCCGACTGAGGCACCGTCCGACGGGATTCGACCGGTACGTCCGATCCATCCGGGTTCGCCCCGGTCTCCGGCGGGAAGGCGCGCACCTTACCACCGCTCTCAGCGGTCGAGCCGCCGATCCGGGCCTACGATCAGACCCGAAAGCACTCCCGGGGTGCTCGTGCGCAGCGTAACTTAAACGCACACACAAGCACCCAGCCCGCGTACCAACCGCCCGAGGGGTCCCGTGACCGTCCATCCCAGCCTTCAGACCTCCATCGACGCCTGGACCCATTCCGTCGAAGCGATATCCGAGTTGGTGAATCCGCTCGTCGAAGGGGAGTGGAACTGGGCCACCGAGTGCCCGGGGTGGTCGGTGCGCGATGTGGTCTCGCATGTCATCGGCCTCGAGTGCGAGATGCTCGGCGACCCGCGCCCGATCCACTCGCTGCCGCGCGACCTGTTCCACGTCACCAGCGAGCACGCCCGCTACATGGAGGTCCAGGTCGATGTGCGGCGGTGCCACACCGCGCCCGAGATGACCTCCGAGCTGGAGTACACGATCATCCGCCGCTCCCGCCAGCTGCGGAACGAGAAGCGCCAGCCGGACGCCATGGTGCGCTGGCCCGGCGGCGGCGAGGTGAGCTTGGAGGAGGCCCTTCAGAGGCGGGCGTTCGACGTGTGGGTGCACGAGCAGGACCTGCGGCGGGCGCTCGGCCAGCCGGGCAATCTCGACTCCGCCGGTGCGTCCATCGCCCGGGACCGGCTGCTGGCCGCGCTCCCGAAGGTGGTCGTCGACGACGCGGGCGCGGCGCCCGGCTCGGCGGTGGTCTTCGATGTGAACGGCCCGCTGGAGTTCATGCGGACGGTACGGGTCGACGCCGAGGGCCGGGGCACCATCGACGGCAGCGTCTCGCTCGGGCCGACGGTCACGCTGACCACGGACTGGGAGACGTATCTGCGCCTGGCGTGCGGACGGGTGCGGGCGGAGGCGGTCGCCGACAAGCTGAAGATCGAGGGCGACCAGCAGCTGGCCGAGGCGATCCTGGCCCACTTCGCGGTCACGGCCTGACGCGGGCGCGCCCGGGACAGGGCGCGCCCGCGTCACGCCGGTACGCGCACCGCCCGTTCACGCGGGTACGTGCACCGCCCGTTCACGCCGGTACGTGCACCGCCTCGACGCGGCTCGCGACGACGCGCTCGCGCTCCCGGCGGTGCGCCCGGCCACGCAGCCGCAGTACCTGCGTCACGCCGAGGGCCTGGAGGACGAACACCGAGGAGAAGGCGATCCGGTAGTTGCCCCCGGTCGCGTCGAGCAGCACGCCGATGGCCAGCAGGGTGGTCATCGAGGCGGTGAAGCCGCCCATGTTGACGATCCCGGAGGCGGTGCCGAGCCGCTCGGGCGGGTTCGCGGGCCGGGCGAAGTCGAAGCCGATCATCGAGGCGGGGCCGCAGGCGCCGAGCACGGCGCACAGCGCGATCAGCAGCCACAGGGGCGCGTGGTCGCCGGGCCAGGCCAGCACGGCGCCCCACAGCAGCGCCGTGGCCGCGACCGTGCCGAGGGCCAGCGGCGCGCGGGCCGCGTGGTGCCGGGCGATGACCTGCCCGTAGACCAGGCCGACCGCCATGTTGGAGAGCACGACCAGGGTCAGCAGCTCACCGGCGGACGCGCGGGAGAGCCCCTCCGCCTCCACCAGGAACGGCAGCCCCCACAGCAGCAGGAAGACCATCGCGGGGAACTGCGTGGTGAAGTGCACCCACATGCCCAGGCGGGTGCCGGGCTCGCGCCAGGCCGCCGCGATCTGCCGGCGGACGAAGCCGGCGCCGGAGTGGGTGGCCGGGACGGGCTCGTACCCCTCCGGGTGGTCCTTCAGGAACGCCAGCGTCAGGACCAGGACGACCGCCCCGCCGATCGCGCTGCCCGCGAAGGTCGGGGTCCAGCCGAAGCTGTGCAGCGCCTGCGCGATCACCAGCGTCGATACCAGGTTGCCCGCCATCCCGAACAGCGCGGCGACCTGGGCGATCAGCGGCCCCCGGCGGGCCGGGAACCAGCGCGAGCCCAGCCGCAGCACGCTGATGAACGTCATGGCGTCGCCGCAGCCGAGCAGCGCGCGGGAGGCCAGCGCGAGGCCGTACGAGTGGGAGAGCGCGAACCCGAACTGGCCGCAGGTGAACAGCACCACGCCGAGCGAGAGCACCTTCTTGGTGCCCAGCCGGTCGACCATCAGACCCACGGGTATCTGCATGCCCGCGTAGACGAGCACTTGCAGGATGGAGAACGTCGACAGCGCCGAGGCGTTGATGTGGAACCGCTCGGCGGCGTCCAGGCCGGCCACGCCCAGGCTGGTGCGGTAGGTGATGGCCATGAAGTAGACGGCGACCCCGAGGCCCCAGACGGCGACGGCACGCCGTCCGCCGGGCGGATCGCCGGGCAGTCGGTGGGGGCTCACCGCTCCTCACCCCGCGCCAGGATGTTGACCCAGCTGATGTGGCGCTCGACGAAGCCGTCCGCGGCCGCGGCGTCGCCGGAGCGCAGGGCGGTCAGGATCTCCGTGTGCTCGGCGATGTTCTTGGCGATGCGGCCGGGCTCGGCGTGCATGGTGGCCACGCCCATCCGCAGCTGGCGGTCCCTCAGCTGGTCGTACAGCTGCGCCAGGATGCGGTTGCCCGCGGCCCGCACGATCTCGGCGTGGAAGCACCGGTCGGCGACCGCGAAGGCGCCCAGGTCCCCGGCCGCCGCGTGCCCCCTCTGCTTCTCGAGCAGATCCTCCAGCCGGGCGATGAGCTGCGGCCCGGCCGGGACGACCTTGGCGACGGCGTGCCGCTCGACCAGCAGCCGGGTCTCGACGACGTCCGCGATCTCCTGCGCGGACACGGGCAGCACGAGGGCGCCCTTCTTCGGGTAGAGCTTGAGCAGCCCCTCGGCCTCGAGCCGGAGCAGGGCCTCGCGTACGGGGGTGCGCGAGACGCCGACGGCCTCGGCGAGGTCCCCCTCGGTCAGCAGGGTGCCGCCCTCGTAGCGGCGGTCGAGTACGGCTTGCTTGACGTGCGCGTAGACGCGCTCGGCGGCGGGTGGCTGTTTGGCGGTCGGGGCGGCGGGGACGGGACCGGGAGACATGCGCACATCATAGATACAACAGGTATGCGTGACGCGGCACGTCCGGGATATGGGATGTCGCGGGGTGTCGTGGGATGCGCCCGATGGGCGGTGCGCCTCCGGGGCGGCCATGGGGGCGCCCCGGAGGCGGACCTGCGCTCAGGCCCGGGTGCGGACCTGCGCTCAGGCTCAGGTGCGGACCTGTGCTCAGGCCCAGGTGATCAGCCGCTTGGGCTGCTCCAGGATGGCCGCGATGTCCGCGAGCACCTTGGAGCCCAGCTCCCCGTCGACCAGGCGGTGGTCGAAGGACAGCGCCAGGGTGGTCACCTGGCGCGGCTTGACCTTGCCCTTGTGGACCCACGGCTGGAGCTTGACCGCGCCGAAGGCGAGGATCGCGGACTCGCCGGGGTTCAGGATCGGGGTGCCGGTGTCGACGCCGAAGACCCCGACGTTGGTGATGGTGACCGTGCCGCCGGACATCGCCGCCGGGCTGGTCCTGCCCTCGCGGGCGGTGGAGACAAGCTCACCAAGGGCGGACGCCAGTTCGGGCAGGGTCAGCGAGCCCGCGTCCTTGATGTTGGGGACGATCAGGCCCCGGGGCGTGGCGGCCGCGATGCCCAGGTTGACGTAGTCCTTGTAGACGATCTCCTGCGCGCCCTCGTCCCAGGCCGCGTTGATCTCCGGGTTGCGCCGGATGGCCACCAGGAACGCCTTGGCGACCAGCAGCAGCGGGTTGACCCGCAGCCCGGCCATGTCCGGGTCCTGCTTGAGGTCGGCGACGAGCTTCATGGTGCGCGTGACGTCGACGGTGATGAACTCGGTCACGTGCGGGGCCGTGAAGGCGCTGTTGACCATCGCCTGGGCGGTGGCCTTGCGCACGCCCTTGACCGGCACCCGGCGCTCGCGGCCGACGGCGGGGGCAGGGGCCGCCTCCGCCTCGGCCACTGCCGGCCGCGCGACGGGCTCGGCCACGGCGGCGGGCGCGGGGGCCGCGGCCGCGTGGACGTCCTCGCGGGTGATGGTGCCGTCGGGACCGGTCGGGGTGACGGTCGCGAGGTCGATCCCCAGGTCCTTGGCGAGCTTGCGGACCGGGGGCTTGGCCAGCGGGCGCGCGGCCTTGCCGTGGCCGTTCAGCTCCGGCCGCGGCGGCGCGGGGGCCGGTGCGGCGGGGGCCGCGGGGGCCGGTGCGGCGGCAGCGGGGAGCGGCTGGGCCGGGACGCCCCGGGCGGGCGCGGCCGGGGCGCCGGGGCGCGGCTTGCGCGGGCGGCGCTTGGTGGACGAGGGGGCGACGCCGTAGCCGACCAGGTTGGCCTGGCGGCCCCCGTTCTCGGCGGCCTCGGCGGGCTCCGCGGCCCCCGCGGGCTCGGCCGGGGCGGCGGCCTCCGCCGGCTCGGCCGGGGCGGCGGCCTCCGCCGACTCGGCAGGGGCGGCGGGCGCGGGCACGTCCCCCGCGCCCGGCTGGGTGTCCACCGAGATGATCGCGGTGCCCACGTCCACCGTCGTGCCCTCGCCAAAGCGCAGCTCGTGCACCACGCCGTCGAACGGGATGGGCAGCTCGACCGCCGCCTTCGCGGTCTCCACCTCGCACACCACCTGGCCGTCGGCGACCCTGTCGCCGGGCGCCACGTACCACTTGAGGATCTCCGCCTCGGTCAGCCCCTCGCCCACGTCGGGCATCTTGAACTCACGGAAGCGCTGATCGGTTGCAGCCATGGTCACGACTCTCCTCAAGCCCTTCAGTACGCCAACGCGCGGTCTACGGCGTCGAGCACCCGGTCGAGGCCCGGGAGGTATTCGTCCTCCAGCCGCGACGGCGGGTACGGGGCGTGGAAACCGCCGACCCGCAGCACCGGGGCCTCAAGGTGATAGAAGCACCTCTCGGTGATCCGTGCGGCGATCTCCGCGCCAGTGCCCAAAAAGACGGGTGCCTCGTGGACGACGACCAGGCGGCCGGTCTTCTCGACGGACCGCTGGAGGGTGTCGAAGTCGATGGGCGACATCGACCGCAGGTCCACGACCTCCAGCGACTTGCCCTCCTCGGCCGCCGCGCCGGCGGCGTCGAGCGCGACCTTGACCATGGGGCCGTACGCCGCGAGCGTCAGGTCCGTGCCGGGCCTGGCGACCCGGGCGGCGTGCAGCGGGTCGGGGATCGCGGCGGTGTCGACCTCGGACTTGTCGTGGTAGCGGCGCTTCGGCTCGAAGTAGATCACCGGATCATCGCTGTCGATGGCCTGCTGGAGCATCCAGTAGGCGTCGGAGGCGTTGGAGGGGGAGACCACCTTCAACCCGGCGACGTGCGCGAACAGCGCCTCGGGCGACTCGCTGTGGTGCTCGACCGCGCCGATGCCGCCGCCGTAGGGGATCCGGATGACGACCGGCAGCTTGACCTTGCCCAGCGACCGCGCGTGCATCTTGGCGAGCTGGGTGACGATCTGGTCGTACGCGGGGAAGACGAACCCGTCGAACTGGATCTCCGCCACCGGGCGGTAGCCGCGCAGCGCCAGCCCGATCGCGGTGCCGACGATGCCGGACTCGGCGAGCGGGGTGTCGATGACCCGCTCCTCGCCGAAGTCCTTCTGGAGGCCGTCGGTGATGCGGAAGACCCCGCCGAGCTTGCCGACGTCCTCACCCATGATCACGACCTTGGGGTCGTTCTCCAGCGCCTTGCGCAGCGAGGCGTTGATCGCCTTGGAGAGCGACATCTTCTGGGCGGCCATGTCAGTTGCCCTCCTCGGCGGAAGCGAACGAAGCCTGGTACTCGGCGAACTGAGCCCGCTCCTCGTCGACGAGCGGGTGCCCGTCGGCGTAGATGTGCTCGAAGAGCGCCATGTCGTCGGGGTCGGGCATGGCCCGTACCGCGTCGCGCACCCGCTTGGCGAGCGCGTCGCTCTCCTCCTCCAGCTCGGCGAAGAAGGCGTCGTCCGCCAGGTCCTGGGCGGTGAGGTGGGTGCGCAGCCGCAGGATCGGGTCCTTGGTCTCCCACAGCTCCCGCTCCTCGGCCCGGCGGTAGCGGGTCGGGTCGTCGGAGGTGGTGTGGGCGCCCATGCGGTAGGTGAACGCCTCGATCAGCATGGGGCCCTGGCCGGTGCGGGCCCGCTCCAGCGCGGCCTTGGTGACCGCGAGGCAGGCCAGCACGTCGTTGCCGTCGACCCGGACGCCGGGGAAGCCGTAGCCCTGGGCGCGCTGGTAGAGCGGGACGCGGGTCTGCCGCTCGGTGGGCTCGGAGATGGCCCACTGGTTGTTCTGGCAGAAGAAGACCACCGGGGCGTTGTAGACCGCGGAGAAGGTGAATGCCTCGGCGACGTCGCCCTGGCTGGAGGCGCCGTCCCCGAAGTAGGCCAGGACCGCGGCGTCCGCGCCGTCCTTGGCCACGCCCATCGCGTAGCCGGTCGCGTGGAGCGCCTGCGAGCCGATGACGATGGTGTAGAGGTGGAAGTTGTTGCTGTTGGGGTCCCAGCCGCCGTGGTTCACCCCGCGGAACATCCCCAGCAGGTTCACCGGGTCCACACCGCGGCACCAGGCGACGCCGTGCTCGCGGTAGGTGGGGAAGACGTAGTCCTCGTCCCGCAGCGCCCGGCCGGAGCCGATCTGCGCGGCCTCCTGGCCCAGCAGCGAGGCCCACAGGCCCAGCTCGCCCTGGCGCTGCAGCGTGGTGGCCTCGCCGTCGAAGCGACGGGTCAGCACCATGTCGCGGTACATGGCGCGCAGCTCGTCGGGGGTGGGGTCCAGGGAGTACTCGGGGTGCTCGACCCGCTCGCCCTCGGGGGTCAGCAGCTGGACGAGCTCGGGCTGGTCGGTCGTCCGCCGCTTCCCGCTGGTGCGCTTGGCTCCGCTACGGCGCGGTTTGCGCGCTGCAGTGCTCTCCACGGTCACGTGTGCTCCTCCGTCTGTCCGGCCCCCGGGATCCGCCGGCGACCAGTTGCGGCTCGCTCGCTCGGCGACAGCGCACGGGGTGGGTGCGCCGAAGACCGACCGGGCGTGACAGGTATCCCGGCGGCTGGCCCTGCAAAGGGCACGTTACCCAGAACGTCGCATCTCTGCGAAACCCCTTCTGACCTGCAATTTTGCTTGGATTTCCAAGTAAATCACGCAGAAGTGGAACAAGCACTGGTCACAGCCCCGCAGCCCGCCGGAACAACGGCACGTTATCCCCCCGGACAAGGGCGCGGAAAGACATCGGGAGACGTCTGAAGACTCGGTGTGTGAGACTGGATTCGTGCGCGGAGAGGGAAAAATCCGGATTTTCCTCCTCGACGACCATGAAATCCTACGACGCGGTATCCATGAGCTCCTCTCGGGCGAGCCGGACATGGCGGTGGTCGGCGAGGCGGGCACCGTGGCCGAGGCGCTGGCCCGGCTCCCCGGCGCGCGCCCCGATGTGGCCCTGCTGGACGGCAGCGGCGTCGAGGTCTGCCGCGAACTCCATGTCCACCATCCGGACGCCCGCTGCCTGATGCTCACCTCCTTCGCCGGCGACGCGGCCCTCGTCGACGCGATCGCGGCGGGCGCCTCCGGCTATGTCCACAAGGACGTCGGCAGCGGCGAACTGCTCGCGGCGGTACGGGAGGTGGCCGCGGGGGCGGAGGTGGGCGCGGCCGTCGGTGCGGGGGCGGGCGTCGGCACGGAGGTGGGCGCGGGCGTCGGCACGGGCGGGCTCGGGGACGACCGGAGCGCCGGGCTGACCGAGCAGGAGCGGCGGATCCTCGTGCTGATCGGGGAGGGGCTCACCAATCGCGCGATCGGCCAGCGACTGCACCTCGCCGAGAAGACGATCAAGAACTATGTCTCCGGGCTGCTGGCCAAGCTCGGCATGGAGCGCCGCTCGCAGGCCGCCGCGTACGTGGCCCGGCTCCAGGCCCAGGCCCACTCCCCGGCCCCCTCACCGGCCCGGCCCTCCGCCGACTCCCCGGCCGGGGACCGGAAGACCCAGCCCCAGAACCACTAGATGAGTGAGTCCGATGTTCTCAGTGGTCGTAGGCGATCAGGGATCGTTTGATCTTGGCGCCGGTGGTCCAGTTGTGCCAGATGCCGGCTGCCAGGGCGAGGAGTCGTTGTCCGGTGCGGGCGAAGACTCCGGCCGGTGTTCTGCCGCCGTGCTGTTCCAGGCTGAGCTGGCCCTTGAGGGTGTCGATGACGGCCTCGATCCACTGGCGGACACGGACGATCTTCCCGTGCCGGACGGGCTCGTCCTTGCGGTCCGGCCGCACCAGGTGAACACCGAGCCGTTCCGTCAGGAAC
>NZ_MAXF01000062.1 GCF_001704635.1 Streptomyces sparsogenes | reverse complement strand
GTCACGTCACACACGAGCCAACGGGCGCCCTTCGCCATGGTTGCGGCCAGCACAAACATCGGACTCACTCATCTAGGGATCACGAGGGTCCGGGCACAAGCACTGACCGGCCGCCCGCGTCAACTCGCACCGTGCCGCCCGGGCTCGTTGATCTAACATCTGACGAGTGCCGCGCTCACATGTCACCTCCGCCGAGACCGCTCCCGACGGGGAAACCCTGAGCGCGCTGTTGCGCCGCTACGACGGCACCGGCGAGGCGGTCTCCTGCGAGCGCGTCGCCGAGGGCCTGCTCAACCGCGGCTACCGGCTGGCCACCACCCGCGGCCGGTTCTTCCTCAAGCACCACCTGGACGGGGACCGCGCCACCATCGCCCGCCAGCACCGGGTGACCCAGCGGCTGGAGACGCTCGGGGTGCCCGTCGCCCCGCCCGTCCCCGACGCCGACGGGCGCACCGTCGTGGTCATCGGCGGCCGCTGCTACGCCCTGCACCCCTGGGTCGAGGGACGGCACCGCGTCGGCCGGGAGCTGACCGCCGCCCAGTCATGGCGGCTCGGCGGGCTGCTCGGGCGCGTCCACACCTGCCTGGAGCGGGTCGTGGAGGCCCGCGCGGCCGACCGGCAGCCCCCCGAGGCCTCCGCCGACCCCGACTACACCTTCGCGCTCATCGACCGGCTGCTCACCCTCGCCCGCGGCCGCCGCCGGCGCGACACCTTCGACGAACTCGCCGAGCACCGGCTGGTCGAGCGGCGGGCGCTGCTGGAGCGGCACGCCCACCGCCGCCCGGAGGCCGACGCCGTCCCGGCCACCGGCTGGGTCCACGGCGACTTCCACCCGCTGAACCTCCTCTACCGCGACACGGAACCGGCCGCGATCGTCGACTGGGACCGGCTCGGGGTGCAGCCCCGCGCCGAGGAGGCGGTCCGCGCCGCCGCGATCTTCTTCGTACGGCCGGGCGGACCGCTGGAGCTGGACAAGGTGCGGCCGTACGCGCGGGCCTACCGCTGCGCGACGGGCGCCGGGGCCGCCGAGATGGCGGCGGCCGTGCACCGGGTGTGGTGGGAGCGGCTCAACGACTTCTGGATGCTGCGCTGGCGCTACCAGGACGGCGACCGCCGCGCCGATCCCCTCTTCCCCGCGGCGGCGGCCCTGGCGGTGTGGTGGACGCGGGAGTACGAGGCGGTCCGCGACGCCTTCTGCGGCTGAGCCGCGCGAAACATCCGGGGCGGAACGAGGCGGCGCACAACGCGACGGGGCGCGCCTTCACGCAGGCGCGCCCCGTCGGAAAAGCCCCACTCGGCCGATCAGCCGGTCAGCCGCCGTCCAGCCCGCCGGTCGGATCGGTCGGGTCGGTGGTCGGGGGCGTCGTCGGGGGAGTCGTCGGCGGGGTGGTCTCCTCACCACCCGGCGTGGTCTCCTCGTTGGACGGCTCCCCGGTGGGCGGGTCGGTCTCGGTGTCCGTCGGCGGCGCGGTCGTGGGCTCGCTGTACGAGGGCGACGAGGGCTCGGTCGACCCGGTGTAGTCGTCCGTCCCGCCGGAGGGCTCGCTGGGCGCGGTCGGCTCCGTCTGGTCGTCCGACGGCTTCTCGGTCGGCTTCTTGGTGTGCGGCTGGCTGGTCGTCGTCTGCGACTTGCTCGGCTGCTTCTTGCCGTCGTCGCCACCGAAGTCCAGCGCGAAGGCCACGCCGGCCGCTATGGCGATCACCGCGAGCACGGCGAGCAGCCACACCTTGCCGCGGCCGCCACGGCCGCCGGACCCGTTGTCGTAGCCCCCGTCGTAGCCGCCGTCGTCGTCCCGCCGGCCCTGGAGGATCGGCTGCTGGGTGGTGTCGCCGTGCCCGGGGTGCGGCAGGGCGGCGGTGCCGGCCATGCCCATGGCGCCGGTGGAGGCGCCCAGATGCTGGGTCACGGGGCCGGTGTTCCAGGTGCCGGTGTGGCCGCCCGCGTCGGTCAGCATCTGCAGGGCGTACTGCACCAGCCCGCGCATCTCCTCGGCGCTCTGGAACCGGTCGTCCGGGTCCTTGGCCAGCGAGCGCATCACGAGCCCGTCGAGCTCGGGCGGCACCGCGCCGCCGGAGACCTCCGACGGCGGCACCGGCATGTCCTGGACGTGCTGGTAGACCACCGACAGCGGGGTCTCACCGACGAACGGCGGGCGCAGCGCCAGCAGCTCATAGAGGAGACAGCCGGTGGCGTACAGGTCGGAGCGGTGGTCGACGGCCTTGCCGAGGGCCTGCTCGGGCGACAGGTACTGGGGCGTGCCCATGACCATGCCGGTCTGGGTCATGGTGGAGGCGGCCCCGTGCAGGGCGCGGGCGATGCCGAAGTCCATCACCTTGACGGCGCCGCTGTTGGTGATGATCACGTTCGCGGGCTTGATGTCGCGGTGCACGATGCCGTGCTGGTGGCTGTAGGCCAGCGCCTCCAGCACCCCCGAGACGATGATCAGCGCCTGCTCCGGCGGCGGCGCCTCGGCGTTGAGCAGCAGATCGCGGATCGTACGGCCCTCGACCAGCTCCATGACGATGTACGGCACGACGCTCTTGCCGGACCCGCCCTGGCCGACGACGTCCTCGCCGGAGTCGTAGACGGCGACGACGGCGTGGTGGTTGAGCCCGGCGACCGACTGGGCCTCGCGGGTGAAGCGGGCCTTGGAGACCGGGTCCTCCGCCAGGTCGGGGCGGAGCAGCTTCACCGCGACCGTACGGCCGAGCCGGACGTCCTCGGCGGCGAACACCTCGGCCATGCCGCCGCGGCCGAGCCGGCTGGTGAGCCGATAGCGGCCGTCGCCGACCAGGCCGCCGTTGCCCCACGCCTCGGGGGAGTCCGGCATCCCGGCCCCGGTGGCGTCAGGTTCGGAGGGCCCCTGGGCGCCGCTCTGGGTCTGTGCCATCGGTCCTCGCCGTCTGATCTCGGTGGGGGTCTTCGTGATCGCCCCGCTCGCGGGCGGTACGGTTTGCTGGTAGAGCACGCTACAGGGTTCGTGCCGCGCACCGGTTCGTGATGGACCGGCCATCCAACCTGTTGTAGGTGAGGCCGTGCACATCACGTGACGGGTTCTTGCGCATCCGGTCACGGAACGGGCACGCCGCTTGACGTGTCCGTGGCCTGGGGCAGACTGGGCCAGGATATCGAGTACAAAAAGATCAGTGGGTCTGAACGTGCACGTCAGGATAGTGAGTGCGCCGAGGGGGAAGTAAGAAATGAGCCAGCAGGGCGCACCGGGCCGGTACGAGGGGAAGTCGCTCGCGGGCGGCCGGTACCAACTGCGGGACCTGCTCGGCGAGGGCGGTATGGCCTCCGTCCACCTGGCGTACGACAGCGTCCTGGACCGTCAGGTCGCGATCAAGACCCTGCACACCGAACTGGGCCGTGAGCAGTCCTTTCGCGAGCGCTTCCGCCGCGAGGCCCAGTCGGTCGCCAAGCTGACCCACACCAACATCGTCTCGGTCTTCGACACCGGCGAGGACACGATCGACGGCGCGGTGATGCCGTACATCGTCATGGAATACGTCGAGGGCCAGCCGCTGCGCGCCGTCCTCGACGCCGATGTCCGGCAGTACGGCGCGATGCCCACGGAAAAGGCGCTGAAAATCACAGCCGACGTGCTGGCCGCGCTGGAAATCAGCCACGAGATGGGGCTGGTCCACCGCGACATCAAGCCCGGTAACGTGATGATGACCAAGCGTAATGTGGTCAAAGTCATGGACTTCGGCATCGCCCGCGCCATGCAGTCGGGCGTCACCTCCATGACCCAGACCGGCATGGTCGTCGGCACCCCGCAGTACCTCTCCCCCGAGCAGGCCCTCGGCCGCGGCGTGGACGCCCGCAGCGACCTGTACTCCGTCGGCATCATGCTCTTCGAACTGCTGACGGGCCGGCTGCCGTTCGACGCGGACTCGCCGCTCGCCATCGCGTACGCGCACGTCCAGGAGGAGCCGGTCGCTCCCTCCACGATCAACCAGTCCATTCCCCCCGCGGTGGACGCGCTGGTCGCCCGTGCGCTGAAGAAGAACCCGAACGAGCGGTTCCCCACCGCCGAGGCCATGCGCGACGAGTGCGACCGCGTCTCGCGCACCGGTCAGACCGGCGCCTCGCCGATCATCATCAGCGGCGGCCCGCCCGCCCGCCCCAGCGGCTCCGGCGTGGGCTCGGCCGTCTTCCCGCCGGTCAGCCAGCAGCCCCCCGGCCCGGGCATCGGCGGCGTCCAGACCCCGTACCAGCCGCAGTCCTCGGGCGGGTTCGGCGGCTTCGGCCCCTCCACCCCGCCGCCGCCCGCCCAGCCGGTGGCCCAGCAGGGCTTCAACACCCCGGCCCCGACCCCCGCGCCGTACGCGCAGGGCGGCGCCCACACCCCGCCGCCGTACACCGTCTCGCCCGCCCCGGCCTCGGCCTCGGGCGCCGGCCAGGGCGGCGACAACGGCAACAAGCGCGTGATCATCGGCTCGGCGGTCGTCGCGGCGATCGCGGTCGTCGCCGTCGTCCTCGTGATCGCCCTCAGCGGCGGCGGGTCCAAGGACGAGCAGGCGGCCGACGACCCCAAGGAGAGCAAGACCACGTCGGCGCCCGCGACCCCGTCCGGGTTCCGCATGGGCGACAAGACCAAGGTCATCGACCCGGATAAGTGCACCGACGCCACGGAGTCCTACAGCCAGAAGGGCGCGTACAACGTGCCCGACTTCCAGAACCTCTACGTCGACTCCGTGAAGAAGTGCATCCGGGCCGCCGGGTGGAAGTACCGCGTGACCACCGAGGACGAGAACCTCTGGGGCAAGGGCACCGTCCTCAACTACACGTACCGCAACTACGAGCCGTACGACCCGAAGACCGACACCATCGAGCTGACGGTCTCCACGGGGATGCCGGGCTGAGCGAGGCGGTCTTCCCCGACTCCCGACTTTCGTAAAACAGGGCCCGGCGGCTGCCGGGCCCTGCTGCGTCACTGGGGCACCTTCGTCACAGCGTCGCTTCGCCATCGCTTCGCCACTGCGTCGCTTCGTCACAGCGTCCTGAAACCCGTCCGCCAGGTCGGGTGGAGCGGCCGCCAGCCGAGCCGGCGGCGGGCGAGGGTGTTGTCGGCCCCCCGCTCCCAGCCCTCCCGGCCGCCGCTCGCGGCGGGGGCGGGCGCCGGCGCACCCACCGCCGCCGCGAACTCCGGCAGCCAGGCGCGGGCCGGCGCCGGTTCGTCGTCGACGATGTTGACCGTGCCGCTCGGCCACTCCAGCGCGGCCACGGCAGCCCGGGCGGCGTCCTCGACGTGGACGAACGAGCTCACCGCGTCCCCCGCCACCACCGGGCCGAGCAGCGCCGCCACCGGATCGCCCGCCACCTGCTCGCCGCGCAGCGCGGCCTCGACCGGCCCGCCCCGCGCGTACCAGGTCCCGGGGCCGTAGAAGGTCCCGTAGCGCAGCACCACATGCGTCTCGATCTCGGCGGCCGCCTCCTCCAGCGCCCGCAGGCTGCCGACCAGCCCGGCCCGCTCCGCCGCCCCGTCCAGCGGGGTGGACTCGTCGGCCGGGGTGTCGCCGGGTCCGTAGGCCCAGGAGATGGACTGGGCGACGATGCGCGAGACCCCGGCGCGCTTGGCGGCGTCCACCAGATGGCGGGTGCCCTCCCTGCGGATCCGCCCGTTCTCGGCGCGGTCGCCGTTCGTCAGCGCGGTCAGCTGGTGGACGACCGCCTCGGGGGCGGCGTCCGCGACCGCCCGGTGCACGCTGTCGGCGTCGAAGACGTCGACGCGCACGGCCGACGCCCCCTGCGCGCGCAGCCGCTCCGCCCCCTCCCCGGTGCGCGTGCCGCCGGTGACCTCGTGTCCCGCCGCGACGAGCAGCGGGACGAGACGGCGGCCGACGGCGCCCGTGGCTCCCGCGACGAAGATGCGCATGGTGGCTGACCTCTTTCTTTCCGTTCCGGTCCCGGGTGACTGCCCGGGGCCCTCAGGCCAGGCTAGAAAGCGACCGGATCACTGTCAGGGGACAATCCGGGGGCGAGGGGATGGGCCACTCGTGGGGCACGTGGGGGCAGGGCAAGAGGGCGGCGGGCCGTCCCCGCGCGACTCGTCGATTTCCCGAGTCCGGGGGACGGCCCGCCGGGGCCGAACGGATGGATGGGACGGCTCAGGGGCTCAGAGGTTCAGAGGTTCAGAGGTTCAGAGATACGGGCCGGACCGGGCGCCGCCGTGCTTCGGCCCGCCTTCCCCGTCCTCGCCGCCGAGGCCCGGCGGCAGGGCCCTGCGCATCTGCTCGAGCTGCGCGCGGGCCGCCATCTGCTGGGCGAACAGCGTCGTCTGAATGCCGTGGAACAGGCCTTCGAGCCAGCCGACCAGCTGCGCCTGGGCGATCCGCAGCTCCGCCTCGGTCGGGACCGCCTCGTCGGTGAAGGGCAGGGAGAGACGCTCAAGCTCGCCGATCAGCTCGGGCGCGAGACCGTCCTCCAGCTCCTTCACCGAGCTGGAGTGGATCTCTTTGAGCCGGACCCGGCTGGCCTCGTCGAGAGGCGCCGCGCGGACTTCCTCCAGAAGCTGCTTGATCATGCTGCCGATGCGCATGACCTTGGCCGGCTGTTCGACCATGTCCGTCACGGGAACCTCGCGAGACTCGTCGTCACCGCCGCCGTCACCGGCGGTGGCGCTGCCGAGGGCCATGCCGTCCGGACCGACGACCAGGACGTGCGGGCTCTCCTGCGATCGTTCGTTCATCGGCTGGTTCATGCCCCCCATTCTTCCGCACAAGCGCCCGTACGGAGGGGCAGGGTGGCCAGAGCACCCGACCCGCCGCCCGGCCGCTGCCGCCGCCCGGCAGCCGCGGGGCCGTCAACGGCGACCCGGCCGCGGGCGCTTGCAACGCAACCGCAGCCGCGGGCCCGCAACGCTCACGTAGCCGCAGGCCCGCAACGCTCACGTAGCCGCAGGCCCGCAACGCTCACGTAGCCGCATCAG